>JAGBDE010000038.1 GCA_017937655.1 Clostridia bacterium | reverse complement strand
CCCTGCCGCCAGCCAGGCCGCCGAGATGACCCAGGAAACGGATCTCCCCGCTGCGCCTAAGGCCGCCGGGGAAAAGACCTATACGGAAGAAACCCAGCTCCGGGCCGCTGCCCAGGCGCTGGCGGATGCATCGCCCGCATTTGCTGCCCTGTGCGTGGGCGAGAAGGAAATCACCCTGCTGACCCCGGAGATGGAGCTGTGGCACATGCCCATTTTGGTGGATCTCATGGGCGGCGGCATGTATGAGGATCAGATTTTGGCCGCCCTCCGGCCTGTGCTGGAAGCCGTCCCCCTGATTGTGCACGGCGCAAAGGCGCTGTTCCATCAGCTGCACCGTTTCGGCCTGCCTGTGCCCCAGGTGCAGCGGGACACCATGCTGGGCGCGTACCTGCTGCACACCGCCCAGAAGGGCTATTCTCTGCCGGTGTCCCTGGCCACGGAGTACGCCTTGGATGCGGCCGAGTTCCCTCAGCCCAGCGCCCTGGATGTGTACGGTATGAAGCTGCGGCAGGACGTCCGCCTGGAAAACCGGGGCCTGACCGACCTTCTGGAAACCATGGAGCAGCCTTTGACCCGGGTTTTGTACAGCATGGAGCGGGAAGGGTTCTTTGTGGACGTGGAGACCCTGGAACAGCTGAGCCGGCAGTTTTCCAGCCAGATCGAGGAAAGCCGCAGCCAGGTTTACGCCCTGACCAATATCCCGGATTTTAACCTGAACAGCCCCAAGCAGCTGGGCGAGGTGCTCTTTGACAAGCTGGGCCTGCCCGCCCAGAAGAAAAACAAGTCCGGCACCTACTCCACCGAAGCGGAGGTGCTGGAAGGGCTGATTGCGTATCACCCCTGCATCGAGCCCCTGCTGAAGTACCGCAAGCTGAGCAAGCTGCAGTCCACCTACGTGGAGGGTCTGCAAAAGCTCAGGGGCAAGGACGGCAAGGTCCACACCACCTTTGACCAGACCGCCACCGTCACCGGGCGCATCTCCAGCCTGGAACCCAATTTGCAGAACATTCCCATCCGCACGGAGGAAGGCCGGGAGATTCGTCGGGCCTTCGTGGCGGGCGAGGGCAATATTTTGCTGGACGCGGACTACAGCCAGATTGAGCTGCGGGTGCTGGCCCACCTGAGCCGGGACGAAAGCATGTGCGACGCTTTCCGTAAGGGCCAGGACATCCACACCCGCACTGCCGCGGAGATCAATGGTGTGTCCATGGAGGACGTCACCCCCGACATGCGCCGGGCCGCCAAGGCCACCAATTTCGGCATCGTGTACGGCATCAGCGGCTTCGGCCTGGCCCGGAACGCTGGCATCGCCCGGCGGGAGGCCGATCAGTTCATCGCCCGGTATTTTGAGCGGTATCCCGGCGTGCGCAGGTTCATGGACGACTGCGTGAAGCAGGGCTACGACACCGGCTACGCCCAGACCATGTTCGGCAGACGGCGCGAGCTGTTTGAACTGCGTTCCTCCAACCGCAACGTGCGCAACTTTGGCGAGCGCGCCGCCATGAACACCCCCGTGCAGGGCACCGCGGCGGACATTATCAAGCTGGCCATGGTGCAGGTGGCAAAACGGCTGGAGGAAGAATATCCCGCCGCAAAGCTGATCCTGCAGGTGCACGACGAGCTGGTGGTGGAATGCCCCATCGCTATCAAGGACGACGTGGCCAAACTCCTGCAAAACGTAATGGAAAACGTTGTGCAGCTTGAGGTTCCCCTGGTGGCGGAGGTATCCTCCGGCAAGGACTGGGAGCAGGCCCATTAAGAAAGGAATCAGCATGAAGGTTATCGGATTGACGGGCGGCATCGCCTGCGGAAAAACCACTTTGGCGGATATGCTGCGCCGCCTGGGCGCCGTCATCATCGACGCGGATGCCCTGAGCCGCAGCCTGACCGCGGATGGGGGAGAGGCCCTGCCGCTGATCCGCCAGGCCTTTGGCGACGGTGTGTTCCAGCCCTCCGGCAGCCTGGACAGGCAGAAGCTGGGGGCGGTGGTCTTTGGCAACGCCGCCGCCCGGGAGACCCTCAACGGCATCCTGCACCCCATGGTCTACCGCCGCATGGAGGAAGAAATGCAAAAATGCCGGGAATCGGGCGCAAAGGTCGTTGTATTGGATGTACCTCTGCTTTTTGAGACCCACGGCGAAACCCTGGCCGATTTGACCCTCTGCGCCGTCGCCCCGGAAGAAGTGCAGATCGCCCGGCTGAAAAGCCGCAACGGCCTTAGCCGGGACGAGGCCCTGAGCCGCATCCGCAGCCAGATGCCCAACGCCGAAAAGGCCCGGCGCAGCGATATCGTCATCGATACCAATCGCCCCCTCCCGGAGCTTGAGGGAATGATACAAACGCTTTATCAGGAATGGAACCGTCCCTGACCTGACGGAAAGGAGAACCTATGATGCATCTGCCCTGCCGATTTCGGGACGATGATTATCGCACTTCCGGCAGCAGTTCTGCCCCCCAGCCCATCGAGCGGCGACGCAGCCGCCAGGCCCGGCAGGCAGACACCTACGGCACCTCTGCGCCCTATCAGGTGGAGCGCCCCCGTTCCGCTTTTTATACCCCTTTGGAGGACGAAAAGTCCGTCATCCCGGACAATCCCTTCCAGCAGCCCGCGCCGCCCCCTCCCCCGGTGGAGGAGCCGGTACGCCGGCCCAGCTTTGTGGCGGAGGATGGATCGGAGTTTGAGGCTCCGGCCATGGCCCAATTGCCGGAATGGTACCGGGTGGCCCAGCACAACGCCATGCCCGCTGACGACCGGCGCAGGCACACGCCCCAGGTGCAGCGGGCCAGCCAGTTTGAGGAAGATGTGCCTGAAACACCCCGGGATCCGCTGGGCCGGCCCATGCGCCGCCCGGTGCAGCCCCAGGCGCCCCGCCGGGATTCCACCATGGAGGATTTCTACGAGCAGGCGGGCTATCCCCGGGAATTGATCCTGGAGCAGCAGCGCCTGTCCGAGGAACAGGCACGGATGCGCAGCCGCAGAACCCACGGAGCCATGCAGGCCGCGCCCCGTCAGCCGGAGGTGCCCCGCCAGCGGGCATTGCCGGGCCGTCCGCCCATAACGGAGGAAGAAAACCAGCGCAGGGCCGCTGCGGTGGAAAACTACGCCCGCCAGCGGGACCAGTATGTGCCGTCTTTCCCCGAGGACGCTCCCGTGCGCTGGGATCTTCAGGTGGCGGAACGGGAGGAATATGAACGCACCCAGCGGGCACGGCAGGCCCAGCGGGAGGAGGGCTACGCCTACCGCCGCCATCCCGCCCCGGCCTATGACCAGCCGGAAAACGATATGGTCATTGAGGAATACATCGACGAAGACGCCCCCTTCTGGAAAAACATCCGCCTGTGGCTGGGCGTGGCCGTGGCGGTGCTAGCATTGGCCGCCGCCGGACTGTTTGCCATGGAGGCCAAGTACACCGCGGAAACCCGGGATATCCTGGCAAAGCGGGAGCAGTCCGCCCAGGCCATCCAGGACAAGTATTTCATCAAATACAAGGACTGGATTGACCGGGAGGCCGCCAAGAACAACCTGAATCCCGCTTTCGTGGCCGCCATCATTTTCAATGAAAGCACCTTCCGCCCCGGCGTGGAAAGCAGCGTGGGCGCAAGGGGCCTGATGCAGATCATGGTGGACACCTCCGGGGATATCGCCGAGGATTTGGACTATGAGAATTATTCTCCAGACATGCTTTACGACCCGGAGACCAACATCATCTTCGGATGCTACTATCTGGGCCAGCTAAGCCAGCGCTTCCGGGGCGACCCGGTGTGCGTGGCCGCCGCGTACCACGCCGGCGCCCAGCAGGTGCAGAACTGGCTCAACACATCCCGTTATTCTGCCGACGGCCAGACCCTGATCCTGGCCAACATGAACGATGGCCCCACCACCCAGTATGCCGCCCGGGTCAGCCGGGACTTTGCCATCTACCGGCAGCTTTACTATGACCATCAGGAGGGAACAAAATGAAAAAGCGTTTGCTTTGCCTGCTGCTTGTGCTTTTGCAGCTGCCCATCTTTGCCCTGGCGGAGAACGTGGAAAACTCGCTGGTGGTGGGCATGGTGTCCCTGGAAAGCCGCACGCCGGAGATCCGCCCCCTGACCCCCAACGAGGCCGGGGTCATGTCCCTGTACAATGTGGTGTATGAAAGCCTTGTCACCATTGACGATAACGGCGTGCCCCAGCCCTACGTGGCCCAGACCTGGAGCCAGACCGGCAGCGGCAACACCTGGACCTTCACCCTCCGGGACGATGTGAAGTTCTCCGACGGCACCCCCCTGACCGCCGCGGACGTGAAGGCTTCTCTGGACTACATCCTGAAGCTGGCCAACGACTCTGAGGCCACGGACAAGGGCTTTTACCAGAGCTTCCGCTACGTGATCTCCTCGGTGGACGCCCCGGACGACAAGACCCTCATCGTCAAGGCCAAGGAAGGCCGCGACTATTATGGCGTTTTGTACTGCATGACCTTTCCCATTGTCCATGCCACCCAGGTGGACGTGGCCGGGCCCCTTGGCACCGGGCCGTACATGATTACGGACTTCAAGCCCGGCAATTACATGTACCTGAGCGCCAATCCCAACTGGTGGCAGATGCAGCCCCAGGTGCAGGAGATTACCGCCACGTTCTACCCCAATAACAAGGCGCTGATCAACGCCTACGAATACGGCCAGGTGGACACCGCCTTCACCCGCTCCGTTTCTGCATCCCAGTACAAGAGCGGCATTAACTCTCTGTCCATTCCTTACAGCACCCGCCAGCTGGAAGTGGTGCTGCTGAATCACAACGCCTTCCCCCTGGACAGCCCCAAGGTGCGCCAGGCCATCCGCTACGCCCTGAACGTGAACCTGATCTCCCAGAACGTGTACATGGGCATGACCCTGGACGCGGACACCCCCGTGCCCTCGGACAGCTGGCTGTACTACGACCAGGAAAGCACCTATGTGTACGATCCGGACAAAGCCCGGGCCCTTCTGGAGGAAGACGGCTGGATTGACATGAACGAGGACGGCACCCTGGACAAGGTGGTGGGCGAAGGCACCAAGCACCTGTTTTTGAAGCTTTGCGTTTATGAGGATCCGGAAAACGACGTCCGCTTTGAGACCGCCAATATGGTGGTGGATATGCTGGCGGACGTGGGCATTACCGCCAAGCCCACCACCATGGATTATGCGCAGGTCAGCGAACAGCTGAAGGAAGGCGCCTTTGAAATTGCCATCTGCGCCTTCCAGATGGACGTGGTGCCGGACTACGGCTTCATGCTGCGCAAAGGCAACACCGGCAACTACATGCGCTACGTCAGCTCGGACATGACCAGCCTGATCGACACCCTGCGCACCAACGAAAACCAGACGGATTTTGCCTATACCAGCCAGGCCATCCAGCAGCAGTTTACCTACGATGCGCCCTTTGTTTGCCTGTTCTACCGGCAGGGCTCCGTCCTGACCCGCAAGATGTATACCACCGTGCGCACCATGCGCGAGTTTGAGCTTCTTCGAGGAATCCAGTATTTCGGCCGATAAGGAGGAATGAAGGTGAAACGTTGGATCAGCCTGATGCTGGCGCTGCTGTTTGCGCTGAGCGCGCTGCCCGCCCTGGCGGAGGAGACTGCGGCGGAGGTCGTCATGGAGACGCCTGTGATTGACGATACCGTGGTCATCGTCCAGGAGGAAAGCCCGGACTATGTGCAGGCGCTGCTGGACGTGGCGGCGGCAGAGATCGGCTACGAAGAGGGCGGCAACAACTACTCCAAGTACGGCGAGTGGGCCGGAGACCCCAACGCCGCCTGGTGCGCCGAGTTTGTGTGCTGGTGTGTCAATCAGGTGGATCAGAACACCGGCTCGCAGCTGCTCAGCACCGTCTATCCCATGTACAGCGGCCAGAACACCGGAAAGGAATGGTTCATCGCCCGGGGACGGTTTGCGTTCCGAAAGGGCCATTGCCCGGACTGGGGCTACCAGTGGGAGATAGGCGCGGATCATTACCTGACCAAGAATGAATACATCCCCCGCCCTGGAGATCTGATGTTTTTCAGCTACAACGCCGCCGGCGACACCGAGCACGTGGCGCTGGTGGAATACTGCACCCGCAATTCCATGGGCGATGTGACGGTACACGTGATTGAGGGCAACAATCCCTCCAGCGTGCAGCGCAACAGCTATCCCCTGGAAAACAGCCAAATTCTGGGATTTGGCCTGAGCCAGGACCGGGTGGAAACCACCATCCGCTTCGGCAATCAGGGCGACAAGGTGCTTCGGCTTCAGCAAAACCTGAACCGCATCGGCATGCTGGACGAGCGGCATATCACCGGCACCTGCGGCAGCAATACCCGAGCCGCCATCGAGGATTTCCAGCGCGCTTTCATGCCGGACAAGCTGGCCAATGGCATTGCCGATCTGGAAACCCAGCAGGCCATCCATTACCAGGTCATTCAGGTGGAATTCAACGATCCCGCCAATTGGCAGGTGGAATAAGCGTTAATTGCTGGAAATGAGGCGTGAAAGCTATACGAGATAGGCTTTTTGCTGTAAAATAAGCAAAAAAGCGGGGGAGGTGACCAGCCATGAGAGGGATGCGATGGACGGCAGCCCTGCTTGCCCTTGCGCTGGTTTTCCTTCCGCTGCCCACCCCGGCAGACGAGGCCCAGCCCATCCCCCGGGAACGGGCGCTGCTCATCGGTGTGGACGATTTTGTGTCCCAGCCGGACGTGTTTCCCAGCTCCACCAACAATGTGCTGGCCATGCAGGAAATGTTCCAGTACTCCCTGTACCCCCTGGAAGTGCTGATGATCCCCGACCGCCCGGTGGCCACCCTGGAGGAATTGACTTATGTGATCCAGTCCACCTTCGCCGGCTCCGGACCGGAGGACGTGAACTACCTGTACATCTCCACCCACGGCGTGTACGACCCGGAGGAAGGCATCGCCCCGGGGCTGATCTTCAGCGACGGGGAGCGGGAAACCGTGGTGTCTCCCGAAGAACTGGAAGCCGCTTTTGATGGCATTGCCGGCACCAAGGTGCTGATCCTGGACGCCTGCAACAGCGGCGCGTTCATCGGCAAGGGCATGGCCAACCCGCCGGAAACCGTTGCATTTCAGCGGGGGGATTTCAAGGTGCTCACCTCCAGCGGAGCCATGGAGCAAAGCTGGTACTGGAACAGCCCTTCCGGCGACGTGGGCGGCCAGGGCGCGTTTTATTTCACCCAGGCTCTCTGCGATGCCGTGAGCCCCGCCAGCGCCTTCCCTGCCGACCAGAACCACGACGGCAGCATCACCCTGCGGGAAGTGTATGGCTATCTGATGCGCAACCACGCCGCTTCCACGCCCCAGGTCTACCCGCAAAGCGATCCCTTCGTCATTTTCCGCTATGACCCGGAGGATCCTGCCTTCCGCATGAGCCACCGGTCGCCCATCATGGACGTGACCTTTTCCAGCACGGTACTGGATCGGAATAACAATAACCTGACTCTGGAGTTCATCGCCGTCCGGCCTGTGCAGGTGGCCTACCAGCTGGTGTACCAGCGGGAGGGCCGCTGGGAATTCGAAAACGCCCAGCTCATCTACGACCAGGCCGAGCGCATGCCCACCTTCGGAAACCAGCTGGGCGCGGTATCCGCCGGCTGGAAACAGCGCACCCTGAACCTGCGGGATCTGTCCCAGGATAGTTACGGCTACGCCCTTCTGCAGCTGATCAGCATCGACCAGGGTAAGCTGAGGGTTCATGCCGGGCGGGTCATCTGCGTGGCGCCCTCCAAAGAGGGCCGCAGCCTGGAAGCCGTCGTCCCCCCGGAATTCACCCCGGCGGAGGGCCAGGAACTGCCCATCTACCTGGGTCACGATTACCCCTGCGCCCTGAGCGTGGCCGTGACGGACGAGGAGGGCAAGGTCATCCACCGCCTGTGCCACCGCAGCAGCACCCGCCCCATGGGCCTGCCCGAGGGCGGCACCGTCCTTTACTGGGACGGCACTCTCAAGGACGGCTCCCTGGCCCCGGCGGGTACTTACCGCATCTGGGCCCAGGCTACCCTCAACGACGGAAGCATTACCGTAACGTCGGAACCTTTTTTGCTCAAATAGAAAGGAGGAACCATGATGCCCAACAAGCTGATGGTTGTCATTCCCTGCTACAACGAAGAAGAAGTCCTGCCGGAAACCTCCCGGCGGCTGACGGAGAAAATGCACTCCCTGATGGAGCGCGGACTGATCACCGAGGACAGCAAGGTGCTGCTGGTCAACGATGGCAGCAAGGATCGCACCTGGGAGATCATCACCGAACTGCACAAGGCCGATCCCATGTACGAGGGTCTGACCCTGAGCCGGAACCGGGGCCACCAGAACGCGCTGCTGGCGGGCCTGATGACTGCCCGGGGCCGCTGCGACATCAGCATTTCCATGGACGCGGATCTTCAGGACGATATGGACGCCATGGACAAGTTCATTGAAAAGTATCAGGAAGGCTGCGAGATTGTCTACGGCGTGCGCTCCAAGCGGGAGAAGGACAGCTTCTTCAAGCGGGAGACCGCGCTGATGTTCTACCGCCTCATGAGCGGCATGGGCGTGGACATTGTCTACAACCATGCGGACTACCGGCTGATGAGCAACCGGGCCCTGGATGCGCTGAGCCAGTTCACGGAAGTCAACCTGTTCTTGCGGGGCCTTGCGCCCATGGAAGGCTTCCAGAGCGACGTGGTCTACTACGAACGCAGCGAGCGCTTTGCCGGGGAAAGCAAGTACCCCTTCAAGAAGATGCTGGCTTTCGCCATCGACGGTATCACCAGCTTTTCCGTCAAGCCCCTGCGGCTCATCACCAACGCAGGCATCGTGGTGTTTTTGGTTTCCCTGCTGATGCTGCTCTACGCCTTCATTTCCTGGATCGCCGGCACCACCGTCACCGGCTGGACCAGTACGCTGGCTTCCATCTGGATGATCGGCGGCATCCAGCTGCTGTCCCTGGGCGTCATCGGCGAGTACATCGGCAAGATCTACAACGAAACCAAGCGCCGTCCCCGGTTCATCATTGACCGCTACCTCAATGAGCGGGGCGACGACCCGGTAAAGGATTATCAGCCGTAAACATGTTTCCGCATCTCCGGTCATACCCTGCCTTTGCGGGGGTGGCCGGGATGCGGGATTTTTTTGCACATACCTTTGATTTGCTTGTGAAGGGGCTGGCGGCGGCGGGAGGATTTCTGGCGGGCGTGTCCGGCAACGGTTCCCGGCGGTGCGTGGTGCTGCTGGCAGTTTTGATGGTGGCCGACTATGTGTCCGGGGTGGTAGCCGGGGCCCTTGGCAAAAGCGACAAGACGGCCCTGGGCAAGCTGAGCAGCAGCGCGGGCTGGAAGGGCCTGCTCCGCAAGGGCGTGATTTTGCTGATGGTCTGCCTGGCCTATGCCCTGGACTGGTTTGTGAATCAGGGCAACGTGCTGTTCCTGACGGCGGTCACCTGGTTTTACATCGGCAACGAGGCATTGTCTCTGGTGGAAAACCTGGCCCTGTGCGGCGTGCCCATTCCGGCCAAGCTGAAAAACGCGCTGGAGGGGTTTTCCCACAAAGAAAAATAAAAAAACAGGCCCGGGCTGTGGAAAGGCCCGGGCCTTGGGTTTATTTGGCGCTGTCCTGCGGGGGGATGACCGTTTCTGAGTGGATCCACCCTTTGCAAAGCAGGCTGAGAATGAGACCAATCAGGGAGACCAGGAAGAACTGCACCGCGATGCCTGCGCCCGCACCGCTGCCAAAGACAGGAGCGAGAACGTTTTTCACCGGCGACGGAGTTTGCATCAGCGGCTCAAACACATGGTCCGCCAGCACGCCGCCCAGGTACAGCCCCAGGGGGATAAGGCAGTTCTGCAGGGTGTCCCGCGCGGAAAACACCCGGCCGTGAAGGTGCAGGGGGACGGCGGTGCGCATCACATTGCCCCAATGGGCGTTCATCACGGCGGCGAAGGCGTAGGTCAGGGCAGCGAACAGGCACCAAACCACAGGGCCCCTGCCCAAAGCCAGGCCCATGCCCGTGAGGAAAATGAACAGGCAGGAATGGATCACCGCCCGGACGCTGTCTTCAGCGGGTTTCTTTTGCGCAGCAATGAAGCTGCCGCCCAAAATCAGCCCAATGGCTACCGAGGACTGCACAAGCCCCAGCGTGGTCTCGCTGCCGCCGGTGCGGGCCAGCACGAAGGCGGACATCAGCCCGTCCGAGCCCAGCTTGGCCAGCAGGTTCACCACCGCAATGTAAACAATCAGCCGCAGCAGCCCGGCATGTTCCTTCAGGTACTTGAGGCCGGAAAGGCAGTTCTGCAGGAAGGGCTCTTTGGCCGCTTCTTCCGGCAGATCGGGCTTGGGAATGGGGATGAACACCAGCGTTCCAAATGCCACAGCGAAGGTCAGAAGATCCACCGCCAGCACGGCGGTCAGCCCGCCAAAGGCAAGCAGGACGCTGCCCAGTGCAGGGGCCAGGATGGAGATCAGCGCCCCGGAAGCGGTTTGCAGGCCGCCGGTGCGGGTGTAGTGCTCCTTGGGTACCAGCAGGCTGGTGGCCACATAGGACGCAGGAACCTGGAAGGCGTTCATCAGGCTGAGCAGCACGTTGATGGTGTACAGATGCCCCGTTCTGAGGGTGCCGTTCATGTACAAAACAAGCACCAAAACCGTGCCGCAGGCCGCAACGAAGTCCGCCAGCAGCATGATACTCTTCTTATCCCAGCGGTCGGCGATGGCTCCCGCCAGAAAGCGGAACAGGATGGTGGGCACAAAGGTGCTGAGGGTGAGAAGGGTCACGCTGGAGGCGCTGCCGGTTTCGGCGTAACTCCACACCACCAGGGCATACTCGGTCATGGCCGTGCCCAGGGAGGATACGCTTTGAGAACCCCACAGCATCAAAAAACCGCGCAGGGAAGAGAATATGTTGTTTTTCTTAGTTTTCATGGCTTTTGCTCCTTACTGTTTTGTGTTTATGTAAGCAGCACAAAGCCTGACAGGACGGTGATCCATGGATACCGCTCCGCACAAGCACCGTCCGTATCAGACTGTGTGCGGAGCCATGCCTTGGGCAGCGGATGCCCGCATGAATGCGCCTAAGCTCATTGCATTCACCTCTTTATGGAAAGGATAGCATCACCGGGGGCAGGATGTCAACCAAAACCCGGCGCAGGTGGCGGCAGGGAAATCGTTTTTTTGTTGACAAGCCAGAAGAAACATTGTACAATGGCAAAAATTTTGGAAGGAGGATGCGGCAATGACGGTTATGGGTTTCATGGTCAAGAAAATCGCCGTTCAGCAGCGCGTCGAAGTTGCACAGACTTCGCCGGGCTTGTATTGTCGCATCCGAATTTCCGGATGATCCATTCGCGGATCAGCATTTTGTGCATGATGGTGCAAGTCGAAGGGTTCTTCGATCTGCGCCGTTTTTGTTTTTGAGAAAGGAGGCGATATCATGCCGGAACAGTCCGTTCACCACCAGGAAGAAACTGACCCCGACCAGCAAACCCAGTTTGCAGAAAGAGTGACATGGAAAGGAGAATATTATGAAAACCATCGACAACGCTGTACTGGCAGGATACAATGCCGGAATAGAAAAAGACCGCTTGAGAAGCGGCATCGGACTGATTGAATTTGAACGAACCAAGGAGATTTTGCTTGAAAACCTGCCCAAGGCCCCGGCGGTTGTTTACGACATAGGAGGCGCATATGGCGAATATGCCTGGTGGCTTGCGTCCCTTGGCTATGAGGTGCATCTGTTTGATTTATCGGAAACCAATATCGCTATGAGTGCGGAACTGGCGAAGGAATACCCGAGTGTGGGGCTCGCAGCTGCGGAGGTCTGCGATGCCCGTTCCATCCCCCGCCCGGACCGAAGCGCTGACGCCGTCCTGTTGATGGGCCCCTTGTACTCCATTACGGAATACGAGGAACGGATCCTTGCTCTGAAGGAAAGCAGACGCTTGTTGAAGGACGATGGCGTTCTGTTTTCTGCGGCGCTCACGCCTTACAGCGTGCTGGTTTCCCGGCTAGCGGTGTATCGCAAGGATGAGGCCAAGAAACGGCGAGAACTGGACGATCCCAAGATCCTTTCCGCCATTGAGCGGGCGTTGGCGAATGGGTGCTATATCAATCCGGACAAGAAACTGGCGACAGGAATTGGTTCGTCCCATCTGCATACGGCAAAAGCGCTGCGGGAGGAACTGGCCATGGGCGGCTTTGATACGCCTGCGGTTCATGGGGTCATGGGCGGCGCATGGCTTGCGCCCAACCTGGATGAATTGCTGGCCGATAAGGAAACAAAATCGGTGCTGATGAAAACCGTCCGGATGCTGGATACCCATGAGGAGATTATAGGATTGTCCGGCCATATGCTTGCTGTTTCACGAAAAGCGATCAGGGAATAACGGGCAGAGGGCACAAAAAACCGACCTGCGAATAAACGCAAGTCGGTTTGCAATTCTTCCGATTACTTCAGGTACTCCAGCAGCAGGCCCTTGCAGGCTTCCACGTCCCTGAGGTCGATGACCTCGCAGGCGCTGTGGACGTAGCGGCAGGGGATGGACACGGTGCCGGCCTTCACGCCGCCGCGGCTGAGCTGGATGGCGCTGGCGTCGGTGCCGCCGAAGGGCAGAACCTCGCGCTGGGTGGGCACGCCGGCGCGCTTGCCGGCATCCAGCAGCTCCTGAACCAGTTCAGGGTTGGAGATGCTGCCCCGATCCATGATCTTCACGGCAGCGCCTGCGCCCAGCTTCACGGCGGGCAGCTTGGTTTCGGGGGTGTCGCCGTTGGCGGTCACGTCCAGGGCGATGCCCACGTCGGGCTCAATGCCGAAGGCGGCAACCTTTGCGCCCCGGCAGCCCACTTCCTCCTGGGTGGAGAAAACGGCCACCACGGTGTTCTTCACCTGGGGCAGGTCCTGCAGCACGCTGACCAGCAGCGCACAGGCAATGCGGTCGTCCATGGCGGGGGCGGACACCCGGTTCTTGCCCAGGCGGAAGCAGTCGTTGCTGTAAACGGCCACGTCGCCCAGCTGGATCATGGAGAGGGCTTCCTCGTCGTTTTCCGCGCCGATGTCAATGAACATGTGCTTCATGGCGGGGGTCTCGCCCTCCCGGACGGGCTGCTGGACAATCACGCCCTGCACGCCGTTCTCAAAGCTGACGTGACGGGTCTTGCTGACGGCCAGGCCGATGCCGCCCACGGGCATCACCCGCAGGTAACCTTCCTTCTCCACCGCCACAACGATGAAGCCGATGTGGTCCATATGGGCGGACAGCATGATCTTCTTGCCGTTTTCGTCGGTGCCCTTTTTGACGCAGATCAGGTTGCCCAGGGCATCCCGGCTGATGGTGTCAACATAAGGCTTGACCAGGTTTTCAATCACTTCGGATACTGTTTTTTCGCGGCCGGTGGCGCCATAGGCGTTGACCAGCGTACGGATCAATTCAAACATAAAGGAACCTCCGTTCATCAATTTTCAAGATAGGCCTTGGCCAGCTGGTACTGGGCCTCGATATCGCTGAGGGAGCACACGGTGGAGGGGGAGTGGATGTAGCGGCAGGGCACGCTGAGCACCACGGTGCGCGCGCCGGAGCCGGAGCGCTGCATGGCGCCGCCTTCGTTGCCGCCGGAAACGCTCATCTTCACCTGATGGCTGACGCCGGTCTTCTCCGCCAGGGCCAGCATTTCCCGGAACAGCTCCGGGTTGGCGATGGACGCATTGTCCATAAAGCTGATGGCTACGCCCTTGCCGCACTGGCAGACCTTCTGGGCATCCGGCATGTCGCCGGCGTCGTTGGCGGTGGTGCCCTCCAGGGCGATGGCAACGTCAGGCTGCAGACGGAACGCTGCGCCGGTTGCGCCGCGGCATCCCACCTCTTCCTGACAGGTGAAGACAAAATCGGTGTCGCCCTTCACATTGGCGTGAAGCAGCCGCAGCATGGTGTAGCAGCCCACCCGGTCGTCGGCGGCCTTGGTGAGCAGCATGCCGTCGCCAAAGGGGGTGTAGGCGGTGGCAAAGGTGATGGGGGTGCCTTCGGGGGCCTTCGAAAGGGCCTCGTCCTTGTCCTTTGCGCCGATGTCCACAAACAATTGCTCAATGGGCAGCACGTTCTTGCGGTCGGCGGCGGTCTGCTGGTGGATGGCCATGGCGCCGATGACGCCGTTCAGGGGTTCCTTGGCAGGCTGATCGTCCTTGGCGGGGATGGCGTAGCCCACCTTGACCCGCTTGGAGACCTGTACCCGGGGATCGATGCCGCCGATGGCCCGCACCCGGAGGAGGCCGTCGTCGGTGGCGTTGATGACCATAAGACCCACTTCGTCCATGTGGGCGGACAGCATGACGTGGGGCGCGTTCTTGTCGTAGCCGGCTTTGTGGGCAATGACGTTGCCCATACGGTCCAGCTTCACGTTTTCTGCGCCCAGCACTTCTGCACATTCATTGTAGATGGCCATGCGGACAAGCTCTTCCCGTCCGCTGATGCCCTGCATTTCGCACAGCTGTTTCAGTTCCATAAGCCATCCTCCCATTTCTCGTCAATGCCGGCAAGGAACAGCGCCAGAAGCCGTCCGCACTCGGTGATCACGTCCGCATCCAGCAGTTCCACGGTGGTGTGCATGTACTTCAGCGGCAGGTCGATGAGCACGCAGGGCACGCCTGCCCGGGCGATCTGGATGTTGTCGGTATCGGTGTAGGTTCTGCTGGAGGCCAGCTGGGTGTTGATCTTGATGCCGTTATCCCGGGCGGTCTTCTTCATGCGCTCCAGCAGCTTATGCTGGATGAAGGGGCCGTAGGTCAGGGCCGGGGCGTCCAGGGGCACGGTGGTGTCCGGACGGCTGGCGGGGATGGTGGCATGGGTCACATCCAGGGCCACGGCCAGGTCGGGGTCGATGGTATAGGCCGCGGTGGCTGCGCCCTTGCAGCCCACTTCTTCCTGGCTGGTGGCCACGAAGTAGATATCGCACATGTGGTGCATTTTCTGGAGCCGCTCGGCGGCTTCCAGCAGGCAGCCCACGCAGGCACGGTCGTCCATGGTCTTGGCGGCCACACGGTGGTTCAGCAGCTTGGTAGCCTCGCCGTGGAGGGTGATCAGGTCGCCGATGTTGACCAGCTCCTTCACCTGATCGGCCTCCAGGCCCAGGTCCACAAACAGCACTTCCCGCTGGTAGTTGTGGGCCCGGTCTGCGTCGCTGAGCAGATGGGGAGGGGTGGCACCCACCACGCCCAGCAGCTTCTGGGTTTCGCCCTTGCCGCTGGCGTGAACGGTCACGGTGCTGGCGGGCAGGATGCGGGGATCCACGCCGCCCACCTGGCCCATGCGCAGGGTGCCGTCGGGGAGGATATCGGAAACCATCAGGGCGATTTCATCCTGATGGGCAGCCAGCATCACCCGGGGAGCAGGGGAGCCGTCCGGGGTGGGCAAAGTGGCTTTTTTGACTGCGATGACATTATACAGCGGGTCGATGGTCACGCTGTCGCACAGGGGGCGGAATTTGTCCGCCATCCATGCGGCAACGGATGCTTCATGACCGCTGGGGCCGTGCTGCACGGCCATGCCTTCCAGATAAGCAAAGATGTCCATGAAATATCTGCCTTTCGTTTGGATTTGTTACGGGTCTTCGCTTATTATAGTCCATTCCGGCCTGTGAAAGCAAGAATGGGTGGGATAATAAATAAAGGAAATTTTTCAACAGAGAAAAGTTCAAAAAAATTTGAAAAAATTTTCAAAATCAATATTTACAAGCCGGGAAAGGTGTGTTATTATTTACAGGTTGGAGTATGCCCGGAGCCATGGGCGGCTGCATGTGGGCCTCAAAACCTGCGTGACCATGGGCCAGACAGAAACAACAACAATTGACAAAGCGCAGCTTACGCTGTGCGGGGTCTTGGGCGATGCTTCGCTCACTCTACGCGGACAAAGCCAACTTCAAGAGACCCTTGGCTCAAGAGAGCACATACTATGGAGGTGTAACCTAATGGCACGTATTGCGGGCGTGGACCTGCCCAGAGAAAAGCGTGTGGAAATCGGGCTCACTTACATCTTCGGCATCGGCTTGGCCTCCTCCAAGGAAATCCTGGCCGCCACCGAGATCAACCCCGATACCCGCGTGAAGGATCTTTCCGAAAGCGAAGTTTCCAAGCTTCGTGAGTACATCGAGCACAATGTGAAGGTGGAAGGCGACCTCAGACGCGAAGTTTCCATGAACATCAAGCGTCTGGTGGAAATCGGCTGCTACCGTGGCGTACGTCATCGTCGTAACCTGCCTGTTCGTGGCCAGAACACCAAGAACAACGCTCGTACCCGCAAGGGCCCCAAGCGCACCATCGCAGGCAAGAAGAAAGCCAAGTAATCCACTGATCACATCGCTTATGTAGCATGGAGGGATAATCAAAAATGGCACCTAAGCAAAAGCTTAAGAAGGTATCTCGTAAGCGCCGTGAGAAAAAGCTCGTTGAGCGTGGCGCAGCCCATATTCGTTCTTCTTTCAACAACACCATCGTGACCCTGACCGACACCAACGGCAACGCCCTGAGCTGGGCCAGCGCTGGCGGACTGGGTTTCCGTGGCAGCAAGAAGTCTACCCCCTTCGCAGCGCAGATGGCCGCTGAGACCGCTGCCAAGGCCGCTATGGAATTCGGCCTGAAGACCGTTGAGGTTTATGTGAAGGGCCCCGGTTCCGGACGTGAAGCAGCTATCCGCTCTCTGCAGGCTGCCGGTCTGGAAGTGAACATGATCAAAGACGTTACACCCATTCCGCACAACGGATGCCGTCCGCCCAAGCGTAGAAGAGTGTAATTCGAGGAGGTACAATTAAAATGGCAAGATATACTGATTCCGTATGCCGTATGTGCCGCCGCGAGGGCACCAAGCTCTTCCTGAAGGGCGAGAAGTGCTTCTCCACCAAGTGCGCGGTTGCTAACCGTCCTACCCCTCCGGGTCAGCACGGCCAGGCTCGTCAGCGCAAGGCTTCTGAATACGGCCTGCAGCTTCGTGAAAAGCAGAAGGCTCGCCGCTGCTACGGCCTGATGGAAGGCCAGTTCAAGCGCACCTTCGACCGCGCTACCCACATGAAGGGCATCACCGGCGAAAACCTGCTCCAGCTGCTTGAACAGCGCCTGGACAACGTTGTGTACCGCAGCGGTCTGGCTGACAGCCGTCCCCAGGCCCGCCAGTTCGTGTGCCACGGCCTGATCACCGTTAACGGCAAGAAGGTCGACATTCCTTCCTATTCCTGCAAGGCTGGCGACGTGATCTCCGTCCGCGCCACCCGCAAGGATATGGCTCACTTCCAGGTTGTGAAGGAAGGCATCACCCGCGTCATCCCCCAGTGGCTGACCGTGGACGCCGCCAACCTGACTGCCACCGTCAGCGCTCTGCCCAACCGTGAAGACGTTGACATCAATGTGCAGGAAAACATGATCGTCGAGTTCTACTCTCGTTAATCGTGAGGCTTTACTCCCTCAACCATTTGTGAAACAGGAGGGTAAAACGAATGATCGAAATCGAAAAAGCACGCATCGAATGTGCAGAACTCAGTCAGGACAATGCGTACGGCAAGTTCGTGATCGAACCCCTGGAGCGTGGCTTCGGCAACACCCTGGGCAACGCCCTGCGCCGTGTGCTGCTTAGCTCTCTGCCGGGCGCAGCCGTGACCACCATCAAAATCGAAGGCATTCAGCATGAGTTCTCCACCGTCCCCGGTGTGACCGAGGACGTGAGCGAGATCATCCTGAACCTCAAGGCGCTCTCCGCCAAGATCTACTCCGATCAGATGAAGACCGTCACGCTGGACATCAAGGGCCCCTGCGAAGTGACCGCCAAGGATATCGTCGTGGACGATGAACTGGAATTCGTAAACCCTGACGCCCATATTGCTACCCTCAATGAGGATGCACACCTTGAGATGACCCTGACCATGGACACCGGTCGCGGCTATGTGAGCGCAGACAAGAACAAGTATGCCGGCATGCCCATCGGAGTAATCCCGATCGACTCCATCTTCACTCCTATCCGCAAGGTGAACTACTCCGTTACCGACACCCGCGTTGGCCAGATTACCGACTACGATAAGCTGACCCTGGAAGTGTGGACCGACGGCAGCGTGCAGCCTGACGAGGCCATCAGCCTTGCAGCGAAGATTCTTACCGAGCACCTGAGCCTCTTCGTTGGCCTGACCGAGCAGGTGACCACCATCGCCTTCACCGATCAGGAAGACGACAAGAAGGAAAAGGTTCTCGAAATGACCATCGAGGAGCTGGATTTGAGCGTCCGCGCTTACAACTGCTTGAAGCGTGCTGGCATCAACACCATCGCCGAGCTGGTTCAGCGCAATCAGGAAGATATGATGAAGGTTCGCAATCTGGGCCGCAAGAGCCTGGAGGAAGTGGAGCAGAAGCTGGAGGCCCTGGGCCTCGGCCTGCGTCCCAGCGACGACTAACACCCTTTGATGAACATGCAGGAGGATACAGACCATGGCACAACGCAAATTGGGCCGCACTGCTGATCAGCGTAAGGCGCTGCTGCGCAATCAGGTCACCAATCTGATCTGGTATGGCCGCATCGAGACCACCGAGGCTCGCGCCAAGGAAGTCCGTCGGGTCGCCGAGCGCTTGATCACCCTGGCCGTGAATGAGTGCGATAACACCATCGCCACCACCAAGGAAACCCATAACGATAAGGGCCAGCTCATGACCATCGAAACTGTGAACGATGCTCCCAGCAAGCTGCACGCTCGCCGCATCATCATGAGCTACCTGTACGAGATCCCGGATCTCAAGCGCAAGGACGAGGACAAGGAAGACTGGAAAGAGCGCACCAAGGATGTTAAGTATCCTGTGGTTGAGAAGCTGTTCCGTGAGTACGGCCCCAAGTTCAAGAAGCGCAACGAAGAAAAGAAGTGCGCCGGTGGTTACACCCGCATTTACAAGCTGGGACCCCGCCGCGGTGACGCCGCTGAAATGTGCCTGATCGAGATCATCTGATCTTGAGACACAGGGGAACCTGAAAAGAAGAACCATTGCTTTTGCAGTGGTTCTTCTTGTATTTTGGGCAAATTGGCCCGCTTTGATTGACGAAAACGGCAAATCCGCTATAATGGAATATGCATGCGGCCATACTGTCATGGGGGTGAACGCCATGGCAGCGCAGTGGCACGCGCCGGAAACGAAAGCAGCAGCAGTGGACAGCGAGGACCGGGCCAAAATGCCCGGGGCCGACCCGCTGCACACACCTGATATCCCTGCTGAAGAAACGGAGAAGATCGGCTTTCTGCTATCCCAGCTGGACAGGTGGACAGCCTCCATGGAACGGCTCCGGCTGGCCGACTACGTCCGCTATGTGGACGACCGCAAGCGGATGTTCTGGAGCAACTTCTGGGGCGGCATTGCCCGGGGCGTGGGCATGGCCATCGGTTTTTCCGTGCTGGGCGCGTTGCTTGTGTGGATTTTGCAGGATCTGGCCAAGCGGAATCTTCCGCTCATCGGCGATATCCTTGCCTATATTATGGAGGCCATCCGGCCTGACTGACGAAAGGGGACAGAGCATGACTCTGCTGATGATCCTTGTGGCGGCGGTAGTTGCAGTCATCGACTGGCTGACCAAACTGCTGGCGTCAAGCTGCCTGACAGAAACGGTGACGGTCATCCCGCACCTGCTGGAACTGAGGCTGTTGCACAACAGCGGCATGGCGCTGGGATTCCTTGCGGGGAACCGGTTTGCGTCGCTGCTGCTGCCGGTGGTGGTGAACATTGTGGCCTGGTATCAGCTGCGCCGCTACGAGCCCACCCGCTACATGCGCGTGGTGGTGGGCCTGGTGCTGGGCGGCTTCATCGGCAATTTTGCAGAGCGGCTGATCAGCGGCGCAGTCACGGACATGATCTACTTCCCGTTTCTGCCCTGGTTTATCTGCAATGTAGCGGACATCGCCATCTGCGCCGGGGTGGTTCTGCTAATGGCGAGCCTGCTGTTCAGGCCCCAGGATTGGAGAGAGAAAGTTGCAAAAGATCAGCAAAACAGCGGAGGATGACCAGCGGCTGGACGTGGCCGTATCGGCCATGGCGGATTGCAGCCGCTCCCAGGCCGCCAAGTGGATCGAAGCCGGGCAATGTGCCGTGAACGGCGTCGCCCGGGCCAAAACCAGCTTCAAGGTGCAAGCGGGCGACCTGGTGGAGATCACCGTGCCTGACCCGGTGGAATTGACCGTGGAGAAGGAGGATATCCCCCTGGACATCCTCTACGAGGACGAGGACGTGGCCGTGGTGGTCAAGCCCTGGGGCATGGTGGTGCATCCCGCGCCGGGCAACGAAAGCGGCACTTTGGTCAACGCCCTGCTTTACGCCATGGAGGATCTGAGCGGCATCGGCGGGGTGAAGCGGCCTGGCATCGTTCACCGGCTGGACAAGGACACCAGCGGCCTGCTCATGATCGCCAAGAACGACCTGGCCCACGAAAGCCTGAGCCGTCAGCTGAAGGAGCGCACCATGGACAAGCGTTACCTGGCTTTGGTGGACGGCAACCTGAAGGAGGAAGCGGGCCTGGTGGCGGAACCCATCGCCCGTTCCAAAAAGGATCGCAAGAAAATGGCGGTGGATCCGGAGGGCCGGGAAGCGTTCACCGAGTGGAAGGTGCTGGAGCGGCTGAAAAACGGCGCGCTTCTGGAAGTGCACATCCTCACCGGCCGCACCCACCAGATCCGCGTGCATATGCAGTACATCCACCACCCGGTGGCGGGCGACCCCATCTACGGCGCGAAAAACGGCATCAAGGCCTCCCGGCTGATGCTCCATGCCTGGAAGCTCAGCTTCGACCATCCCCGAACCGGGGAAAGGCTCAGTTTTGTGGCGGAGCCGCCCCAGGAGTACATGAAGATCCTTGACCGGGTGCGCCGGGAAACAAAGTAAGGGGGATGGCCATGAAACCCTTTTGGGAACAGGAATATCTGAACAAAAATCGCTCCACCTTTGGCAACCCTAGCCAGGAAGTGGTGGACATCGTCCCCCGGTTGCCGGAAGGCGCAAGGGTGCTGGACGTTGGCTGCGGAGATGGTCGGCACGCGCTGTATCTGGCGGGGCTGGGCTTTCAGGTGGATGCGTTTGACATCTCCGAAAACGGCATCCGGAAGCTGAATGAAATCCGGGACGAGAACCAGCTCCCCATCCGCACCGCCGTGTGCGATGTGCTGGATTTTGACTATCGCGAGGGGTATGACCTGATCATCATCCACGGCGTGCTGCAGTTCATCGCAAGAGAGAAGCAGCCGGAGATCATTCGGCTCCTGAAAAAGTGGACAAATCCGGGCGGATATCACATTATCGCCCTGTTCACGGACGCCCAGCCCGTGCCTGAGGATTTGCGGGAAGTGATGGTGGGCGTGTTCCGGGAGGGCGAGATCCGGGACTACTATCAGGGCTGGGAAACGGTGATGTTTGAAAGCCGCCAATTTACTGACCAGCACGAAAACGGCATCAGGCACTGCCATGCCATGAACAAACTGGTCGCCCAAAAAACCAAATAAAAAAGCAGCTCTGCGCATTGCTAAATCACGCGCAGAGCTGCTTATATTTAGCGGTCTTCTTTTGGTACTTTTCTTCTGACCCAGAAGAAAAGTACACCCCCGTTACCTTCCCGCCGTCTTCCTGGGCAGCAAAACGGAAAAGGTGGTTTTGTCGTCGTCGGAAATCAGGGTGATGACGCCGCCCAGCTCCGCAAGGCGCTGCCGGACGATGTTCAGCCCCATGCCGTGACCCTCGCCCTTGGTGGAGACACCGGCCTCAAAGATACTTTCCCGCATCTCCTCGGGGATGAGGGGGCCGTTGTTGGAGATGCGGAACTCGCAGGCCCGCAGACTCTCGACAACGGTGAAGAGAATGGTGGGGTTATCGGCCTCGCTGGCAGCGTCGATGGCGTTGTCCAGCAGATTGCCGATGATGCAGCACAGCTCCCAGGAGGGGGCGGCCAGGTCTTCCAGGGTGCTGCGGATGTCCATCTCAAAGTGGATGTTTTTTTGCTCGCAGTCCGCATTTTTGGCCTGGAGCAAGGCGTTGAAGGCGGTCAGCTTGGTGCGCAGCACCTTGGACACGGAATGCAGCTGGGTGTAAACCGTCTCCAGATATTCCGTGGCGTCCTGGTATTCCTGCATTTCCAAAAGGCTGTACACCACCTGCAGGTGGTTGAGGAAGTCGTGCCGCTGCTCGCGCAGCTTCAGGTTCAGGGCGTTCATCTGGTTGTTGACGGTCTTCAGCTCGCTGATGGTTCTGACACGCTTGCGGGTCCGCAATGCGTCCTGGATGTCAATGAACGCGCCCCATCCGGCCATGATGGCCCCCACGATGGCAATGACCCGGAGGGCGTAAAGGTTGAACACGGTCAGGTCCATCAGGCAGACGTAAAGCACGAAAATCAGCAGCGCCACCATCTGAATGGCGTTGACAACGATGGCGTATACTGCGGTTTTCTCCAGGGAGGGGTTAGCTTCTCGTCTTCTCATGGTTTGCTCCGTAACGTCTTTGGTGGCGGGCCTTCAGCTTGGCTTCGTGGCCCTGATCGGTGGGGTGGTAGTACACGGTGCGCTCGTAGCCCTGGGGCATGTAGGTCTGGCGCACAAAGTGATCGGGATAATCATGGGGATAGCGGTAGCCCGGGGTGTTGGCGTGGGGGATGGAGTAGCTCTGATCCCGGAGGTACACGGGCACCGGGCTGAAATTGCCCTTTTCCGCGTCGGCCCGGGCGGCGTCCACGGCGGCGCAGACGGAGTTGCTCTTCTCCGCCATGCTGACGGCAATAATGGCCTGGGCGATGGGGATCCGGGCTTCGGGCATGCCGACGAACTCCAGGGCCGTGGCGGCCGCAGAGGCCTGCAGCATGGCGGTGGGGTCGGCCAGACCCACGTCCTCGCTGGCGTGGACGATGAGCCGCCGGACGATCAGCTTGGGATCCACCCCGGCGTACAGCATCCGGCTGAACCAGAGCAGGGCTGCGTCCGGATCGCTGCCCCGCATGCTTTTGATGAAGGCGGAAAGCATGTCATAGTACATGTCCTCGTCCAGCTTGAGCATGGGCTTCTGGACGCTTTCCTGGGCGGTTTCAAGGGTAATGGGGCGATACAGCTCGCCGGTGGTGGGGTCGGGCTCTTCCGGGGTGGTCAGGTAGGCCAGCTCCAGCGCGCCAAGGGCGGTGCGCACATCGCCCCCCGCAACTCCGGCAATGTACTCCAGCGCGCCTTCCTCGCAGCGGACGTCGTCTAAGCCGTAGCCCCGCTCCTTGTCCCGGAGGGCGGCTTCCAGGGCTTTGACCACGTCGGCCCGGGTCAGGGGATGGAACTGGAACACCCGGCACCGGCTGACGATAGCGGGGGTCATGCTGACCATGGGGTTTTCCGTGGTGGAGCCGATGAACCGGATCAGGCCCGATTCGATGGCGGGAAGGATGCTGTCGCTCTGGGCCTTGGACCAGCGATGGCACTCGTCCAAAAGCAGGTAGGAGCTCTGGCCGTAGCGGGTACGGCGGTCTTCCGCTTCCTTGAGCACCTGGCGCACGTCGGCCACGCCGCTGGTGACGGCGTTCAGCTTGTAAAAGGCGCTGTCCGTCATGCGGGCCACAATGGAAGCCAGCGTGGTTTTTCCGCAGCCGGGAGGGCCCCAGAAAATGCTGCTTTGCAGCCGGTCGGCCTGGATGGCCCGGCGCAGGAGGCGGCCCTGTGCCAGCAGATGATCCTGGCCCAGAAACTCGTCCAGATTGCGGGGACGCATCCGGTCCGCCAGAGGGGGCTGAGTCTCGTGGCCGGAGAGGCTGCTCCAAAGTGTTTGCTGTTCCATGGTTACTCCTTAAGCCAGTCCCGGTATTTGTCCGGGTGGTACGTGCGTTTGATGAAGGTTATCATTGTATTCAGCTCCTCCGGGGAATAGAAGGAGTTGTATTTCAGGTACAGCACCTTCAGGGCGGACAGGCTCTGCACCCGGAGGCTGTAATCGTTCAGTTTGATGAAGTTGGCGGAAAAGGGGGTCAGCTTGTCAAAGAGCACGCCCATCACGTCGTCCGTGATCCAGCGGATGTTGCCGGCGTTGAGGCGGACGGTTTTGTACTGATCGGTCAGGATCTGCATGCTGCCCCGGGTGTGGCGGCTGATGTTGGTCACCAGGAAGCTTTCCACCTCGTCCCTGAGATCCTCCAGGGTCTGCTTGTAGGGGGCGTAGGCGCTGATGAGCTGGGTCAGGTGGTCCAGCATAGGGTTGGAGCTGAGGAAAAGCGAGCCCAGCCAAGGCCTGAGAGCATATTCCAGCTCCATGCGGCTGATGGGTATAGCCATGGCGCCTCCTCCTTCCCTATAAACAAAAACCTATCAAGTTACAATTCTACATCATTTGTCATAATTCCTTGTCAAAAATGAAGAAAGTGTATCGATGTGGTAATCTTTTGTTCAAAATGTATAAAAATAAGAATAACACAGAATAAATATGCACTTCAAACCCAAGCAATTGTGGATAAAAAATTGCCCTCCACAAGATTTAGGGAAGTTAGTTTCCTCTTTCCACTATCGGTATGCATCGGCGAAAAAAACGAAAACACTTGCCAAAATACGAGGTTTTCTGGTATGATAAATCAGCTGTTTCTTGCGGCAAGAAATGGGCCGCTGAAGTTTTCCACATTCTGCGGCGCCTCTGCCGCTTTACAGACGACGTTATTTCTCCACAAAAGTTTTGCATAATATACAGTAAAGGTCGGGAACAAAGCATGGATGCAACCAGCATTTGGGCGGACGCTTGCGCCATTTTGGAAAAAGAAATGGTCCGCGTAAGCTACGAAACATGGATTCACGATACGTTGAAGCCTTATAGCCTGATTGGAGACACTCTGATTCTGGAGTGCCTCAATTCCCTCATGCTCGAAATGGGTGTATCCCGCTTTACCAACCAGATCCAGAACGCCGTCAACACTGCATCCGGACGGGCCCTGAAGCTGGAAATCCTCTGCGAGGGCGCGCTGGTCAGCCGTGTGCGGGAGCTGGAGGCCACCGTCAACGGCAACACCCTGGCCCAGCTGAACCCCAAGTATAACTTTGACACCTTCGTTGTGGGCGCGGGCAACCGCTTTGCCCATGCGGTGTCCCTGGCTGTGGCCGAGGTGCCTGCCAAGGCCTACAACCCGCTGTTCATCTACGGCGGCGTGGGCCTGGGCAAGACCCACCTGATGCACGCCATCGGCCACTACGCCCATGAGCTTTATCCGGAGATGAACATCGTCTACATCACCAGCGAGGACTTTACCAACCAGCTCATCGGCGCCATGAAAGCCAACCAGACCCAGGAATTCCGGGACAAGTTCCGCAATGCTGACATCCTTTTGGTGGACGATATTCAGTTCATCGCCGGCAAGCAGAGCACCCAGGAGGAGTTCTTCCATACCTTCAACCACCTGCGGGAGGCCGGAAAGCAGATTGTCATGACCAGCGACAAGCCCCCCAAGGAGATCCAGCGTCTGGAAGAACGCCTGTGCAGCCACTTTGAGGGCGGCCTCCTGGCGGACATCCAGCGGCCCGATTTCGAGACCCGCCTGGCCATCCTGCGCAAGAAGGCGGAGTTTGAGCGGATCATCGTCAGCGATGATATCCTGGAGCTGATCGCCGAGAAGATCGACACCAACGTCCGCGAGCTGGAAGGCAGCCTGACCCGGCTGACCGCATACAGCGCGCTGGCCCGTCGGCCCATTGATATGCAGCTGGCCCGGGACGCCCTCCGGGAACTGTTCAACCACAGCGAGACCCGCCGCATCACCTGCGAGGCTATCCAGGAGGCGGTAGCGTCCTACTACGGCGTGCAGGTGGACGACCTGAAAAGCCCCCGCCGCAGCCACGATATTTCCGTGCCCCGGCAGATTGCCATGTATCTGACCCAGGAGATGCTGGCCCTGAGCCTGACCAAGATCGGCGAGGCCTTTGGCGGACGGCATCACACCACCGTCATGTCCTCCATCAACAAGGTGGAAGAATCGATCAAGCAGTCTCCCAGCCTGGCCAGCGTCCTGGACGACATCCGCCGGATGATCAAGGACACCAAATAAACCATCTTCGCAGAAAAAAACGCTGCTGCATCCACCGTAGGCGGTAGGGTGCAGCGGCGTTTTTCACAGGGGCTACATTGACGGAAAGCGGCTGATTTGTTATAATTTAGGGTACGCCACAGCGAAAAGACGGCGTGGAAAGGAAGCAGCCCCATTGAAAACCATCCGCCTTCGGCCATCAAAGCAGAAAACCGGCATGATGCTGGCGGTTGCTGCGCTGCTTTTCCTTGCGACCCTGTTTGTCCCAGGCGCGTTCTTCGTAACGCCTTTCCTGATGCCGCT
Organism: Clostridia bacterium; assembly: GCA_017937655.1. GTDB lineage: Bacteria > Bacillota > Clostridia > Christensenellales > Aristaeellaceae > Limiplasma. The sequence goes on along the minus strand of JAGBDE010000038.1, from coordinate 92,505 downwards.
GGTGGTTTGTCCGCTCATGGCTTCGGACGACAATCCTGACCTGCTGATGGCCATCAGCGCGGCGGTGGCCGGAATTGCCGCCTATGCCCAATCCGGCGACCTTTTGCTGACGGTGATCATCCTGGGGGCCACAGCTGCGGCCCCTCTGGTGACCCTGGTGCTATTGAAGGAGCCGTCAGGCTTTTCCATCAAGCATCACCCCAAATACCTGATGGCTTACCTGTTCGGCATGGTGGCGCTGATCATCTGGCTGCACAGCAAAGCTCAGCCCCAGACGGTGTTTCAGTACCTGCAGCAGGAACTGACGGCCTGGCTTCAGGGCATATCCCATGGCGATATGCTGGTCGTCCGCCTGGCGGAAACAGGATACATCTCCATGCCGGAGGGCTTGAAATCGGCCCAGGACGGCCTTGCAGCTATCGGCCCGGAAACCAGGGAGCAGCTGTACCGCTCCTTTGCGGTGGAGGCGGAAAACGTTCTTACCACAGGCTTTCCGGACTGGATTTCCCGCATGATTCTGGCGGGCTCCCTGTTTACGCTGCTCAGGGTGCAGAAGCACGCCGGCCGCTTCATGGTGGTGGAGGAAAAGTACAAGGACAAGAAGGTTGTGGTGGTGAATCCTCCCGGCTTTTCCCGCCTGGCTTTGCCTCAGAAGGACTTTATGATCCTGGCCGTGATCCACTTTGCAACGCTGATCCCTGCGGTGTTCATATCGGGCGCTCTGTCCACCGTGCTGCTGATGATTGCTCAGTTTGTCAACCACATCATCACCCTGGCAGGCGCGGCGGCCATGCTCCGGATGCTGTCCATCAAGCGGGAGACCCCCGCCGTCTGGCAAGGCATTCTGGCGGCGGTTTTCTGGCTGTTTCTGCCGGACATCCTGTGGCTGATGGTGGCGGCGGAACCATACTTTGTTATTCGTAATCTCATGGATAAGGAGGAACAAAAATGAAAGTTATTTTGCTCTGCGACGTGAAGGGTACCGGTAAGAAGGACGATATTCTCAACATTTCCGACGGCTATGCCCGCAACTTCCTCTTCCCCCGCAAGTGGGCCGTGGAGGCCACTCCCGGCGCGGTGAAGGAGATTGAGCGCAAGCGCGCCAACGAGGCCCGGCTGGAGCAGGAGCGCCGCGAGGAAGCCCAGAAGCTGGCCGAAAGCCTGAAGGGCAAGGTCATTGAGCTGAAGGTGAAGTGCGGCGATAAGGGCCGTCTCTACGGCAGCATTACCAACCAGGAAATTGCCGACGCGCTGAAAGCCCAGCATGGCGCTGAGATTGACAAGCGCAAGCTGGATTGCGAAACCATCCGCCAGACCGGCGAATATCCCGTGGTGGTGTCCGTGTACAACGGCATCAAGGCCAACATGAAGGTTCGCGTGGAGGCCATGAGCAAGTAAGCTCACACACCAAAAACAAGAGGGGAGGGGTCATCCATGGAGCAACAGCAGCCAATGCTGACGGCCATTCCGCCAAACAGCATCGAGGCGGAGAGGTCGGTGATCGGCGCGATTCTGCAGGACGCAGGCGCGGCCACGCTGGCGTTTGAAACCCTTGCGGCGGACGATTTTTACTCCGGCGAGCACAAGGAAATATTCTCCGCCATGCGGGAATTGCATATTTCCGGCAGCCCCATTGATATGATGACCCTGGGGAACGAGCTTTCCCGCCGTGGAACGCTGGACAGCGTGGGCGGCGCGGCGTACCTGCTGGAAGCCATCCGCTTTGTGCCCACCACGGCCAATACCCGCACCTATATCGACATCGTGCAGGAGAAATCCACCCTGCGCAAGCTGATTTCCGCATCCCAGCAGATCAGCCAGCAGTGCTACGCCCAGGCCGATCCTCTGCCCGACGTACTGCGCAATGCAGAACGGCAGATTTTCGATATCGTCATGCGCCGCAGCGGTTCTCAGACCCTGATGCCCCTGCAGAAGGTGCTGCTTTCCACCTTTGACCGCATCGAGCAGCAGAGCCTGCTCAAGGGCCGCCTGGCCGGCGTGCCCACCGGCCTTTACGACCTGGACCGGATGCTCACCGGCCTTCACGGCGGCGAGCTGGTTCTGGTGGGCGCCCGCCCTGCCATGGGTAAAACCTCCATGGCGCTGGGTGTGGCCCAGTTTGCGGCCACCAAAGGAAAGCGCTGCGTGGCCATTTTCAGCCTGGAAATGCCTGCGGAACAGATCGGCATGCGTCTGCTCTGCTCCGAGGCCGGCGTCAACATGCAGCGAGTCCGCAACGGCATGCTGTCCGACGAAGAGTGGGTCAAGCTGGGTGACAGCATCAACGAGCTGTCCTCCTGCCGCATCTACGTGGACGATAGCTCCGGCCTGTCGCCCTCCCAGCTGCGCAGCCGCTGCCGCCGCCTCATGATGGAACAGGGCCTGGATCTGATCGTCATCGACTACCTGGGCCTCATGTCCACTGACCGGCGGGTGGAAAACCGCCAGCTGGAGGTCAGCGAAATCAGCCGCCAGCTCAAGTCCATCGCCCTGGAACTGAAAATTCCCGTGCTGGCCTGCGCCCAGCTCAGCCGCGCACCGTCCGCCCGTGACAACAAGCGGCCCTTGCTCAGCGACCTGCGCGATTCCGGTAGCATTGAGCAGGACGCCGACGTGGTCATGTTCCTGCACCGCGAGGGCTACTATGCCCAGGCAGGCGGCCCGGAGGACGGCCCCAAGCCCGACGATAACGAGGGCGAGATCATCGTAGCAAAACAGAGAAACGGCCCCATCGGCACCGTGCATGTGGAGTGGCAGGCGGAGTTTGCCCGTTATACCAACAAGCCGGATACCTTGGTGGCCCAGTATGCAGAATAAGGAAACAGGGGAGAAACTATGGCCCAGCTACCCATTTGCCAGTTGGAAAAAGAACAGAGATTTGAAGGCTTTCTGCTGGTGCGCACCGCAGACCAGCGTACCGGCGGCAACGGCGCAAAATATCTTGACCTGAACCTGACGGACAAGACCGGCGAGGTCAACGCCAAGGTCTGGGACGGCAACGTGCCCTGCCCCGTGCCCGGCACCGTGATCAAGGTGCGGGGCACCACCCTGGAATACAACGGCCGGCTGCAGCTTCGTGTGGAGCGCATCCGCAACGCGGAGGACAGCGATCCGGTGGATCTTTCCCTGCTGGCTCCCTGCGCCCCGGAAAAGCCGGAGGACATGTTCGCGGAGCTGAAAAAGACCGCCCAGAACATCGGCAACGAGACTTTGCGGCTCATCACCCTGGATCTGCTTTCCCGGTATGAGGAAAAGCTACTGTATTACCCCGCCGCCCAGAAGATCCACCACGCGGAACGGGCGGGCCTGCTGCATCACACCAGCGGCATGCTCCGGCTGGCCAAGCTGATTGTGCAGCAGTATCCCTTCCTGAACCAGGATCTGCTGTTTGCGGGCGTGATCCTTCACGACCTTTGCAAAACCGAGGAGCTGGATTCCAGCGACATGGGCGTGGTGAAGGATTACAGCACGGAAGGCCTGCTGCTTGGCCACCTGGTACTGGGCGTGACCCGCATTCAGGAGGCCGCCAACCGGCTGGGCCTGTCCGGCGAGGCCGTGCTGATGCTCCAGCACATGATGCTCAGCCATCACGGCGAGGCCGAGTTCGGCAGCCCCCGCAAGCCCATGTTCCCGGAGGCGGAGGCCCTGCACTGGGTCGACCTCCTGGACGCCCGTATGAACGAGATGCAGGGCGCCATCGCCAAATTGAAGCCCGGCGTGTTCAGCGAGAAGATCTGGTCCCTGGATCGGCGGCTCTATCATGTAAAATATAGCGAGCTGGAAGGGGAAAACAGCGGGAATCCTTGACGGATGCACCGGCAAATGTTACAATTACGTGACAATGTGAAGAAATTCTCTTCGCAATTCGTTTTATGAAGGAAACCCTGATTGGAGGATGAATGCATGAAACGTCAATGGATGCTGATCCTTTGCCTGATGATGATGCTCCTTGTGCTGACCGGCTGCTCCAGCGAACGCCCGGACGAGAAGATGGCGTTCCCTGAGACCACCCAGTATCTGGGCCCGGTCACCGTTACCGATGCTCCCACCCCCGAACCCGATCCGGAACCCGTGGTGGACGAGAGCACCAGCGTTTTTTCCGACAACCCTTATGACGTGGTGGACTTCACCGCTGAGGACGCCCTCAGCGAGGAAAACTACGTGGATCCCTTTGCGGACGACAGCTACACGGATAACAGCAGCAATTACGCTGCCTCTGCTGACGCCACCGTCTACCCCTATGCGGGCAGCACGCCCATTCCGCTGGTGCCCATCGACATGCCTTCTCCCACGCCTCGTGCGGAGCTGAGCTTTGCTAATGTGGAGTACAGCGCGGGCAGCCTGGGCCTGACCTTCGAGGCCCCCAGCGGCTGGCTGGTGGACAACACCCTGACCGACGTTTTTGTGCTGACCGAGCCGGAAACCGATATGCATGACGGCTACCAGTGCACCCTGACCCTGTCCGCCATCCCCGTCAACAACGATTACAGCGAGAGGGATCTGAAGAAGCAGGTCACCGACCGCCTGAAGGCCATCGGCTCCCTGAACTTTGTGGAGTGGGATCCCAGCCTGACCGCCAAGCGCCATCTGCTGGGGGCCAACGGCATCTATGCCAACTATTCCGGCACTTTGGCCAACGGCGTCAAGGTGGGTGGACGCATCCTCTACGCCTGCCTGAACAACCGCCTCTACGGCCTGGAAGTGGCTTATCCGCTGGAATATCGGGAGGACTACTTGAACGTGTTCAACCACATCCGCGATACCATTTCCGCCAAATAAGCAAGTCTTTTCTGAAAAATTGCCTTATGCGATGCATGGGGCAGTTTTTCATTTTGCAAAAATTGTTCTTTTCCTTGCTGTGCATAAGAAATACTGTTCATTTCCCGGGGAAAATGATATAATGTTACTTTAGAATCGTTTGCATTGTTGGCGCGGACGGTTCCATGAAAGACACTTGAGCCATCTGGAATGAGGTGACCCGATTTGCTGACCTATATCACGAACGAATGCATGCCTTTGGAAAAAATGCTGGCGCGGATGCAGAAGCATCATCCCGGCGACAGCTATCTTCTGGTGAAGAAGGCCTATGAGTTTGCGGAGCAGGCTCATAGCGGACAGGTGCGCAAAAGCGGCGAGCCTTATTTTATCCACCCGGTTTCCGTGGCCAGCATCCTGACCGACCTGATGATTGACGCGCCCACGGTGGCCGCCGGCTTCCTGCACGACACCGTGGAGGACTGCCCGGACATCACCCTGGACACCATCCGCCAGGAGTTTGGCGAAGAGGTGGCCCAGCTGGTGGATGGCGTGACCAAGCTGGACAAACTGGACTTTACCAACCGGGAAGAACAGAAAGCGGAAAGCCTGCGCAAGATGATCCTGGCCATGAGCAAGGACATCCGCGTGGTGGTCATCAAGCTGGCGGACCGGCTGCACAACATGCGCACCCTCCGCTTTCAGCCGGAGGAGCGGCAGAAGGCCATCGCCCATGAAACCCTGGACATTTACGCCCCTCTGGCCCACCGCCTGGGCATCAACTCCATCAAGAGCGAATTGGAAGACCTGAGCTTCAAGTACATCGACCCGCCCGCGTTCCACGAGATCGCCCAGAAGGTGGGCCTGCGCAGAAGCGAGCGGGAAGAAAGCATCCGCATGGTCATCTCCCAGCTCAGCGACAAGCTGGATCAGCAGAACATCAAGTACGAGATCGACGGCCGGCCCAAGCACCTGTATTCCATCTACAAAAAGATGCACGGCCAGGGCAAGACCTTCGACCAGATCTACGACCTGATCGCCGTGCGCGTGCTGGTGGACTCGGTGCAGGACTGCTACACGGTGCTGGGCATCGTCCACGTGTTGTGGAACCAGATCCCCGGCCGGTTCAAGGACTACATCAGCGTGCCCAAGGGCAACATGTACCAGAGCCTTCATACCACCGTCATCGGCGGCCGGAAGATTCCCTTCCCCTTTGAAATTCAGATCCGCACCTGGGAGATGCACCGCATTGCGGAGTTTGGCGTGGCGGCCCACTGGCGCTACAAGGAAGGCGGCAGCGACGGCTCTCTGGACTCCAAGCTGTACTGGCTGCGGCAGATTCTGGATTGGCAGGGCGACACCCGGGACAGCCAGGAGTTTATCGACAGCCTGAAAACCGACCTCTTCAGCGAGGAAGTGCTGCTCTTTACCCCCAAGGGCGACATCATTTCCATGCAGCGCGGCGCAACGCCCATCGACTTTGCCTATCGCATCCACTCCGACGTGGGCAACCGCTGCACCGGCGCCAAGATCAACGGGCGCATCGTTACTTTGGACACGGAGCTCCAAACCGGCGACCGGGTGGAGGTCATCACCTCTGCGGCCTCCAAGGGCCCCAGCATGGACTGGCTCAAGATGGCCAAGACCCAGCAGGCCAAGGCCAAGATCCGCCAGTTTTTGAAGCGGGAACTGCGTGGCGAGAATGTGATCCGGGGCCGGGATATGCTGGAAAAAGAAGCCAAGCGCCGCGGCGTGGATCTTTACGCCCTGACCAAGCCGGAGTACTACGAGGGCATCCTCAAGCGCTACGCCTTCGCGGAATTGGAGGATATTTACGGCGCGGTGGGTTATGGCGGCATTGCCAGCGTGTACGTGGTCAGCCGCCTGCTGGAAGAGCAGCGCAAGGCGGAAAGCCAGACCATGCCCAAGGTGCAGGAGGTCAGCCGGGAGGATATCCAGAAACAGCTGGGTAAGCCCTCCCACGGCGTGTACGTGAAGGGCGAAAGCGGCATGCTGGTTCGTTTTGCCCGCTGCTGCAACCCCGTTCCCGGCGATGAGATCATCGGCTATATCACCCGCGGCAGAGGCGTGACCGTCCACAAGACGGACTGCCCCAACGCCAACAACTCTGCGGAGCAGGAGCGGATGGTGGAGGTCAGCTGGGCCAACACTGAGGCCAGCGAATCCTTCAACGCGTCCGTCAACATCATTGCATACGACCACGTGAGCCTTCTGGGCGAGCTGGCCATGTGCATCGGCAATATGAACATCCCCATCGTGGCGGTCAGCGCCAAGCGGGACGAAAGAAAAAAGACCTGCGTCATCACCATGGTGGTGCAGGTCAGGAGCAGGGAACAGCTGGACCGCATGTTTGTTCAGCTGCGCAAACGCAGCGACATTGTGGAAGTCTACCGCTCTGCATCCTGAGAAAGGAAGGAAATAGATGCGCTGTGTGATTCAGCGGGTATCGGAGGCCGCCGTCCGGGTGGATGGCGAGGTCATCGGCCAGATTGGCAAAGGCTATATGGCGCTGATTGGCGTGGAGGTGGAGGACACCCAGGAGGACCTCAACTACATCGCCAAGAAGGTGTCCGGCCTTCGGATTTTTGAGGACGAAAACGGCAAGATGAACCTTTCCCTGGCGGATGTGCAGGGCCAGATTCTTGCCATCAGCCAGTTCACCCTTTTCGGCGACGCCCGGGGAGGCCGCAGGCCCAGCTTTATTACCGCCGCCCGGCCTGACCTGGCGGTGCCCATGTACGAAAAGCTGGTTCAGACATGGCGCAGCGAGGGTATCCACGTGGAAATGGGCCGCTTTGGGGCGGATATGAAGGTGAGCCTTGTCAACGACGGCCCGGTGACCATTCTGCTGGATTCCCGGAAGATTTTTTGATCATTGGAGCGTGAACGCATGCAGGTCAAGGTAGAAACGGTGAAAGTGGGAACCATGGACGAAAACTGCTACCTGGTGGTGAACCTGGAAACGGATCAGCTGCTGATTGTTGACCCGGGCGACGACCCGGAGATCATCATCCGGGCGGTGGGGGAGCGCAAGCCCGCTGCGGTGCTGCTGACCCATGGACATTTTGACCACATCGGCGGGATGGATGAAGTGTGCGCGCATTTTGGCATTTCTGCCTACATTCACGAGCTGGAGGCAGAAAAACTGACCGACCCGGTGAAGAACGAGAGCCACTCTATGGATTGGGACGTGGTGGCAAGCACCGTTCCCCAGCTGGTGACCGACGGCCAGGAACTGGAGCTGGGCGGCATCCAGGTTACGGTGATGCACACTCCCGGCCACAGCAAGGGCAGCTGCTGCTACATGGTGGAAAAGGATCAGTGCATTTTCACCGGCGACACCCTGTTCCTGGGCGGCTATGGCCGTACCGACTTCTGGGACGGCAATTTCAAGGATCTGAAGCAGAGCCTGCGCAAACTGCTGTTTTTGGAGCCCAAGGTACTTGCCTACCCGGGCCACGGCGCCCCTACCTTTGCAGGCAGATAAACGGAAGGAAGATTGCAAATGACAGACGTTGGACGGGTGATACTCTTCACGCCTCTGGAAAGTCTCGGCAACGAGCTGTGCGAGGTCATCCGGCTGTTTTACCGCAGCGAGAGTTTTCTGGTCAACCCGGAGGATGATGCAGCTCAGCCGGGGGATCTTTGCATCCGCCACAGTTTTGAACGAAATGGCCAGGAATGCCTGAGCCGGTTTGACATCGGCGGGGTGCAGCTGGAAAAGCAGCATACCTTGCCTTTGGTGGAGGAAGAGCGGCAGGAACTGGTGGACAAGCGGCACATCAAGCGGATGAGCAAGGTCAACCTGTACGACCTTCTCAAGCAGCTGACCGGCGCCCAGCCCCCCTGGGGCTCCCTGACCGGCATCCGGCCTACCCGGCTGATTTACGAAAAGCTGGCGGAGGGTTTCTCCATGGACGACGCCTGCCGGAAGGTGCAGGAGGAGTTCGACGTTTCCGCCGAGAAGGTGCAGCTTTTGCGTGACATCGTGGAGGTGCAGCAGACCTTGCCGGAGCCCCGCCCTGACGAGGCCGACCTGTACGTGTCCATCCCCTTCTGTCGCACCCGCTGCGCTTACTGCTCCTTCCCCGGCGAGGCCGTGGGCAAGGGCAAGCTGATCGGCCCGTATCTGAACGCCCTGCACGGGGAGATCCGCCGGGCACGGCAGCTGTTTGACAAGTCCGGCTTGAAGCTCCGGGCCGTGTACGTGGGCGGAGGTACCCCCACCGCTCTCAACGAAGAGGACTTTGCCGCTCTGATGGAGCTGATCATGGAGCTGTTCCCGGAGGCCTGCGAGTACACCGTGGAGGCGGGCCGCCCGGACACCATCACCCGGGGCAAGCTGGAAACCCTCATGCGGCTGGGCGTGCAGCGCATCAGCATCAACCCCCAGACCATGAACGACGAAACGCTCAAACGCATCGGCCGGGACCATACCGCCGCCCAGACGGTGGAGGCTTTCCGGATGGCCCGGGAGATGGGCTTTACCAACATCAACATGGACGTGATTGCCGGTCTGCCCGGCGAGACGGACGCAGAGTTCCGCCACACCATGGAGCAGGTGCTGGCCCTTCAGCCGGACAGCCTGACGGTGCATACGCTGGCCATCAAGCGTTCCAGCCGTCTGAACCTGGAAAAATTCCCCCTGCCGGACGGCCAGATGACCGCCCGCATGGTGAAAATGGGGGAGGAGACTGCCCAGCAGCTGGGCATGAAGCCCTACTACCTCTACCGGCAGAAATACATGGCCGGGCAGCAGCAGAACGTGGGCTACGCCACTCCCGGCAACGCCTGCCTTTACAACATCGACATGATGGAGGAAACCGGCTCCGTCATCGCCGTGGGCGCGGGGGCTATCTCCAAGCGGGTCTACCCCGACCGGGAGCTGCGCATTGAGCGTGCCCCCAACGTCACCAATGTTTCCGTGTACATCGAGCGTGCAGAAGAGATGAATCAGCGGAAGGAAGCGCTGTTTCTTGCATAAACAAAGGAGGGTGCACTATGGCTAAGAATATCCTGATCGCGCTGGACCAGGGAACCACCTCCAGCAGGGCCATCGTCTTTGACATGCATGGCCGAACCCTTGCCTCCCATGCCATTGAGTTCAAGCAGCATTATCCTCAGCCCGGCTGGGTGGAGCATGACCCGGACGACATCCTCAACACCCAGGTGGCCGCCCTGCGCAAGGCCGTGGAGCTCAGCGGCGTGGACGTGCAGGACATTGCGGCCATCGGCATCACCAACCAGCGGGAAACCACTTTGCTTTGGGAAAAGGACACCGGCCGCTGCGTGCATAACGCCATCGTGTGGCAGTGCCGCCGGACGGCTCCCTACGTGGAAAAGCTGATTCAGGCGGGCAAGAGCGACCTCATCCGCCAGAAGACCGGCCTGGTGCCGGACGCCTATTTCAGCGGCACCAAGCTGGCGTACCTGCTGGATACCCTGAACCTGCACGAGCGGGCCGCCCGGGGCGAACTTTGCTTCGGTACGGTGGATACCTTCCTGTGCTGGAACCTGGTGGAGGGCCGGCCCCATGTGACCGACGCCACCAACGCGGGCCGCACCATGCTGTTCAACCTGCACACCCAGTCCTGGGACGATGAACTGCTCCGGATGCTGAACATCCCCCGTCAGGTGCTGCCGGAAGTGGTGGACAGCGCCCATGTGGTGGGCATGCTCCGGCCGGAGATCTTGGGTCGGCCCATTCCTGTGGCGGCCATGGCCGGCGACCAGCATGCGTCCCTGTTTGGCCAGGCCTGCTTTGAGCCGGGCATGGTGAAGAACACCTACGGCACCGGCTGCTTCATGCTCATGAACACCGGCGATACCCCTGTGGAAAGTCAGAACGGCCTCTTGACCACCATGGCCTGGCGGCTGAACGGCAAGCCCACCTTTGCTTTGGAGGGCAGCGTGTTCATGGGCGGCGCCACCGTCCAGTGGCTCCGGGACGAGATGCGGCTCATCTCCACCGCGGCAGAAAGCGAGCAGCTGGCCGCCAGCGTGCCGGACACCGCAGGCGTGTTCCTGGTGCCCGCCTTCACCGGCCTGGGCGCACCTTACTGGGATATGTACAGCCGGGGAACCATCGTGGGCATCACTCGTGGCACCAACCGGGCCCACATCGTCCGGGCGGCGCTGGAAGCCATCTGCTACCAGAGCTACGACCTTTACAGCGCCATGGTGGCTGACCGGGGCGGCGAGAAGCCCGTGCAGATGAACGTGGACGGCGGCGCCAGCGCCAACAGCTTCATGATGCAGTTCCAGGCGGATATCATGGGCGTGAACGTGGTTCGGCCTGTGGTGCTGGAAACCACCGCCCTGGGCGCGGCTCTGCTGGCCGGCATCGGCGTGGGGCTGTTTGCCAGCAAGGAAGAAGCCGCTTCCATGGTCAAGCCTGACCTGACTTTCGTCCCCCGAATGGAGCAGCATCACCGGGATCTGGCCCTCTACGGCTGGCACCGGGCGGTGGATCGTGCCCGGGGTTGGGTGGAACAGTAAGTTTCTCACCAAATTTTCATAAAACTTTCAGACGTCATAAAGCTGCTTTCATACCATTCTTCTTTTCTTGCAAGGGGAATTATGCTATAATTCATCTTGCTGGGAAATATGGAAAAAATAAGCCAGCATAGAAAAAAGGAGTAACAGTAACGTGGCTAAGAAGAACAAGAAAAAAACGGGTAATGGTGCCGGAGCCATTTCTTTCGGAACGGTATTTCTCATTCTGGCCGGCATCTTTGGGTTCAGCGGCTTGATCAAGCTTCTGGTTTTTCTTGGCCTGAGTGCCGCCATCGGCAGCGTGATCCGCATTATGGCCCAGGGGCTGGACACCACCACCAAGGCCCAGCGGGAGCAGCAGGAACGCGAGGAGGCTGAGGCCGCCGCCGAGGCCGAGCGCAAGCGTCAGCAGGACGTGCTGGAGCGCTTTAAGAGCGATACCGGCAACACCGAGGTGGACTCCATTCTGGCCCGTGGCCGGATGATGATCCAGGAAATCCGCCGGGAGAACGACCTGATCCCCGACACCAGCCTGTCCGACAAGCTGGACACCCTGGAAAAGATGTGCGGCTCCGTGTTCCAGGCGGTGTATGCCGACCCCTCCAAGGCCAGCCAGATCCGCAAATTCATGGAGTACTACCTGCCCACCACCCTCAAGATGGTGCGCAGCTACCGGATGATTGACGAGCGGAACGTTCCCCTGCAGGAGGCGCAGGACGCCAAGCGGCGCATCGACTCGGCCCTGGGCGTTGTGAACAACGGCTGCCGCAAGATGCTCCAGAACCTCTACAAGGACGATATGCTGGACATCACCACGGACATCGACGTGCTGGAGCAGATGCTCAAGCGTGACGGCCTGACCGAAAGCGACCTGCAGATGGCCGCCGAGCAGGCCCGCCAGGCCGCTGAGCTGGACCGGCTCATGGCCCAGCAGCGTCAGCAGACCCAGACGGCAAAGCCCGCACAGGCCCAGACCCAGCAGGCCGCCCCGCAGTACGATTCCGGCGTGAACAGCGCCATTAACGCTGCCCAGCAGCAGGCACAGCAGCACATGCCTCAGGTGCCTACCCTGAGCGGCAGCTATTACCCCAGCTACGGCGGCCAGGCCATGGCCCAGGCGCCCCGGCGTGAAGAAAAGTAATCATCCATCACTGCAAATAAACAAGGAGGATCATCAAAATGACTGATATCAACAACACCCCCGTCAGCGAGACCCCCGTCGTCCCCGTGGCAAGCGCCCCCAGCTTCCCCACCCTGACCCTGGAACCCCAGCAGACCGCCACTTTGAATGAAACCTCCGACCAGCTTCACGCCATGGCTACCCAGGTGGCCGAGGCCCCCGTGGTCAACGCCGGCGTGCAGGCCGCAGCCCAGGCTGTGCAGGAAATTGACACCTCCATGCTGACCGAAGAGGAAAAGCGCAGCGTGGAAGAGTTTGTGGACAAGATCGACGTCAACAACACCGACCACGTGCTTCTCTACGGCGCAGACGCCCAGAAGAAGATTTCCGATTTCAGCGAGAGCGCCCTGGAAACCATCCGCACCAAGGATACCGGCGAAGTGGGCGACATGCTGGTGAACCTGGTCAATGAGATCAAGGGCTTCGGCGCAGCTGCCGAGAAGCCCTCCGGCCTCAAGGGCCTGTTCTGGGACGCCAAGAAGGCCGTCAGCGACATGAAGACCAAGTACCAGAAGGTGGACGCCAACGTGGACGTGATCTCCACCCAGCTGGAAAAGCACCAGGTGCAGCTGCTCAAGGACGTGAGCATGTTCAACCACCTGTACGATATGAACAGCCAGTATTTCAAAGAGCTGACCATGTATATCATCGCCGGCGAAAAGAAGCTGCAGAACGTGCGCGGCGGCGAGTTGGCTGAACTGAGCCGTAAGGCTGCCCAGACCGGCGACGCCATGGATGCCCAGAAGGCCAACGACCTGGCCGCCAACTGCGACCGCTTCGAGAAGAAGCTCCACGACCTGAAGCTGACCCGTCAGGTGGCCCTACAGATGGCCCCCCAGATCCGTCTGCTCCAGAACAACGACAGCCTGCTGGTGGAGCGCATCCAGAGCACCCTGAGCAACACCCTGCCCCTGTGGAAGAGCCAGATCGTCATCGCCCTGGGTCTGCACCGCAGCCAGGAAGCCCTCAAGGCCCAGAACGCCGTCACCGATATGACCAACGATCTGCTCAAGAAGAACGCCGAGGCCCTGAAGATCGGCACCATCCAGACCGCCAAGGAAGCCGAGCGCGGCATCATCGACCTGGATACCCTCAAGAAGACCAACCAGGACCTGATGGACACCATCTCCGAAGTGATGCGCATCCAGCAGGAAGGCCGCAGCCAGCGCCTGGACGCCGAGCGGGAAATGGCCGCTATGGAAGGCGATCTGAAGAAAAAGCTGCTTGAAATGCACTAATTGACAGTCAAACCTGTCCCTTTTGAACGAAAGGATTCTGTGAAGATGAAACAAAAACTGTCCACTGGCGTTAGCATTCTGATCTCCATTGTGCTGGTGGTAGCCGGGCTTGGCCTGGGCGCGTACCGGGGTTTTTCCAAGGAGCGAGAAAGCGTGACTTCCCTGCTCCAGGGGGACAGCGGGCTGATGAACGTGCTCATGCTCCGCGGCGCGGACGGCCTCAACCTGGCCAGCGTTGCGCAGCGGCACATCGGCGACGCTCCGGAACTGACGGAACTGCTGGAACTGTGCCGGTCGCTGGCCTCCACCAACGGCTCCCTCAGCCAGAAGCAGGAGCTGGATGACCAGCTGGATGGTTCCGTGGACAAGGTCATCGCCCTGCTGGAAAGCAGGGACAGCTACCTTGCCAGCCACCGGGATCAGCGCTATGTTTCCATGCTCCGCAGCGACATGAACAGCCTGGCCGATCAGAGCTTCCTGGACGAATACACCGCCGCGGCGGATGCCTTCAACCAGAAGCTGAGCGGCAGCTTCATGGGCACCATCGCGTCCATCCTGGGCATCAAGCCCTGCAACGCGGACAATGTGGTCGCTTCCGAGGCGGCTGTCCGCCTGCCGGAGGAGCAGGGAGTCGTCACGGACGACGCCAACGCCCTGTCCAGCTACACGGTGGATGACATCGAGGAATACGCGGACATGGTGGAGGACGAGACCGACGTCAACCTCCACGTGGCGCTGGTGCACTTCACCGACGGCCTGGAGGCCCGGAAATACGGCGAAAAGCTGTTTGAACACTGGGACCTGGACGAGGAGGACCTGCTGATTCTGGGCGTCATCGGCGAGGACAGCTTCCACATGGTCACCGGCGAGGACGTGCAGAAGAAGATCAGCGCATCCACCGCGGACGACCTGTTCCACATCTCCACCCCCTTCAGCCAGCTGTTTGGCCAGTACCAGTACGACCAGGCATTCGGCCAGCTGTTCAGGGGTCTGAACACCCTGCTGAACAAGCAGTACCGGGAAGATATGGAGCTGGGCAACCTGTTCAAGGAATCCCTGGTGTTCAGCCAGCAGGCCCAGAACAACTTCAACTCCGCCAGCTGGGCAAGCACTCTGGGCAATATCGTCGACCTGGAAAACCATTTTGAGGACAAACAGGAAAACGGCCTGGGCGTTGTGCACTGGATCCTCCTGATCGGCCTGTTGCTGATCATTATCAACGGCAGTGACCCTGTCCGCAAGGCCAAGAAACGCCATCGCCGCCGCTAAAACTTCTTCACCAAAGAAGGGAATATTTTGAAACAATACCTCAAGGGATTGAGGCACGGGGTACCCATTGCAGTTGGGTACCTTTCCGTGTCTTTCGCGTTCGGCATCCAAGCCACCTCGTCCGGCCTGACCTCCATTCAGGCCATCCTGATCTCCCTGTTCAATGTGACCAGCGCGGGCCAGCTGGCGGGCCTGCAGCTGATGGTCAGCAGCGCCGGCCTGATTGAAATGATGCTGACCCAGCTGACCATCAATCTGCGTTACGCGCTGATGAGCCTGAGCCTGAGCCAGAAGCTGGACAAGACCATGACGCTGCCCCATCGGCTGCTTCTGTCTTTCTGCAACACGGACGAGGTGTTCGTGGTGGCGTCCCAGCAGCCGGGAAAGGTCGGCAGGGCTTACCTTTACGGACTGACCAACGGCCCCTTCCTGGGCTGGGTGCTGGGCACGGGCCTGGGCGCGCTGGCTGGCGGACTGCTGCCGGAAAGTGTGACCGCCGCGCTGGGCATCGCCATTTACGGCATGTTCGTGGCCATCATTCTGCCGCCCTTCCGCCGCAGCCGGGACGTCCGCATCGTGATCATCATCTCCGTGGCCCTCAGCTGCCTGATCAGCCTGTTGCCGCTGCTCAGCTTCATCTCCACCGGCTTCCGCATCATCATCTGCGCGGTGATTGCCTCGGCTCTGGGCGCCTGGCTGATGCCCCTGCCCGACGAGCCCAACGAGGACGAGGAGGTGCTGGAAGCATGAGCTGGCCGATTTTTCTGAAATACCTGCTGGTGATGGCGGGCGTGACCTACCTCATCCGGATGATCCCCCTGGCGGCGGTGCGAGGCAAGGTGAAGAGCCGGTTCTTCCGCTCCTTCCTGTATTACGTGCCCTACGCGGTGCTGGGCGCCATGACCTTCCCGGACGTGTTTGCCAGCACAGGCAACCTGATTTCCGCCATTGCGGGCACGGCGGTGGCTTTGGTGCTGGGTTGGTTTGAAAAAAGCCTGCTCACCGTGGCTGCATCCGCCTGCGCGGTGGCCTATGTGGTGGGACTTTTCCTGTAAGTGCATCATTTTTTGCATAGGATGCAAAGAAATGTTAGCCAAGGTATTGCAATTTGCCAAAAGCCGTGTTACAATAAACCCTGCGACTGAATGAATACCAAGGAGGTGAAAGACGTTGCCCAATATCGAGTCCGCCAAGAAGCGCGTGAAGGTCAGCGAGAAGAAGAACCTTCAGAACCGCATCGTTAAGACGAAGGTTAAGACCGCCATCAAGAAGTTTGAATCGGAGGTCGCTGAGAACCCTGCGAATGCCGGTGCACAGTACTCTGTCACCACCTCCGCTATCGATAAAGCCGCTGTTAAGGGCGTTATCCACAAGAATGCCGCGAACCGCAAGAAGGCTCGTCTGGCCAAGAGGCTGGCAAACGCACAGTAAAAGATTGCTGCAGCAATATATAAAAAGCAGAAGGAACATCCTTCTGCTTTTTATATTGCCTTCCGTTATAACGAGAAGTTGTCCCGCCAGTCCAGGGGGCCGATATCCTCCAAGCCCAGCAGCAGGCCCAGGTTGCTTCCGCCGGCTTGCAGCAAGGTTTTGGCCACCTTGCCCAGAATGGCCCGATCCTTCTCCGGCACATTGCGGATGGCCTCCAGCACCTCAGAAAAGTGGCGCAGGATGCCGCCGGGAATCTCCTTGAGGGTGCGGGCTTCGGTCACGGCGATAATGTCAAAAATGGTGTTCACCACCACCTGGCGCTCGGTTTTGTCGCAGGCAGCCAGAAAGTCGTGGAGAGTACGGTCCGTGAAAATGCCGGAAGCGGTCAGTTGCTCCCGGGGCACGAATCGGCCGTCCTCAATGTGCCACAGGAAGGGATTGTGCTGCAACAGGCCGGTGCCGTCGCTCTCGATGACCACGTAGTCCTCGTGATAATTCAGCAGCATGCCCACCACGGAGGATTCCGGCACATAAGACCGGATCCGCTGGGAAATGGCGGCGTATTCCAGGCTGGAGAAGGTGTCGTCGTCCACACCGGGGCCGTCAAAGGAATAGACCTCCATCAGCCGGGCCTGAATGGCCGGGGGCACGTGGGCCGACGCATACACCGCCAGATTGCCGCCCTTGGAATGCCCGCAGACGTACAGCCGGGGGTACAGCATGGCCGCGCCGATCAGGAAAGCCACCGCGTCGGTCTGGGCAGGGACGGGCGCTTCGAAGGCCATGTTGAAGTCCTCCTTCCAGCCCACCACCGTGGAATCCGTCCCCCGGAAGGCCACCACCGCCGTGGTGGGGTCGATCTGGAACAGGGCGGCCGCAAACTGCTTTTCGTCGGCCGGGGCAAAATGGGACTCAAAGGCCCGGAGCATCACCGGGGCAAAACGAGAAGTAGCGCTCGCTACATGCCACAGCTGGCAACGGTTTTGGTTCATCTCCCCCTCCACCGGGATATCGCCCGGGTAAAGGAGCGGGGCCGCCTGGGCCAGGGTCTGCATGGGGGAGGGGTTGGGCAAAAGCTCCATGGGGCAGTAGGCAAGCATGGAAAAAATGAGCAGATCCACCGGCTTGAGCGCAAATGCGTTCATGGGGTTGTGCCCCTGCGTGTCCAAATACCCAAACAAATGGATCCCTCCTTTTTGGTCTGTCTATTCAGTATACTAAATCTGCGCAAAAAAAGAAATCCATCTGCCGTGGATTTACAGGAAAAAATGGGCCCGGAAAAATTTTGATCAGAATTGGAAGTTCTGTAAAGAATTTTGGGAAAACCTTTGCATTTGGAAAATGTTCATGCTATAATACCCGTGTTACCCAGCTATGGAATGCGGTTCTGGTTCCTTCCCCGATTGTTCGGAAGCATGGAAACCCACGACCAAGTGACTTCAGCAAGGGAAAAACAATCAATTTGGAGGGAACCACAATGTTTGAAGACAAGACTCTTACGTGCCGTGACTGCGGCAAGGAATTCGTGTTCACCGCTTCTGAACAGCAGTTCTTCGCGGACAAGGGATTCCAGAACGATCCTACCCGCTGCCATGATTGCCGCGTTGCCCGCCGCAATCAGAACAACCCCAACCGCGCTGAGCGTCAGATGTTTGACGTGATCTGCGATGGCTGCGGCAACCCCACCCAGGTGCCTTTCCAGCCCAAGGGCGATCGTCCTGTGTACTGCCGCGCTTGCTTCGAAGCCAACCGCAACCAGTACTAATTCACAAACAAAAACAGCCTCTTTGCCAAGCAGAGAGGCTGTTTTTTCATGCCGATGTTTACAGGTCGTCCTGATCCTGGACAGGATCCTCGCCACCCCGGGCGGTGCCGGTGTAGCTGCCCAGCACGTCGGTGCTTTCCGGCTCGTCGGCCATGCGGGAGAGAACGTTCATTTCCTTCGCAATTTTCTTGGGATCGCCCATGAAATCCGCTCCTTTCCTCATTCAGTCTGCCCCAAAAACCAAAAATGATTCCGATTTTCCTCGACGTCTTTTGTGTATCAAAAGATGTCTTTTTTTGTCCCCTTGGGGCGATGCATCGTCCCTCCCGGCGAAGGGCGGTTCATCGTCCCGAATTTTTCTGGTGCGGTTCTGCATAAGCTCCCATTTTTCAGCAAAGGATAGAAGGGACAGCTACACGAATACTGCTTTGTACTATTTCACAGGAGGTGGGCTTATGCACAACCTGAAGGAGCGATACGGAACCGTCACGGTGGCGCTGTCCGGGGAGCTGGACCATTGCAACGCCTCGAAAATTCGCCGCCAGCTGGACGATCTTCTGGCGGATGAGGACATCCTCCGGCTGTGCCTGGATTTGAGCGACCTGACGTTTATGGATTCGTCGGGGATCGGGGTATTGCTGGGCAGGCTGAGGATTCTGGAGCAGCGAGGCGGCAGCCTGGCGGTGAAAAATATGTCACAACCCATTGCCAAGCTGTTTCACCTGACGGGCCTGCAGCGGGTGATCCAGGTAGAAAATGACAAGACGGGAGGGCGGCTATAATGCAGAACCAGATGGAAGTGATTTTTTCCGCATGTCCCCAGAACGAATCCTTTGCCCGGGTGGTGATCGCGGCTTTTGCGGTGCAGCTGAATCCCACCCTGCCGGAGATGGCGGACATCAAGACCGCCGTCAGCGAGGCGGTGACCAACGCCATCGTCCACGGGTATGAGAACAAGGGCGGACTGGTGCGGCTGAAGGCGGAGTACTGCGACCGGCGGATGCTGACGGTGACCGTGCAGGACGACGGCTGCGGCATGGAGGACGTGGAGACGGCCATGCAGCCCTTTTATTCCACCGGCGACGGCGCGGAGCGAAGCGGCATGGGCTTTTGCGTCATGCAGACCTTCATGGACGCGGTGGACGTGGTCAGCAAGCCAGGCGAGGGCACGACGGTGACCATGCGGAAATACATCACCGGCGAGGTGGGATTGCATCGTGAACGAATGCTGGACGAAATCAGCTGACCCAAGCCGGGACCGGGAGCACTTCGGCCTGGCGGTGTATTGCGCCAGGCGATTTGCCGGGCGGGGCATTCCCATGGAAGAGCTGATCGGCGAGGCGGAGGCAGCGCTGCTCTGGGCAGCGGCCCGATTCCGCCCGGAGGAGGGCGTCCGGTTCGCGTCCTACGCCATCCCCTTTGTGCTGGGCGCGCTCAAGGACTTATGTCGTCGGAATCTGCCCATGCACGTGCCCCGGCGGGAGCTGCGCATCCTCTGCGCGGTGGACAGCCTGCGCCAGGAGCTGCGCGGCCGCACCGGCCGGGAGCCCACCGTGGACGAGCTGGGCCAGAAGACCGGCGTAGCCCCGGAACGCCTGGCTTCCATGCTGGACGCCCGGGAGCGAATGCGGGCCGCCGTGGTGCAGCCCGACCTGGCCGACCAGCTTTGCCAGGACAGCGCCAATTTCGAAAACCGCATCCTCTGGAAGGACGCCCTGCGCTCTTTGGGCAAGCCCTATGGCCAGGTACTGTGGCTGCGTTTTTTTGCCGGCCTGACCCAGGCGGAGATCGCGGAAAAGTACCAGGTTTCCCAGGGGCAAGTCAGCCGTTGGGAGAAGGCGGGGCGGGAGAAATTGCGGGGTGTTCTTTTCTTCTGAGTCAGAAGAAAAGAACCAAAAGAAGACCACATTTGGTTGGGTTTTACCGGGGATGGACTCCAGATGAAGAAAAGGCTGCGGGCTTGCCTGCGGCTTTTTTGTGTGGTTTTACAACACCGTTACATCCGCCTGGACCGATCTGTGCTACAATGGTTGCATAGGAGGGGTTCATATGGCCTGTATTCTTTTTGCTGACGATGAAGCTTCCATTCGCGATATGTTGGCCCGCCATCTGCGGCTGGCGGGGCACACCTGCCTCATGGCCCGGGACGGCGCAGAGGCCCGGCAACTGCTGGAAAATCATCCCATCGACGTGGCGCTTTTGGACATCATGATGCCCGGGGAGGACGGCTTTTCCCTGGCGCCGGCGTTTCTGGAAAAAGGCATCCCGGTGCTGTTTTTGACCGCCCGCACCGCCGTCAGCGACCGGGTGTACGGCCTGCGCCTGGGCGCGGACGACTACATCCTCAAACCCTTTGAGCCTGCGGAACTATTGGCCCGGATTGACGTGATCCTGCGCCGCACCATGAAAAACACCTACAGCGACGCGCTACTCACCGTGGATTTCAACGCCCGGACGGTGCATCTGGGTCAGGAACCCGTGCTTTTGACCGCCATGGAGTTTGACCTGCTGGCCCAGCTGGTGCAGTGCGAGGGCGCAGTGCTCAGCCGGGAAAAGCTGCTGGCCCAGGTCTGGGGCTGGGACTACACCGGCGAAAGCCGCACCGTGGACGTGCATGTGCAGCGGCTCCGGGCCAAGCTGGGCGCGGATGTGATCGAGACGGTGTACAAGCGGGGCTATCGCTACACACGGAGGACAGAAGCATGAAACGGCGGCTGATGATCTGGATGGTGCTGGTTTTTTTGCCCCTGCTGATGCTCCTTGCCTGGTTCATGAGCCAGCGCAGTTTTGATCTGGCCATGCAGCGGGAGCAGGAGCGGGCGCAGATGATGGAAGCGATGATCGCTGCCCAGGTAAAGGACGCTATCAAGCCCCTGAACTACGACGGCGTGGTGCAGGCGGCCCGGCAGTACCGGCGGGCGTACGCCGCCCAGGGCGTGGAGCTGATTTTCTGCTATAACCGTGTGCCCATCGGCGGGGCCAGGCTGCCAAACCGCAACTACGAGGCCATGCTGGGCCGATCCCGCACCGGCATGCTGGACACCCTGTCCCGGCCGGAAAAGTTTGTGATCGCGGAGCCGCTCACCAGCCAGGTGACGCTGCTGGTGCTTCGGGACGTCAGCGACCTGTATGAAATGCGCGCGGAGATGCGGCGGGTTTTCCTGCTGGCGGCGGCTTTGGGGTCTGTGGTCATGATTGTGATGAGCTGGCTGGTGGCCAGCCGTTTCACCCGGCCTGTGGCCCGGCTGACGGATGCCGCCCAGGCTTTGGCGGCGGGGGAGGAAGGGCAGGCTTTGCCCACAGCCCGCCGGGACGAGCTGGGCGCTTTGGCCCGGTCTTTTGCGGAAATGGAAAAGGCGGTTTTGTCCCGGGAGGAAAGCCTGAAGCAGGAGGCCCAAAACCGGCAGGCCATGCTGGACGCTCTGGCCCACGAAATGCGCACGCCGCTGTGTTCCCTTTTGGGCAACGTGCGGCTTTTGGAAATGCCCCTGGAGGAACAGGAGCGTGCCCAAATTCTGGACGAGATGGCCCGGGAGATCAAGCGGCTGACGGAAATGGACGCCCAGCTGATGAAACTGACCCAGCTCCATCACGAGCCCCTGGAAACGGAAGAAGTCCGGCTGCTGTCGCTGCTGCAGGAAACCGCCGCGCGGCTGAAAGCCCAGGCGGGAGACGTGACCATCCAGGTGGAGGGGCCGGACAGCGTCGTCCTGGGCGACCGGGAGCTGCTGGCCCTCCTGGCGGATAATCTGACCGTCAACGCCATTCGGGCGTCCAGTCCCGGGCAGACCATCACCCTGCGGACTACGGAAACCGGGTTTGTCGTCCGGGATGAGGGCTGCGGCATGACGGAGGAGCAGCTCAGCCACCTGTTTGAACCCTTCTACAAGGCGGACAAAGCCCGCACCCGCAGCCTTGGCGGCGCCGGTCTGGGCCTCAGCCTCTGCAAGCGGATTGTGGAAATGCATCAGGGTACCCTTGCCTACGAATCAACGCCCGGCGAAGGCACCACCGCCACTGTTACCACTTGTTTACAACCCGTTGCGGACTCCGTTACACCCTCTGATGTACCCTATGCTCAGGAGGTGATGCATCCATGAAACGAATCAGATGGATGATCCTGTTGGCAGCGTTTGTGCTGCTTCCCATGTCAGCCTGGGCGGAGGCTACATTGCCGCCCATGATGACCCCCACGCCCCGGCCCGCGGAGATGGAAGCCCATCCCACGCCCATGCCGGCCCTGCCCACGGACGCAATCGTGGACATCCCCCAGCTGCCCACCGCATCCACCGGGGAGCTGCTGGAAGAAAACGTGGTGTATGTTTTGCCCACCGCGGAACCCATGTTCAGCCTGCAGCTGGACGTTGCGGAAAACGAGTATGCCATCGACCTGGAGGCCTTCTACTCCGAATACCGCAGCCTCTACGATTCTATGGGCGGGGAATACATGTGGTATCCGGCCCTGACCACGGACGAGTTGCAGCGGTTCCCCCAGGTGAAGGCCCGCTACGTAAGCGGCGAGCGTCCCAGCCTGGGCGTGATCAACCGGACGGAGAACGTGAGCGTGGGCGTGTATCCGCTGCCAGCGGAGCTGTACCAGGGCGAGCCCGTGTTCCTGATCCTGCCCTACCGCACCCTGACGGATGAGGAAATGCTGATGATTATCGACGGGTACGCATCCCTGGGGCTGGAGTTTGACCCCTACGCCCTCAGCTGGCGCAACTGCATGCGGGGCGGCGTGATGGAAATGACCCGCGGCTATGCGGGCGACGAGTCCCAGCGGCTTGCCACCCTGACGGACATGTACCGCCGGGGCGGCCTTGTGCCGGAGGACGAGCTGTCCCCTGTGCCGGTGGATGACGGCCTGGGCTGGATCAAACTCAACCCTGCGGAGTTCTGCATGAAGGAGACCTTCTACTTCCTGCCTGCCCGGCAGCTGACGGACTCGGAGCTGCTGAAAATGGCCGCCCTGAACCTGGGCCAGACCCAGTACGACGGCGAGGACTACATTCAGTGGGAAAGCCTGACCCGCTTGAACATGCACAACCTGATGGGCATGCCCATCTCCACCACCCGCATCCATGAAGAGCTTTACGAAGCCGATGAGAAACTGAAGAGTCACCGGGATGACCGTAAGCTGTATGCGGCGGAGTTTGAGCCCCAGTCTCCCAATGACCATTCCGTCTGGGAGGGCTGGCTGTCCGTGGAAGACGGCAGTCTGGCGTATGCTTCCGTGCAGTACCTGCGCACAGGCGGCATATCCGCCCGCATGGATCCCTATCTGCCCAAATGGACGGACATCGCCCTGGATTGGGTCAAGAAGACCCGCAACGATGGCGTGGACGTGGCCCAGACGGAAAACTACGGCGAGATCTCCCTTTCCAACGTGGACTACGGCGTGCAGATCCACGTGCTCATGGAGGACGGAAGCCACTACCGGGTGTGCATTTCCTACGCCGAAGAACGGCCGGATTTCGTGATTTATATGGACGCGCATCACAGCCGGCTGGTAGAGGAGTACAACGTCAACCATGCCTATGAAGACGCAATGAGGGGGTGGGGAGAATGAAGAAGATCCTTTGTTTGGCGCTGATTTTGGCGCTGTTTGCCACCGCGGCATATGCGGAGCAGGATACCATCCTGACGGTGTCTGCCCTGCGGAATGTTCACCAGACGGAGTTCATCCGGGAACTCTGCTTTGGGGATGAGGATCGGGACGTGGTCATCACCAGCAATCTGGGCGAGGTGGAAGGCTACCGGGAAGGCCGGCAGGGTAAGGCTCCTTACTTCATTGCCGGGCCGGATCGTTCCCGCAAGCCCGTTCTGCAAAGCCACTACTACATCCGTCGCAGCGATGACAAAGCCTACTGGTTTGACCGCACAATGAATGCCATCCCCAACGGCATCGTGGTGGGGGGCATCACCATGGAGGAGGCCCGGATCCTGGCGGACGAGATCGCCAAAGGAATGGATCTGCCCCAGGCGGAGTTCTTGTACATCACCGCTTACGGGCGCATCAAGGGCGCCAAGCCCGTGTACAAGGCCGTCTACGTACAGAAACATGATGGACTGCCGCTGTACTGGGGTCTTTCCGACGGCACGGACGAACCCATCCAGCCCAACGCCATGGAAATCGTCCTGGATGCCATGACCGGCGATCTGGTGGAGCTGGAAGCCCACTGGAGCCTGCTGATCAGCGCCCAGACGCCCCATGAGCTGAGAACGGAGGACGAGGCCATCGCCCTGTTTTCCAAGCTGGGGGTGGAACCCAAGGGCATGGAGCGGTGCTACTACCTGACCCCCTATTCCGGCAGGGGCGACGAGGCCATGGCATACCCGGCCTACCGGGTGGGCGGCAACTTCTACGATCTGTTTTACGGCCGCGTCATGCAGACTTCCATTGTGCCGGAGTACCAGTTTGAGCCCCTGGAGCCGGGCCAGCGGGGCAGCGGCGTTAATGCCATGCAGAAGCAGCTGGTGAAGCTGGGGTATCTGGACGCGGCGACCGGCTTGTACGATGATACCACCACGGAAGCCGTCCGGCTGTTCCAGCAGAAAAACAGCCTGTATGAGGACGGAATCGCAGGCTCCGCCACCCTCAAGCGCATCTATTCGGAGGATGCGGTGGCCAACAACTGATTTTCTTGCAAAAAAGAACCCGTTCGGTGTGCTGAACGGGTTCTTCTTTATGGTGCTTGTGGGGGGCTATGCGTTGCTGGCCGAGGGATGCATCGTGGCCCAAATGGTTTTGGCAGAATTGTGGAGTGTCGAAAACCGCAGGGCGTCTGCCATTTGGGCGAGGCGGATCGGGTCATTCATCAGGGCAAGGCATTCCTGGACCACGGCCCCGACGGTATCGCCGGTGATGGCTGCGCCCAGGGCCAAAAAATGCTGCAGGTTGTTGGCTTCGCAGCCGGATACGGTGTCCACAAACACCATAGGAACGTTCGCCGCGGCGGCCTCTGAGGTGCTGAGACCGCCGGGCTTTGTCAGATAGAGATCCGCGCTGGACAGGAGCTGGGTCATGCGGTTCTCGTATCCGCGGATGTGAATGGCGGCGTTGTTTGCATGCTCCCGGCTAAGCTGCTCCTGCAGCTTTGCGTTGGTGCCGCAGACCACGGTGATCTCCCAGCTTTCGGGAAGCTGCGCCGCCAGCAGCGAAAGCAATTCCGGGATGGGCCCGCAGCCCATGCTGCCGCACATCATCAGCAGATGGCGGTTGGCAGGAGCAATGCCAAAGGTTGCTTTGGCAGAGGGTTTATCGTTGCAGGGCCGGAAATCCTGCTGCACCGGGATGCCCGTGGGAATGAGCTTTTCTACAGGAACATCCGCCGCAAGAAAGTCCCGGGTCAGGTTTGGATGGGGGATGAAATACCAGTCCAGTCGGGTGCCGTTCACCCCGGGCGCGCAGGAGTAATCCGTGGCCACAAAAGCGGATTGAACCTGAAGCCGCTCCTTGTGGATGGCGGCTGTCAAAATCATGGCGGCCAACACATGTGTGCAAATGACCGCGTCATATCCACCCTGGCGAACACATTGCGCCACGGGCTTGCGCCCGGCACTCATCACCCGGTACACAATGCGCCTCTGCTGGAATATTTCCGGGTGCTTTTCCAAAAAACGGTATTCTGCATCGGATCTGGCAGGATTATGCCGATAGGTGTTTTCGTGGTTTCGGGAAATAACCCTGGAAAGCTTCCGGGACACAAGACCAAAAACATCCTGAATATCGCACTCGTCCCCCTGGGACAAGAACGTTTCCTGGATGGCCCTGGCGCAGGAATTGTGGCCTTGGCCGGTATTGGCACTCAGGATCAGGGTTTTCATCAGGCTTGTCCTCCTACGGCGGGCAGGGCAGGAAGCGGGCCCAGGGCTTCATCCGCCATGGCCAGGATCTGGCTGCGAACCTCCCGGACAATGCGATCACATTCTTTAGCGGCGCTTTCCTGGCCGTAGCGTACCAGCTGGCCAAAACACAGCTTGCGGTGCTTTTTGTCCACATACAGGGGACAGAAGATGGCGCTACCGCCGGTCCTGCGGCGGTAGTATTCGCCGATCAGGGCAAAGCTGCGGAAGAATTCCGTCACCCTGCCTTTGGAGTATTTGGGCAGGGCAGTTTCCGGGAACAGAACAATGTTATCCCCGGCCAAAAGGACGTCCACCGACTGATCGATGGCTCGCATTTGTTTGCCCAGGCTGTCGTGGTAGACGGCAATGGGAGCAAAATGGCTCATCACCCGTTCCACGGTGGGCGCCAGAGCGTTCAGAGCCTTCCGTGCGCCCTTCTCCGACAGAAAAGGGAAAGTATGCTGGAAACCAACAATCATCTTCTCTACGCTTTCTGTTGCGTTGACCACGATGCTGTTAGTCCAGGGCCGGAAGTTGACCGGCAGTGACAGTGTCACGGCCGCCGGACCGAAAAGCTCGTAATGGTTGCACACAAATATTACCGGCTCATTCAGCTCCCGGAGGTAGTCAGGCACATTGCATTTGCATCCAAAAAACGGCTTGAGTGAATAGCCCAGCACTTGCATTCCCTTGGTTTCAAAACCGTAGCGCTTTTTCAGGGGCTTGATGATTTCCAAAACGGCTCCCTCCAAAACATTTGTATATCAGGTGGTTGTGGGATTGTTTGAAAATAGTTGCTGCATCAGGCTGTTCATGCGCCTGTCCAGCTGGGCGCTCAGTTCCGCGCATACGGCCAATTCGTGGGCTATGTGATCAGGAAAGGCGAGCTGTTTTTTGTACCTGAGCTGATGTTCCAGGCTGGCCCAGCAGTCCATGGCAATGGTCCTCAGCTGTACTTCCACCTTCATCATCCGTTTTTCGTTGGTCAGGAAAATGGGCACGGCAAGGATCAGGTGAAGGCTTCGATAACCGTTTTCCTTTGGGTGGGCGATGTAGTCTTTCTTTTCGATCAGCAGGATATCGTCCTGACTGAGCAGGGCGTCGGCGATGGTGAAAATGTCCGCCGGGAAAGAGCAGACCACACGGAGCCCTGCCACATCGTTCAGGTTTTCTTCTATGGATTGGCGGGTCATAGGCAGACCCTTGCGGGCCAATTTACTCCGGATGCTCCCGGGGGTTTTCAGCCTGGATTGTATGCTGTTGATGGGGTTGCGGTCATGGAGCAGCCTGTGTTCCTCGTTGAGTACGTTCAGTTTGGTTTCTATTTCCATCATGGCACAGCGATAATAGGACATCAATCGGAAAAACTCTTCGGTTTTTTGGGCGGCCCATTGTGCAGCTTCCTCGTTTTTCATCATTTCAAACTGATGCAGGAAGCGTTGATCATCGTCCGGGATGGAAATGGGGTTTGGGTTCATGGTTATCTCCTTCGATTTTTCTTTGCGCTTTTTTTGTGAGCGCGCAGCAGATAGACATTGCGCACGGCATACAGCAGAAAGGAAAACAGCATCATGCCGGAACAAAGCCAGATCAGAATGGTGGAAGTCTGGGCAGGAATTTGCTGCCACAGCAGATGCAAAAGTATGACCGCGTAGAGCAGGAATGTGGTTGCCTTGCCGTGCCACAGTGCGCCATAAACTTTTCCGCTTCTTCGGATCACTTCCAGGCTGGTCAGGCCGACGACCGTCTCTTTGACAAGCAGCAGAAGGAAAGGCATCAGCATCAGAGGAAAGCGGCTGATCAGGCACAGAAGCATGGCCGCCTGGGTCAGTTTGTCTGCAATGGGATCCAACGCTTTGCCCAAATCGCTGATAAGTCCGTGTTTCCGGGCAATGATGCCGTCCAGCGCATCGGTAAGGCCGGAAACTGCCAGCAGAATGGCGGTCAGCAGGCTGTTCTGCCGGGCGCAGTATGCCCAAACGATCAGCGGGATCAGCGCAATTCTGATCAGGGACAGCAGATTGGGAATGGTGAAAAGTTTGTTGGTCTGGGTGTCTGCAGTGCTGCGCATGAATGGGTTCCTCCTTTGCCCGGCGGATATTGGCGCAAGGATATTGTAGCGGCCAATTCGAAATTGAAAAGAAACTTGGCGCCAATTTTTTTGACAAAAAAACCCAACGCAGGTTTTGCGCTGGGGAGGAACTTATTCCCGAGGATGGTTGGGCAAATGAACCGTGAAAACCGTTTCCGCAGGAGTACTGGAAACGTCTATCCGTCCTTTGTGAAGCTCTACAATGCGTTTCACAACTGACAGCCCGATGCCGGTACCCTGGGAAGCGTGAGAAGCATCGCCCTGCCAGAATTTGTCAAAAAGCCGCTGTTGATCCTCCTGGCTGATCATTGGCCCATGATTGGTAATGGACACGGCAACGCCGTCTTCTTCCGGCACGATGTCCGCGCTGAGCTCTGCGCCGCGGGGGGAAAACTTCACCGCATTGTCCAGCAGATTGATCCAGACGTGCTGAAGCAGATCTTCGTCGCCGGAAAGCATATGCTCTCCAAAAGAAGCATCAATTTCCAGGCTTTTCTCCGTCCAGCGCTTTTCCAGCAGCAGAATGCACTTGCGCAGCTGCTCTGACAGGTTAAATTCCCGGCAATTGGTCAGAATGCTCTGGTTTTCCACCTGGCTTAGGTGCAGCACATTGGTGGCCATGTCGGCCAACCGCTTGCTCTCGCTGGCGATAACGTCCACATATTCCTGCTGCTCCGGGGTGAGGGGACTTTTCTGCAAAAGCCGGGCAAAGCCATGGATGGACACGATGGGAGTCTTAAACTCGTGGGAGAAATTGTTCACAAAATCGGAGCGGAGCATTTCCGTGTTGCTGAGCTCTGTGGCCAACGTGTTGAAGGTATGCTCCAGCTCTTTCATCGCGCCGATTTTTCCAACCTCCAACCTTTCCTCATAATGACCTTCGGCCAGACGATTCATGCCGTGGATCAGCTTTTTGATGGGGCACATGGGGTAGCGGAGAAAATACACAGCAATACCGATACCGAAAGGCAAAATGACCAGAGATGTCAGCGCGGAAGGGATGACTTTGCGTACGGAGTCCACTTCGCCCAGCAGGCCGAAGTGAGCCAGGACGATTTCTACGCCCATGTAGAAGCCCACGCTGCTGGCAATGATGATCACAATCCACCAGATGAACTTTTGACGGATGGAGCCGGTGGAGCCTTGCTTGTTTTTTGTTTGCTTCATGCGCGCTTCACCGCCTTGTAGCCCAGTCCGCGGACGGACTGGATATCGAACTCGCCCCAGGATTCAAACCGCTTGCGCAACCGGCCGATGTGGACGGTTACGGTCTCCCAGCCGGTTTCTGATTCATGGCCCCAGATCTCATCCATCAGGTCGATGCGGGTGAAGATTTTCCTGGGTTGGACAGGAGCTTGAACAGCAGCAGAAATTCCTTCTGAGGCAGTACCATGGTTTCCTCGCCCTTGGTAACGCTGAACTCGTCGTACTTCAGCAGCAGGTTTCCAAATCGAACCTCCCGCTCGCTGGCAATCTGCGCCATGCGGAGCAGATTTTGGATGCGGATCAGCAGTTCTTCCTCATCCACGGGTTTTGTCATGAAATCATTGGTGCCCAGCCGGTAACCCAGCTTTCGGTCTGCGGGCAGCTGTTTTGCCGTGACCATCAGAATGGGCAGCGTGCTGTTTCCGCTGCGCAGTTCCTCGGTAAACTGATAGCCGTCCATCTTGGGCATCATCACGTCCAGCACCACCAGGTCGATGTGCTCCTTCTCCATGACTTCCAGGGCTTCCTGGCCGTTCTCTGCCAGGGTGACTGTATAATGGGCCTGGGTCAGCAGGGCCTTCATGTACAGGCGGGTGCTTTTGTCGTCGTCCACGACCATAATATGGAACATGGTTTCACCTCCATGGCAAAGACTTGTGCCAGTATATTCCTCCAAAAGAAACTGAAACGAAACTCTTCTTCTTTTCTTTTGGAGTCAAAAGAAAAGAAGCAAAAGAAAACCGCAATGGGCTTGGATTTTGCCGGGGATAGTCTTCCATACAGAAAAGACTGCCGCAAAGCAGCGGCAGTCGCAAAAATCATGCGCTTTTCGGAAGGGCGCGGGAGGGGCTTTTCTCTGAAAAGTCGCCTCTTGCCTCACGTCCCATTACGGCGCAGCGGTGTCCAGAATGGCCAGCTCCACGGTGACCTCGGCGTAGTCGCCGTCCACGTCGTCGTAGCTGGTGTAGGATGCAGGATCGCCGGAGAGACGGAAATACTTGATGACAACCGTATCGCCTGCCTGCTTATCCTGCAGCATGTTCACCACCTCGGTGGAGGTGGTGATGATGGTGCCGTCCACTTCCACCACGATGTCGCCGGGCAGAAGGCCTGCCTTCTCGGCGGGGGAACTGGCCTCGATCTCGCTGAGGTATGCGCCGGTGGGCAGAGCGCCGTTGGCCACCCAGCTGGAGTTGCTGGCGTTGATGGTGGTCACCTTCACGCCCATGCGGGGCTTCACGGAGGGAGCCAGGCCGCCCTCGGTGGCGGATTCGCTCTGGGGAGCGGAGGTGCTGGGATTGGCGTTTTCCTTCTCGATCACTTCCCGGAGCAGCGGCTTGGCAACGTTGATCGGGATGGCCATGCCGATGCCCTCGATGGTGGCGGAGGAGTAGTAGCTGCCGGTGTACTTCATGCTGGGGATGCCCACCAGCTCGCCGGCCACGTTGAACATGCCGCCACCGGAGTTGCCGGAGTTGATGGCAGCATCGGTCTGGATCATCAGGTTGACGTCGTTGGTCTTGCGGCCGTAGGGATCTGTGCCGCTGCTTTCCACCTCACGGTTCAGGGCGGAGATCACGCCCACGGTGGTGGTGCCGGTAAAGCTCAGCGGATTGCCGATGCAGATGGCCCAGTCGCCCACGTTGAGGGCGTCGCTGTCGCCCAGGACAACGGGCTCCAGGGGCAGGTTTTCCACCTTCAGCACGGCGATGTCCCGGCTTTCATCGTGGCCCACCAGAGTGGCGGGGTAAGTGGCCTCGCCGGCGGTGACTTCCAGGGTGCTGGCGTCTTCCACCACGTGGTAGTTGGTCAGCACAAAGCCCTTGGCCACCACCACGCCGCTGCCGCTGCCCTGCAGCACCTGGCGGCTGTTATCCTCATCGGGGCGGATGGCGTAGGGGTCGTTGCCAAAGCCATTGCCAAAACCGTCGCCGAAGCCAAAGTCAAAGCCGCCGAAGCCGCCAAAGCCATAGAACGGATTGCTGTAGTAGTTGTTGTAACTGCTGTAATTGGCGTAGTTGTTCACGCCCACCACGCTGCCGTGCACCTTTTTGACGGCCTCGGTGAAGGGGCTGGCCACCACGGTGGAGCTTTCAACAAGGGTCACAGGGGCCGCGGTTTCAGCGGATGCGACGGAATTGCGCTGCATCAGGGCCACTGCGCCGGTGATGGCAAGAACCAGAGCCAGGGAAATGGAAACAAAATATTTCAGAAACTTGCGGGTCATGCAGTATCCCTCCTTACGCGCTTATTGTAGCAGCAAATTATGACCAGCCCATGAACGGCCAATGAATAGTCTTTTGAAAATCCATGGCCGATATGCTGGCAAAAATCATCAGGCTACGGGCAGGAAGGTGCCCACCAGCACGGTCAGGCTGTCCAGAAGGTCTTGATCCACGCCCAGGTCGGCGTCGTTGTAGTAGATGGCAAAGCGGATGGCCTTGCCCTTGACCACGGTTTCTGCGAAGAGATACTCGCCCTCAGAATCCTGGCAGGAGAAGAAGTAGAAGGGGATGTTGTACTGGCTCACGTCCAGCGCGCCGATGAACTGAATGTGATCATCGCTGAAGGCGTCCAGCATGAAGTCCACGTACTGCTGCCGCTCGTCCTCATCCAGGGTGAAGAGGGTGACCTTTTCCAGAGCCTCGTAGTCAAACATGGTCATGTCAATGGCGTAGTCGTCGTTGTAGATGAGGCCGTACCAATGGTAGGTGTCGTCTACGTTTTCGTCGGCGTAGCTGGTGGTGTCCACCTCAAAATCGTTCTTGTCGTAGGTAATGGTGAACACGCCTTCGGCTTCAAACTGGGCGGCCAGGCAGGGCAGGGCGATGCAGCTGAAAACCAGGATCAGGCTCAGGCAGAACAGGATCTTTTTCATGGGGCAGACCTCCTTGGTAAAATCGACCTGACGTGGAGTGAATCAGAAGTTGCGGCTCATGTCATAGCGGGAGTAGAACTCTTCCCGGAAGCTGAGCAGACGGTCCTCCTGGATGGCCTGGCGTACCTTTTCCATCAGTCGCAGCAGGAACCGCAGGTTGTGGATGGTGGCCAGCCGGGCACCGGTGATCTCGCCGGCCTTGAACAGGTGGCGGATGTAAGCCCGGGAGAAGTTGCGGCAGGCGTAGCAGTCGCACTCCTCGTCGATGGGCCGGAAATCCCGGGCGTACTGGGCGTTCTTGATGACCAGGCGGCCGTCGGTGGTGAAGCAGGTGCCGTTGCGGGCGATGCGGGTGGCCAGCACGCAGTCGAACATATCCACGCCGCGCAGCACGCCCTCAATCAGGCAGTCAGGGCTGCCGACGCCCATGAGATACCGGGGTTTTTCCACGGCCATGTGGGGTATGATGGCTTCCAGCATGCCGTACATGATGGGCTTTGGCTCGCCCACGGACAGGCCGCCGATGCCGTAGCCAAAGAAGTCCATATCCCGCAGGGTCTTGGCGCTTTCAATGCGCAGATCCTCAAAGAACGCGCCCTGGACGATGCCGAAAAGCACCTGGTCGTCGTCGGTGTGGTGCTGCTGGCAGCGCTTGGCCCAGCGGTGGGTGCGGTGCATGGCGTCCTCCGCGGTGGCGTGGTCGCAGGGATAGGCGGTGCACACGTCAAAGGCCATCATGATGTCGCTGCCCAGGGCGTGCTGGATGTCCATGCTCACCTCCGGGGAGATGAACCGGCGGCTGCCGTCCAGATGGCTCTGGAAGGACACGCCCTC
The DNA here is from genome assembly GCA_017937655.1 of Clostridia bacterium. GTDB lineage: Bacteria > Bacillota > Clostridia > Christensenellales > Aristaeellaceae > Limiplasma. The sequence goes on along the minus strand of JAGBDE010000038.1, from coordinate 59,493 downwards.
CTCCTTGATTTTGCGGATGCCGGCCAGGGAAAATACCTGGAATCCGCCGGAGTCCGTCAGCACAGGCTTGGGCCAGGACATGAACTTGTGCAGGCCGCCGGCCTCGCGCACCAGATCCTCGCCGGGGCGAAGATGCAGGTGGTAGGTGTTGGAAAGCATGATCTCCGTGCCGATTTCCAGCATTTCCCGGGGGGTCATGGCCTTGACGGTGGCAATGGTGCCGACGGGCATGTACACCGGGGTGTGGATATCGCCGTGGGGGGTGTGGAGCAGGCCCAGGCGCGCGCCGGACTGCTTGCAGGTTTTGAGAACCTCAAAGGAAAATTTGGATGTAGCCACTTTATTGCTCCTTACTGGTGGATGGGGGAGTGGGGTTCAGGCTGGAAAGAAAAGCATCAATCTGGGGTTTCCAGGGCAGGAATGCCTGGGAGTGGGGGAAAGAGGTGAAAACCATGGGCTCCTTTTTGGTGGGGTGGGCGATATTGAGCACCGCGCCCCACAGGGCGATGTCCCGGCCCTTTTCGCCGTGGCCATAGCGCATATCCCAGCGGATAGGATGGCCCATATGGCTCAGCTGCACCCGGATCTGGTGCTTGCGGCCGGTTTCCAGGCGGATGTGGAGCAGTGTCTCGCCCCGGGAAGCATCCTCGCCCAGCTTGAAAAAGCGGAGCCGGGCCTGCTTGGCCCCCTCGGTGTCCTCCGGCACGGAATGGACAAAGCCGTTGTCGTCCCCGGCCAGCCAGTCCGTCAGGCTGCCCTGATTCGGCAGGCCGCAGCCCTCCACCACGCAGAGGTATTCCCGATCCATGGCATGGCTGCGCAGCTGCTCGCTGAGGCGGGAAGCCGCCTTGCTGGTGCGGGCAAAGGCCACCAGGCCGCCCACGGGCCTGTCCAGCCGGTGCACCAGCCCCAGGTAGACCTCACCGGGCTTCTGGTACTTCTCCTTGATGTAGCCCTTCAGCTCGTCGTGGAGGCTGAGATCGCCGGTGGAGTCGCTCTGGGTCAGCTGGCCCTGGGGCTTGACCGCAATGAGGAGGTGGTTATCCTCGTAGACAATGTCAGCCATGGGGCGTCCACCTTGCCGTTGCACCGCAGGGCAGCACGCCGCCGGAGGTGACCTTCAGGCACAGTTCGTCGGCCTCGGCCTTGCCGCCGTAGCGGCCGCACAGGCATTTTTCGGCAATGTTCTGCAGCACGGAATAGCTGAAGCCGGTGGTGTAGCCGTTGATCAGGAAGAACAGCGGCGTGTCCGACATGGCCTGGGCGCACAGATCCACCAGGCCGAACAGCTCGTTTTCCAGCTTCCAGACCTCGCCGCCGGGGCCCCGGCCGTAGCTGGGGGGATCCATCAGGATGCCGTCGTAATGGTTGCCCCGGCGCAGTTCCCGCTGCACAAAGGCCTTGGCGTCCTCGATGATGAAGCGGGTGTTTTCCTCGGGAATGCCGGTCAGGTCGCGGTTTTCCTTGGCCCAGAGCACCATGCCCTTGGCGGCATCCACGTGGGTGACGTGGGCGCCGGTATAGGCGCAGGCCATGGTGGCGCCGCCGGTGTAGGCGAACAGGTTCAGGATGCGGGGCTGACGGCTCCAGGTGGACACCTTCTCAATCTGCCGCTGCATGAATTGCCAGTTGGCGGCCTGCTCCGGGAAGAGGCCGGTGTGCTTGAAGCCGGTGGGCTTTACGTAGAATTTCAGGCCGTCCAGGGAGATGGTCCAGCGCTCGGGCAGCGTTTCCCGGAAATCCCAGTGGCCGCCGCCGGTCTCGGAGCGGTTATAGGTAGCCTGGGCCTTTTTCCACAGCTCGGGCCGGGCCTTGGGCCAGATCACCTGGGGGTCAGGCCGGCGGAGCAGGATATCGCCCCAGCGTTCCAGCTTTTCGCCGTCGCCGGTGTCCAGGATCTCGTAATCTTTCCATTGATCGCAGAGATACATGTGGTTTCCTCCTGTGAATAAGGGGGTGGGGAGGGGACAAAAGTGAGGGTGCAGGGGGATCATCCCCCTGCCGGGTGTGGGCAGAGCCCACAAACCTTGCGCCGCAGCGCAAACAAGTGTCAGCATAGCGAGCGCCGAAGGCGCAAGATATGCGGGTTTTCACAACAATTGACTAAATGAACAAATGGCGACCCGGGGCATATCCCCGGGTCTGCCAAAGGGTTTGGTTAAGCCTTGGTAATGGTCAGAGTGGCCTTCTTGCCGTTCACGTCCCAGGCCTTGCCGTCGTTGTCGGCGCGGGTCAGGGTGAGGGCCAGCACGCTCTGCATGATGAAGTCGCGGCCGGCTTCGATGGCGGCGGCCAGCTCGTCGTCAGCCTGGTAGGTGACGTTGATGCGGTCGGTCACGTCGAAATCGGCGTCCTTGCGCATGGTCTGCAGCTTGGAGATGACCTCGCGCTGGTAGCCTTCCACGATGAGCTCGGGGGTCAGGTTGCAGTCCAGCACAACGGTCACGTCGCCGTCGATCTGGGCGGAGAAGCCGGGCTTCTGCACAGCCTCGGTGAGGACGTCGTCCTTGGCCAGCTCCACGGTGGTGCCGTCCAGCTCGAAGGTCACATTCTCGCCACGGGCAAAGGCGTCCACCACGTCGTTGCCGTCCATGGTCTTCAGCTGTGCGCCGATCTTGCCCAGCAGCTTGCCGTACTTCGGGCCCAGGGTACGCATCTGGGGCTTGAGGTTGTAGGTGGTGAAGGCGCGGGCATCGTCGGTGAAGACAACGCTCTTCACGTTCAGCTCATCCTCAGCCAGCTCGCTGAAAGCGGCGTCGAAATGGGTGCCCTTGACGTACAGGGCGGCCGCAGGCTGACGAACCTTCAGGTTGGCGGCAGCGCGGCAGGCGCGGCCCAGGCTGATAACCTCCAAAAGGGCGGCCATCTGGGTGTTGAGATCCTCGTCGATCAGGGCTTCATCAGCCACGGGGAAGTCGCACAGGTGGACGCTTTCGGGGGCGTCGGGGTACATGGACACCACCAGGTTCTGGTAGATATCCTCAGCCATGAAGGGCACATAGGGGGCGATGACCTTGCTGAGGGTGGTCAGCACGGTGTACAGGGTCACGAAAGCGGCTTCCTTGGTATCGTCCATGCCCTTGCCCCAGAAACGCTCGCGGCAGCGGCGGACGTACCAGTTGCTCAGATCGTCCACAAACTCGGTGATGCTGCGGGCAGACTCAGGGATGCGGAAGTTGGTCAGGTCGTCGTCCACGGACTTGATCAGCTTGTTCAGGCGGCTGAGGATCCACTTGTCCATCAAGGTCAGGGTGACCTTGTCCATGGGGTGATCCTTGGGGTCGAAGTTGTCGATGTTGGCATACAGAACAAAGAAAGCATAGGTGTTCTGCAAAGTTGCCATGAACTTGCGCTGGCCTTCGTTGACGGCTTCGTCGCTGAAGCGGCTGGGCAGCCAGGGAGCGCCGGCGGTGTAGAAATACCAGCGGACGGCGTCTGCGCCCTGCTTGTTCAGCACAGACCAGGGATCCACCACGTTGCCCAGATGCTTGGACATCTTGCGGCCCTCGGCGTCCTGCACGTGACCCATGACGATGCAGTTCTTGAAGGGGGACTGGTCAAACAGCAGGGTGCTGATGGCTTCCAGGGTATAGAACCAGCCGCGGGTCTGGTCGATGGCTTCGGAGATGAAGTCGGCGGGGAAACGCTGCTCAAAGATCTCCTTGTTTTCAAAGGGGTAGTGCCACTGGGCGAAGGGCATGGAGCCGGAATCGTACCAGCAGTCGATAACGTCCTTCACGCGGGTCATGGGCTTGCCGCACTCGGGGCAGGTGATCTGAACCTCATCCACGTAGGGACGGTGCAGCTCGATCTCGCCCAGCTCGGTGGTGGCCATTTCCCGCAGCTCCTGCTTGGAGCCGACGACGTGGATGTGGCCGTCCTCGCACTGCCAGATGGGCAGGGGAGTGCCCCAGTAACGTTCGCGGCTCAGGCCCCAGTCATGGACGTTCTCCAGCCAGGTGCCCATACGGCCTTCCTTGATGTTGTCCGGCATCCAGTTGATGGTGCGGTTGTTGGCAACCAGCTGATCGCGGACGGCGGTCATCTTGATGTACCAGGTGGGACGGGGGTAGTACAGCAAAGGCTGATGGCAGCGCCAGCAGAAGGGATAATCGTGGGTGAAGGGAACGGCGGCAAACAGCAGGCCCTGCTCCTTCAGATCTTCCAGGATCAGCTTGTCAGCGTCCTTGACGAACACGCCTTCCCACTTGGTATCGGCGGTCATGCAGCCCTGGGTATCCACGAAGTTGACGAAGGGGATATCGTTCTCGCGGCAGACCCGGTTGTCGTCCTCACCAAAGGCGGGGGCGATGTGAACGATGCCGCTGCCGTCGGTCATGGTGACGTAGTCGTCGCAGACCACGCGCCAGGCGGGCTTGTCCAGCTTGCCCACGGCAAAGTTGAACAGGGGCTCGTATTCCATGCCGGCCAGGTCGGCGCCGGGCATTTCGGCGTGGATCTCAGCCTCAGCAGCCTTGTCGCCAAAGACGGCGCTCATCAGGGCCTTGGCCATGATGTAGGTCTTGCCCTCGATGGTGAAGCGGGCGTAGGTGTCCTTGGGGTTGACACACAGGGCCAGGTTGCTGGGCAGGGTCCAGGGGGTGGTGGTCCAGGCCAGGAAATAGGTGTTTTCCATTTCCTTGACTTTGAACAGCACAAAGGCGGAAGTTTCCTTCACTTCCTTGTAGCCCTGGGCCACTTCGTGGCTGGAGAGGGCGGTGCCGCAGCGGGGGCAGTAGGGGGCGATCTTGTGGCCCAGGTAGAGCAGACCCTTGTCGTAGATGGTCTTCAGGCTCCACCATTCGGACTCGATATAGTCGTCCTTGTAGGTGATGTAGGGATGCTCCATGTCAGCCCAGTAGGCCACGCGGTCGCTCATTTCTTCCCACTCGGACTGGTATTTCCACACGCTCTTCTTGCACTCGGCGATGAAGGGCTCGATGCCGTAGGCTTCGATCTGGGGCTTGCCGTCCAGGCCCAGGATCTTTTCCACTTCCAGCTCAACGGGCAGGCCGTGGGTATCCCAGCCGGCCTTGCGGAGCACGTCCTTGCCCTTCATGACCTGGAAACGGGGGATCAGGTCCTTGATGGCGCGGGTCTCAATGTGGCCGATGTGGGGCCGGCCGTTGGCGGTGGGGGGGCCGTCGAAGAAGGTGAAGCGCTCGCAGCCATCGCGATGGTGGAAGCTCTTCTTGATGATGTCCTTGTCCTTCCACAGCTGGAGCGTGGCTTTTTCACGTTCCACGAAGTTCATGTCTGTTGGGACTTTGCGATACATGACAGGTTTCCTCCTTGTGAATGATATTGCCGCGCCCAGGCGGCCGGGGAGGGACGGAAGACCATAGAAAAATCCGCCCCGGAATACGGGACGGATCTACATAACATATTTCCGCGGTACCACCCGAATTGACGGCTGTGCCGTCCACTCTTGCGTGCTCTGTATCGGGAGCGCCCGGGCCGATCTCAACTCCCGCAAGGGGATTTCGAGCAGCCGGCTCCGAGGTGATGGAAGTACGCGCTTTTCCGTCCGGCTCGCACCAAACCCGGACTCGCTTGAGAAAAGACCTGCGGCCTTCGTCCTCATCACAGCCTTAGATGAGATTATACCCAAAAAGTGCAAAAAAGTAAAGTTTTTCTTGAAGAATTTCGCCGGGAAAGGTATAATCATTGCAAGGAAAAATAACAAACTGTATGCAAGGGGACTGCCTTTGCATTTCAAGGAGGAGTTTTTGTATGAAAAAAGCGTTGTTCATCGGCGGTACCGGCACCATTTCCATGGCCATTTCCAAGCTCTGCGTCCAGAAAGGCTGGGAGCTGTACCTGCTCAACCGTGGCAACCAGCCCCTGCCCGAGGGCGCCATCTCCCTCAAGTGCGACATTAACGACGAGGAAGCCGTTCTCAAGCTGATTGAGGGCATCCACTTTGACGTGGTGGCCGACTTCATCGTGTTCACCCTGGAACAGCTGGAGCGGGACATCCGCCTGTTCAGCGGCCGCACGGAGCAGTACATCTTCATCTCTTCCGCTTCCGCCTACCAGAAGCCTTTGGTGGATCCCGTCATTACCGAGTCCACGCCCCTCATCAACCCCTACTGGGAGTACAGCCGCAACAAGGCCGCCTGCGAGGAGCGCCTCATGAAGGAATTCCGTGAAAACGGCTTCCCGGTGACCATCGTCCGGCCCAGCCATACCTATGACCAGCGCAGCGTTCCCATGCCCATCCACGGCAAGAACGGCTCCTTCCAGGTCATTGAGCGCATCCGCCAGGGCAAGCCGGTCATCGTTCCCGGCGACGGCACCAGTCTGTGGACCGTCACCCACAACAGCGATTTTGCCAAGGGTTTCTGCGGCATCATGGGCAATCCCCACGCCATCGCCAACGCCTATCACATCACCTCTGACGAGCACCTGACCTGGGACCAGATCGTGACCATCACGGCCCGGGCCATGGACGTGAAGCCCAACATCGTCCACATTCCTTCCGACGTGCTGGCCAAGCTGTACCCGGACATGGTGGGCGCCCTCATCGGCGATAAATCCAACACCGTCTGGTTTGACAACAGCAAGATCAAGCGGGATGCGCCCGAGTTTGTCTGCACCACCCGTTTTGACGACGGCGTGCGCCTGTGCCTTGACGCCATCTACGCCGACAAGGCCCTTCAGCAGCCGGATCCGGCCTTCGACGCCTGGTGCGACGCAGTGATCGAAAAGTACCAGGCCGCCATGGAAACGCTGCCTGCGTTTGAAGCGTAAGAAGTTCGGCCCGGGGTTTTCCCGGGCTTTTCTTTTGGGGGGATGAAAAATCCCCCCGTTCTTTTTTTGTTCCCAGTCCGCAGAAAAGGGTTTTCCTGTGTACACAAAGCTGAAAATTATGGTATAATGTAAGTTGCTAACTTATGCAAATGACCACGGGAGGCAGAACGATGGGTAAGGCAGCAACAAACGCGATTCAGAACCGGGAACTGAGCTGGCTGCAGTTTAACCGCAGGGTGCAGATGGAGGCCGATCAGCCGAAGAACCCTCTTTTGGAGCGCGCAAAATTTTTGGCGATTGTCACGTCCAACCTGGACGAGTTTTTTCAGGTTCGCTATTTTGGGGTATATAAAAAAGCGACCGGCAAAAAGGCGGAGGAAAAGCAGCTGGGCGGCCTGACTGCCCGGAATTTGTACCGCAAGGTCAACAAGGAGATCCTCAGCCAGAACAACATGCAGTATACCCTGTTTGAGGGCATCTGCAGCGAAATGTATCTGCATGGCATCCGCCTCTACCCGGTGTTCCCCCTGAGTGAAAAGCAAATCGCCCGGGAAAAGGAGCTGTTTGAAGGGTCCATCGCCCCGTATTTGAAGGTGGTCAGCGAGGACGCCGTCATTGCCCAGAAGCAGCTGCACCTGTGCGTGAAGCTGGAAAAGAACCATGGCAAGAAGGGCCGCTTTGCTTTGGTGGCTCTGCCCACCACCTTGCCCCGGGTCTACGATATTTCCGTGGACGACGAAGACCAGTGCCTCATCTGCCTGGAGGACATTGTGAAGCACCATGTGCAGCAGCTGTTCCCCAAGGAGACGGTGGAGCATTGCGCCGCTTTCCGCATCCTGCGCAACCAGGACTTTGACCTGCCGGAAGGCGAGGACATGGAAGAAATGATCCGGGAGATGCTGGCAGAGCGGGTCACCGGCCAGGTGATGCGCCTGGAAGCAGAGGAGCGCATGAGCGAGGAAATGCTGTCCTGGCTGATGAAGGGCTTCCGTGTGGATTACGACCGCCGCTACCGGGTCACCGGCCCGCTGGATCTGAATAAGCTGATGATGGCCCTGTACGGCATCATCAAGCGGCCGGAGCTGAAATTTGCCCCCAAATCCCAGAAACTGCTTGACGAGCTGATGGGCGACGATATTTTCGAGAAGATCGAGAAAAAGGACTATCTGCTGTATCATCCCTACCACAGCTTTGAGCCGGTGGTGCACCTTCTGGAAAAGGCGGCGGAAGATCCTCAGGTGAAGGCCGTCTCCCAGACCCTGTACCGGGTGTCCGGCAACAGCCCCATCGTGGCCGCTCTGGCCAAGGCGGCATCTAACGGCAAGAAGGTTTTTGTGCTGTTTGAAAGCCAGGCCCGCTTTGACGAGGAAAACAACCTGTTCTGGGGCGAGCGCCTGCGCCGCGCCGGATGCGAGGTGCATTACGGCTTCCCCAACCTGAAGTGCCACAGCAAGATCACCCTGATTGAGCGGGAGGTGGAGGGCGAGATCAAGCGCACCCTGCACCTGGGCACCGGTAATTACCACGACTCCACCGCCAAGCTCTACACGGACTTTGGCCTTCTGACCGCCGATGAACAGCTGGGCGAGGACGGCGCTGCGTTCTTCGAGATCCTCCGCGGAAACGAAAACGCCACTTTGCAGGAGATCAAGAAGGCTCCCGACATGCTCCAGACCACCGTTTTGCAGCTGATTGAGCGGGAGAAGGAGAACGCTGAGGCCGGCAAGCCTGCGTCCATCATTGCCAAGATGAACTCCATGTGCGACGAGCCCGTCATGGAAGCCCTCTGTGCCGCCGGTCGGGCCGGCGTCCGGGTGGATCTGATGATCCGCGGCATCTGCTGCCTGATTCCCGGGGTGGAAGGCGTCAGCGACAATGTGCATGTGTATTCCATCGTGGGGCGGCATCTGGAGCACGCCCGCGCCTTCGTGTTTGAGAACGGCGGCGACCATGAGGTGTATCTGTCTTCTGCGGACTGGATGCCCCGCAACCTGTACAAGCGGGTGGAGCTGCTGTTCCCCGTGAAGGACGAAGCCTGCAAAAAGGCCGTGGAGAACGTGCTCAGGCTACAGCTTCATGACAACGAAAAATGCCGGGTACGGCTGCCCAACGGCGCATATACCATCCAGGAGAGCGAAGGGGCCAGCATCAACGCCCAGGAGCTTCTGCTCAATGACGTGGAGGCCGTTTTCCGGGGCGACGTGACCCCGGAGACGCTTGAGGCCGCCTACGCGGAAGCTCTGCCGCCTGTGGAAGAACCCGCCCCTGCGGAGCCTCAGGCTGATCTGGCGGAGGAGAAAAAGCCCGCCAAGGCCAAAACCACACGCAAGCCCCGTACTGCCGGGAAATCCACCACCGCAAAAAAGACCGCCGGCAAGAAGCCGGTGGCGTCCAAGGGGCGCAGCGCGGCGGGACGCAAGCCTGCCGCTCAGGGACGCAAATCCGCTGCCCGCACCAAAAAGGCGGAGGAAAACAGTAAATGAGCAACTGGAAAGCTATGATCCGGGAGGATGAAGAGGCGGTTCTGGCCCGCGACCCTGCGGCCAAATCCCTGACGGAAGTCAGGCTCTGCTACCCCGGACTGACGGCGCTGAAGGTACACCGCAAGGCCCACACCCTATACAACAAGGGCCATTTGCTGGCGGCCCGCATCCTGAGCCAGCGAGCCCGCCATAAGACCGGCATCGAGATCCATCCCGGTGCGCAGATCGGCCGCAGGGTGTTCATCGACCATGGCGACGGCGTGGTCATCGGAGAAACCACCATCATCGGCGACGACGTGACCATCTACCAGGGCGTGACCCTGGGCGGTACCGGCAAGGACGTGGGCAAGCGCCATCCCACCATCGGCAGCAACGTGACCATCGGCGCGGGCGCCAAGGTGCTTGGGCCCATCAATATCGGCAATAATGTGAAGATCGGCGCGGGATCCATCGTTTTGAAGGACGTGCCGGACAATTGCACCGTGGTGGGCAACCCGGGCCGCATTGTCCAGAAGAAGGCCCCGCCGCCCATCGACGGCGTTGACCTGGACCAGATCAACCTGCCCGACCCCATGCTGGAAAAGGTGGAGGGCCTGGTCCGGCGGCTGAGCCAGCTGGAGGAATGCCTGCGCAAGCACGCCACCGAGGCGGGCTGCATGGGCTGCGGTGAAAAGATTGTCTGCCCTGCCCGGGACGAAGGGCGATGTAGCGGCTGTGTGATGCAGCAGGAAACCACAGCACAGCAACAAAAGGAGTGAATTTCATGCAGATTTACAATAGCATGACTCGGAAAAAGGAAGTTTTCAAACCCATTCACGAAGGCAAAGTGGGCATCTACGCCTGCGGCCCCACCGTTTACAATTTCTTCCATATCGGCAACGCACGGCCCTTCATCGTCTTTGACGTGCTGCGCCGCTACTTTGAGTACAAGGGCTACGAAGTCACCTTTGTGCAGAATTTTACCGACATCGATGACAAGATGATCCGCCGGGCCAACGAGGAAGGCACCACCGTGGCCGATATCGCCGAGCGGTACATCAAGGAATACTTTGTGGACGCCAAGGCCCTGGGTGTGCGGCCCGCTACCGTCCATCCCCGGGCCACCGAGCATATGGCCCAGATCATCGCCATGATCCAGAAGCTGATGGACAACGGCCTGGCCTATGAATCCCGGGGCGACGTGTACTATCGCGTCAAGGCCTTCCCCTCCTACGGCTGCCTCTGCGGCCAGAACCTGGAGGATCTGGAGTCCGGCGCACGGGTCAGCGTGGATGAACTGAAGGAAGATCCCCTGGACTTTGCCCTGTGGAAGGCCCAGAAGCCCGGCGAGCCCGCCTGGGAAAGCCCCTGGGGCATGGGTCGGCCCGGCTGGCACATCGAGTGCTCCGCCATGTCCACCACCTACCTGGGCGATACCTTCGACATCCATTGCGGCGGCAAGGATCTGCTGTTCCCGCACCATGAAAACGAGATTGCCCAGACCAGCGGCGCCACCGGCAAGCCCTACGTGAACTACTGGATGCACAACGGTTTCCTGAACATCGACAACGAGAAGATGTCCAAGTCCAAGGGCAACTTCTTTACCGTGCGGGACATTGCCAAGGAGTACGACCTGGAAGCCGTGCGCATGTTCACTCTGAGCGCCCATTACCGCAGCCCCCTCAACTTCAGCCGGGAGATGATCGCCCAGGCCCAAAGCAGCCTGGAGCGGCTGTACATCGCCCGTGATCAGCTGAACTTCCTGCTGAATGCCGCCAGCGACCGTCAGCCCAACGAGGCCGAGCAGGCCTTTATGGCCGCCTGCGTGGCCTCCAAGGAGAAGTTCGAGGCCGCCATGGACGACGACCTGAACACCGCCGACGCCATCAGCGCCATTTTTGAGCTGGTGCGTGAGATCCACCGCCTGGACGCCACCAACGTCAGCCGCGAGGCCGTGACCGCCGGCAAGGAAGCCTTCCTGGGCATGGCGGACGTGCTGGGTCTGCTCATGAAGAAGGAAGACGGCCTGGATCCCGAAGTGCAGGCTCTGGTGGACGAGCGCGCCCAGGCCCGCAAGAACAAGGACTGGAAGCGCAGCGACGAGCTCCGCGACCAGATCAAGGCCATGGGTTACATTCTGGAAGACACCGCCGCCGGACAGAAGGTCCGCAAGGGCGTGTAATTGAGCCATGATGCAGCCACAAAAGCAACCGCAAAGCGCCGCCGCTCCGCGCCCGAAAACAGACGGGCGCAGGGTAGCGCTGTGCCTTGCGGGGCTTGTGTGGGCTGCACTTTTGGCTCTTGTTTTGCTGTTTGCCAGGCCCCAGCCCGGCACCACCCACCTGACCATCGAAACCGGGCGGATCAACCGCAGGGCAGGCGGCCCAGCGGTTCGCCGGCCGGACGGCCCGGTGAACGTGAACACCGCCACCCTGGAGGAACTGACCCAGATCAAGCACGTGGGCCCGGCGCTGGCGGAGAAGATCATCCTGGAACGGGAAACAAACGGCCCCTTCTACTACAGAGAGGATTTGCTGAACGTCAGCGGCATTGGCGAAAAGACGCTGCAAAAGCTGGACGGGCAATTCTGCTTGGACTAACGGAGGATACTTATGGCGGACAAGGTACGCTTTTTCGATACCACCCTGCGGGACGGCGAACAGACCCCCGGCGTGACCTTTCACCTGAACGAAAAGGTGGAGTTTGCCCGCAGGCTGGATCTGTTGGGCGTGGACGTGATCGAGGCCGGTTTTGCCGGTTCCAGCAAGGGCGATTTTGAGGCGGTCAGCGCCATCAGCCGGGCGGTGAAAACCGGCGTGTGCTCCCTGTCCCGCTGCACCGAGGCGGATATCCGCGCCTCTGCCGACGCCCTCCGGGACGCGGTGAAACCCCGCATCCACGTGTTCATCGCCACCAGCCCCGTGCACCGGGAGGCCAAGCTGCATATGGATCGCCAGCAGGTGCTGGAGGCCGTCGTGCGCAGCATTACCCTGGCCAAAAGCCTCTGCCCCGAGGTGCAGTTCAGCGCCGAGGACGCCACCCGCACCGAGCTGGACTTCCTCTATGAGATCTACACCGCCGCCGTCAAAGCGGGGGCGACCATCCTCAACATTCCGGACACCGTGGGCTACGCCACCGTGCAGGAGTACGGCGATCTGATCGCCGACCTGCATGCCAAGGTGGTGGGCCACCGCACCGACGTGATCCTGTCCACCCATTGCCATAACGACCTGGGCCTGGCTGTGGCCACCTCCCTGGAGGGCCTGCGCCGGGGCGCGCGCCAGGTGGAATGCACCATCAACGGCCTGGGCGAGCGTGCCGGAAACGCCGCGCTGGAAGAGATCGTCATGGGCCTGAGAACCCGCAAGGACATTTACGGCCTGGAGGATAACATCAACCCCAAGCAGATCTACCGCATCAGCCGTCTGGCTGCGGGCATGAGCGGCATGGAGGTGCCCCCGGGCAAGGCCGTGGTGGGCGGCAACGCCTTCGTGCACCAGAGCGGCGTGCATCAGCACGGCGTTTTGAACAACCGGGCCACCTACGAGATCATGAAGCCGGAAGAACTGGGCATCCCCCAGGGAAGCATGGTGCTGGGCAAGCTGTCCGGCCGTCATGCCCTGCGGGAGCACGCCATGGAGCTGGGCTTCCAGCTGACCGACCATGAGCTCAACCGGGCCTTTGCCAAGTTCAAGGAACTGTGCGACCGCAAGAAGGACGTGACCGACCGGGACGTGATGGCCATCTGCCGGGAGCAGATGCACGGCTCCGTGGGCGCGTACAGCATGAACTCCTTCCAGATTTTCTCCGGCAACAAGATGACCTCCACCGCCACCGTCAGCCTGCAGAAGGATCAGGACATCATCACCCGGGCGGACTGCGGCGAAGGCCCTGTTGAGGCTTGCTTCCATGCGGTGGACCAGATCACCAAGCGGAAGTGCTCCCTGGAAAGCTACCAGCTGCGGGCCGTGACCGAGGGCGAGGACGCTCTGGGCGAGGTCACCGTACGTGTGCGCCACAACGACCTGGTCATGCTGGGCAAAGGCGTTTCCACGGACGTGATCGAGGCCAGCTTGTTGGCCTACATCAACGCGGTCAACCGCATCCTGGAGGCCCTGGAAGAGGGCGCTGAGAAAGATTGCTGACAACGATAAAGCCGATATTTTTCCAGCGCCTGCGGGAGGAATATCGGCTTTTGAAATGGAAAAGAAAATAATAGGAAAAAGTTGGAAGAAATTTGCACGCTGTATCGTCTGATAAGTGTGATGGTACGCATAGTACGCCTATGGAAAAAGGAGGATATAGGATGATGTTTGGAAAGCGGATTTTGAAAAGCTTCTGCATTCTTTTCGGAGTGCTGCTTTTGCTGATGGCCTCTGCCTTTGCCGACGGCGAGGTGACCGAAGGCCTGACCCTTGACCGGGAAGTGGTGATTGTTGCCAAGGGCCGCAGCCTACAGCTGAAGGTGACGGCTACTCCTCGTGCCCTGGGAAGCGCAGGATTCCTGTATTCCATCAGCGATGAGACCATCGCCACTGTCAACCGTCAGGGCGGCATCAAGGGCGTGGAGCTGGGGGAGTGCGAGCTGACCATTACCAGCAAAAAGGACGAAAACTACAGCATTACCGTGCCTGTGCAGGTGGTTGTCCCTGTGAAAAAGGTCACCGCTGTGGCCGACCCCAAGGTGATCAACATCGGTGAAACTACGGCAATTCTTACGGAGTTTTCTCCCGAAGAAGCCACCATCCACGAAGCTACCTACGCCTCCACCAACGAGAAGGTTGCCACCGTGGACGAAAGCGGCGTGGTGACTGGAGTCGGTAAGGGCCAAGCATCTATTGTGGTCAAGTCCAAGGACGGCCTGGCTTCCACCAAGGTTGCCATCCGGGTCAAGCAGCCGCCTACCAGCGTGACCGTCACCGCACCTCAGGAAAACCTGACCGTCGGCCGTTCCATGACCCTCAAGGCTGTATCTGAACCCCGTACTGCGGACGACCGTACTGTCAGCTGGGTTTCTTCCAATGAAGAGGTGGCCACCGTGAATTCTCAGGGTCAAGTGAAGGGCATCGCTCCTGGCACAGTTACCATTACTGCCGTATGCAATGGCGATAACAGTGTGACCGGCAGCATCTCGGTGAATGTTGTCCGTCTGGCCAAGACGGTGGAGTTCGGCGAAAAGAGTTATGACGTACTGCTGAACACCAGCCGCACCCTGACTGTCACTGTAGGCCCGGAGGATGTCACAGACAAAAGCGTGAAGTATTCCTCTACCCATCCCGATATCGTGTCCGTGGATGAATACGGCATCGTGACGGCACTGGCTCCCGGCAAGGCCACCATCTACGCCACCGCCACAGACGGCTCCAAGGTTCGCGGCAAGTGCACGGTGAACGTCATTGTGCCCGTGACCGGCGTCAGCTTTGACAGGAGCGACGTCCGCATCGGCAAGAACCAGTACGGCACCTTCACCGCCACCGTGGAACCCAAAAAGGCCAGCAACAAGAATATGACCTGGATCAGCAGTAACGAAAACATCGCCACCGTGACCGGCACCGCCAACAAGGTCAAGGTGCGGGGCATTAACTGGGGCCGTGCGCTGATCACCGGCACCACCGAGGACGGCGGCTACAGCTGCAGCTTCTTTGTGAACGTGGGCAGCCTGCGCCACGCGGTGACCGTTTCCAAGGTGCGCATCCGCAACGGCAAGCCCTATCTGGAGTTCAAGAATAACAGCGATATGAACATCACCAACGTGCTGTTTGTGCTGACCGGCGTCAATGAATACGACGAGCCTGTGGTCATGAGCACCCGGGACGGCGAGAAGCTGTACGGTGAGTATCAATTTCCTATGGCGCCTGGCGAAGTAACCGAGCATGGCCAATTCACCTTCTATCATCGCTCTGATTTTGCGGGATTGCAGAAGTTGAATGTGTGCATCGTGGGTTGGGACACGGACACAGGCTATGTAGATACCAGCGACGGAGAAGTGCATTTCACATACGATATTGCCAAGGACCGGCAGGAATGGCACAGCTACGAGTCCGAGCTGTATCAGACCACCGTCCGGGAAACTCCCGCGCCTGAGGCGGCCCCGGAAGTTTCCCAGTAAGAACGGCGGCCCCCTTCCGGCGAGGATGATGGAAAGGAGAAAGCTTCTTTTCATATCATCTCATGGCTGTAACGGAGCGGCAGCAAACCACTGTTAATAAAGCGAAACCGCAAGCCAGACAAGGCTTGCGGTTTTTGCGTTGCCATGATAAAATACATACAACAAATTTGAATTTCCGAAGGAGGAAAAGAATTGAATAGCATTCTGGATCAGTCAAAGGCCCTGTATAAGCTGGAAGCTTATCAATGCAAACTGGTAGCCGGGCACGATGGCGGACGCAATCTGGTCTATATCTGCAGCAAAGATGAAAACAAGTATATCCTGCGTATATCCGCACTGAATGACAGAACTGAGGAAGATTATTGGGCGGAGACGGAGTTTGTGCATTACCTTGCGCAGAATGGTGCTCCGGTTGCGGATGTAATGCCATCCGCGAACGGCAGGTTTGTGGAACAGATAGAAACAGAGGGACGATGGTGTTACGTCTGCCTTTTTGCATATGCGAAGGGAATGCTGATTTCAGATAACGGGTATCGTTATCGTGAGGGCGCCTCGCTCGGGGAATATTTCTATAATACCGGGAAAAGTCTCGGCAGGATTCATAAACTGTCGAAACAGTATTCTCCAGTGCATCACCGACCGGATTATTTTGATAAGTACAATGCTGACTACATCAACCGCCTGATTCCGGAGCAATATGACGAACTGAAAAAAGCCATAGCTGAGCGGCTGGATCAATTCCGGGCATTGCCGATAGAGCCTGAGGGATATGGCCTTGTTCATTTCGATTTCAGCGACGGAAATTACCACATCGACATGGATACAGGTGAAATCACCGCATTTGACTTCGACAACTGCATCAATTGCTGGTATATGTTCGACCTGGCAAACCTGTGGATTCATGGCGAAGGCTGGTTCAGAAACGAGCCAAATCCGACGAAGCGCATGGAATATATGCAGCTTTATTTTGACACGATTCTTAAGGGATATAGATCCGAGACGGATGTAGATGAATCCTTGCTGGAAAAATTGCCATTGTTCATTGATATGATACTTGTTGAAAACATCGTCGATGAATTTGAAGTGTGCGCCCGGGAGGGTGAAGAGGTGGACGCAGAGGATATTGAAGACGCCGCAGAATGCCTGATAAACCATATACCCTATGCAGGCATCGGTGAATAAAATCTGTTTGGCAGGTTGAGCAAATGAGCCTGCGAATCCATAAACAAACGAGCATCCGAACGCCGGATGCTCGTTTGCTTGCTATTGGATAGATGGTTCCTGCCCCCCTCTAAACGGGGGCGGGCTTTTCTTATGGCCGGATGCCGGCGGTGATTTCCTCAATGGGCCGTCCGGCCTTCTCAGAAAACCAGTCTTTCAGCTCCAGGTTTTTGTCCCATTTGGCCTGGGGATACTGGCCGTAGCGGCTTTTCACATCGTTCATGCGGGTGAGGATGTCCGTGGCGCCGTCCGCCATGCCGATGGCGTCGCAAAGCTGGATCAGCTGGTCATATTCGTCGTATTCCGTGGCGGACAGGGCCTTCGCCAGCTCCTGATACTGCTCCGGCGCAATATCCGCCCGGCCGATGTACACCTCCAGCGTGGGAATGCAGCAGGAATGGGTCAGGCAGATTTTGGCGGCGGCAGGGTAGCCAAGCTCCAGCATAAACCGCCAGCCGTCGTACACATGCTTCAGGTGGCCGTAGCCAAACCGCCGGCCGATGTCGTGCATCAGGCCCAGCACATAGGCTTTCTCGCTGTCTAGGTCCCCGCAGGCCTTGGCGATGGCCTCGGCGCACTTAGCCACCACCCGGCAGTGGTCGCCCCAGGGGCCGGGGTTCATCTGCTCCGATTCTTGCAGCAGCCGCTCCGCTTCCAGGCGGGTGGGGTATTCTCTCATTTTGTTCCACTTCCCTTCCTGCCTATTGTACCAGAACGGCGCAGAAAACACAAAAAACCGGGCGCATTGTTACATTTTGCAACATACGCCCGGGAAGAATGGTTTTACAGGGTGATGGTCTGCGCGTCGCTGCCGGATAGGTGGAACTTGGCGGCGGCATCGCCCAGCTTGGCTTCGTAGTTGCCCCGGAAGCCGGTCAGATCCACGTAGCCCTCGGCGTCGGTGGTGAGGGTCACGTCGGTGGTCCAATCCTTGTGGATCAGGTCATGCAGGGCGTGGAAGGCGGGTTTCTTGGAATTGTCCTTGCGCATGAAGCCGCTGGGTGCGCCCAGCCATGCGCCGTCGGCGGGATCCCAGGTGGTGATGGCTTCCACCAGCGGATGAGCGAACAGGGTGGAGTACATGTCGATCACGTTCTGGGCCTGGCGTTCTTCGCCTTCGGGGGTGGAGGGCCACTCGGGCACCTGCCAGTCGTTCAGGTCCACGATATGGGGGGGCATCAGGTCGCCGGAGACGAAGGTGTTCTCGGTGAAGTGGATGGGCAGGCCGAAACGGCTGAACCGCTCCAGCACCTCGTTCAGCTTCTCCAGGCCCCAGAAGCCCTGGTGCTGGTGGCTCTGGATGCCGATGACAGAAATGGACACGTCAGCGCAGAGCAGGGAGTCGATCAGCACTTCGTAGGCGGTGGAGGTGTTGAAGTCGTTGATGAGCAGGGTGGCGCCGGGGTTGGATTCCTTGGCGGCGGCGAACACTTCCTTGACCAGGTTGACCCGGCCCATATCCTTGCAGATGCGGGTGATGGCGTTGTCGTACTTGTCAAAGATGGGCATGATGACCACTTCGTTGATCACGTCCCACATGTCGATGGTGCCCTTGAAGTAGCTCACGTCGGTGTGGATGCGTTCAATCTGCTTCTTCAGGATCTCCTCGTTGGAGTAGTTCATCAGCCAGTTGGCGCAGGCGGTGTGCCAGCACAGGGGATGGCCCTTCACGGCGCAGCCCTTTTCTTCCAGCCACTTAGCGGCCTTCATCAGGTAGGGGGTGGTGGTGGGGCCGTTTTCCTCGGGCTGATAGCGTCCCCAGTAGAAGGGCAGGGTGCCGAAGTTGAACAGCTCAAACCAGTTTTCCATGCGCTCGGAAAGCAGGGTGCGCACGTGATCCGGCAGGGTGTCCTTCATCAGTTCCACGGCGTCAAAGGCGCCGCAGCCAAAGAGAAAATCATGGCTGACCTGCTTGAAATTGACGGCCTGATTGGCGGCGGGGGTTCCGTCGGGGCGCATGACGCGCACACGGGCGGTAGATTTCTTGGCGGCAAAACGATCCATAGTGAATCCCTCCGTTAATAGGTTTGTATGGGGTTGTTTGGTTGTGTTCATGATAGCATCCCGCCTGGGCGGAGTCAACTGTTTTCAGAAGGTTTCATCACATTTTTTATCTAACCGTTCCGCCTGTTTTCCCTTGACATTCCCGGCGGCGGAACGTACAATGAGCGTACCAAAATGGTTCAAAAGGAGTAAATAGTCATGATTCGCAGATATGATTTTGGCATGCCCATGGAAACCGGTGCGGTGGTGGAAACGGTGAGCCCTTCCCAGGGCGACGTGCCGTTTTTCACCGTGGACAAATTGGGCCCCCGCTTTTCCCTGGCCCTTGGCGCGGACGACGTGATCTTCGGCCTGGGCGAGAACGTGCGGGGCATCAACAAGCGGGGACATATCTACCGCAGCTGGAACAGCGACGAGTTTGCCCATCACGAGAACACCCGCTCCCTGTATGCCAGCCATAATTTCCTGCTGTTTTACGGCGAGGACAAGCTCTTCGGCGCATTCTTTGACGACCCCGGAGCCCTGGAGTTTGACCTGGGCTACACCGACGCCCGCCAGGCGGTCATCACCTCCGAAAACGGCGATTTGAGCCTGTACATCATCCAGGGCGACAGCCTGACCGACATCGTGGAGCAGTTCCGCAAAATTATCGGCGTGAGCTATATCCCGCCCAAATGGGCCTTTGGTTACATCCAGTCCCGCTGGGGCTACGCCTCTGACGCAGAGCTGCGCAAGGTGGTCAAGGAGCATCGCGAACGGCACATCCCCCTGGATGGCGTGTGCGTGGACATCGACTACATGCAGGATTACAAGGACTTCACCTGGAAGCCGGAATCCTTCCCGGACATGACTCAGCTCAACCAGGACATGAAGCAGGAACACATCCGCCTCATTCCCATCATCGACGCGGGCGTGAAGGAGCAGGAAGGCTACTTCCTCTACGATGAAGGCGTGGAGAAGGGTTATTTCTGCAAGAAGGAAGACGGCAGCAACTTCATCGGCGCGGTGTGGCCCGGCCGCAGTCTGTTCCCGGATTTCCTCAATGACGACGCCCGCCGCTGGTTTGGCGAGAAGTACCGGCTGCTGCTGGAAACCGGCATTGAGGGCTTCTGGAACGATATGAACGAGCCAGCCCTGTTCTACACCCCGGAGGGCCTGGAGAAGGCCTTTGACGAGGCGGAAAAGGCCCGGGGCCAGAACCTGGGCATCGACGCGTTTTTTGCCCTGAAGGATATTTTCGGCCAGGTGGCCAACAAGCCGGAGGATTACCGCAGCTTCTGGCATGACTTTGGCGGCAAAAAGGTGCGCCACGACAAGGTGCACAACCTGTACGGCTACTTCATGACCCGTTCCGCCGCCGAGGGCATGGAAGCCTATAACCCGGACAAGCGGCACCTGCTGTTCTCCCGGGCCAGCTACGTGGGCGCGCACCGCTACGGCGGCGTGTGGCAGGGCGATAACACCTCCTGGTGGAGCCACCTGCTGATGAATCTGAAAATGCTGCCGTCCCTGAACATGTGCGGCTTTATGTACACCGGCGCGGATCTGGGCGGTTTCAGCAACAACACCACGGAAGACCTGCTGCTGCGCTGGCTGCAGCTGGGCGTGTTCACGCCCCTGATGCGCAACCATGCGGCCCTGGGAACCCGGGAGCAGGAAATCTACCGCTTTGGCATGCAGGAGGACATGAAGAACATCCTCACCGTGCGCTACGCCCTGCTGCCTTATCTGTACAGCGAATTCATGAAGGCCACTCTTGGCGGCAAGTGCATGTTCCGCCCCCTGGCCTTTGACTATCCCGGCGACAAGCGGGCCCTGCGGGTGGAAGATCAGGTCATGCTGGGCAGCGAGTGCATGATCGCCCCGGTATACGAACAGAACGCCCGGGGCCGGTACGTGTACCTGCCGGAGGACATGCTCCTCGTCCGGTTCCGCTCCGCAGCGGATTACGACCTCGTCCCCATGGAAAAGGGCAATCATTGGATCGACCTGCAGCTGAACGAGATGCCCCTGTTCATCCGCAAGGGCTGCATCATCCCCCTGAGCCGGGGCGGCGAATGGGTGGACGATGTGGACTTCCGTAGCCTGACCATGCTTGGCTGGGCCGACGAAGCCGCCTACGCCCTCTACGATGACGACGGCATGGGCAAGAACTACGATCTGGAAAAGAACACCCGGGTCATCACCCTGCGCGGTGGCGAGGCCGTGGGCGATGGCCTGACCCTGAAAAACGCGGTGCTGAAAGCATAAAAATGGCCCCTGACGGACAAACCATCCGCCAGGGGCGACGCTTTACTTTCTGCTGTTGTATTTTGTGAGCAGGTCCAGCACGTCTGTGGGACTTCCGGTGAGAACCACCCGGGGCGCGGCGTTCCTTTGCGCGTCAAAGGAAAAGCGCAAGTTCTGATATCCACCGCTGTTGACCGCGTCACAGAAAAAGGCGGAAAGGGCCTGTTTGTCCTGATTGGGACAGTCCAGCACCAGGCAGGCTTTCTCGGCGGGCTTTTTGTCATCGGCCAGGAAATCGTAGATCATGGCGTTTTTCCTGGCGGCAATGCTGGGCCGTACGCTGGGGTGGCTCATGAACGCGTCCACCGCCTCCAATGTGAAATGCCACGCGCCGCCCTCCATCTGGCCCTGGAGAATCCCGGCGGAGAGGTACTTGCGCACGGTGCGGTCGGTCAGGCCGGTGAACTGGGTGATCTGCTGGATGGTGTAGGTGGTTTCCTGCATGAAAAATCAATCCTTTCGGCATGATGGGATATGCATATCGTATCTTGATGATAATCGGCCGGGGGCCGTCCGTCAATTGGAAACATGGCCGCTTTTTCATACCCGGGGAATAAAAACGGACATTTGAAAACTCCGCACCCCCTTGCCAACTTGCCGGAAACGTAGTATATATATGGATGCGGACTATTTGTAACTAACCAAAGCAATATATAGAAGGAGACGATCAACTATGGCTATGAACCTGAAGCTGACCGGCGTGAAGGGCTTTATTGCTCAGCCGGAACTGGACAACATGAAGCCCCTGATGAACACCGTTAACGAAACCCTGCTCAGCGGCAAGGGCGCCGGCAACGACTTCCTGGGCTGGCTGGATCTGCCCGTGAACTACGACAAGGACGAGTTTGAGCGCATCCAGGCCGCTGCCAAGAAGATTCAGAAGGATAGCGAAGTGCTGGTGGTTATCGGCATCGGCGGCTCCTACCTGGGCGCCCGCGCTGCCATTGAATTTGTGAACGGCCAGATGTACAACGGCGTTCGCCCCGAAGGCATCCCCGAGATCTACTTCGCCGGCAACAACATCTCTTCTTCCTACCTGAACGATATCATCAAGATCATCGGCAACCGTGACTTCTCCGTCAACATCATCTCCAAGTCCGGCACCACCACCGAGCCCGCTATCGCCTTCCGCGTTTTCAAGAAGATGCTGGAAGAAAAGTACGGCAAGGAAGGCGCCAAGGGCCGCATCTACTCCACCACCGATAAGGCCCGCGGAGCCCTCAAGAGCCTGTCCGACGCCGAAGGCTACGAGACCTTCGTGGTTCCGGACGACGTTGGCGGCCGTTTCTCCGTGCTGACCGCTGTGGGCCTGCTGCCCATCGCCGCTGCCGGTATTGACATCGTTGCCATGATGAAGGGCGCACAGGACGCCCGCGAGGCTTGCATGGAGGGCGACCTGGAATCCAACCCCGCCATGAAGTACGCCGCTCTGCGCAACATCCTCTACCGCAAGGGCAAGAACACCGAGATCCTGGTCAACTACGAGCCCGCCCTCACCATGATGGGCGAGTGGTTCAAGCAGCTCTACGCCGAGAGCGAGGGCAAGGACCAGAAGGGCATTTTCCCCACCGCCGCCAACTTCTCCACTGACCTGCACTCCATCGGCCAGTTCATCCAGGACGGCAGCCGCAACCTGTTCGAGACCGTCATCTGGGTCAACGAGCCCCGCAGCGAAGCCTTCATTGAGGAAGCCGCTGAGGACATCGACGGCCTGAACTACCTGGCCGGCAAGTCTGTGCAGTTCGTCAACTCCAAGGCCTACCAGGGCACCCTGATGGCCCATATGGACGGCGGTACTCCCAACATCATCCTGGAAATTGACAAGGCTGACGCATGGCACTTTGGCTACCTGGTCTACTTCTTTGAGAAGGCCTGCGGCCTGAGCGGCTATCTGCTGGGCGTGAACCCCTTCGATCAGCCCGGCGTGGAAGCCTACAAGAAGAACATGTTCGCCCTGCTGGGCAAGCCCGGCTTCGAGGCCCGCAAGGCTGAGCTGGAAGCCCGCCTGTAATGAAATTCATCCCCCCGCCGACGCTTCTTCAGCGCCGGCGGTTTTTTTCTGTAAGAAAAACATCAGCAGGATTTGTCATTTTATCCGGCCCATGATATAATCTTGGTATCACGGATAAGTGATTTTCCCAATACCGTTAGCGAGGTGTGAATATGGCAGGCGTGACATACAAATGTCCCAGCTGTGGTGCATATCTGAACTTTGAGCCGGATTCTCAGAAGTGGAAATGTCCCTTCTGCGATTCCGTTTTTGCGGAGGATGCTCTTGCGGATAAGGAAGAGCAGTACCAGGCGGAGGCCGACGCGGAAGAGGCTGCCCAGCAGCCCGAGGAAGCCGCTGAGGAGCAGTCTGCCCAGGAAACGGCGGAGGATCCTTCCCAGCAGGTGACCTACCGCTGCCAGAGCTGCGGCAGCGAGATCATGACCGATGAGACCACCGTGGCCACCCATTGCTACTACTGCCACAACCCGGTGGTGCTCCAGGGCAAGCTGACCGCCGATATGCGGCCCGACAAGGTGCTGCCCTTTGCCATCAGCAAGGAAAAGGCCGTGGAGAAGTTCATGGAGTGGGTCGGCAAGAAAAAGTACGTCCCTGCGGACTTTTTCAGCAAGGCCCAGGTGGAAATGATGTCCGGCGTGTATTACCCCCATTTTGTGAACAGCGCCACCGTGGACGCTGCTTTCAGCGGTACCGGCACCAACACCAGCACCTCCTATACCATGGACTACATCATCACCAAGACGGATTACTACCAGGTGGAACGCCGGGGCCGCATCCGCTTTGGCAACATCATGCGCCCCGCCCTCAAGAAGGTCAACAAAAAGCTGGCCGACGGCATCCACCCCTTCCCCCTGGAAAAGGCCAAGGATTTTTCCGGCGCGTATCTGTCCGGCTTCCTGGCGGAACGCCGGGACATGGACGCTTCTGAATACACCGAGGATATCCGCCGGGAGCTGGAGAAATATTCCTCCACCATGCTGCGGGAAACCGCGCATTACGGCAGCCTCCGGGGCGACAGCAGCGTGGACATGCGCAGCATGGACAGCCAGTATGTGCTGCTTCCCACCTGGGTTTTGACCTATCCCAACAAGAATAAGCCGGACGACCCCTACTACTACGCCATGAACGGCTGCACCGGCGAGATCTGCGGCAAGCTGCCCATCGACAAGGGCAAGCTGTGGCGCAAGGGCCTGTTCATCGGCCTGCTTGTGTTTGCCATTGCTTTGCTGGCCAGCTATTTCCTGTTCTGATGGGAGGGAGAAGGATGAAGAAACGTTTGATCGCGCTGGCGGTATCGCTGGTGCTTGTATTGGCGGCGGTGCCTGCGTTTGCGGGCAGCCTGGTGCTGAACAACGCCCTTGTTGAGATGCAGCAGCACAACGATCCCGCCACCCAGGCCCCCACGGCCACCCCCACCGTAAAGCCCACCGCAAAACCCACAGCCGTTCCCACGGAGGAACCGCAGGTCTCTGCTGATCTGCTCACCACCCCTTACGGCGAGCGCGTTTTTGACAAGGCCAATCTGTTCTCCCAGCAGGAGGAGGCCGAGATCAATGAGCGCATCGCCCAGTTCCAGAGGGATCATGGCATGGACTTTGCTGTGGTCACCTACAACGGCCCCATGCGCCTGTCTTCCGCCCAGGATGAGGCCGACGTGTTCTACGAGGACGGCTGCTTAGCCGGCGTTCTGGGCAATGTGGAACCCGCTGGCAACGATGAGGACAGCGGCATGTTGCTCTACATCAACCTCTACGAGGGCGAGTACCATGTATCCACCACCGGCCGGATGATCGACTACATCACGGACAGCCGCGGCAGCAGCCTGAACTCCGAGCTGGGCAGCGGCCTGCGCAGCGGTCGCCAGACAGGCGATTACGCCTCCTGCGTCCTGCGGTTGCTGGATTCCACCAGCCGCTATGTCAGGCAGGGCATCCCGGAAGGCCAGTACCAGTACGACGTGGTCACCGGCCAGATGCTCACCCCCCGGCACAAGGCCCTCACTTCCGGCGAGATTCTGGTCAGCGGCATCATCGGCCTGGTGGTGTGCCTGATTTTCACCGGCAGCGTCAATTCCTCCTACAGCCTCAAGCATAGCACGTATTCCTATGCTTATCGCCAGAATTCCAAAATGAGCCTGTCCCGCAGCAGCGACCAGTACCTGCGCACCTCCGTCAGCCGCACCCGTCGGTACACGGACAGCGGACGGGGCTCCGGCGGCGGATTTGGCGGCGGTGGCGGCTCCGGCGTGCACGTCAGCAGCGGCGGCGGCTCCCACGGCGGCTTCGGCGGCAAGTTTTAACTTCTTTCTTTTGAGTCAAAAGAAAACCGGCTTCTACCCTGGTTTGGGGTGGAAGACCGGTTTCTTTTATTGGTTGTGTATTTTTTCGAGGTTGCGGGCGGTTAGTCGCAACTTGCTTCTCAGAAAAGCCTATACCCCCATCACAAAAAAACAGACTGATGAACCACATCAGTCAATCGAATATGCGCTTTTCGGGGAGGTCCCGGGAGGGGTGCTTTTCTCAGAAAAGCATTCCTCCCGGAAACCCTCACAAACAATCACTCATTCCCATCCAGCACGCTCATGACACGGCGGGCGATGCCCTCGGCGTCCAGGCCGAACTGGGCCTTGAGGTACTGCTGGTTGCCAACGGTGGCGCAGTAGGTATCGTTGAGGCCGATGCGCACGATGCGGGCCCGGTTGTCCTTCTGACCTGCCACGAACTCGCACACAGCGCCGCCAAAGCCGCCCACGATGGTGTGCTCCTCGGCGGTAAAGAGGACGGGCACCTGCTGGCACAGCTTGCTGAGGTAGGCCTCGTCCAGGGGCTTGATGGTGGGGAAGCTGGCCACGCCAACGCTCTTGCCCTGCTGGGCCAGGATTTTGGAAGCCTGGATGGCGTCGGGCAGGATGCCGCCGGCGGTGAGGATAAAGGCGTCGGTGCCGGAGAACTGCTCCAGGGCCTTGCCGGTGGCGTAGTCGGCCAACGTGCCTTCCTCATGGTTGATGGGCTCGCCGCCGCGGCCAATGCGCAGATAGGCAACGCCGGGCTCGCTGAGGAACACCTTCATCACGGCCTCGGTTTCTACGGCGTCGGCAGGGGCGTAAACCTTCACGCCGGGCAGCAGGCGCAGGGCGCTCATGTCCTCCGTGGCGTGATGGGTCATGCCCAGGGTGCCGTACACAAAGCCGGCGCCCACGCAGACGATTTTCACATTCACATTGTGATAGGCGCAGCAGTTGCGGATCTGCTCCAGGCAGCGCAGGGTGGGGAAGTTGCCGATGGAGTACACCACCACGGTCTTGCCCTCCAGGGCCATACCGGCAGCCATGCTCATCATGGCCTGCTCGGAAATGCCGGCGTTGATGAACTGCTCAGGGAACTCCGCAATGTACTGGCGCAGCACGCCAAAGCCCAGGTCGCCGGTGATCAGCACCAGCTCTTTGTGCTCCCGGGCGTAGTTTTCCAGGCAGCGGGTAAACGTATCTCTCATGGTTTCTGCGCCTCCAGTTCCTTCCAGGCGGCGTCGTACTCCTCGCCACGGGCGGTACGATAATGCCACAGCACGTCGTTTTCCATAAAGCTGACGCCCTTGCCCTTGATGGTATCGGCAATGACCACAACGGGCTTGCCGCCGCCCAGGGCAGCGCAGGCTTCGTCGTAGGCCCGGTGGAGAGCGTCGTGGTCGTGACCGTCCACCCGGATGACATGCCAGCCGAAGCTGCGCCATTTGTCATCCATGGGTTCCAGGGCGATGGTCTCCTCCACGGGGGCCAAAGACTGGATCTTGTTGAAGTCAATGGTGACGATGAAGTTGTCCAGCTTGTACTGGTTGGCGATGAGTGCGGTTTCCCACACAGCGCCTTCGTCACATTCGCCGTCGCCGATGATGCAATGCACATGATGCTTCTGGCCGTTCAGCTTGGCGGCCATAGCCATACCCATGGCCATGGGCATGCCTTGGCCCAGGGAGCCGGTGGACGCTTCCACGCCAGGAACGCCCTTGTGGCTGACGTGGCCGGACAGGATGCTGCCGTTCTGGCAATGGGTCTTGAGCTGCTCGGGGTCGAAGAAGCCCCGCTCCGCCAGGGCGGCGTAGATGCCGGCGCCGGCGTGGCCCTTGCTGAGCACCAGCCGGTCACGGTCGGGTTTGCGGGGGTTGGCGGGATCCACATTCAGGACGTCCGCATACAGCACCGCAACGATGTCCGCCATGGAGAAGATACTTCCGATGTGGGAAGTACCGCCCCGGTTGGTCATTTCCAACGCATGGCAGCGGATGCGGTAAGCCAGTTCTTTGCTGCTGATGAAACTCATTGTTGGCCTCCTTGGTTTGCGGCCTGGGACGCGTCGTCGGCGGGTTCAGGCACAAACAGTTTACGGAAAAGTGCGCCAAAGGTGGCAAAGAAAATCTTGAAATCGCCGGTAAAGCACTGGGTAGTGGCGTACTCGACCCGCATGCGGTTCTTTTCGCCCAAAATCTCCCGTTCGTAGGTGCCTTCCGGGTCGTCGTGGCCCACGGCCTTGTCCAGGCTGATGAGCTTGATGGAGCTGGGATCGGTGATGCCGGGCCGTACCCAAAGGATGCATTCCTGCTCCGGGGTGTACTGGGTGGTGTAGAGAAGCACCTCCGGCCGGGGGCCGATGAAGGACATCTCGCCCTTCAGGATGTTGAACAGCTGCGGAAGCTCGTCCAGCTTGGTCATGCGGAGGATGCGGCCCACTTTGGTGACCCGGGGATCGTTGAAGGCAGTGGTGGAGCTGAAACGGTCCGCGCCCACCACCATGGTGCGGAACTTGAGAATGTGGAAGGTTTTGTTATGATAGCCGCCCCGGGGCGCGGAGTAGAGGATGGGCCCCTTGGAGGTCAGCTTCACCGCCAGCGCGATGGGCAGCATCAGAATCAGGCAAGGGGGCAGCAGCACAAGCGCCAGAATAAAGTCCAAAGCGCGCTTCACTACCTTGCTGTAGAAGGGATGGCTCAGGGGCCCGTCCCAACGGGGCAGCTCGCCGGT
Source organism: Clostridia bacterium (assembly GCA_017937655.1). Taxonomy (GTDB): domain Bacteria; phylum Bacillota; class Clostridia; order Christensenellales; family Aristaeellaceae; genus Limiplasma. The sequence goes on along the minus strand of JAGBDE010000038.1, from coordinate 31,630 downwards.
AACCTGTCGTTTTTCTTGTGTGGCCGACATTTTCTTGCCTCTTTCTGCATTGGTGTGGCACAAATTGCACCATTTTTATGGTATCACAGGCAGGGAAGAAAGTCAATCATTGCAAGGGTTGGTATGGATTATTTAAGAAGTTTTATTTGGGTGGTGTAAGGCGGCAAAAACAGGCCAGAATAAAGAAAAAGAAGGGGGAGAAGGCATGATGTGGGAAAATGTGGCAAAGGTTGCGGCGCTGTGCCTGGCGTCGCTGGTGGCGCTGTTTTTGCTGACCAAGCTCATGGGCAACCGGCAGATGAGCCAGCTGACCATGTTTGACTACATTATCGGGATATCCTTTGGGTCGCTGGCAGCGGAGATGGCGGCCCATCCTGACCCAGAAAGCTGGCTGATTCTGGAGTCCATGGCCATCTATGCCCTGGCGGCGGTAGGGATCAACATCCTCAACACCCATTCCCTCAAGGCCCGCAAGCTGTTTTTGGGTGCGCCGCTGGTACTTTACGACCAAGGCAAGCTGTACCTGGCCAGCCTGCGCAAGGCCAAGGTGGATCTGAACGAACTGCTGGCGGAATGCCGCGCGGCGGGGTACTTCGACCTGAGCCAGCTGGAGATGATCATCCTGGAGGTTAACGGCAAGCTGTCCTTCCTGCCGGTGAGCGCGTATCGCCCGGTGGAACCGGCGGATCTGCAGCTGCAGCCCAGGCAGGAACGGCCCCAGGTGGCGGTGATCATGGATGGGGTGGTGTTCCCCAAACGGCTTGCGGCCATTGGCTTTGATCAGAATTGGCTGGACAAGCAGCTGAAAGCCCAGGGCTACGACGGCCACAAGGATGTGCTGCTGGCCTGTGTGGCGGACGGCCAGCTGACGGTCTACGGCCGTCATGACCAGCAGCAGCCGAAAAAACATTACGCATAACAAAACGCCATGTTTTCGCAAGAAGACATGGCGTTTTCATGAACTGGTCATGTGGGGGGTGTGGGGGAGCGCCGGCCGAGGTTGACGACTGCGGGGCGCTAACGCCTTCGGCGTTGTGTCCGCTGGACACGAGCTTCCCTTCGTCCCCCTGCCGGGTGTGGACAGAGCCCACAAGCCCTGCGCAGCGTTTCAGCTAATGTTCTTTTTCAGATACATGCCGTCATCTGCCTGGCGGAAGGCCACATACCCGCATTTTTCATACAGTCGGATCCCCGGCAGGTTGTGCTTCCAGACGTAGATGACGCTCTCGGTGCAGCCATCAGCTTTGGCGAGGCGCGCCATTTCCCGCAGGGCTGCGGAGGCGTAACCCTTGCGGCGGTGGGCTTCGTCAATCAGGAAATCGCTGAGAAAAACCTGGTTCACGCCGTCGGTCTGTTCGTAGAGATACCAGATCAGCCCCACAGGCTGGCCATCGGACGCATCGCGGATGGTCATGAGGAAATGGCCGGGCGTGTCCGCCCCCAAAGGCAGCATGTCGGCCAGTTCCTGCTGGGCCTTAGAAAGCGCATCCTCCGGGGAGAGGGGCTGGGTTTTCAGCAGGTCGGCAGCGTAGTCGGCGGCACTGCGTTCACAGAATGCGGCATATTCCGCCGGGGTCATTTTTGTGAGGGTCACGTTCACGCGGTCAGACCTTCCCTTCCAGGCCCCGCTCCCCAATGCGCCGGTTCACCTTTTCCCGGAACAGGGTGTAGATCACGGAAGTCAGCGGGATGAACAGCAGCATGCCGATCACGCCCAGCAAGCCGTCGCCCAGAACCACAGCCAGCAGCACCCAGATGGAGGGCAGGCCGATGGCGTTGCCCATGACGTGGGGGTAAATCAGGTTGCCTTCCAGCTGCTGGATGATAATGAACATGATGACGAAGCCCAGCGCCTGCATGGGGTTGACCATCAAAATGAGCAGCGCGCCCACGATGCAGCCGATCCACGCGCCGACCACAGGAATCAGCGCCATGATGGCGATGAACACGCTGATCAAAAGCACGTACGGCATCTTGAAGATGGACATGGCCAGGAAGAACAGCACGCCCAGGATGACCGCTTCCAGGCACTGGCCGGTAATGAAGGAGGCAAAAGTGCGCTGGGTCATCGAGGCAATTTCACGCAGCCGGTCCATCCGCTTTTCGGAAAGGTAGGCGTAGCCGGCCTTGCAGAACTGCCGCGCCAGCCGCTCCTTGGAGAACAGGATGAAGAAGGTGAACATCAGCGTGAAGCAGAACTGCAGCAGCGACGAATACATGGAGCCGATCACGCCGGTGGAGTAGATCACGCCCTTGAGAGCATAATCCAGCACCTGGCTGAGGCGCTCCCGCAGCTGTTCTGGGGTCTCTCCCAGGATGGTGGTCTGCAGGTAGTTGCCCAGGTCGTAGCCCTTTTCGTCCAGGAAGGCGTCCAGTTTTTCAAGGGCCTTGGGCAGCATCTGCAGGATGCCCTCCACCGTGGAGGTGATCTCCGGCACCAGCAAAGAGGTGACGATGTAAACCACCAGCGCAATCAGGGCCAGGGTCACGATCAGGGCCAGGATGCGGCGAAGGGTATCGTGCTTTTTGAGGGGCTTGATGCGGCCGAATACTTTGTTTTCAAAGAAGCGCATGGGCACATTGAGGATGAACGCCAGCGCAGATCCGAACAAAAACGGGGTCAGAATGCCCAGCAGCTTGAGGAAAAAGCCCCAGATGGAGCCAAAATGCTGCAAAACAATATATACAACAATGAGAATAACGCCAATGATCAGATAATCAATCCGTTTGTTTTTTTCCATAGGAATCCTTCCTTTCCATTCCATTTTACCACGTTTTCTGCTATCATCAACAGGAAAAATGTAAATTTGACAGGAGAGATTTTTCCGTGAAACTGTTCTTTGCGCCCATGGAAGGCGTGGCGCATCATTTGTTCCGGCGGGCGCAGGCGGCCTGCTTCCGCCCCGCGGACGAATATTTCATGCCCTTCATCTGCCCCAAGAATCAGTCCCTGACCCACCGGGAGCGGGCCGATATCAACCCGGAGAACAACCAGGGAGTGCACGCCATCCCCCAGATTTTGACCAACAACCCGGAAAGTTTCCTTTGGGCGGCGCAGCTTCTGTGCGATTTGGGCTACGACGAAGTGAACCTGAACCTGGGCTGCCCGTCCTCCACGGTGGTGCGAAAGGGCCGGGGCGCGGGCTTTCTGGCCGATCCGGACGGACTTCACGACTTCCTCAGCGAGGTATTCAGCCGCTGCCCGCTGCCCATTTCGCTGAAAAGCCGGCTGGGCATGGAGAGGCCGGAGGAATTTGAGCGCATCCTTTCTGTATACAACGATTTTCCTGTGAAGCGGCTCATTCTGCACCCCCGGGTCCGGGAGGAGCAGTACGGCGGCAGCGTCCACCTGGACTGGTTCCACTATGCGGAAAAGGAGAGCCGCGCGCCCGTTGTATACAACGGCGATCTCTTCACGGCCCAGCAGATCCTTGAGTTTGACGAAAGCCACCCCATGATTTCCGGCATTATGTGCGGCCGTGGCTTCCTGCTGCATCCCGGCCTGGCGGGGATGTGTTATGGGGAAATAGAAAGCGTGGACAAGCTGGAAGCCTTCCACGCAATGATTTATGATGGATACAGAAGGGACATCGGCACGGAAGCGTTTGTGCTGATGAAAATGAAGGAGGTCTGGGCCATGCTGGGCCGGGGTCAGGGCCTGGAAAAGAAGACCCTGAAGCACATCCACAAGGCCAGCCGCCTGGACGCTTACGAAGCGGCGGTCAAGGCCGCCATGGAGGAAATTGCCGCCAGGTAAGGGAATCAGACTTTCTTGGGGTGCCGTTTCTTCCAAAGCTCGGACAGGGCCAGAAGTACACAGGCGACCAGCCCTACCTTGAAGCCGGCAAAAAGCAGGTTGTCGAAGGTCAGATGCAGGATTTTGCCCATGATCCACAGAACGGCTGTGCCGCAAAGGGAAAGTGCGGCCAGCGTCAACAACGCCAAAACGGCGTATTTCACGTATTTCATCGTATCCTCCAATGGGGTTTGCCGCTTAGGCTTCGGGCTGAGCGGCCTTTTCTTTTGCGGTGAGAATCAGTCTTCTCTCACTTTCCACTTCTCCCGGATTGGGGTGGGACGGGCCGCGCTTTTCAAACGCCTGGAGGATCTTTTCCGCCTTTGCGCTGTCTTTTTCTTTGAGCAGGGCCCAGGCGTATTCCGTGCGCATGATGGTCAGGTAGTTTTTCATGGCCAGGCGGAACTGCTTGTGTTCCTTGGTGTTCCAGCTGTCCAGCTTGGCATGGTCGCATTCGCCGATCAATTCCAGGTACATCCGGTCGCAGAGGAGCATGTTCTTGTACAGCTGGGCCAGCTGGTTGGGCTCATCCAGCAGCATATCCACCAGTTCCTTGGCCTTGTCAAACTCCTGGGTTTCCATGAAGCGGTTCTCCCGGAATACGGGAATGGAGGCGGTCAAAGCGTTGTCCTGCCAGCCTTCCTCGGGCATGTCGAACCACTCTTCCGGCATGTCGGCCAGGCCCTTGCCCAGGGCCAGCTCCGCGCTGGCACGCAGCTGCATCCAGAAAGCCCAGCGGGCGGCCTTGTCCTTGCCCAGGGAAAGAACGTTGTAGCCGTCGTTATCCACGCCGCCGATTCGCATGGGAATACCGTTCATCAGGCCGATGGCCAGGCCCAGGGCGGCCATGCACAGGCTGAAAAAGGGCAGATAGGCCGTGTGCCGGTCCAGCAAAAACACCACAAAGAAGATGACCGCGCTGATGAGGTTCATCAGGAAGCCGCCCAGATTGTAGAGCTTGTAGGGGAAGTTGCCGTCGTTCCATTCGGGAGGACTCATCAGACACTGGCCGCCGGTGCCTGCCAGGCTGATGCGCTTGAATTTCAGGCCGTCGGCGGTTTTCACCAGCGTCAGGCTGCCGATTCGAAACAGGATAAAGCTGTAACCGGACATGAGGCCAAAAAGCAGATGTCCGCCTTCGTGGATGATGAACTGCAGAAAAATGGACAGGTACATCAGCAGAAGGTTAATAAGTAGGGACACAAGGTATTGACCGAAAGGCAGGTCACTCTGGCCGGATTGATCTAGCAGAATGCCCAGCGCCACGCCAAACAGCGCGCAGACAAGAATATATGCCGCAAAACCCAGAATTTTGGATGCACCTTTCTTTTTCTTGCTTGTGGTTTGTTCGTTTTGCAAGGAATATCCGCCACCTTTTTGGAAATTGTATACAATGGGCATGATAGCATTTTTCAGGTTTTTTGGCAAGGGATGGAAAATCCTGTATTGCAAAACCGCCGGTTTGGTTCTATAATAAGCGTTATGGCGGTTTGCAATCTTTTGCCGCCTGAGGATTTGGAAAGGAAGTATGAACTATGGAAACGACCGCTGCCAACAAAACGAATTTCATCTGGGATGCTGTAGAGGAAGACCTTCGGAGCGGCCGCTACCAAAGCGTTCACACCCGGTTTCCCCCGGAACCCAACGGCTATCTGCACATCGGCCACTGCAAGGCCCTGGTGGCAGACTTTCTGACCGCTGAGCGTTACGGCGGCGTGACCAACCTCCGCTTTGACGATACCAATCCCGCCAAGGAAGAAACCGAGTACGTGGACGGTATCATGGAGGACATCCGCTGGCTGGGCTTTGACTGGAAGGGCGGACTTTTCTTCGCCAGCGAATATTATCAGAAGTGCTACGAAATCGCCGTGGACTGGATTAAGCGCGACCTGGCCTACGTGGACGAGCTCACCCAGGAGCAGATGCGCGAATACCGCGGCACCCTGACCGAGCCCGGCAAGAACAGCCCCTACCGTGACCGCCCCATGGAGGAAAACCTGCGCCTGTTTGAAGAAATGAAGCAGGGCAAGCACCCCGAGGGCAGCATGATCCTCCGCATGAAGATCGACATGGCTTCCCCCAACATCAACATGCGCGACCCCGCCATGTACCGCATCCTGTACAAGGAACATCACCGTACCGGCAAGGACTGGTGCATCTATCCCATGTATGACTTCGCCCACCCCATCGGCGACGCCCTGGAATGCATCACCCACAGCCTGTGCTCTCTGGAATATGAGGACCATCGCCCCCTGTATGACTGGGTGGTGGAGAAGTCCGCCCACATGCTGCCCGGCCGTCCCCGGCAGATTGAGTTCAGCCGTCTGAACCTGACCCGCACCGTCATGAGCAAGCGCTACCTGCGCGCCCTGGTGGAGGGCGGCTTCGTCACCGGCTGGGACGATCCCCGCATGCCCACCCTGTGCGCCATGCGCCGCCGCGGCTTCACCCCCGAAGCCATCCGGGATTTCATCGATCGCATCGGCCTGGCCAAGGCGGACAGCACCGTGGACATGGCCCTTCTGGAAAGCTGCGTCCGTGACGATCTGGGCGACAAGGTGCCCCGCGCCATGGCCGTGGTCCGTCCCCTGAAGGTGATCCTGACCAACTGGCCCGAGGACAAGCGGGACGAGCTGGAGATTGAAAACCATCCCAAGCATCCCGAAATGGGCACCCACAAGGTGGTTTTGACCCGGGAGATCTACGTGGAGCAGGAAGACTTCATGGAGGTTCCCGCCAAGAAGTACTTCCGCCTGTACCCCGGCAATGAAGTCCGCCTGATGGGCGCGTACATCATCAAGTGCGAAGGCTGCGAGAAGGACGAAAACGGCAATGTGACCGCCGTCCTCTGCACCGTGGACATGGACAGCCGCAACGGCAGCGAGGGCTCCAACCGCAAGGTGAAGGGCACCCTGCATTGGGTCAGCGCCACGGAGAACGTGCCGGTGGAAGCCCGCATGTTTGAGCCCATCCTTCTGGACGACGGCGAGAACAACGGCATCGAGGGCGAGGCTCTGGAAGAGCTGCGCCAGAAGCTGCCCCTGAAGGACGATTTCCTCACCCGCCTCAACTTCCACAGCCTGGAAACCTGCTGCGGCTACGCCGAGAAGGCCCTGGCCGACGCCGAGGTGGGCGCCACCTATCAGTTCCCCCGTGTGGGCTACTTCTGCAAGGACAGCGACTCCGCCGCCGAAAAGCCCGTGTTCAACCGTGTGGTTGGCCTGAAGGACAGCTTTGCCCGCCAGGTGAAGGGATAATTTAAGTGAACCCATCATTCCTCCGCAGAGCAATCTGCGGGGGTTTTTTCGTCCAATTTTTTGCCCAAATTTCAGATAATTTACACCATACGCCCCCGGGATATGGTATGATAGAAACTGACGTACTTTTGCCAAGAGGAGCTTTTGCATGATCGATATTCAGAATGTATCCAAGCGTTACGGCGCGGTTTACGCCCTGCACGACGTGAGCCTGCATGTGGAAAAGGGCACGGTGCTGGGACTGCTGGGCCAGAACGGCGCGGGCAAGACCACGCTGCTCAACATCCTCACCGGGTACCTGGCGCCTACCACCGGCCGGGTTCTTCTGGACGGGGCCGACGTGCTTCTGGAGCCGGAGGAGGCCCGGCGGCATCTGGGCTATCTGCCGGAACAGCCGCCCCTGTACGACGAAATGACTGTCCGGGAATACCTGCGCTACGCCGCCGCCCTGCGGAACGTGGAAAAGCGGTCTATCCCCGGCCATGTGGACGAGATCATGGAGCTTTGCGGCCTGAGCCATATGCAGCACCGGCTGCTCAGCCACCTGAGCAAGGGCTATCGGCAGCGGGCGGGCTTTGCCCAGGCCCTCTGCGGCGATCCGGAGGTGCTGGTGCTGGACGAGCCCACCGTGGGCCTTGACCCCAAGCAGATCGTGGAGATCCGCAGCCTGATCCAGAAGATGGGCAAGGGCCGCACGGTGATCTTCTCCTCTCACATTCTGACAGAGGTACAGCAGCTTTGCGATGAGGTGGTCATCCTCCACGACGGCAAGATCAAGACCACCCTTTCCATGAACGATGAGGTAGACAGCAGCCAGAACATCAACGTACTGCTGACCGTGGCCGCAGCCGAGGGTAGCATCGTCTCCCGGGTGAATGGGCTGGAGGGCGTGCGCAAGGTGCAGCTGCAGCCTTCCCGCCGGGATGGCCAGACCACCATGCTCATTACCTTCCACCAGCAAAACGAGCCCGAGCGCAGGCTGTTTGCGCTGCTCAGCGGGCTCAGCATTCCCATTCTGCATTTAAGCCGGGAGGAAAGCAGCCTGGAGCAGCTGTTCCTCAAGGCCATTTCCGAATAAGCCTTAGAAAGGAGAAAACCCTGTGCGTACTGTTTTCAAGCGGGAGCTGGCGGCTTATTTCCGCACTCCCACCGGGTATGTGTTCATCGCCATTTTTCTGGGGCTTTCCGGGCTGATTTTCTATCTGGGCAATCTGCGTACCTTCTCCGGCGATTTGCTCACCTTCCTGGCCCAGCTGCGCCTGCTTTGCATGCTTCTGTGCCCCATGCTGACCATGCGGCTCATCAGCGAAGAGCGGCAAAAGAAAACCGACCAGCTGCTGATGACCTCGCCGGTTTCTTTGGGCTCCATCGTCCTGGGCAAATACCTGGCCGCCGCCACGGTGATGCTTATCACCATTTTGCTCCTCAACGGCTTCAGCCTGATCATCATCCTTTACGGAAAGCTGTACGTGGGCGAGTGGTTTGTGGGCCATCTGGGCTTTGTGCTGCAAAGCCTTGCCTTTATCGCCCTTGACCTTTTCATGAGCTGCTTTGGCAAAAACCAGATCACCGGCGCCATCGCCGGCTTTGCCGCCAATTTCTTCCTCTGGCTGACGGACCTTTTGGCCGGGCAGGTCAGCATCGGCTGGATCCGGGATTCCCTGAACTTTGTCAGCCTGTACGCCCGGTATGAGCCCTTCCAGCTGGGCCAGCTCAGCTACGCCAGCATCCTGTTTTTTGTCAGCTTCATCGCCGTGTGCCTGGTGTGCACCTTCCGGGTGCTGGATGCGCGGCGGTTCTCGGAAGGAGGCGCGGCATGAAAAAGTTTTTTGGCAAGCTGTTTTCCCGCTTCCGGGAGCCCAAGTGGCGGCACGGCAAGCTCAGCACGCTGCTGACGGCCTGCTTCATCGCCCTGTGCGTTTTGCTGAACGTGGCGGTAGGCGCTTTGGAGGACGAATACGGCTGGCGCAAGGATCTCAGCTTTAACGGCTACGCCACCACCGGCGAGGAAACGGAAAAGATGCTCGCCCGGGTGGACGTGCCTGTGGAACTGTACCTGCTGTACCAGAACGGCGACGAGGACGCCCAGCTTTTGCAAGTGCTCAAGCGCTACGCCGCCCTCAGCGACCAGGTGGAGGTCATCCTCACCGATATCAACAAAAACCCGGGCATTTTGACCCGCTTTGTGGGCGACGAAGAGACCGCCGTGGCTGCGGACAGCGTGGTGGTCAACTGCCCGGTCACCGGCCGCTACAAAGTGCTGGATTACAACGATTTTCTCACCATCAGCTACGATGTTGAAACCGGCACCTTCTCTCAGGATGGCCTGGCCTACGAAAAGCGATTGACGGAAGCCATCGTCTATGTCAGCCGGGAACATCTGCCCACGGCGGGCTTCCTGCAGGGCCATGGCGAACTGACCATGGACGCCCTCCAGGTGCTGACGGAGTTCATGGTGGGTAACAACATCGACTGCCGGGCCGTCAACCTGCTTTCCGGGGACAGCATGGAGGACGTGGATCTTTTGTTCATCGTCGGCCTGCAAAAGGATCTGAGCGATGTGGAAACCGAGCAGATCAACCAGTTTGCCCAGAACGGCGGCAGCATCTTTGTGGTCCGTGATTTCACCGACCCCCTCACCGACATCCCCAACTATCTGGCGCTACTGCGCAGCTATGGCGTGGTGCCGCTGGAAGGCGTGGCCGTGGCCGGGGAAGAAGACCTGGGCAGCTACTACGGCGACGAACCCCTCTACCTTCTGCCCTATATGTGCGAGATGGACATGACCCTGCCCCTGACCCTCAACGGTTATGACATCCTCCTGATGCCTGCGGCCTCGGCCTTTGAGACCCCGGCGGAGGAGGGGGACAGCACCCTGTCTGTGGGCACGGTACTGAAAACCGGCCCCAATGCGTACATCCGCAGCCTGACGGACGGCCAGAACACCCTGGAACGTCAGCCCGGCGACCGGGTGGGCGAGCTGCCCGTGGCCCTGTACGCGCATCGCATGCATTTCAACGGCAACGTGAGCCGCATGTTCGCTTTGGGCAACAGCGCCATGCTGACGGATGAATACATCTACCAGCGCACCTACAACGAGGAATTCCTCACCGTGCTGTTCCAGGAGCTGATCTCTCAGAGCGACCTGACCCTTGACGTGATGAGCAAGAGCGCCTTCCACCCCGCCCTCAGGGCCGGCGGCCAGGGAATGGGCATCGCGCTGCTGATCGGCCTGCCGCTGCTGGTGATTATCGCGGCGCTGTGGGTGCTTCTGCCCCGCTATAACCGCTGAGGACGAAAGGTGTGACTTTCATGCAGCACCCTGTGAAAAAAGAAAAGCGCGCATCCCGCAAAAAACGGGCGCTGCGATGGATCCTTCTGCTGGTGGCACTGGGGCTGGCGGTGGCGCTGGTGGCCCTGCTGCCCCGCATCCGCCAGATGATTCCCGGCAAAACGGCCCAGCAAAACCAGCTGCCCCCGCCCCGGGAGCAGCGGCTGCTCAAGGCGGAGGATCCGGCACAGCTTGAAACCGTCCGCATCGCCCAGAGGGACAGCGAGCCCTTTGCACTTGGCTACCGGGACGGCGCGCTGTTCCTCATGGATCATGGGGAATGGCTGGACATCAACGATGTGTATTCGGACGATCTGATCAGCGCGGCCACCTACATCATGGTGTCCGATAAGGTCACCGACGACCCGGCGGAGGTGGAGCCGTACCTGGCCGATATGGGCCTTCTGCCGCCCCGGGCCGAGGTGACCGTCATCTTCACCGACGGCCGGGAGTACACCATGCAGCTGGGCAACCAGGTGCACGGAACCACCTACAGCTACTTCCGCTGGTCGGAGATGCCCGGCGTCTACATGTGTGATACCGGCGTCAGCGACGCCTTTCTCATGAGCCCCAACCGCCTCCGCCCGGTGGAGCAGCCCCAGATCGCCGCCGGATTGGTGGACAACCTGCGCCTGGAAACCAAGGACGGGGTGCTGGCTATCAGCCTGGAGGCGGACGTGGCGGGAAACCGTTTCGGCCGGCTGACGGAGCCCTTCGTTTATCCCATGAATGACGACTATCTTGAGGCGGTGGTCACCGCGCTGGAGAGCTTCCGACTGGGCACCTTTGAAGGCGAAGCCACGGAGGAACGCCTTGCACAGTACGGCCTGAACGACCCTGTGGCGGTGCTGGAACTGCACCAGAACGGCGGCACCCGCATGAGTACCGACGAAAACGGCGCTCTCAGCACCATTCCAATGGAGGAAACCACCCTGCGCTTTGTGTTTGGCCGGCAGGAGGGGGAATACTTCTACACCTGCCTCTATGAGGGCAATGTCTATCTGGTCAGCCGCCTGCTCTGCCAGGTGTTGGTGGAGGGCACCCCGGAGGACTGGATCAGCCTGTACCCCTTGCGGATGTCTTCGCTGCAGCTGGGCGCGGTGGACATCACAACCCCTTCTGACGAAATGCACATCCACGCCCAGTACACCGAACGGGTGCTGCCCAACAACGAACTGGAAGTGGATCTGGAGGGCAATCTGATTTACGACATCACCGTGAAGGTGGACGGGGACAAATGGTCCTCCGACGGCCTGGACAACATGGCCGGGCGGATGTACCAGCTCCGGGGCTCCGGCAGGGTGCCGGAAGGCTTCACCATCCAGGGCAAAACGCCCCGCTGGACCATGGACATTACCACCGTGTACGGCGAAAGCCGCCTTGTGGAGGCCTACATGCTGGATCCCTTCGCGGACGTGCTGGCGGTGGATGGCGTGGCCATGCATTACGTGCATTCCGAGGCCATCCAGATGCTGCTGGGCGAGCTGGCTCCGGAGCTTACGTTCTGAGGGAATCGTCCATTCCGGCGGCCAGGGACGCCTTGATCACGTTCAATACCAGCGGCCCCAGCAGCAGCCCGAAAAAGCCCATCGCCCGGTAGCCTGCGTACATGGCGGCCATGGTCAGCAGGGGATAGAGCCCCAGGTTTTTCCCCACGATGCGGGGTTCCAGCACCTGCCGGACCAGCGCCACGCCCAGGTAGGAGCACGCCAGGAACACGCCTCGGGCGGTGTTTCCAAACAAAAAGGAAATCAGGCTCCAGGGGATGAGAAACACCCCTGCGCCTATCACCGGCAGGGAGTCGGCCAGGCCGATGACCAGCCCCAGGGAAAACCCGTAAGGGATGCCGAAAATTGCAAACGCTATGGCGAGCAGGATCGCCGTCACCAGCGACACGATCAGCTGGCTTTTTACTTGCCCGAAAAGTCCCCGGGCCAGCTGCCTGCGGAACACGCCCAGCCGGCTCAGCCAGGGGGCGGGCAATATCCGCCGAAACCAGCGCAGAATCCGGGGCCGGTCAGCGGACAGATAGTAGGTGCCGGTCACCGTCAGCACCAGGGAAAGCAGCGCGTCCGGGATGGACAGCGCCGTGGCAAACGCGCCGCTGGTCAGCGCGGCGGATACATTGCCCGCCCAGCGCACCACGCTTTGGATCAGCTGGTCGATGGCGGTGGAAATGGCGGTGGACAGGTAGGGAGAGACGAGCAGCCGCAGGCGCTCGTACCAGTCCCGGGCAATGGGCAGCCCGATGGCGTCCAGCCAGTTCACCAGCCCGGGTACGCCTCTGACCAGGCCAAACAACTCCTGCAGAAGCCACTGCACCACAAGCGTCACCGTCACGCCTGCCACCCCGAACAGCAGCAGCATGGAAAGCAGCGCGGCGGCTTTCCGGGGAATGCGAAACCCCTTGCCGGGCCTGTCCAGCCGCCGCACCATGGGCTCCATGGCGGCGGAAAACAAAAGCGCCAAAAGCAGCGGCCACAAATACCTGAGCACAAACAGAAACACAGCCGTCATCAGCAGGGAGATCAGGGCGATCAACCCTTTCTGCGGCAGACGGTTTTGCCGCCGGTTCCAGCTCCGTATGGCATGAAATACGCCGCTTTCCATCTAAACGCTCCTTTCCGTAAGCGGATTCATGGAAAGAATGCCCATCCCAGGGGAAAATATGCACCTGAAAACAAGCCACAAGATATGGGGCAGAGCATCCGTAAAAACTTGTCAATTCCACTAAATGGAGGTTGACAGGCCCACGGTAGAATGGTAGACTTTTGAATGGAATAATGTCGCATTTTGCTGATTTTGATCCGAAATACGAAGGAAGTGCCAATATGGCTTTTTTGTTCAGCGATACAGGGCAGCTGCGTTTTCGCGACGGGCTGGAGCTTACGCCCATGATGACGGAAAAACAGCTGGAGGATCTGTCCATTTTCCCCGACGAGGGCGTCGGCGTGGTTCCGCTGAAGGCCCATTCGGTCAGCGGCGGCAGCCTTGCGCCTATCCTTCTGATGGAAAACGGCCTGCTGGCCGGGGTGGAGCTGCATGTGGCGGCCATCGGCCAGAGGCAGGACGCAGATACGGACCGGCAGCGGGGCTTTCTGTTTGAGAAGCTGGGCTTCCGGGATCCCTGCCCGGACACCAGGGGCAATGTACGCATCGCATGCCCCTTCGGCGAGGTGTTTTTCTGCACCGACCCCTACACCGGCTTCAGCTGCGCCAGGATGATCTACCGGGCGCAAATCACCGAAGATTGATATGCTTTAGAGGAGGGAAACGTCATGCAGACGGCTTTGGCGCCTATCATGCGTGATTATCTGATTCGCTTTCAGCAAACCGCCATCAAGGAGACGGGACGCCGTCCCCTGACCTGGCTGCGCACTCCCATGGATGAAAAGCTGGTGCTGGCAGGCTGCCAGCGGCCCGGCTATGCCTTCTGGCAGCCCATTCCCTGGAAGGACGGCAACGTCCCTCTGGGCGCGGACGCGGCCAAGTTTCATCCCACCATTGTGGATTATCTGTCCATGTGCCAGTTTTTGGAGATCCGCTTTCATCTGCCGGTGGCCAGCTCCGGCAGCCCGCTGAGCTTCCTTTACAAGCGCACCTTTGAGACCTTCAAGAACACCGAGTCCGCCCCGCCGGAGCGGGCTTTCCGGGAGGCTCTTCTGTACAGCCGGGAGCATCCGGAGCTGCCCCTGTGCTTCACCATGGCCTCCACCTGCGACGGCGGCGATCCCCTGCTGCTCATGCTCCGGGCGGACGACGGCCAGGCCTTTGTCATGTATGGAGACCGCCCCTGTGAGCCCCTGTACCTGAAGGTGGGCATCGACCGTCTGCTGCCCAAGCTGCAGTTTGTATACGAATTCTGACCCGCAAAACCCGAAGGGGGTGAGCAGGATGCGCAATCAGGAGACCGGCATACTCTGTTATGCCGGATTGGATAAAGCCGCCCTTTGGCGGCAGGCAAAACAGTATTACAGCCAGGACGAGGGCTTTGACCGCTTCACCGCGTTCATGCCCCTGTTTCCCATGGAACTGGTGCAGAATATGCGTTTCGTGGGCCGCACCAGCTTTTCTAACCTGGTGTCCCGCAACGGTTTTTCCATCGACCCGGCGGAATACCACCGGCAGCTTTACGCGGAAATGCCGGATCTTTACGTGGGCGAGAATCGCCAGCGTTTGTTTGACTATGAAAACCACTTTCTGGGCCGAGCCGTTGTGACGGTGGATCAGGCCTGGGCCGACCGCTTCCCCCAGTACGAGCCCTTCATGGGCGAAAGGCTGCATGTGTACATGATCGGCGGCGGGGGACAGGCCGTGGCGGTGCCGGAGAGCGTTTATCCCCGTGGCTGCGGCGTTTTGCACAGCGCGGAGATGGACATGCGCATCGCCGCCCGGGGCGACCATTACGCCGCCTATGTGCAGCAGCGGGTCGGCCGGGGTGAAGACTACGATCCCCTGGTTTTTGGCCGGGAATACCTGCGGGAAGCCATGCTGGAGCCGGTTTTGTTCACCCAGAAGGAAATGGGCCGGGTCATGCAGGACATGAGCCTGGTGCGCAGCCTGCAGGAGGACGCCCCCCAGGCGGACGGCCATTTCTCAGAGTTTTCCCGCCGGGGCGAGAATCTGCCCCAGTACGCCCCCTATCACGTGGCCTGCGATACCTTCGAGCGCATGCCCATCACCCGGGGAACCGCCCGACTGATGCAGCTGCATTATTCCGGGGACGATCACATCAGCGACCTGTGGCTGTCCTACCAGGACGCGGGCGAATACATCGACCGGCAAAATATGACCCTGGACGTGCGGGCCCTTTGCCAGGGCTACCAGATCCCGCCCCGGTACGCGCCGGACACCCTTGGCGGACGCTATCCTGACCAGGTGCGCCTGGTGACCGTCCGGGACCGCAGCCTGCAGCCCATGGTGGCCAATACCATCAACAACCCCGCCTACGGCAGCGGCATGAATCCCCTGGGGATGATCAACAAGCTGATTTTGCTGGAGGACAGCGCGGAGCTGATCCGGGTGGATCGCCTCAGCCTGGAAAACAGCCCCCTCACCTGCGTCAACTTGACCTTGCCCCAGGCCGACTACGTCCGCATGCTGGAAAAGGCCGCTTTGCAGGAAAACAAGGGCATGCTCATCGATACCATGTACCGCCGGGAGGCCGTGCTGGAGCAGCTCCGGGAAGGAACCGACGCCTACCGCCGGGCCAAGGAACTGCTGGAAAAGCAGCTGAAGACCCACCAGGAGAAAATTGCCCGGGAGGATCTTCGGGGCGGCAAGGCCCAGCTCAGCGGCTATGACGCGGACATCGACTACCTGACCCGGCTGGAGATGAGCAAGCAGCCCCCCTCGGAGGAGGACGACCAGCCCCCGCTGGTGTTCACCCCGGATGCGCTGCGGATGCTGAGCATCGAAAGCGGCTGCACCATGCGCGGGGAGATCCGCCGCTATGCCTTTGAGGAACTGGCCGTGCCTGTTCAGGAAGAAGACGAACCGCTGGCGGAGCAGCCGGAACAGCCTGCTGAGGAGCCGGAGGATCTGCCTTCTGAGGAACCTGTCCAGGAAGAAACGGCTGACACCCCGGCTGAAGCGGAATCGCCCGGAGAAGAAAAGGAAGAAATGCCGGAAGAAACGCCGGAGGAATCCGCCCCGGAAGAGCCTTCCGAAGAGGAGAGCGTGCCGGAGGAAAGCCAGGAAATATCGGCCCAGGATAAGCTCTCCCTGCTGATGAAGGAAGAAAAGCACAGCCGCAAGAAGGAGAAAAACCTGTGGAGCCGCGCTTTGCCCAAAATGGAGCAGCTCAGCCTGTTTGAGACTGTGGATCCTGCGCCGGAAGCGCCCCGGCTTTCCATGAAGGAACTGACCCCGGAGGAGGCGGAGCAAGGCCCCTCTTTGATGTCCCGGCTCCTGCCGCCAAAAGATGAAGAATAATCAGGAGGAACAGCCATGGCACAGTTTTCCGTGCTGAAAGGCCAGCCCCTTTCCAAGGAAATTCCCTACCGCGACCCGGATGCACTGTTCGCCCTGACCGGCACGGACGGCAACGGCAAGAGCGCATATCTACCCGTGGGCCAGAGCATGCTGGAAAGGCATGTGCTGCTTCTGGGCAAGCCGGGCAGCGGAAAAACCGGACTTATGCAGCAGATGGCCCGGAACCTGCGGGTCATGCTGACCGAGAAGGACAGCCTGGTGATTTTGGACCTGGACGGGGAAAATTATCAGCGCCTGCACCAGAAAAACGACGCGGTGCTTGCCCAGGACGACCGTGCTGGCAAGAACTGCTGGAACCTGTTTGAAGAGCTCCGCCCGGGGGAAGACCTCCTGGAGGACGCCTCCGCCCTGTGCGAGAGCCTGTTCAGCCGCCGCATTGCGCAGGCCGCCGACCCCTTTTACGAGCTGGCGGCCCGGGATCTGACCATGGCGCTGATCGTCTACCTGGCCCGCCGGGGCGACCAGACCCTGTGTAACAACCAGTCCCTGCGGGAGCTGATGGAAGGCTTTGACGTGCAGACCATGCGGGAGCTTCTCAAAGCCGAGCCGGAGCTGAAGGGGTATGCCCTCTATCTGGCCGACGAAACCGACCCCCGCACTCTGGGCATGATCTCCGCGATGCAGAAGGCCGCCCGGGAGCTGTTCCAGGGCCGTTTCGGCGGCAAGGGAACCCAGTCCGTCCGGGGTCTGCTGGAGGAAAAGGCAGGCAAGGTCATCTTCCTGTGCGGAGGGATCTCCCCGGGCAGCCGGGACGTTGCTGCAGCCCTTTGCGGCTGGGCCATCCGCCAGTGCCTGAACCGGAAAAAGAAGGACGGCAGGGTGTTCCTGCTTCTGGACGACTTCTGCCTCCTGCCCCCATTGCCTTTGCTGGAAGAAGGCATGCTGCTGGGCCGCAACGCCGGCCTGCACCTGCTTTTGTCTTCCGCCGGGGTGAAGGACGCGGAGGACAAATACGGCCCGTCGGCCGGCTCCATTCTGGGCGCGGCCGGTACTGTGGCTGCCTTCCAGCTCCGTGAGGAACGAAGCCGCGCCTTCGTCCGGGAACTGTACGGAACCCATCGGGTGCTGGAAAGCTGCCCGTCCATCGCCAATCCCCGCAATATGCTGGAACAGACCGCCGATATCCCCGTCATCGGCGACGAGGATCTGACCGCCCTCCAGCCCGGGGAAATGATCATCGCAACCATGCATTATCCGCCTTTCCGGTTCCGGGTAAAGGCGTCCGCAAAATAAAGTGAATCATAAGGAGGAAACCACCATGACCCTGACCCCTGCCATGATTGCCAAAATGCTGGATCACAGCACCCTGCAGCCCTTCCTGACCGAGGAAGATATCCGCAAAGGCTGCGAAATCGCCCTGAAATACAACACCGCCAGCGTCTGCGCCCGCCCCGGCGACATGAAGCTGGTCAAAGAACTGCTCACCGGCAGCGACGTGAAGGTCTGCACCGTCATCGGCTTCCCGCATGGCAACCACAAGCCCGAGATCAAGCTGGCCGAGGCCGCTGCCGCCCTGGACGACGGCTGCGACGAGCTGGACATGGTGCTGAACATCGGCAAGATGGTCAGCGGCGACGAAGAGTACGTCAAGGCCGAGATCAAGGCCATTGTTGACCTGGCCCACTCCCGGGGCGCCAAGGTGAAGGTGATCCTGGAGACCTGCTACCTCAACGACGACCAGAAAAAGGCGGCCTGCCGCATCGTGACCGAGGCCGGCGGCGACTGGGTCAAGACCAGCACCGGCTACGGCTCTTCCGGCTGCACCCTGCATGACCTGCAGCTGATGAAGGACGCCGTTCCTGCCCACGTGCAGGTCAAGGGCAGCGGCGGCATCCGCGACCTGGACACCGTGCTGGCTGCCCGGGCCATCGGCGCCACCCGCTGCGGCGTATCTGCCACCGAGAAGATCATGAAGGAAGCGGAAGAACGCTTTGCGGCCGGTACCCTCAAGGAGGCCGAGACCCTGAAGGAAATGGAAGGCGGCTACTGATGCAACAAACGGGCCTGGCAGGAAAACTGCCGGGCCCGTTTTGATCCGGAAAGGAGAACCATGAACAACCGATTGATTATTGTGGAAGGCCTGCCTTGCAGCGGCAAGAGCAGCACGTCGGCGTTTGCTGCTTCCGTGCTGGAAAAGCGGGGCAAGGTCTGCTTTGTGGACGAGGGCACCGGCAACCATCCTGCGGACTATGAGTTCCACGCCCTGGCACCGGCGGGGCTTTTGGCGGACGAGGAAAAGGTGGTTGCGCTGGCGGATTATTCCGGAGAGCTGTTTGACCAATTGCTCCCGCACAAGATTTACGACGGCCTCCCCTGGGAAACCGAAATGCCGCTGATGCTGGGCAAATGGCGGCAGTTTGTGGCGAACCGCGATGAAAGCGCCACTTACGTGTTCAACTGCGTCCTGCTCCAGAACCCTATGTGCGAAACCATGATGCGCTTTGGTTTCCCGGAGGAGGTTTCCAGAGAATACATCGGCCGGATTGCGGAGATCATCCGGCCCATGGAGCCGGTGGTCATCTATCTTCAAAACACGGAAATCGCCGCGTCCGTGGAAAATGCGGCCAAGAGCCGCCCGGGCTGGCTGGACGCGGTCATCCCTTACCATGTGGAGGGTATGTACGGCAGATCCATTGGCGCAGAAGGGTTTGACGGCTACGTTCGCTGCCTGGAGGAAAGGCAGCGGCGGGAGCTGCGTATCCTGGCCGATTTGCCGCTAACCAGCCTGGTGGTTGAAAATCCGCAGAAGGACTGGGCATCGGCCCGGGAGAAAATCAGGGCATTTTTGGAGAAACTGTGAAAAAGCCGCTGCATGAAACCATGCAGCGGTTTTTGTTACATGACCAGCGTTTCCGTGCCGGTGGCCCCGGAAATCCGCATTGCCATTTTTGTGAGCAATGTTTTGTCCGGCGGCTGGATGCTGTCGGAAACCTCCATGCCCAGGCGTTTTTGCTTGGACAGGCCGATGTTGTGATAGGGTTCCAGGTGGATCTGCCGCAGATTTTGCAGCCCGGCAGCCAGGCGGACGATGCCGTCCTCGTGCTCCTGGGTGAGGTTGACCCCGGGGATCATGGGGCAGCGCAGGATGATGGCCGCGCCGCTGTTGTCCAGAAGGTGCAGATTGTCCAGGATCCGCTGCTGGCTGACGCCGGTATACTGCCTGTGGGCTTCGTCGCCGGTGAGCTTGTAGTCGTAGAGGAAAAGGTCGATGTAGGGGCGGATGGCCAGCAAATGGGCCGGGTCGCAGTAGCCGCAGGTTTCCATGGAAACGTGCAGCCCCCGCTCTTTGGCCGCCCGGGCGATGGCCAGCGCAAAGTCCGGCTGAGCCATGGGCTCGCCGCCGCTGAGGGTCAGGCCTCCGCCGGAGGAACGGTAGAAGGGCAAATCGTCCAGGACTTCCTCCAGCACCAGCTGCGCCGTCATCCGGGTGCCGGCCAGCTCCAGCGCGTTTGCAGGGCAGGCAGCCACGCACGCGCCGCAGCCGGTGCAGCCCTCCCGCCAGCCGTCGTCCAGCCCGCGGATGCCGGATATCCCGCGGGAACAGGCCGCCCCGCATGCGCCGCAGCGGACGCACCGCTCCTGGTAGGCCATGACCTGGGGGCGGGGCAGATAGGACTCCGGGTTGTGGCACCACTGGCACCGCAGGGGGCAGCCCTTCAGAAACACCACCGTGCGGATGCCCGGGCCGTCGCTGACGGAAAAGTGCTGTATATCAAAGACTGTGCCGGTTGTCATTTCGTCTGCCATGGGTTTCATCCTTCGTACATGTTCCGGGCGATGATCTCCTCCTGCACCTGAGGGGTCAGCGCCACAAAGTAGGCCGACAGGCCGCAGATGCGCACAATCAGCTGCCGATGTTTTTCGGGATGGATCCTTGCATCCAGGAGATCGGCCTGGGAGACCACGTTGGGCTGCAAAGTGGGGCATCCGTATTCGCCGCAGGCCCGGATAAACGCGGCAAACAGGGCCGGGGTCATGTGGCTGGAAAGGGGCAGCTTCACGTCCAGCACGCAGCTTCCGCCGCCGCAGGCGGTAAAGTCCAGCCGCTGCATGGATTTGACCGGCTGGGTCACGTCCCGGATGGGCACAAGCTGGCCGGGCGCCGCGCCGGGGCTGATGAGGTCGAATGCCTTTCGGCCGTCCGGCGTGGCCCGGAGGACACGGGCGAAAGACTCGAAGTGGTAATACACAAACAGGCTGGGAATGTGCATGCCGCCCCGCTCGTTTTTGCGGCGGCTGAGCCGTTTTGCGATCCGGCGGAGAAAATCGTCGGCGACGGCATCGGCTTCCTTGTGGTTGTGGCCGTACTTGGGCAGGGCGAGGGCCCTCTGGTGCAGCTCTTCAAAGCCCACCCAATCCGCGGAAAGGGCGGAGAGGAGCTCTTCCATGGTGCAGGTTTTGTCCTCATAGACCAGCTTCTGGATGGCGATGAGGGAATCGGCCACGGTGCCTAGGCCGGTGAGGGAAATGGTGGAGAAATTGTACACAGCGCCGCCGTGGGTGTAATCCCGGCGATTTTCAATGCAGCCCCGCTGGGTGGCGGAGAACAGCGGGCAGACCAGAGCGTCCTTCATGATACGCTGGCGCATGTTCCGCTGGTCAATGACGATGCTGAAAAAGTGGTCCATGGCGGAAAGAAACTGGGCGGTGAAGTCCTCAAAGCTGTCCGCACCATGAAAGACCGGCACATAGTCGGCGGAATCGGCCTCAGGGCGCAGGAACAGATCCAGCACCCGGGGCATGGAGGCGTAGAACGCCACGCCCTCGGTGTGGCCGCAGCCCTCGATCATGGTCTCCTGGCAGCCGCCGCTGACGTACAGCCGCGCATCCGCCTCCTTGACGCCGCTGCGCATCAGGCCCTGGATGACGATCTCGTCATTGATCATGACGAAGTTGTTGTGTCCGGCCAGGATGGCGCGGCCCGCCAGCTCCAGGTACTCCGTGGGCGAAGCTGCATTGTAGCGGCAGTTCAGCTTGGGGTTGACCAGCCCCAGCCTGTGATGCTGCTCAATAAACAGCCTGGTGACCGCATTGTACACCGGCTGACCGTTTTCGTCGCAGCCGCCCAGCTGGATGCAGGTGCTGGTTTCGGGCCAGGCTGCGTTGTGCAGGTCAAACTTGATGTCCGTGTGCAGCATCCAGATGCCCACCAGCTCGGCGGCCTCCGCTTCGGTGAGGGTTCCCTGGGCCACGTCCTTTTCATAGAGCGGGAAAAGCAGCCTGTCCACATGGCCCAACTGGGAGATGCCCAGCCCTTCCAGGGTGGCGACGGCTTCCCGGGTGAACAGCAGCATGCTCAGGCCCTCCACGAAGGTCTGGGGCGGCTGAGCGGGGATGCGGCAGGTGGTGTCCACCATCATTTGCAGGTATTTTCGCTGCGCGTCGTTTGCAGCATGGGGCAGCAGCTGGGCGGCTTTCTGGCCGAATTTTTCCGCGATGCGGCAAAGGGCCTGAAAACTTTCCACAACCGCCAGGCAGAAGGCCTTTTCGTCGCCGGTGGACTTATCTGCCGCGGCCTGGGCATCCTCCATCAGCCCATTCACGCCGCAGCGGAACAGCTGGGTGTAGCCCAGGGTGTGGTGGTCGCCGTCGAAAGTGTTCTGCGCCTGGCACAGGCCCAGGGTGTCCATGTCGTAGATGCGGTCCGCCATGGTCTCCAGCCGGTGGAGGATGGGGTGCTCCCGGTGCAGGGCCGCCTCCCGGTATCTGCGGACGTATCCGGCGGGGGAGAGGTCGCTCAGACCCCAGGAGTTGGCCTCCCGCAGGCCCATTTCAAAAAAGAAGGGGTTTTCCGCAAAGATCACCGGCTCAAAATGCTCTGCCATCAGGCTATGCAGCCGGCTTTTCATCAGCACGGAGGGCGCTTCGGGATTTTGGGCGATAAACGCATCCATGCCCTCGGTGATTTTTTTCCGTACCGCAACAAAGCGTTCCCAGGTTTCCCTGTCCGCCATTTTGCCGTCTGTCAGCATGGTTTGTTCATAATAGGCGCTCAGGCTTTGTCGTTGCACATCCAGCATGGCGTTGTCCTCCTGAATAGTCGCTGGTTTATTTCAGCATGGTTTCATATTCGTTGCACAGCGGGACCTCCACCGGCACGTCCTCCTCCACCGGCACAAAGCGGGGACGGGTGTCCTCGAAGTAGTTGTCCGTGTGGTCGTCATTGATGGAGGATACCTCGCCCACGATCAGGTCGCCGCTGCCGGGCTTGGGGGTGAACAGGTGGTACAGCCCGGGGTAGATGGTCATGCTGTTGCCACGGGTCACTTCCACCTCCGTGCCGGCGGGCACAGAGCTTTCGATGCCGTCCATCAGGATGCGCACGTCCCCGGTTTTGTCCACGGAGCCGTCGGGCAGGGAGTTATACACCTTGATCAGCAGCACGCCGCCGCCCCGGTTGATGATGTCCTCGGTTTTCTGGGCGTGGTAGTGGTTGGGCAGCACCTGGCCCTCCTTCATCATGATCAGCTTTTCCGCATAGGGGCAGCCGGCGGAGCCGTCCAGAAGGCCGTTACGGATGGTGAACAGCACCGCGCCCATTTTAGCAAAATCATCATGGCCGAAGGTGGTCACATCCCAGCCCCGCATGGTTTTGATGATGGTGTCTGCCTTTACGCGGTTTTCTTTCCATTCCTCCAGGCTCCAGTGGGCAAACATGGGCAGGGCAAAGCCGGTTTTTTCCAGCAGTTCCTTTGCCCAGCGGATAGCTGATTGAATCTGGGAACGCTTCATAAACAGACAGTCCTCCGTTTCGTTTCAGACGTGTGAAATTGATAACGTGTGTTGTTAATATCATCTTAAGCGGAAAAGAGAAGACTGTCAATAGGCCGGATTGTCCCGTGGCATATTGACAAATAAAAAACCAATGTTACACTTATACCAACAAAACGTGTATAACTTCACATTGTTAAGGAGGCTCCCCGCATGGAGAGAGGAATCTATTTTGATGGATGGCTCAAGCACAACCATTGCTATCACCCCAGTCTGCCCATCCGTTCCCGGCAGATGCTGGAGGATCTGGAGCGCTACCACGGCACGGTGCTTACCTGGGCAGGGCTTGGCGGCGGAAGCATTTCGTTGCCATACCTGCACCACGAGGCCTTCGGCCCGGTGGATCCCCGGATGCAGATTTACGGCTTCATGAACGACAGCGAGTTCATCGCCGAGTGCAACAAGCGGGGCATCAAACTGTTTGGCATCGTGTTTGAGGTGCAGGGCTGGGAATACCCGGTGGTGATGAGCGAGGACGGAAAAATCGTCCGCATGAACAAGCGGGCGGAGGAAGTGGAAAATCACGACTGGTACGGCCTCCGGGAATTCAGCCAGAACAAATGGCCCGACGCCTTTCCCACCAGCCTGAAGGACTATTACCCTGACGGCATCCGGGACGAGGACGGCAACCCGGTGACCGACTTGTGGGAATTCTGCGCCACCCGGGATATGCACGGCAATCCCATCCACGCCCAGTGGGTGGAGGTGAAGGATCATGAGGAAGCCTGCTACCAGATGTGCCGCAACAACGCCGTATGGCGGGAATATCTGAAGAAGATCATTATGCTGATGATTGACGCCGAGGTGCCGGGCGTGCAGCTGGACGAGTGCGAGCTGCCCATGACCGCCATCTCCTCCGGCGGATGCTTCTGCGACAGCTGCATGAAGTTGTTCAATCAATACCTGAAAGAGCGCAAGGCAGCCGGGCTGCTGGGGCCGGAATGGGACGGCATCGACCTGGAAAGTTTCCACTACGGCCAGTACCTGAAATCAACCGGCAGCTCCTACCCGGAGGGCGCGCCCTTCTACCGGGATTACTGGGAGTTCCAGGTGCGCCATGTGCGCAAGTATTTTGGCGAGCTGGCGGATTTCATCCGGCAGTACGGCAGGGAAAAATATGGCCGGGAGATCCAGGTGTCCGGCAATTTCTACAACATGCAGCCCGCTTATTATCCCATCGAAAACAAGGTGGACATCGTAGTGACGGAAATGGATCACACCCTGTTCCGTCAGCCCTATTACTACCGTTTCTGCGCCGGTTTTGCGCCCGGCAAGCCGGTCATCATCGCGGAAAATCCTTACGGGGGCATCATCCCCCGGCTGCTTGACATGCTGGACCAGGGCAAGGGTTACGATCTGTACCGCGTCTTCCTGCTGGAGGCCTCCGTGTACGGCTGCAACATGTCCATTCCCTACGGCGGCTGGATGGGCAATACCATCAAAGATTCCTTCTGGGCGCCCAGAGAACTGACCGCCTCCGTGCAGGATTTCCTTTATGAAAATGAGCGCCTCTATCCCCGGACCCGTTCCAAAGGCGCGGCGGTGCTGTATTCCTACGGCAGCTACTACTGGCGGGATTCCAACAAGGGCAGCGGCGCCAACGGCATGCAGGATTCCTACGAAAACCTGATGGACGCTACCTCGGTGGCGTGGGTGGATCCGGACTTGAAGCCCGTGCCCTTCTGGGACGTGATCCGGGCCATGAGCGACTGCAACGCCCAGTACGATACCCTCATGCTGCCGGACGGCGACTTCCGCCCGGACGATTTCACCGCCGACCGGCTGGCTGGCTATCCGCTGGTCATTGTGCCGGATGCCTATGTGCTGACGGAAAACCAGCAGAAGATCCTTCTGGATTATGCCAAAGGCGGCGGACAGGTGCTGGTGCTGGGCCGCCTGGCGGAGGGAAGCGGCCTGCTGGAGGAATTGCTTCGGGCAGGCGCGGTGCATGTGCCGATCCTGGACGACACCGCTGGGTACATGGACGCATTCCTCAAGGCGTTCCATGCCCTGTACGATCCCATCGCGCCGGTCACCTGCGGCGACGGACGGTTTGGTGTGCAGCGGTTTGACGATGCAGACGGCGCGTATGTGCATGTGCTGAACTATCAGTACGATGCGGATGCTGACCGGATCGTGCCTGCCAAGCAGCTGCAGCTGCGGGTCAGGGATGTGGCGGGCAAAAAGTGCAGCGTGCAGGTTCCTGCCTGGCAGGAGGAACCTGCGTGGTCTGTGACGGCTTGCGGCAATGACGTTCTGGTCACGCTGGAAAACGCCGGATTGTATACAGTGCTTGTGTTTTCATGATGTTGCACAATAAAAAACGAAGGTTTTGTAACTTTTTTTCAAAAAGGTTCTTGCGTT
The DNA here is from genome assembly GCA_017937655.1 of Clostridia bacterium. GTDB lineage: Bacteria > Bacillota > Clostridia > Christensenellales > Aristaeellaceae > Limiplasma. The sequence continues at coordinate 6,117 of JAGBDE010000038.1, read as the reverse complement.
TCAAATTTTGGTGTGTTAAAATATAGACAAAGCTGGTTAATTCCCAGTAAACAGAGACAAATTTATATCAAGGAGGAACCAAGAATGAAGAAGATCCTTGCCCTGGCTCTTGCTCTCGTGATGATGCTGAGCCTGACTTCTGCCTTCGCTGAGGAAGAAGTCGTCACCCTGAAGGTTAGCTCCATCTGGTCCGCTGAGACCGAAGCCAACCGCGCTCCCTTCCTGAAGACCCTGGAAGAGTTTGAGGCTGCTTACCCCAACATCAAGCTGGAAGTTGAGTGGTACGAAGCCAACGCTTGGAAAGAGACCGGCGAAACCCTGGCTCTGAGCGACAGCCTTCCCGATGTGTTCTACTGGAACGCCGGCGGCGTGCTGTGGAACCTGGTTGGTTCTGGCGACATCCTGCCTCTGAACGACTATCTGACCGACGACATCATGGCTCGTATGGAGCCCGGCCTGTTGGTTGATATGACCTTCGACGGCAAGGTTTACCAGCTGCCCTACACCAAGGCTGCTTCCATGCTGTACTGCAACACCGAGCTGTTCGAAAAGCATGGCGTGAAGATTCCCGAGACCTGGGACGAGCTGATCGAGGCCGTGAAGGCTTTCCGCGCAGCTGGCGTGACCCCCATGGCTCTGGGCGGCGGCGATCAGTGGCCCACCAACATGTACACCGACATCATCGCTCTGCGCTTTGTTGGCGATGAAGCCTGCCGTGCTGCTTACTACAAGGACGAAGGCGCTACCTTCATGACCCAGGATTGGGTTGACGGTATGGCCGCTTTCAAGCAGCTGATCGACCTGGGCGCTTTCCCCGAGGACGCTGCTTCCCTGACCCGTGACGAGTCCGAAGTGCCCTACTTCGCCGGCGAGATCCCCATGTACTATCATGGCCAGTGGTTCTCTGGCTCCCTGTCTCCCGAAATGCAGCAGAAGGTTGTTGCCGTGAAGTTCCCCGCCGTTGGCAAGGGCTACGACAACCAGTTCATGGGCGGCGCCGCTGAAGGCTTCTGCGTTTCTTCCTACACCGAGCATCCCGACGAGGCTTTCGTGGCCGCTCAGTTCTTCGCAGAGAACCTGTCCAAGAACGGCTACATTGCCGGCGCTGGCCTGCCCGCCTGGAAGTATGACTTCTCCGAGTACACCGACCTGAACCCCGTTATGGCTCAGATCAAGGACATCACCTCCACCGCTGATTCCATGCTGCTGTGGGGCAACACCGCTCTGACTGGCGAAGACGCCACTCTGATCGGCGTGACCGTCTACGAAGTGCTGACCGGCGAGCTCACTCCCGAGCAGTGGTGCGAAGACATGGAGACCATCTTCGAATAATCTGTTAATCCATACCACCGGGGGTGGCGGTTTCACCGTCACCCCCTTTCTGAACCCCTGACCATGACAAGGAGGGCCGCTTATGAAACGAGTCTTGTCGAATAAGTGGAGCATTGCGGTCTTCGTTCTGCCGACCGTCCTGTTTTTCACCTATATTGTGATCATCCCCATTTTCAAATCCTTCTACTACAGCCTTCTCAGCGAGATCCCTGCCAAGGTGGGCGATGAATCGACCTTTGTGTGGTTTAAGAACTATATCAAGATGTTCACCCCGGGTCGCCGCAACGCATTTCCGGGCGCTGTGCTCAATTCCATGACCTATGCCGCCCTGTCCATTTTTGTGCAGCTTCCCTTCTCCCTGCTGATCGCCCTGATCCTGGCCAACGGCGTCAAGGGCGAAAGCATGTATCGCAACATTTACTTCATCCCCGTGGTCATTTCCTCGGTGGTTATCAGCCTTCTGTGGCAGCGCATCTACAAGGACCTGGTGCCCGCCATTTATGATGGACTTGGACTGGCCTTGCCCAAGAACGGCTTCCTGGGCAATAAGGATACAAAGCTGATGGCAGTTTTCCTGCCCAGCCTTTGGCAGTTTGTGGGTTACCACATGCTGCTCATGTACGGCGCCCTGAAATCCATCCCCTCGGATGTGATTGAAGCCGCGACCGTGGACGGCGCCAGCGCGACCCGCATGGCGTTCAGCATCCAGATTCCCATGATCAAACCCATGTTGAAGGTGTGCCTGTCCTTCTCTCTGATCGGCTCCTTCAAGCTGTTTGATACGCCCTGGATCTTGCTGGAACGCTCCAACATGCAGCTTCCTGCATTGTCCATGTACGTGGAAATGTTCTCCAACCACAAGTACAGCTACGCCAGCGCCCAGGCCATGTTCATCGTGTTTGAATGCCTGGCCTTCACGGCTCTTTTGAACCTTTTGTTCCGTGAACGGGACGACCGCGACCTGACCAAGGGAAGGGGGCGGAAAGCAGCATGAAGAAGTTCTCGCTTGGCAAGATCGTCTGTCAGATTTTTCTGATCGTTTGGCTGCTTCTGTGCCTGTTCCCGCTGTACTGGCTGTTCTGCTTCTCCCTGAAGGATACGCAGGAAATTTTCAACGGCAACCTGATCGGCTTGCCCACGCAGTGGCTGTTTTCCAACTACGCCAACGCCTGGGGTGAAGGCGGCAAGATCAGCCTGTTTTTGATGAACAGCGTGATTGACACCGTTGCCACCCTGTTCATTACCAGCCTGTTTGGCTTCATGTGCGCCTACGGCCTGCTGCGCATGCGCTGGAAGGGTCAGAAGCTGGTCATGACCTACATCATGATGGGTATGATGATCCCCATGCACGCAGCGCTGTATCCCCTGACGGAAGTCTTGCTGCCCCTGATGAAGACCCATTGGGCGCTGATCATTCCCTATGCTGCGTTCAACATCCCCATCACCATCCTGATCCTGAGCGGCTTCATCACCAACATCCCCTACGAGATGGAAGAGGCTGCCTGCATCGACGGCAGCGGCATCTACCGCACCGCCTTTACCATCATCCTCCCCATGATGATTCCCGCCATTTCCACCGCAGCCATTTTCGTGTTCCTGCAGGTGTGGAATGAACTGCTGCTTGCCTCTGTTTTTTCCTCCGGCAGCGTACGCACGCTGACCGTTGGTATCCAGCAGATGAGCGGCCAGTACCAGACGGACTACGGCTCCATGGGCGCGGCTCTGGTAATTGCCACACTGCCCACGCTGGTATTGTACATGTGCATGAGCGGTCAGGTGCAGAAGAGCTTGATTGCCGGCGCTGTAAAGGGTTAATCTCCATTTTCAAAAACAAAACCCCCATGACTGTCCGAGTTGTTTTGTCAAGGGTGTTTTCCCCAATAATTTAATTCGTAAGGAATAAGGGCATCTCACGCCGTCTTATAACATCGAATGACCTTAACTAAACAGCACCCTCGAAGGATTTCGTTGGGTGCTGTTCTTGTGTTACAGGTCGGGTACAGATGTGCCTTTTCCGCCTGTGGAAGGTTGCTCAGCATTGTGTTTGTCTGCCTCACGTTGATCAATAGCAAGCTGAATCTTCATAGGTATCTGGTATTCTATCCACGCTGAACAAGTCTGCAAATGCTGCTGAATGCTCCGCATGGCAGCAACCGCATCCTCAAAGTCAATTCGATCAGAGGCCAGCAAAACATACTGATTCTGCATAGTCTCATATGCTTTGCGTACAGCGGTGTTGCTGGCAACATCATTGAAGAAAGAAAACTCCTGCGGCTTCACTCCCGGAATACCATCCAACCGGTTGGATTCTTCCTCCATGCGGATATCCAGCAAGTGCTTCATTTGCCCTGAAGCTTTATACAGCTTTTGAATTCTGGGCAGTTGCGCCATTACTGCAAGATCATATAGATGCTTGGCAGCTTCAAACGCACGATGAACTTCGGAAGATTTTCTGGTGTACGCCTCCGCTGCAAACAGTTTATCAATAAACGCTCGTTCCAGTGTAATGGTCTTGATATGGAAAGATGCTACATCGTACTGATCCTCCAGAATCCGCTTCTGATCGTTTGTTGCCAGATCGTAAAGCATGGGGGCAATTTCCATACTCTCCACAGGCTCGCTGATCGTAAAAGAAGTGGCTTCGATTTTCAGCTTGCCGAACCGCTGCAAAGCGTCTTCAGCATCGTATGCAGCAATGGGCGTGTACTCGTAAACGGAGATAATCTCAGAACGGTTTGTTCTTCCAGCTTGCGGATCACGCTTCAGACCAACATATTTCTTGGTGGCCTGTTCCAGCCGTTTGTCACTCTGGGTACGGCTGCATTCCTTCGTATCCACGGAGAGATCAATATCTTCAGAAAAACGATTGGTCGTTTTCAAGGCTTTGTATAGAGCCGTACCACCCTTGAAATAAGCAGGAAGCCCTTGGGCTTGTTTCTCTGCCAGTTCCTTCAGAATCAGCGTTACATAGTAGTCCTTTTCCAACACATCTTCACGGTAACCGGTTTTCTGATGAATGGCTTCAATCAACACGCGAAATGCTGCGCTGTCCAAATGAAGCTTCATGGCTGCAGCCCTCCTTCCATGGCCGTGTGAGCCAAATGCAGCAGTGTTCGTTGGGGATAATACTGCCCCGCCAAAGCCAGCAGCACACCATATTGCAAGTTTCTGTGCTGAATATGCTCCGCTAACACACGATAAGGTTTTTCAGCATCAATCGGGGCGCGTTCCATCTGTTCCATAGCATCCAGCATTTGCAGATACGCTTTGTTCTCTGCTGTGATTTTTGTTTTTGGAGGACAGATAGAAACATTCAGTTTCTCATCCCGGCGTACACAATCCTGAGCCGCATTGGTAGCAATCAGCCGCTCGTTGGGAAGCTGGGTCGTCAATCCCATGCGATACAGCAAACCGGCTCCTGTATCATAACCCTGATCGGCATTCAGGTACTTATGGGCAATCAACTGCTCCTTGTCGATGCCCATTTCACCAAAGGGGGTAACAGAGGTCCTGTAATAGATGCCGTTCTGATAAAAGCGAAGGGAAGGAATTGTCCGCCGGTCCATCAATCGCTTCATTGCAACGGCAGTGGCGGAGGATGCTTTGTCAGGCTTCATCTGAAACGCATCTGCCAGCATTCTGCTGATATCTGCCGTGTAAATCGGCGCAGCCAGCGGCTGCTGGGTGATATATTGCTCAATATACTGGCCGTAAGTCAAATCGACTCCCTCCTCATGAAATTTTTACAACGGAATTTATTTGCTGATTCCGCTTATATTATATCCCGATTCTTTGCGAATTGTCAAGGCGAGGTCCACATTCAGACATTGTAAAAAATCGTGGGAATATGCCAACAAGTCAATCAGAGCAGTCCTCAAAAGTGAGAACTGCTCCAATGTTGGTTCATTCTGTATAATACTGAGCCTGTGCGTTCCAAAGTTCATAATATTTGCCGTTTTTGTCGGCAACGAGCGAAGCGTGCGAGCCTTGCTGAATAACTGCACCCTCGTGGAACACGGCAATCTCGTCGCAGAACTTACAAGAGGACAGACGGTGGGAGATGTAGATGGCGGTTTTGTCGCCTGCGATCTCGTCAAACTTTCCGTAGATCTCGGCTTCTGCAATCGGGTCGAGAGCTGCCGTAGGCTCGTCGAGGATAATAAACGGAGCGTCTTTGTAGAGCGCACGGGCAATGGCGATCTTCTGTGCTTCACCGCCCGAAAGATCAACACCGTTTTTGTCATACTCCTTGTAAAGATATGTTTCCGTGCCGTCTTTCATTTTGATGAATCTGTCAGAGAAGCCTGCTTTTTCAAGGCAATCAATAACAAGTTCCTTATCGTAATCAACCTTGCCGGCAACATTCTCTCCCAGCTTCAAATGAAGCAGTTGGAAATCCTGGAACACAACCGAGAAAATGTCCATATACTCACGATAATTGTACTTGCGTATATCAATGCCGTTGAGAATGTCCAGGAGCAGAATGTCGTAGTCGCTTTCTTCTGCGTAGTGGAACAGGAAGTTCTCTGCAGAAGTGAAAAGCGCAGTCGGCGATCATTACCGCCATAATTCAATTCCGCGTAGAGTGTGCAATTTTCCTCTGCCCAATTCAACAGAACCTTGGCACATTCTTTGCCTGTAGCGTTTCCACGGCATTCGGGATATACGCAGAACTCCATAATAAAACATTTGCCATCCTCGGAGGCGTAGATCACCGGCAAGGCAAAGCCGATGTCTTGTCCATTCCGCTGAAAGAACAGATAGTAGCACCGATCTTGCGTTCTG
>JAGBDE010000037.1 GCA_017937655.1 Clostridia bacterium | reverse complement strand
GTATCTATGAAGAACCTGCTGGAAGCCGGCGTACACTTCGGTCACCAGACCCGTCGCTGGAACCCCAAGATGGACACCTACATCTACACTGAGCGTAACGGTATCCACATCATCGACCTGCAGAAGACCGTTCGCAAGGCCGACGAAGCCTACAACTTCGTGCGTGACCTGGCTATGGAAGGCAAGACCATCCTGTTCGTGGGCACCAAGAAGCAGGCTCAGGAAAGCATCGCTTCCGAAGCTCTCCGCTGCAACATGTTCTATGTCAACAACCGTTGGCTGGGCGGCATGCTGACCAACTTCCGCACCATCCGCACCCGCGTGGAACGCCTCAACCAGATCGACAAGATGGAAGAGCAGGGCCAGTTTGACCTGCTGCCCAAGAAGGAAGTTATCCAGCTGCAGCACGAGCGTGAAAAGCTGGAAGCCAACCTGGGCGGTATCCGCAACATGAAGAAGCTCCCCGGCGCTCTGTTCGTGGTTGACCCCCGCAAGGAGCACATCGCCGTGGCCGAAGCCCGCGCTCTGGGCATTCCGATCGTTGCTATCGTTGACACCAACTGCGATCCCGACGAAATCGACTACGTGATCCCCGGCAATGACGACGCTATCCGCGCCGTGAAGCTGATTGCTGGCAAGCTGGCCGATGCTGTGCTGGAAGGCAAGCAGGGCGAGCAGGACGCCGAAGGCGAAGCCGCTCCCGCTGAGGAAGCCGCCAAGGTGGAAGAATAATCCTACTTTTTGAACATTGACGAAAGGGAGAGATACCTATGGCCAATATCACTTCTCAGATGGTTAAGGAACTCCGCGAAATGACCCAGGCCGGCATGATGGACTGCAAGAAGGCTCTTGTTGAAGCCGATGGCAACATCGATAAGGCCGTTGAATGGCTCCGTGAAAAGGGCCTGGCTGCTGCCGCCAAGAAGGCTGGCCGCATCGCCGCTGAAGGTCTGGTTGCCAGCTATGTGAGCGACGACGCTTCCGTCGGCGTGATCGTGGAAGTCAACTGCGAGACCGACTTCGTTGCCAAGACCGACAACTTCAAGGCTTTCTGCCAGCAGGTTGCCAAGCACGTTGCTCTGGCCAACCCCGCTGATATCGACGCTCTGATGGATCAGAAGTACGTCGACGACGAAAGCAAGACCATCACTGACCTGGTCAGCGATGCCACCGTGGCTATCGGCGAGAAGATCTCCATCCGCCGCTTTGCCCGCTATGAAACCACGGAAGGCGCCGTGGAGAGCTACATCCACATGGGCGGCAAGATCGGCGTTCTGGTCGAGACCAAGAACAACAATGCCGACACCTACGCTGCTCCCGCTTTCAAGACCTTCTATCACGACGTGGCTCTGCAGATTGCTGCCGCCCGTCCCTCCTACGTCCGCCGCGAGGAAGTTCCCTCTGAGAACCTGAACAAGGAAAAGGAAATCCTCCGTGCCCAGGCTCTGAACGAGGGCAAGCCCGAGAAGATCGTGGACAAGATGGTGGAAGGCCGCATCGAGAAGTACTACAAGGAAGTCTGCCTGCTGGAGCAGCCCTTCGTCAAGGATGGCGACAAGAGCATCAAGCAGGTCATGGCTGAAACCGCCAAGGAAATCGGCGCTGAGCTGGATCTGGTTCGTTTCGAACGGTTCGAGCGCGGCGAAGGCATCGAGAAGCGCAAGGACAACTTCGCTGAAGAAATCGCTGCCCAGATGGCGAAGAAGTAATCTTCATCAACCTTTGACCGCATAGCGGTCATGTGGGGCTGTTGCATGAAAACGGGGAACTTGAGGGGTTTTGCCCCCGCGCCTTGGTTCTTCGTGCAGCAGCTCCATTTTTCTGGTTTTCTGTGAGCCAAAACGCAAGCACGATAGGGGAGGAAGGGAAATCCTATGGCGAAGTATAAGCGAGTGATTTTGAAGCTGAGCGGCGAAGCCCTGGGCGTGGACGGACGCGGTTTCTGCCATGAAAAGTTTGAGGAATCCGCCAAGATGCTGATTGATATCAAGAACACCGGCGTGGAGCTGGCTGTGGTCATCGGCGGAGGCAACGTGTGGCGCGGACGGCGCGGCGCGGCTACCCGCATGGGAACCGTGGCGGCCGACCAGATGGGCATGCTGGGCACTTTGCAGAACTGCCTGTACATGCGGGACACTTTGGATCACCTGGGCGCAAAGGCCGTGGTGATGAGCGCTGTGGATATTCCCCGCTTTGCCGAGAGCTATAATACCGTTAACGCCCTGACCAAGCTGGCTGATGGCTACATCGTGCTCCTGGCCTGCGGTAGCGGCAATCCCTGCTTCTCCACGGACACCGGCGTGGTGCTCCGCGGCATCGAGCTGGAATGCGACGCCATCCTCATGGCCAAGAACATCGACGGCGTGTACACCGCCGACCCCAACGTGGATCCCACCGCAACGCTGATCCGTGACATCAGCTACGCCGAGGCCGCCGAGCGCGACCTTCGCGTAATGGACGCTGCCGCCTTCTCCCTTCTGAAGGAAAACAACGTGCCCAACTTGCGCGTGTTCGGCCTGGAGCCTCCCACCAACATCCTCAAGGTGCTGGACGGCGATCCCATGGGAACCATCCTCCATCCCTGATAAGCAACGAATGACGAAAGGAATGCCTTTGACATGCAAGCCATCCGGAAACTGTTTGCACCCCGCGACCTGACCCAGGGCAAGCCTCTCACCGGCATCGCCCTGTTTGCCGTTCCGCTGCTGCTTGGCAACCTGGCCCAGCAGATGTACAACACGGTGGACGCCATTGTGGTGGGCCAGTATGTGGGTGACGCTGCGCTGGGCGCGGTGGGCCTGGGCGGCGCCGTTCTGAACCTGATTCTGGTGCTGTTCATGGGCATCTCCACCGGCGCCACCATCGTGGTCAGCCAGTATTTTGGCGCCAAGGACCGGGAAAACCTGAGCAAGGCCGTGGGTACCACCATCATGCTGACCATCCTCAGCGGTATTTTCATGACTGTGGTGGGCATGCTGCTGAGCCGCCCGTTGCTGAAGCTGCTGGGTACCTCTGATAACATGATCGACCTGGCCACGGACTACCTGGTCATCATCATGCTGGGCCTGGTGGGCAACGGCCTGTACAACATCCTGAGCGGCGTGATGCGCGGCCTGGGCGACAGCACCAGCCCGCTGCTGTACCTGCTGGTGGCCTGCGGATTGAACATCGTGCTGGACCTGGTGTTCGTTATTTGCTTTGGCATGACCACCGACGGCGTGGCCTGCGCCACCATTATCGCCCAGGGGGTTTCCGCGGCGCTGTGCCTGCGCAAGCTGTGGAAAATGAAGGACACTCTGGACCTGAACCGGCAGACCCTCAAGGCGGACAAGATGATCACCAAGCGTGTGGTACAGCTGGGCGTGCCCGCTGGCCTGACCCAGATGATCTTCGCCCTGTCCAACATTCTGGTGCAGTCCCTGACCACCTCTCTGGGCGACAACGTGGTCACCGCTACCACCGCCATCATGCGCGTGGACGGTTTTGCCATGATGCCCAACTTTACCTTTGGCATCGCCGCCACCACCTTCACCGGCCAGAACGTGGGAGCAAGGCTCTTTGACCGGGTGAAGCAGGGCGCCAAGGACACGCTGCTTCTGGCTGTGGGCACTGCCACCGTGCTGGTGGTGGGCATCCTGCTGTTTGGCAAGAACCTGATGCAGGTGTTCACCTCCACCCCTGAAATCGTGGAAATGGGCGTGGGCATGATGCGCCTCCTGGCCGTGGGATACATCGCCTTTGCGGTGACCCAGGTGCTGCAGGGCGTGATGCGCGGCGCAGGCGAGACCGTCATCCCCATGTGGATCAGCGTGATCGTGACGGTCATCATCCGCATGCCGCTGGCCTACCTGTGGGCCCACCTGACCCAATCCCCCGAATTCCCCAACGGCGATCCCACCTGCCTTTACGGCTCCCTGCTGACCGCATGGGTGCTGGGTTGCCTGATCAGCACCGCGTTCTACCTCAAGGGCACCTGGAAGCGCAAGTGCGGCTGGGGCCAGCAGGACGTTACCGAGGAATGAACCAAGACAAGAAGAAGGAGAAGAATGAATATGGATACCAAGCAGAGCCTCGCAAAAGTCATTTTTGAAGCCATTGACAACTGCTTTCCCGGCGCTGATGGTCTGCCCCAAGAGGCTGACATTGCCGGAATGCTGGAAATTCCCCCGGAAAAGGAAATGGGCGACTATGCCTTCCCTTGCTTCAAGCTGAGCCGAGCCCTGCGAATGGGTCCCCCCCAGATTGCCGCCGCGCTGGCTGGCGCCATTGACGCCGGCGAGCTGTGCCAGGCCAAGCAGCTGGGCGGCTATCTGAACTTCTTCCTGAACCGTGATAACTTTGCCGAAAAGACCCTGAACACCGTCCTGGCCGCCGGAGAGGGCTACGGCTCTTCTGACCTGGGCGATGGCAAGACTGTCTGCATCGACTATTCTTCCATCAACATCGCCAAGCGGTTCCACATCGGCCATCTTTCTACCACCATGCTGGGCCACAGCCTGGGCCGCATCTTCCGCCACCTGGGCTACAAGACCGTTGGCATCAACCATCTGGGCGACTGGGGCACCCAGTTCGGCAAGCTGATCTACGCCTTCAAGACCTGGGGCGAGGAGTCCGAGGTGGAGGCCAAGGGCGTGCCGGAGCTGACCCGCCTGTATGTGAAGTTCCACGAGGAAGCCGAGAAGGATCCCACCCTGGACGACGAGGGCCGCGCCTGGTTCAAGAAAATTGAACAGGGCGACGAGGAAGCACTGCGCCTGTTCAACTGGTTCAAGGATCTGACCCTGCGGGACACCAAGCCCGTCTACGACCTGCTGGGCGTGGAGTTTGACAGCTACAACGGCGAAAGCTTCTACGTGGACAAGACCGACCGCGTGGTGAACGAGCTGCGGGAAAAGAACCTGCTGACCATCAGCGAAGGCGCCTCCGTGGTGGATCTGGACGAGGAAGAGAGCGGCATGCCCCCCTGCCTGATCCTCAAGAAGGACGGCACCACCATCTACGCCACCCGCGACATCGCCGCCGCCCTGTACCGCAAGGAAAACTACAACTTTGACAAGTGCCTCTACGTGGTGGCTTATCAGCAGGATCTGCACTTCCGCCAGTTCTTCAAGGTCATCGACAAGATGGGTTACGACTGGGCCAAGGATCTGGTGCACGTGGCCTTTGGCATGATCAGCTACGACGGCCAAAGCCTGTCCACCCGCAAGGGCCACGTGCTCTTCCTGGAGGATGTGCTCAACACCGCCATCGAAAAGGCCCGGGCCATCATCGAGGAAAAGAGCCCCAACCTGGAGAACAAGGACGAGGTGGCCAAGCAGGTGGGTATCGGTGCCGTGGTTTACGCCGACTTGCAGAACGGCCGCATCAAGGATATCGACTTCAACTGGGAGCGGGTTCTCAGCTTTGAGGGCGAGACCGGCCCCTATGTGCAGTACACCCACGCCCGCTGCTGTAGCGCTCTGCGCAAGGCCGAGGGTCTGGAGGGAGCCGCTATTGACTACTCCGCCTTGGGCGACGACTACGCCCAGGAGCTGCTGCGCCAGCTGAGCCGCTTCCCCGACGCCGTCAAGGAAGCCGCCAACCGCTACGAGCCCAGCATCATCACCCGCGCGGTGACCGAGCTGTGCAAGGCCTACAACAAGTTCTACTATGAGAACCGCATCATCGTGGATGAGGCCGGCGTGCGGGCTGCCCGCGTCGCGCTGACCAAGGCCGTGAAGAACACCATCAAGACCGGCCTGTACCTCATCGGCATGGAAGCCCCGGAGCGGATGTAATATGCGCAAGGAACTGACCAGCGTCAAGAACCCGGCGGTACAGGCCGCCAAGGCCCTGCAAACCGCCAAGGGCCGCCGGGAGCAAAGCGCCTTCCTCTGCGATGGCGAGCACATGACCATGGAAGCCCTTCATGTCTGCCCGGACAAGGTGCGGACGGTGTTTGTGGACATGACCCAGGAAGCCCGCTTTGCGGATATTCTGGCCGATGTACCCGCCACAGCGGAGATCTGCCTGGTCACCCGGCCTGTGATGGAAGCCATCTCCCAAGTGAAAACGCCCCAGGGCATCGCCGCGGTGTGCGGCCTGCCGGAAAGCCGCCCCCTGGACGGCATGGGCCATCGCCTGGTGCTTTTGGAAAACGTCCAGGATCCGGGCAATGTGGGCACCATCCTTCGCACGCTGGACGCAGCGGGGTTTGACGGCTGCATCCTCACCGAGGGTTGCGCCGACCTCTGGTCGCCCAAGACTTTGCGGGCCACCATGGGCAGCGCCTTCCGGGTGCCCGCCGCCCTTGCCAAGGACGGCCCGTCCGCTTGCAAAGCCTTGCAGCAGCTGGGCTATGCCATCATCGGCGCGGAGCTCCACGGCCAGCCTTTCTATCAGCGGGACGCCCTGCCGGACAAGCTGTGCCTGCTCATCGGCAATGAGGGCCAGGGCCTGACGGACGACGTTCTTTCCCTGTGCGACTACCGCTTCAAGCTGCCCATGATGGGCGGCGCGGAGTCCCTCAACGCGGCCATCGCCGCCGCTGTCATGATGTACGATATCGTCAATCGCTGATAAAAACGCCGCCTCCAGGAGGGAAAGTGGAAAGGAAGATTTTATCCTTCACTTTACATCATGCGAATAGCAGATGTGCAAGCCTTCGCTGGTTTGCGATTTCTTGTACTGATATGATAAAATGAACGTGATAAACGCGTATTTGATGAAGGAGGAATTTGTGTGATTCTATACCGTCCAGTGGGCAAGGCAGAATATGAACTGATTGCTCAATCGGGCTTTTCTGCCTATCCCCCCAGATTACCCGAACAACCAATTTTCTATCCTGTTCTGAATGAACGCTATGCCAGAGAAATCGCAGAAAAGTGGAATCTTCAAGACCCAAACTCGCAATATACCGGTTATGTAACTACCTTTGAAATTGATGATGAATATATCTCTCAGTTTTCCGTGCAAACAGTTGGTGCAAGCTATCACCAAGAATTCTGGATTCCTGCAGAGAAACTAACAGAATTTAATCACCATATCGTTGGCAAGATAAAAATCATATGAGACCTGACAAGTCCAATTTGTTGAGCAGACGAAAAACATATTCCCATTATTTCAGGAGGGCGCAATTATACGCACCGTTTCGGTGCATTGCGTTTGTACACCCCCATAAGCAAACGAGCATCCGTTCTTTTTTATCGGATGCTCGTTTGTTCGTTGCAGGACAAATTGTTCCTTACAACCACTCCCCCCATCGCGGCGTTTTTTCTGTTTTCTTTCCATTTTTGGCAGACAAACGGGCCAAGTTCATGTATAATGGAAACAACTTTTTTGGAAAGGAATGACCCCTGGAATGAAGAAACTGGTTGCATTTCTGCTTGTCGTCGCAATGCTGACGCCCGCTTTTGCCCTGGCTGAGGCCGACATGATGAGCTACAAATCTGACTTTTCTCAAGGCACCGACGGCTGGTACGCCCGCAGCACCGGCGGCGCACAGCTTTCTGTGGCGGACGGCGTGCTCAGCATCACCGGCCGCGGACAGGACTGGCACTCTCCCGGACGGGATTTTGCCCTGGAAAACACCGCCGAGTACGAGCTCAGCGTGGACGTCTACCAGGACAGCGTGGACAGCGCCAGCATGATGATCTCCATCGCTCACAAGACTGCCGACGGCGCGGAGACCTATGAAAACCTTGCTTTTGGCACCGCCAAAAAGGGCGAGTGGACCACGCTCAAAGGCAAGTACAAAGCCGGCGATTTCATCACCTACGTGCTGTATGTGGAAACCAGCAGCGCCGCAGAATTGGAGTATAGCATGAAAGACTTTACCGTGACCCAGACCGTCGCCGCCACCGTGCAGCCCGCTGCCGCGGCGGACGAAAACGCAGTGGATCCCATGGCTCTGCCCGCCCTGAAGGACGTCTACGCCGATAAGTTCGACGTGGGCTGCGCCGTCAACGGTTGGGACGCCGCCAATGCCAAGCGCATGGATTTTGCCGCATCCCAGTTCAACATCATGACCCATGAAAATGAACTCAAGCCCGACGCTGTGCTGGACGTCAGCGCCAGCCGCAAGCTGGTCAAGGAGAGCGGAGACGAGACCTCTGTGGCCGTCCATTTCAACAACGCCAAGGCTTTGCTGGACTATTGCCAGAAGAACGGCATCAAGGTGCACGGCCACGTGCTGGTCTGGCACAATCAGACCCCCGACGCCTTCTTCCGGGAAGGCTACTCCGCCACCGGCGCCTACGTCAGCCGCGAGGTCATGCTGGGCCGTCTGGAAAACTACATCCGCCTGGTGTTTGAATACACGGAAGCCAACTGGCCTGGCGTGATCGTTTCCTGGGACGTGGTGAACGAAGCCGTGGCCGACGGCAACGCCGCCCTGCGCCAGAGCAACTGGACCAAGGTGGTGGGCGAGGATTTCGTCAACCGCGCCTTTGAGTATGCCCGCAAGTACGCCCCCGAGGGAACTTTGCTTTACTACAACGACTACTCCACCCCCTACGAGCCCAAGCTGACCGGCATCTGCAATCTGCTGGACAGCCTGATCGCTGACGGCACCATCGACGGCTACGGCTTCCAGTGCCACTACCAGCTGGGCAGCCCCAGCTACACCCAGCTCCGCGCTGCTTTCCAGCGCATTGGCGACAAGGGCCTGAAGCTCCGCGTCAGCGAGCTGGACATCACCATTTCCGATACCAACGAGGCCACCCTGCTGCGCCAGGCCGAGCGTTATCAGCGCCTGTTTGACATCTTCTCCCAGTACGGCGACCAGATGGAAGCTGTGCAGGTGTGGGGCGTCAGCGACGACCGCAGCTGGAAGTCCTCCGAGCATCCGCTGCTGTTTGACAAGAGCCTGCAGCCCAAGTACGCCTTCTGGGCCCTGACCGATCCCACCCAGCTGCCCGCCGCTGAGGAAGAAGCCGAGGAAACTCCCGCTTCCCTGCCCGTGGCCAAGGCTGTGTACGGCCTAGAGAACCTGGAAAGCGCCCCCGTCATTGAGATGAACGCTTCCCTCAGCGCCGACTACACCGAGGGCGGCAAGGTGTCCGTCAGCGGCAAGGCTGCCTGGGACGAGAAGAACCTGTACGTGCAGATGACCGTCGTCGATCCCTGGCTCAACGCCTCCTCTCCCAACAGCTACGAGCAGGACAGCGTGGAAATTTTCGTGGACGAGCGCAACGACCGTTCCGCCACCTACGGCGATGACGACCACCACTATCGCGTTAACTACAAGGGCGATCTGACCATCGACGCCGGTTTTGACACCGTCGCCGCCGAGGTCACCCTGACTGACGACGGCTTCGTGGCCCTGTTCACCATGCCCTTCACCGTAGAGGTCAAGGACGGCATGCAGCTGGGCTTTGACCTGCGCTACAACGATGCCGCTCCCGACGGCGTGCGCCGCCTGGTGAACTTCTGCGACGCCAGCGACACCGGCTGGAACGACCCCAACGTGTTTGGTTTGTTGGAACTGAGCAAGTAAATAAAGAGTGTGCCTCCGGAGATCTAACCGGGGGCACACTTCATTTTTGGTAGAAGATAGGTTTGAACTGTAGTTGGATTTATGGGTCATCCCTTGGGAAAACTGGCCAAGGCATTTGCGTTCAACGCAAACGATCAGGGCAGAATCTCCATGGCCATGACCGCGTCGCGCTGAGTCATGTCCTTCTGGGTCAGGCGAAGCATGGGGTGGAGGGTATCGGCCGCGCCGGTCAGCTGCAGGAAGGTGGCCAGGGGCTGGATGGGCATGTCCTCGTTAAAGGCGGTGCGGTAATGCATGGGAATGGTCAGCGTGGGGCGCAGCAGCTCCATGGTTTCCATGGACTGCTTGGGGTCGATGGTGTAAAAGCCGCCCACGGGCAGGAGCAGCACGTCAGGCTTGCCAATCAGCTTGGCCTGCTCCTTGGTGGGAACATGGCCCAGGTCGCCGCAATGGACGATGCGCATGCCCTCCACCTCATAGACAAAAACCAGGTTGGGGCCGCGCTTTGCGCCCTGCTCCTCGTCGTGCCAGGTGGGGATGGCGGTGATTTTCACATCGTCCGCCGGGCGATATTTGCCCTCTTTGCGGATGATTTGCGGGCAGCCGGTGATGGTGTCCACCGCGTTGTGATCGTGGTGGTCATGACTGACAGTGCAGATATCGGCGGGAAGGCTGCGGGCCGGGAAGGAGTAGAAGCTGCCGTAGGGATCGGTGACGATGACGGTGCCTTGCTCGGTTTCCATGCGGAAGGAGGCGTGGCCCAGGTATTCAAGAATCATGCGGGTTCTCCTTTCTGTGTAAGCCAGGCGGCAAGAAGCTGGCCGCCCAGGTGGGGGAGGGGCTGGCCCTGACGGAGCAGCGCGGCGCATTGGCCGTGCAGGGCGGACGGAAAGGGACAATGTGCCGGGAATGCCAGCCATTTCAGGATGGAGCGGATGGGCGACAAGGGCTGATCGGCCAGAGGAGCGGGATGGGCCAGAAGCAGCCTGCACAGCGCGTAGGCTTCGTGGAGGGATTCGTCAGCTGGGAAGGGCGGCGGGGTCGTCGGCAGATGGGACGACCAGGCGGCGTACATCTCCGGGGTCAGGTCGATGTGCCACAGGCGGCTGGAAGGGTCGAGGGTGCAGCGCAGGCCCAGCTCGGCCAGGGAATGCTCCACATCGGCCAGGGAGTCCGTCCGCCGGGGAAGATCCGTCACCCAGAGGCAGTCCTCCGTTTTGCTGCTGCGAAGAAAGCAGGCCTGGCCGCTTTCCTGGAGCAGCCGGAATGCCTGCTCCTGCAAACGAAGCAGATCAGCCATTGTGGGGGAAGGCGGTCAGGTTCAGCTCGTGAACCGCCGCGAACTGGCCGTTGATGTCCAGCTGATAGCGCAGGTCAATGGTGCCGCCGGCTTCGGTCAGGTCATACTTCAGACGGTTGCAGAACAGCGCCAGATCCATCGCGCCAAAAGGAGTGTGGTACTGCCCCTCGTAGCGGCAGTCCTGGGTGAAGATCATCTGGGTGGAGTAGCCGCCCTCCCGGATCATGGTCAGGGAACCGTTTTCCAGGGTCAGCATGACGTGCTGGGCAGGCATGGTCTCGTCCATGACCTCGTCGTATTCCAGAACGGTGCGGCCGCCCTCCTGGGTCAGCTGCCCGTAGGTGAGCAGATTGATGGGCTCGTCGGTTTCGTCGTCCCGGTAGGCGTGGGACTTGATGTTGATCAGCATGGGAACCATAAAACCACCTCTTAACGGCTAAGGAAAAACCTGTTATAATACAGTTACTATATCACAGAAAAGGGGAAGGTTGCAATGCTTTGCCTCAAGGCGCGGGCCAAGATCAACTGGTCGCTGGACATTACCGGGCGGCGGGAGGACGGCTATCATCTGATGGACATGCTGATGCAGTCCGTGGAGCTGCATGACACGCTCTGGCTGGAGGAAGCGGAGGATTTCACGCTGCTGAGCGGGGCGGACAATGTGGTCAGCCAGGCGGGCGACGGTCAGGAAAGCGCTGCGCCGGTGCCCTTTGACGAGAACAACCTGGTTTACAAGGCAGCCAAGGCCCTGTGGCAGTACGCAGGCAAGACCTGTGGTGCGAAGGTGACCCTGCGCAAGGGCATTCCCTCCGGGGCGGGTATGGGCGGCGGCAGCGCGGACGCAGCGGCGGCCCTCATCGGGCTGAACCGGCTGTGGGGGATGAACCTCACCATGGAGGAACTGCTGAAAATCGGGCTGAAGCTGGGGGCCGACGTGCCCTTCATGCTGACCGGCGGCCTGGCACGGGTCAGCGGCATCGGGGAGATCATCCGGCCCATTGCGGATCCGCCGAAGATCTGGCTGACCCTCTGGCAGCCCTGCGACGGCCTGAGCACCGGGGAGATCTTTTCCGGCTTTGACGGAACCCCGGCGGGGGAGGTTCATCATCCGGAGACGGACGCGGCCGAGGATGCGCTGATCCGGCGGGACATGGCCCTGCTTGGCAGGAAGATGGGCAATGTGTTGGAAAAGGTCAGCGTGGACAGGCGGCCGGAGATCGCCCGAGCCATAGAGAAGCTGCGGGCCGCCGACGGCTGCAAGGCCGCCATGATGACCGGCAGCGGCTCTGTGGTGTACGGCGTGTTTGCGGAAAAGGAGCAGGCGGAGGCGGCGCTTGAACGCATTGCCGGGGAGAAGGGCTTCATGGCCGTGACGTCCACCGCCCGGGAGGGCGTCAGCTTTCTGTGAACGAACTGTGTCCAAAGGCTGAACATATAGATATTGCTTGCATTCCGCCCATAACGTGGTATAATTTAGTTGTATTTCCACACATATGATGAGTGAATCTTTGAAAGAAAGAAGGCAGATAAAATGAGCAATCCTACCTTTACCATCAAGATGCAAAACGGCGGCGTCATGACCGGCGAGCTGTACCCCGAAATCGCCCCCCAGAGCGTGGGCAACTTTGTGGAACTGGCCAACAAGGGCTTCTATGACGGCCTGATTTTCCATCGCTGCATCCCCGGCTTCATGATCCAGGGCGGCTGCCCCCAGGGCAGAGGCACCGGCGGCCCCGGCTATTCCATCAAGGGCGAATTTGCCGCCAACGGCGTCAAGAACGACCTCAAGCACACCCACGGCGTACTGAGCATGGCCCGCAGCGCCCGCAATGACAGCGCCGGTTCCCAGTTCTTCATCATGACCAGCGTCAGCCCCCATCTGGACGGGCAGTACGCGGCCTTTGGCAAGGTGTTGGAGGGACAGGAGGTCGCCGATCAGATCGTGGCCCAGAAAACCGACTGGTCTGACCGCCCCCTGGAGCCGCAGGTGATTGAGTCCATTCGTGTGGAAACCAACGGCGTGGAATATCCCTTTACAAAGCTCTGATCCACTCTTCATGCGGCGGAAGGGGAAACCCTTTTGCCGCTTTATCTTTATTTGGAAAGTTGGGAACAAACATGCTTCGTTTGCCGGAACTGCTCAGCCCTGCGGGGGATGAAAACGCCCTTCACGCCGCGGTGGACTGCGGTGCAGATGCGGTGTACCTTGGCGCAAAGGCTTTTGGCGCAAGGGCTTCTGCAGTGAACTTCGACGACGATACCCTGGCCCGGGCGGTGGAATACGCCCATCTGTATCACACCTGCGTATACGTGACCGTGAACACGCTGGTGAAGGAGGGGGAGTACCCCCGGGTGGAGCGCACTTTGGCCGAGATCCGGGACGCGGGGGCCGACGCGGTGATCGTGCAGGACCTGGGTGTGGCAAAACTGGCGGCGGAGAAATTCCCTGAGCTGGCGCTGCATGCCAGCACCCAGATGGCCCTGTCCAACGCCAGCGACGCAAGTTTTGCCAGGAAGCTGGGCTTCAGCCGGGTGGTTCTGGCCCGGGAGTGCACCCTGGAGGAGATCCGGAAGGTGGTGGATTCCGGCGTGGAAACTGAAGTTTTTGCCCACGGCGCGCTGTGCACCGCCGTCAGCGGACGGTGCCTGATGTCCTCCATGGCGGGAGGCCGCAGCGGCAACCGTGGAAGGTGCGCCCAGCCCTGCCGCATGGAGCTTACCTGGAACGGCAAAAACGCCGCCTGGCTTTCCCTGAAGGACCTTTGCACCATGCAGCACCTGCCGGACTTCTGCGACGCGGGCGTGACCTCCCTCAAGCTGGAGGGCCGGCTGAAAAGCCCGGAATACGTGGCGGTGGTCACGGGCATCTATCGCAAGGCGTTGGACGATATCCGCGCCGGGCGTTTTGACCCGGAGGACACCCGGCCCTTGGAGCAGCTCCGGCAGATTTTCAACCGGGGCGGCTTCACCCGGGGCCATGCCTTCCATGCGGAGGACGCCGATCTTTGCGCCACAAAACGCGTGGCCCACGAGGGTCTGCCTATGGGGCAGATTGTGGGGGTGCGGGGGCATTTGGCGGATGTGAAGCTGAGCCGCGCCCTGCACAACGAGGACAGCCTGCAGATTCGCGGAAAGCAGGATTTTGACCTCCGATATTCCGGCCCGGAGGTGGCTGCCGGCGGCATCGCCACGCTGCGGCTCAGGCCGGAGATCATTACCGGCAAGGGCGATCCTGTGGCCCGCCTCAGCGACGCGATGCAGCTGGAAAAAGCCCGCGCCCATGCTCCTGCAAAGATTCCCGTCATCATGGAAGCATCTTTTACGGAAGGCCAGCCCATGCGCCTTAGGATGAGCGACGGGGAAAGCGTCATTGCCGTGGAAGGGGACGTCGTCCAGCGGGCGGCCAAGAAGGCGGCCACCGCGGAGGACATCCAGAAGCAGTTGGAAAAGCTGGGCGACACGCCGTTCTGCTTGCAATCGCCTGCGAAGATCAGCCTGGAAGACGGTCTGTTCTTGCCGGTCAGCAGCCTGAATGCTCTGCGACGGAACGCAGCGGAGGAATTGCGCCGGGAGCGCATTCGGGCCTTTGGGGTAAGGGAAGTCGCCCCCGGGGCTGTGCTTGAGGGTAAGCCCAAGAACCCGTCCGCCGACTACGGTGTGGACAGCCTGACTGTGATCTTCTCCCGGCCGGAATTGAGCCGGGATTTGCTGGAAGCCGGGGCGGACAATCTGTGGTTCCAGCCGGAAAGCTATTGCCGGGAGGCGCTGCAGAAGGATCTGGACGCTTTGCCGGAGGGAACCTGGCTGCGGCTGCCCGCCCAGTGTACGGAATCCACCCTCGTGGAAATCCGGCAGGTTGTGGAAGAATATCGGCAGAAGCTTGGCGGCGTAGTGGCGGAAAGCCTGGGCCAGCTTGATTTCTTGCCGGGCATGCCGGTGGCCGTGGGCACCCAGTTCCCGGTGACCAACCGGGCGGCGGTTCAGCTGTTGTCCACCACCAACGCGGAGGCCTTCGTGCTCTGGACGGAATGGAACCGCAGCGAGCACCAGCCCGCCGCCATGCCCAGCCTGATGAAAATGTACGGCCGGGAGCAGCTGATGCTCCTCAACCATTGCCCGGCCCGGGTGGAAAAGAACCTGAACCGGGGCCGCAGCCAATGCAGCATCTGCAAGGAGCCGTCTATGACCTGCGGCGCAAGGAATGCCTGCCTCACCGACAACCGGGGCTATTCTTTCCCCATGAAGCGGACGGCCTACCCGGAGGGATGCATCATCAGCGTGCTGAACGCCCTGCCCACCGACCTTCGGGACTGCGATGCAGACCGTCGCCAGCTGGGCGCAGGAATGCTCCTCCACTTTACCACCGAAACCGACGCGGAAGTGAAGAATATCGTCCGCGAATTTGTCGCCCTGAAGAATGGCCGGGAGGTCGCCCCCGTGATGGGCACCACCGCCGGCCACTGGAAGCGGGGCGTGGAATAATTTTCTGTTTGGAAGGAGAACAATATGGAACAGGACCGCGCATTGCGCGTATTGGAATTTACCAAAATACTGGAAATGCTGGCCCAGAACGCCATCACCGACGAGGGCAAGGACAAGTGTCTTTCTCTGACCCCCTATACGGACATCGCCGACGTGAATCACGCCCTGAATGAAACCGAGGAGGCCGTGGTGCTGCTGACCTACCTGGGCACCAACCCGCTGGTCAGCTATCCGGCGGTGAAGGACGCCATCGTCATGGCGGAGAAAGGCGCGTGCCTCAGCCCCAAGATGCTTCTGGACGTGGCTTCCTTCCTGCGGGCTGCCCGGTCGGCCCGGTCCGCCCTGGTGAAGGACCGGGAGGATACCCCCATCCTGACCGGCCTGGCATCCCAGCTGATGGTGCTGGAACACGTGGAAAACGAGATCCAGATGGCCATCCTCAGCGAGGAAGAGATCGCCGACAGGGCGTCCAGCGAGCTGCATCAGATCCGCCGGCAGATTCGCAGCGCCAACGAGCGCATGCGGGAGAAGCTGAATCAGATGATCCGCTCCTCCAGCTTTGCCAAGAATTTGCAGGATACCATCATCACCATGCGGGGCGACCGCTACTGCATCCCTGTCCGGGCCGAGTGCCGCGCCAATGTGCCCGGCCTTGTCCACGACCAGAGCGCCAGCGGCGCAACGCTGTTCATTGAGCCCATGTTCGTGGTGGAACTGGGCAACGATCTCAAACAGCTGCACGCCAAGGAACAGCAGGAAATCGCCCGGATTTTGCAGGCCCTGTCCGATATGGTGGGCCCCCACAGCTCTGCCCTGCTGAGCAACCTGGATCTCCTGTGCCAGCTGGACTTTGCCTTTGCCAAGGGCATGCTGAGCCGCCAGATGCGGGCTGTTCTGCCCAAGATGAACCGGGATGGCCATCTGAACATCGTCCGGGGACGGCATCCCCTCATTGACCCGGACAAGGTGGTTCCCAGCAATCTGTGGCTGGGCAAGGATTTCACCACCCTGATTATTACCGGCCCCAACACCGGCGGCAAGACCGTCACCCTGAAAACTGTGGGCCTGTTCACCCTGATGGCCCAGGCAGGCCTGCAGGTCCCCGCTGACCTGGGCACCGAACTGGCCGTGTTTGACCATGTGTACGCGGATATCGGCGACGAGCAGTCCATCGAGCAGTCCCTGTCCACCTTCTCCGCCCACATGACCAACATCGTCAGCATCATCCAGTCCATGCAGAAGAACGATTTGGTGCTCTTTGACGAGCTGGGCGCCGGTACCGACCCCACCGAGGGCGCGGCCCTGGCCCAGAGCATCCTGAGCGAGCTGCTTTCCCGCCAAATCCGCACCATGGCCACCACCCATTACAGCGAGCTGAAAGCCTTTGCCCTCAGCACCCCCGGCGTGGAAAACGCCAGCGTGGAGTTTGACGTGGAGTCCCTCCGGCCCACCTACCGGCTGTCCATCGGCATTCCCGGCAAGAGCAACGCCTTCGAGATCAGCCGCAAGCTGGGCCTGCCCGAGAGCCTGATTGACAGCGCCAAGGAGCTGCTCAGCAAGGAGGACATCCGGTTTGAGGACGTCATCGCCAATGCGGAGTACCACCGGCAGATTGCGGAAAAGGAACGGCAGATGGCGGAGGAACTGAGCCGCGAGACTGTGAAGCTGCGCAACGAGGCGGAACGCATCCGCAAGGATATTGAGCAGAGCAAGGAAAAGAACGTATCCAAGGCCAAGGCCGAGGCCAAGCACATCCTGGAAAATGCCCGCCGCGAGGCCGACGCTATTATCAGCGAGCTGAAAGCCATGAAGAAACACACCCAGGCCCAGCTGCCGGAGCACGAATTGCAGAAGCTGAAAAAGCGCATGGAGGACGGCATCGACAGCGTCAGCGAGACTTTGGCCCGTCCCGAGGCCGGCTTCCAGGCCCCCAAGAGCGTCCGCGTGGGCGAGGATGTGGAAATTGTCCATCTGAAAACCAAGGCAGTGGTTCTGGCCCTTCCGGACAGCAAGGGCGAGGTGCAGGTTCAGGCCGGCATCATGAAGATGAAGGTGCCGCTGAGCCAGCTGCGCATCATCCAGAAGGAAAAGCCCAAGGCCAGCAAGGTCATGAGCAAAACCGGCCTCAGCAGCCGCACCGTGCCCATGGAGGTGGACGTGCGGGGCATGAACCTGGAGGAAGCCACCCAGGCGGTGGACAGCTACCTGGCCGAGGCCACTCTGGCCGGTTTGGGCGAGGTCAGTATCATCCATGGCAAGGGCACCGGCATCCTGCGCACGGGATTGCAGCGGCATCTGAAGAAGCATATGAACGTGAAGAGCTTCCGGGACGGCATGTACGGCGAGGGCGAGCAGGGCGTCACGGTGGTCACGCTGAAGTAAGGAGGCAATACAATGTCTGATAAACAGCGGATTTTGCTTGTGGACGACGATCCGAACATCAGCCACCTGGTCAGGCTGTACCTGGAAAAGAACGGCTATGAAGTGGAGGAATGCGACCGGGGCGACAAGGCCATGGAGGCATTCCACCGCTTCCAGCCTGCGCTGGTGCTTCTGGACATCATGCTGCCCGGCATGGACGGCCTGGAGGTGCTGCGGGAGATCCGCAAGGTAAGCAAAGTGCCCGCCATCATGCTCACCGCCAAGGACGAGACCTTCGACAAGGTGCTGGGCCTGGAGCTGGGAGCGGACGACTACATCACCAAACCCTTTGAAAACAAGGAAATGGTGGCCCGGGTCAAAGCGGTGCTGCGCCGTGCGCCGGAGCAGCAGGAGGCGGCTCAGCCGGCCAAGGAGCAGGACGATTGCCTCCGCTTCCCGGAGCTGACCGTCAGCCTGAAGCGCTACGAGGTCACTTACGAGGGCAAAGAGGTAGAAATGCCGCCCAAGGAGCTGGAAGTGCTGTATTACCTGGCTTCCCATCCCAACATGGTCTTTACCCGGGAGCAGCTTCTGGAGCAGGTGTGGGAGTTTGACTTCTTTGGCGACAGCCGTACCGTGGACGTGCACATCAAGCGTCTGCGGGAAAAACTACCGGATTCCGAGCAATATGGCTGGAAAATCCACACCGTATGGCGGGTGGGCTACAAATTTGAGTATAAGCCCGTCTAAGGTGGAAGGGACGTAGAAACCATGTTCCAAAACATGTTTGACAGGCTGCTGGCCCTGTTTTTGGTGGTGATCCTGCTGATGGCAGGCACCAGCGCGGCGTTTTCCGTGTTCACCATCCGCACGGCGCTGGTGGAAAGCCGCATGGAAGGACTGCTCCAGCATGCCCGGGAAATCGCCTATCTGGCGGGGCAGCTGAACAGCTTTTCCAGCTTCTTTTCCATGGGCGACCCCACCATGAGCTACCTGCAACGGAAGGCCAGCAGGGTTTACCAGGACTACGGCGCGTATATCCTGATTGTGGACCGTTCCGGCCGGGTGATGGACAACATGCAGACCGCTTTGGCTAACCCCAATTCCGGCCTCAGAGACACCCTGAACACGGATGAAATATCCAAGCTGATGCTGGACGTGCTCAAGGGCGAGGAAGTGCAGATGAAAATCAGCCGTTCCCGGGAGGGTGGCGCGGTGCTGACCGTGGCGGTGCCTTATCACCAGGCGGGTCAGGTGCACGGCGCAGTGCTGATCCACACCAGCGCCCAGATCATCGAGGCGCCGTACCATGGCGTGCTTTTGCAGATCACCCTGGGATTCTTCCTGGCTTCGGTGGTGGCATTGGTGGGCGCAACGCTGTACACCCGCGGCATCATCAAGCCCCTGACGGTCATTACGGGTGCGGCGGAAAGCATGAGCCGGGGCAAGCTGAGCACGCGGGCCGCCGTCACCGGCGTCAGCGAGGTGCGGCAGCTGGCAGGCGCGTTCAACGTCATGGCCCAGCGCCTGGAAAAGGAGGAGGCCAGCCGCAAGGAGTTCGTCTCCAACGTCAGTCACGAGCTGCGCTCCCCGGTTACCAGCATCCACGGCTTTGTGGAGGGCATGCTGGACGGCACTATCCCCCCGGAGGATCACGAGCGGTATTTGCAGATTGTGTTTGACGAGACCAACCGGATGAAGCGGCTCATCGCCGATTTGCTGCAATTAAGCCGCATGGACAACGGCGCGGAAAAGCTGCAATGGTCTGATTTTGACATCAACGAGCAGATCCGGCTGATTTTGATCGGCCGGATGGCGGATATTGAAGAAAAAGCAATAAATGTACAAATGGATTTTGAGGCAGATCCCTGCATGGTACATGCGGACAAAGACCGTATTGCGCAGGTTATTGTCAATATTATCGATAATGCATTGAAATATGTGGATGAAAAAGATAACTTGACAATTCGTACCATTTTGTTGCATGATAATAAAGTAAGCGTGGAGATTGAAAACAGCGGCGAACCCATCGCTCCGGAACACAAGCCCCACATTTTCGATCGATTTTACATGGCTGAAAAAGCGCATACATCCGGCAAAGGTACCGGCCTTGGTCTGAGCATATGCAAGCAGATCATGGACATGCACGGCCAAATCATTGAGCTTACGGAGCCCGAGGTTGGCGCAGGCTTCCGCTTCACCCTGGAAGCGGCCCAAAACCCTGATACGCCGCGCCTTGGCGCATAATCACGCACAAAGGAGGAAAGGAAATGGATCGGCACATCTTTCTGGTGGGAATGCCCGGCAGCGGCAAAAGTGCGCTGGGGCGTCGCGTTGCCGCAAAACTGCAGATCCATTACCTGGACACCGATACCTACCTGACGGAAACCTCCGGCATGGACACCAACCAGCTGTTCCAGCGCTTTGGCGAGAAAGCCTTCCGGGACGCGGAAACCCGCCTTCTGGAAGAATTGGCCACCGCGCCTGCGGGCATCATCTCCACCGGCGGAGGCGTGGCCCTTCGGGAATACAACCGCCGGCTGATGAAAACCCACGGCATCATCGTGCTGATTGATCGGCCCATTGACGATATCATGCAGGACATCCGGGAAGAGAAGCGGCCTTTCCTGGCCCAGAAGAGCAAGGAAGAGATTGTGGAAATCTACCGGGAGCGGATGCAGATCTACCGGGAGGCCGCAGACGTGGTCATGGACAACGGAAGCGGGTTCCACAACGGACTGGCTTCCCTGGAGGAAATCGTCCGCCGTCATGCCTGAAAAACAAGAAGCTGCCTGCTGAAAATGCGGGCAGCTTTTTTGATGGGAAAATGGGGGAGGGGCGATCCTCCCCGGGTTTGTCAGCGGTGGTAATTGCAGCCGCAGCCACATCCGCCGCAGCTGCCCTGGTTGCAGGCTGCGTTGGAGATGTTCACCTCGTCGTTGTTACACAGCGAGGCGGGCGGGAACAGGGGCAGGCTGAAGAATTCATCATTCATATAACGCTACCAGCGTTATTTTTCCTTGGGGAAAATGTCAAGGGAGACAAAGGCTGCGGGGTTTTCGTTGCGGAAACAGCGGTGGGTTTTGTGGTAGGTGATGTGATCGATAACGGAACGTAGCAGCTGGTTTTTTTCTGCGGGGGTGACAGCGGTGGGGTATGCTTGCAGGACGTGGGTTATCTCCGGCAACAGATCGGCGATTTTTTCCCGGTTGGTACGTTTGGTCACAGGGATGGATTCCAGCGCCGACTTGGCAGCGGAGATCTCTTTGGAGAGGAGTGCGGAACGCTCTACATAGGTAGTGGTATCGTAGACACCTTGTTCCAGCAGATCCATCAGGCGGGTGCGGCGTTTCTCAAGCTCTGCAAGATGGGCTTCTGCGGCGAGGCGCATGGTCTCGGCAGAGGTGTCCGGCTTGATGGGAGCAGCTGCAGGGAGGGGCGCTTCCTTAAGCCACGCAGAGAGGGTGGAGAGGATCATGGTCTCTACATCTTCCAGAGGACAAGAGGAGGTGGGGCAGCGGGGCGTACTGCACTTGAGATAGTCAACCCCGGCAAGATGCCCATACATGGGAGTGCGTACCATGGCTTTGCCGCATTCTGAACATTTGATGATACCGGCAAGGGGATTGACCGTATCCTTTGTACGGTTGACAGAGAGCTTATTCCGACCTTTGGATGCCGCTTGCGCTGCATCCCAGAGTTCCTGATCCACAATGGCCTCATGACGGCCTTTTGCAAGAAAATGCCTATCGGAGAAGGGGCGCTTGGCGATGCGCCTTCCATCCACCATCTGTACCTTTTTTTCCCTGGTGTACCACTGAATGAGGCCACAATAGAGAGGGTTATGGATAATGCCACGAATGGACGAGGTTGTCCAAAGGTTACCTTTTCTGGTGCGGCTACCCAACTCGTTAAGTACATCGGCAACCTTTGCGGCCCCCATAGGCTCATGGACGGTTTGACCGTCTTTTTCTATTTCTCGACCATA
The DNA here is from genome assembly GCA_017937655.1 of Clostridia bacterium. Taxonomy (GTDB): domain Bacteria; phylum Bacillota; class Clostridia; order Christensenellales; family Aristaeellaceae; genus Limiplasma. Next base: position 89,733 of record JAGBDE010000037.1, on the reverse strand, counting down.
AGCAAATAGCGAATACATGAGCCGGACGTGCTCTGCTTCTTCGGGGACGATGCGCAGAGACCATCCCTTTTCCCCTTTGAGCTTATAGCGTGTATAGCCATAGGGATCCACAGCCCCGGGGTATTTTCCCTCATGAGCGGAAGCCTCGCGGCCAGCCTGCAGGCGGCGGGTGGTGGTTTTGTACTCCCGGCGGGCCATGAAGAGGCCAAACTCGAAATACTCTTCGTCGGCTTCATTGTTGGGATCGTAATCCCGGTTGGGAGTGATGATGCAGGTGGAGGAAAATTTGAAGGCTTGGGCTACCTGACCCTGATCCATGGTATCGCCACGGGCAAGACGTTCAACCTCAACAACCAAAACAGCGTCCCAGAGGCCTGCCTGAATATCGTTTAGAAGCTGCTGCATGACAGGACGGGCGGCAATGGTATCGGCACTGACGATTTCCTGATAGATTTTATCGACAGTTAGCCCCCGGCGTTTGGCCAGATCCAGCAGCATATCCTTGTGGCGAGTGAGGGTTTCCCCGGCACCGTGCTGCTCGGCTTCGATATCCCGGCGGGACTTACGGAGATAAATGCAGTTCCGCTTGTAACGGTGGTTTTTGAAATAATAGGGGGATTGCATAGAGCCTCCTTATATTTTACTCTCGATAGTACCAACCAGGTTCTCCGTTGAATGTTCGAGGAGAGTTCGCAACAAGCATTTTTTTTCCTGCTATCTTGACTTTGGACACAAAGTTATCTGCAACACCCATTTTTATCCAGAGGCTTCCGCCAACTGACCTTTTATCAAGATAGGGAATCTGTTTTTCATCGAGTGCTTTTATGAAATCTTGCAAACAGGAGAAAGAATGGAAATGATCGTCTTGAGCATTTTTTGGCTGGTTGTTTCGTACAATAATCTCTTGAGATAGCTTGGTTTTGAGGGAATCGTATTCCTCATCAGAGAGAAGCTCTGTTCCAAAAAGATAGAAATATCCATAACTTAACGCAAGGGTGTTTTTTTCATTTGTGAGATCTACAGTCTGCTGTTGTTCGGGCGTACGGCCATATCTATTTACTACGCCAAGTTCTATAGCGAGTCGAAGCATATGTTTACAGAAGGTTTTCTTTATAGAAAAATCAACGCAGGTACATTCCAGCAAATTTGTTCGGTATATTTCGCCGGAAGAACCAATGAATTTTCCACGGTTATTTTTGCGGTCGATAACATCAATTTTTACCTTTTTTGCACGCTCGAGCTTCTGAACGTCATCACCGATGTCCCATGACCAAAGCATAATATACCTCCTTTATTTGTGACAAGTATTTTGCGGTAGGTTATGAAATGTGCTGAGAGTATTTATACTTGAGCATAAAGCTCCTTTCACAAATCGTAAAGAAGAAATATTATTCTATTTGAAACTCAAAGAAAATTATATTACCGATTTGTTTGGTGTTTCTTTCACCATATCTGGATTTGCAGCAAATGCTCTTATTGTTGTTAATACCGTTTCTTTTGCACTGGGAGTAAGTAGTCGATATTTTGATAATAGTTCTTCTTCATCGTTAGTCTGTACTGCCATATCAGGACGGTTAAAATATTGTTCCGGATAATTATTTCTGAAATCTGTTTCTACCTCGTCTTGCCAAAGAAATTCAGGTTTTACATTTAGAATTCGCATCAAGCAGGAGATAATTTGCATCGATGGTTCACTTTTCCCGGTTTCATATCCACTATATGTTGATTTTGCAACACCAATAAGAGAAGAAATCTGCGCTTGAGTCATCTCAGCCCGTTCGCGTGCTTGTCTCAGTCTTTCGTGAAAAGCCATTAGCATAGTCTCCTTTTCATGTAATAAAAATAATATATCAATTTTGCATTAGTGGGTCAATAGAAAAAGTTTGAGAAAATCGAACTTTTTTATAATTTTGCACTTGACAAGTACGAGTATCTCGTATAAACTTGAATGCATACGAGATACTCGTACTTTGGAGGTTGGATAAATGACAATAAAGCAGCTAAATTCTCCTGTTGCAGAAAACGTACAAAGGATCATTAAAGAATCTGGATTAAAGCAGCTCGTTGTAGCAAAGCGAATAGGATGTACTTCTCAGGAATTGACGGATATGATTTACGGCAGACGTATTATCAAAATAAACGATGTTCCGAAATTGTGCACAGCATTAAATGTAGATATTGGCTCCCTCTTTGTTTGCTGTGAACAGGAAACAAAGGCGGTGTAACCGTGAGAGAAAAAAGGAAGTTCAGCTTATTTAAGAAGAGTGACGAGCTTTTCGAACAGAACGAAGTTCTTAAGAAAGAACACCACGAGGCATTTATGGATAAACTTGCTCAACGACATACACAGGTGGAACAAGAAGGAGTTCGGGCTTCTGATACTTTCTTACCATGGAGTCCAAATGCGCAGTATGGATTTGTTGAACAGAATCCCAGTAGGCAAGAGCATAAGGAAGCAAATTCGACAGGGCGGGCTGGCTATCTCGCTGCTCACTTTCGCAATCTAAAAAACGAGCGTCAGCAATGTAAACGTTGTCGCACTGGACGGCGTAAATCGGTATGTCGTACGTGCTGGGCTTACGGGAGTCGGAACTATCTATATCAAAGTCCCCTGAGATTCTTTGAAGCCATGTTTTACTTTCTTCGAGAGAAGCGGAAGCGTAGACAGATGTAAACCGGCTTGGTTTATTGGGAAAACGAAGACAACGAACATAGTCAAAGAAAATGTCTATTGCTTGCATTGTTTGTTGCTCTGTTGTTGTGGGTTTTATGAAAGTGCGTTCACCGTATGAGCATACTCCCTGAGGATAGAGATGATAGATGGGCGTTCTTGCTGGAGTGAGCAGGAGGATTTGTCCTTTTTGAAGTTGCTTATGTGTATCAACATGATAGACGATCATTTGATCCGCTCCTCTAATGGTGTTTGGAACAATTATAGCACAGGAAACAATAAACAAAAAACACGTCAGATCGAGACCACGTTCGCATAGATTGACCACAAAGGAGGTGACTGCGGTGGCCCTTGTAATGGAGCATAAGTGCCCCAATGGCGGGACGGTACGTATTTTTGATGACTGTTTGCCGGACACGCCGGAGGAGAACGAGCGCAGGCGGCGGGAGACCCAGCGGATCGCCATGCGGATATTGACCAATGCTGTGGAGAACTTTGGCGTGGACGAAGTGCGCCGCAGAATTACCGAGGACAAATATGCACAGTTCTTTGCGCCGTTGGGTGCAAAGGCATAGAAACGGAGAGTGCCGGGATGGGCCTGTATATGACGGAAGAATGGCTGAGGGAGTACTGCGCAAAGCACGGCAGACCCCTGCCCAGGGAAATGAGAAAACCCAGGCGAGAAGCAGAAGAACCCATTCCTTCTCCGAAACCTGCCAAGTACCGCAACAAGAAAACGACGGTGGACGGGATAGAGTTTGACAGCCTGCATGAGGCGCAGGTTTACCAAGTGCTGAAAACACAGTGGCTGAATGGTGAATACCGCGGGCTGATGTGTCAGGTTCCTTTTCTTCTCCCGGGCGGAGTGAAGTACTATGCGGATTTTGTGACGCTGAATAGGGACGGCACCTATACGGTTATTGATGCCAAGAGCGAAGCTACCCGCAAAGATAAGACATACCGGATTAAGAAGCGGCAGATGAAGAACTGCCTTGAAATTGAGATACAGGAGGTGTAGGAAAAGTGGAAAAGCGATATGTGATTGAAACGCCGGAACAGCTTAAGGAACTGGCGTTTTTTTGTACCAAGGGCAGCCTTGCCAAGGTACAAAACGTAGCGAAGGTGTGGAGCGCCAACCGCAAGCAGTACGGCGGCACGGTATGGGATGGGAAGATTTTCGTCTGGACAGAGAATGGCGAAAGATGCGTATACCGTCTGGGCGTGAACCATGAAGCGGTGGTTTTCGGCTGGCTGGCTGCAGCTGCTGCCGAATGGTGCAAAGAAAACCTGAAAGAAGGGTGACAGCCCGGAAAGACGGGCACTACATGCGGATGCAGGTTGCGATGGATTGTACCTCTTGCCATAAGGCGGTTCGATTCCGCCTGTCCGCACCAATACAACGTGGACACCGCCGCTTTTGCCATGGGGCGGCGGGACAGGCGTTTGGGTTATAGGAAGTCCTGAACGAAGCCCCCAAAAGGCAGATTGGTTATTGCGTGGGAGGGTTATGCCACAAAAGCTGCCTGTGCACCCCAGTACGGGGACACGCTTGCCCGAACAGAGGAAGGAGTGTGGACGCCATGAGGCGCAGGAACGGCTGACAAGCTGTCCTGCCAAGAACACCACGAGAAAGGGACGGTGGGAAATGGATACGCAAAATAGCAGTAGTAGTAGGGGAGCACCTCAGGTATTTGTAGCCGTCCCGTACAAAGGGGCGTGCATGGTGTGTGGCACACACCATGCCGCCCATGAACCACATGAACACAGAAGCCTGTACTACATGGTGAAGTACCGCCAGATACATGGAAGGTATCCTTCTGCTAATGATGCAAAGGCTCACCTTCCCCAAAAAGGAGCAAAGACGATGGCGTGGATTGGCAGGACGAAAAAGGCCCCCACCCATGAGGACGGGGACAAAACCGGATTGTTGCTGGCATGGCACCAATACCATGGGGCAATGCTCGCCCGCTGGGACGAGTTTTCCGAGAACAGTTTTCACAGCCATTGGATGCGGCTTTCCGATTTGGACTGCATGCCTTGGGTGGATGCAGTGGACAGGCCTCCTACCAAAGAGGATTGCGACCAACAGAACTGCGTTCTGGGCAGAACAGACGATGGCGAACTTCAAGTAACTGGCTGGCATCAGTTTGGGCCAGGGAGCAGACTGAAAGAATGGAAAAGGCTTCCCGATGCACCAAAGGCAGCCAAATAAAAAGGTGGCCCGTGCCGCTGACACCAGCACGAGCCGTTGGGAAAAACGCAAGGATCATATGCTTTTTTCACCTTTTTTATTATACCAAAACGCAATCAAAGAATCAAGAAAAACCAATAAATTCAACAGAAAGGACTGAAAAAGCATGGATGAAATTTCGGTTCACAGAGGTTCGGATCTGAGCATTTTGGACGGACTGGCCAAAGAGGCGCAGTACTTTGCCAGAAATGCAGTGGAAAACATGATTCAGCTGGGCCGAGTGCTGACAGAGGCTAAGCCCCTGGTGAAACATGGCGAATGGGAAAGCTGGATAGGTGAAAACGCCGGGTGCAGCGTTCGCTACGCGCAGATGTTTATGCAGGTGTATGAGCGTTTTGGGCAAAATCCGGCCCTTGGACAGGTAAAAGAGAGAAACAAGGTATTCAAGTTGCTTGCCCTGCCAAAGGGGCAGGAAGAGGCCTTTTTGCGCGAAAATGACGTATCCTCCATGACCGGGCGTGAAGTGGAAGAGGCTGTGCGCAAGGTAAGGGAAGAGATGAATGCGGAGCTGCGCCGGGAAAGAGAAATGCGGCAGGCAGCGGAGGAAAAAGCCTCTGCTGGGAATGTTCCTGAGGAAGTGCTTGCCAAATTGAAAGACCAGGAAGCATTTATTGCAAAACAGCAGGAAGAGCTGACCCGTGCAGCTGAAAGCGGAAAGATTGCCCTTGATGAAAACCAGAGGCTTCGGAAAGAAAACAGCCGGCTGCAGGACGAGATTGCAGAGCAGGAAGAGCTGATTAACGATACCCAGACCCAGTACGATCAAATGCGCAATGAATTGATCACCCTGCAAAGCACCGCTGCCAAAGGGGACGCCGAGAGGATCCCTGCGGACGAACTGACTGCAGAGAACTTCGCCGCTGCGGTGCGGCAATTTGTGGGCAGCTGTGCCAGAATGCCCCACATGGCGCGTACCTTTGCGACCATGAGCCTGAGCGAACGCAGTACTTACGAAGAACTGCTTTGCACGGTAGAGAGCTGGGCACAGGGAGCCAGGAAGGCCCTGGAAGCCATAAACGTTGAGGAGGTATAAGGATATGGAAAATAAGGAATTGAGCGTACAGAACAGCGAGCAAGTGCAGATGATTCCGGAACTGATCAAGCAGACCCTTGGGCCCTTCTTTACCGCTATGACGGAAATGATGCGGCAGAACACGGAGGCCTTCCAGCAGGTATCCACGGCGCAGGCGGTGATGAATGACCGCATGGCGGCACTGGAAAAGCAGATCCGCCTTAACACGCCTGTAACCCGGCAGCAGGCCAAGTACCTGAAAGCGGCCATTAAGGACAAGGCGACGGAACTGCTTGAAAAATCCTCTGCTGTAGACAGCAAAGGCGTGCAGAAGCTGTGTCTTGCCATCAAAAAAGAAGCCCTTTCCTTCTACGGCGTGAGCGCTGTGGAAGAGATTCCCAAGCACGAGTACAGCGTGGCTATGAACTATATTGCCACCTGGAACAACATGCGCACTGTACGTGACGTGGTGAAAGAAGTGCGTATGCGCCTTAGCGAAAGTGAGGGTTAAGCTATGCAGCTGAATGAATATCAAGCGCTGGCACAGCGAACCAGCAATACGGAGCTTGCGCTGGATAAGCTGACAAACGGATTGCTCGGCCTGTTTGGCGAGGGCGGAGAATGCTCCGACATTGTGAAGAAGTACATGTTTCAAGAGCATGAGCTGGACAAGGATCACCTTCGGGAAGAACTGGGAGACGTGCTGTGGTACGTGGCAGAAGTGGCGTCCGGGCTGGGCGTGACGCTGGAAGCCATTGCCACGGAGAACATAGCTAAGCTGGAAAGCCGATATCCCAAGCACCATTTTGAAGGCGAGCGCAGCCGAATGCGCGGTGAATGCAAATGACGGTATTCTGCCATGTGACCCAGCGAAAAGCCCGGAAGGCTTATTACTGTGATATGTGCGGAAGGGTCATTTCTTCCGGGTGTGAATATATGAGCCGAAAGCGGCAGAGGGCTGGAAAATTTTGGTATGAGCGGGTGCACATACACTGCGATGCAGCCATTAACGCCTATTGCGCCATGATCGGAAGCGAAGATGAGTACGCCTTATGGGAAGTTCGGGCGTGGTACAAGAAACACGCCTGCGCCGGTTGTGAAGATGCATGCGGCATTGATCCTTTGAACTGTCCCAAAGCTGCCGGTGAAATGCTACCGCTGAACGTGCTGGGCAGAGTATTTGAGAGTATGAACGAAAGCAGAGGGTGAGGGGAACGATGAAACAATATGCACGAATGAGCCTGTGTATGCTGCTGGTATGCCTGATGCTGTGTAATGCGGCATTGGCAGAGGGAACGAGGCTGTATGCCATTCATACCGAAGGCGACCTGAACATAAGAGAAGCCCCCGAGGGATCACGTGTGGGTTATTTGCTGCCAGGAGATGAGGTTACCCTTTCTGGATTCAGAGGTGAATGGATCCGAGTAAAGTGTGGGATAGACGCCGGAGGCGGGTATGTGCATGCAAGGTATATTTCCTCGTTTCCTGAAGCAGCCGGCACTTACTGCAATGAAAGCAACGGCAGCGTGAATGTGCGCAAGGCTCCCGGCGGGAGAGTTGTGGACAGGCTCCGCAAGGGAGAGACCGCGGAAGTGTACAGCGTATTCCCGGACAAAAACGGGGAACTGTGGGGTTTCATTGGTACCGGATACGTTTCCATGGAGTGGCTAACAAAAGTGCATGAGGTGGGCAATGAGGAGAAGCATTTGCGACATGGGCGCTGAGAACCTTGTGGAAGCCATTGTATATATGGCAACCAAAGATTGGGAAGCGAGTATCCGAAAAAAGAAGCCCGGCGATCCTGAAAGCCGCATGCAACGTGACTGCGAGAGGTTTTTCCGCTCGGCCTACTTTACCAGATTGACCGGGATGGACGGCAAGCTGATATTGCGGGATATGCAAGAAAAAATGGCGGCAGGAAAGCGCAGACGCATAATACCAAAGAAGGAAGTGCACCAGTGAAAGACCGCAAGATAGAAGCCATGTACGGGATTTACGGAAAAGACCCCTTGCACCACTGCGGCAGCTGCCATCACCTGGCGTACCTTGAAGGGAGCAGAAGATGGTATAAATGCCGTGTTTATGGCATCAGCAATGCAGACTCCACCGATTGGAGAGTTCGTAATATTGCCTGTGGAATGTGGGGAAAGCCGCTGCCTACGGGACATGTTCCCGTGCTTGAACGACTGAAACACGATAGGAAAGAACGCCTGCCGGAGCAGCTGGATGGCCAGCTGGATATGTTTGGCGGGATGGTTGGAAAGGATGGCCAAGCATGAACAAACTGACGATCATTGGCAACCTGACCCGGGAGCCTGAGACCAGGACAACCCAAAGCGGGAATACGGTATGCTCCTTCACGGTGGCGGTAAGCAGAAGAAACCGCAAGAACGAAGCGGATTACTTCCGTGTTTCCGCATGGAACGCCATTGGGGAGAACTGCCAGAAGTACCTTGCCAAGGGCCGCAAGGTAGCGGTGGTGGGAAAGGTAAGCGCCAGCGCATACACGACCCAGAACGGACAAGCAGCAGCCTGCCTTGAAGTGATGGCAGAAGAAGTTGTTTTCCTCACCCCCAAAGAACAGAGCGGTGCGACTGCACCCAGCCCGACAGCGGAGTACCAAGAAGTGGCGGATGATGAATGTCCGTTTTGAGGAGGAGTAGATCATGGAAATGACCTACGTTAAAGTCTATCAGGACTGGACAACGGCGACAGAGAAGCTCAAAGACGGTGAGAAGGGCCGGCTGATTGACGCCATGGTGGAATATGCCTCCACGGGCGAAGATGTATCCGCAAAGCTTACCGGGAACGAGCAGTACGTTTTCCCTGTGTTCCGGGCGCAGATAGACAGAGACCGCCAAGCCCTGGCAGATTACAGCCGACGGCAAAGCGAAAACGGGTCAAAGGGTGGTCGCCCCAAAAAACCGAAAGCAAGCGAAGATAATCCAGAAAACCCACCGCTTTTTCCTAAAAGCCAAAAAAGCCATAACAATGACGAAGACAATAACGAAAATAACGACCCCCTTAATCCCCCTTCTACGGAAAGCGGTGGCGGCAGTGCCGCGTACATTGAGAAGAACATAAGGGGAATGACACCAGGAAACTGGGAAGAAGTGCGTACCTACATGGAGGATGGCCTGAGCATGGAGCTTATCTGCCATGCGGTGGATGAAGCTGCAGCCCATGGAAACCGTAGCTGGGCATATGTGCGCGGGATCCTCAACCGGTTCCTGCGTGAAGGAATCAAGACCGTGAGTCAAGCCAAAGGTGGAGAAAGCAAGCCCCAGCGCACAAGGACAGAAACCTATAACGTGGTGATTGACGGCGAAGTGGTGGAGCGGACGCGGGAGGTGGCTATATGACCCCCAACGATTTTGCGGACATCAACGCTGAAAAGAGCGTGGTGGGAAGCCTTTTGCAGGACAGCACCTGTATGGCGTTTTTGGACATGCTGACCCCTGAGGACTACACCTGCCCGGAATATGCGGCGATCCATCAGGCGGCGATGAGACTGCGGGCGAAACGGATCCCCGTTGATACGCAGACGGTGCTGAGCGAACTTCCTCCCGAGACCCATCGAGAAATGCTAATGCTGATGATTGAGGCGATCCGATATGTGCCAACGACAGCAAACGCAAAACATTACGCCGAGATAGTGAGGGAGAGGAGCCGTCGCAGAGCCATAAAGCGCATTTGCGAGCAGACCATTGACAGCCTTGGGACAGAAGGTGCAGATGCGGCGGCAGACACCGCCATGGACGCTCTAAGAGCCATGGCGGGAGGAACATCCACCAGGATGACAGCTGCACAGGTGGCCAGTGAGACCTATGACACGCTGGCGACGATAGCCGAAGGGAAACTGCCCAGCATAGAGACCCCGCTATGTGACCTGAACACCATGATGGCGGGCGGCCTGAGAAAAGGCGAACTGACGATACTGGCGGCCTACACTGGACAGGGCAAAAGCGCCCTTGCCCAAAGCATACTCAAAAAATCTGCGGAGGACGGATATCGGGGACTTTTGATTTCCCGCGAGATGAGCGCCTTCCAGTACGGACTTAGAGCTTTTTCCAGCATATGCGGGATTGACTCTGAAAAGATGCTGCAGGCGAAAAAGATGGATCAGGAGCAATGGGTAGCGATATCCGATGCTGCGGCGAAGTTCAGCCGATTGCCGATAGAGTTTGCTTTCAAGGCCGCAACCATTGAGGATGTGCGCAGAGAGGTACGCTCCATGCGGAGCATTGATTTGATGGTGGTGGACTACATCCAGATCCTGAGGGCAAACGAACGATTCCAGAATGATAACGGTCGGGTATCGTACATCAGCCGGATATTGAAAGAGATAGCGATGGACTTCAAGATACCGGTACTGGCGCTGAGCCAGTTTTCCCGTCCGCAGAAGGGCGTGGTGAAACGGCCTCAGCTGAGTGACCTGAGAGACAGCGGCAGCCTTGAACAGGACGCAGACAACGTGTGGCTGATGTGGCAGCCAAGTGGGGAACAAGACCCTGATACACCGGATATATACGACGGCTGGTACACGTCTGCACAGAAGCAAGGAGAACGTTTCCTGCTGCTGGATGTGGCCAAGCAGCGAATGGGAAAGATCGGCACGATCGGCATTGGATTTTCGCCCAAGAAGATGGGGTTTTACTCGTTGGAAAAGGGAGGACGAAGCGTGTGATTGACAAAAAGAAGACGGACAGTTCTGACCCCTGGCTGGACAGATGTCCTTTTTGTAAAAGCAAAGCGGAAATAGTTCCAGCAAACTGTTTTGGGACATTGTTTACGGTGGGGTGCACTGGCGACTATATGTGCTTTGGCAATGTGAACCATGTGACGATGATTTTTGTTGATAAGCAATCAGCTGCGGATGCGTGGAACAGGAGGGGTACAAATGAAAACGCTTGAGGAAACGAAGAAAGGGCTGGAATGCTGTGGCAAAGTTGATCACTGTAAAGGGCATTGCCCGTATGACGGCCTGGGATATAGCATTGTGGCATGCACAGGGAGATTGTCCCGGGATGCGCTCTCCCACATCCAGCAGCTTGAAACAAGTTACAGTCAAGTTAGCAAAGCTTTGTGCGGCAAGGAAAACGCCTCTTTGAATGAGGTTTTGGAAGCTGTCAGTCAAGTAAAAGCTGAGCGTGCGGTTGCAATAAACGACCACGAGCATGCTGTGGCAATGCTTGAGAAAATGACCAAAACAAAAGATACGTTCAAACATTTGTTCATCCAGGCTTCGCGGAAAAAGAAAGCGGTATTGGATGCGCTGCCCAGATGGCGAAGCATGAAGAAGGATCCACCCGAAGTACCGTCAGGTGTTACCGCCGAACTGCTGGGGAAGGAATACCTTGTATGCGAGGAAGGAGCAGAAGAATCGACAACGTTGCGTTTTTTTCCAGATGGCAGTTGGCGGGATGAATATGGAAATCATTACCGGGTAGCATGGTGGATGCCGAAGCCGGAAGCGAAGAGGGATGGGGTGTGACCATGAGAAGGTTTTCAGACCCGGCACCAGCTCCGCTCCCGGTACCCTGCACATGCGGCACTATGCCGGTGCAGGAAATGCGAAAGGTCATGCTCGGCAAGATACAGGACGGCGGGTACACCGTCATTCAAGGGCGGTATATTTGCCCTTCGTGCGGGAATGCACCGGGATGGGGGAAATGTTACAGCATACATGGAGGATGGGACAAGAATATCGAGGTATGGAACAAGCTGAACGGAGGGGTGACCGATGGCGATTAAGCCCATTCTTTTCAACACCGAGATGGTCAAGGCCATTCTGGAAGGACGGAAGACGCAGACGAGGCGGATTGTGAAGAAAAAGTATAGCAACACCGATCTGGTATTGTTCACCAACAAATACGGTACACAGCTGGTCGAGCGTCAGAACGATGTGCCGCCGCCGATTAGGCATCTTGATGGAAGCACGACAAGGCAACTTACGGCCATTTGTGAGCTGAAGCCGCCTTGCAACAAGGGCGACATCCTGTGGGTGCGGGAAACGTGGTGCAAGGATGTAGGCCGCTATATGTACCGGGCCAACTATGCGGATGATGAACAATTCTACCGTGACGGGAAGGAAGTCCAGATGCGTTGGTCGCCTTCCATCCATATGCCCAAGGAGGCGGCCCGCATCTTCCTGCAGGTCAAGGATGTGTGGGTGGAACGGCTGGGAGAAATAACTCTTGACGATGTACACGCCGAAGGAATTGACGCTTCATTTACAAGGGCGGTAGGTGCGGGGAGCCCTTCAGGAGTGATTGACTTTAGCGCAGAACGTTTTGAAACGCTCTGGGACAGCACCATCAAGCCCGCCGACCTCGACAAGTACGGCTGGGATGCAAACCCTTGGGTCTGGGTCATCGAATTTGAGCGCTGCGAAAAGCCAGAAGGCTGGCACTGAGAAAAGGAGACACACAAATGATTGTATATATTGCAGGAAAGATGACAGGGCTTCCGGATAAAGGACGGGCTGCATTTGCCCAGGCAGAAAGAAAACTGACTGACATGGGGCATACCGTGCTCAACCCGGCATGGCTTGGGGATGGACTACCTCAAAAAATGTACATGCCTATCTGCCTGACGATGCTGAACCAAGCAGAGGCATTGGCACTGCTGGATGGCTGGGAAACCTCCATGGGAGCAACCCTTGAGAAGATGTTTGCGAAGTACCAAAAGATACCGGTTTTTGAACTGAACCAGTTATTGGAAAGAACAGAAGAAGCGCGGACGAGGGTTATGGAAAGGCTTGCCAAAGACTTGAGAATGGGCCTCAGTGAGGTTTTGCCCGGGATGCAATCAGAAAAAAACTATGATGAGATACGAAGCCAGATTGCCGCACTGACAAACGAGGGCTTTCTTGCACGGTTGGAACCATTGGTGGAACCATATGCCCAAGAACACTTTCCATACGATACGGCTTACGTGCTCAACCAAGCGTTCCATATGGTAAAAAGCGGCTGGAATCCCGACCGAGTACTCGAGCACTTCGGAGGGCAAAGCCATGGACAATGATCTGATCAGCAGAAAGGCGTTGATCGCCTTATTTGAAGAACTGAGGGACAAGCCCACGACACACCTTCGGGAAAAAGAATATCTGAATGCTGTCATGGCTGTGATTGACAATGTGCGCGCAGCAGAGCAAAGAGCAAAGAGAGAAAGCAACTGGATAAGGGTGGCGGATCGCCCGCCGGATGTGCCGGTGTTCCTGGGCATTACACGTGATAATCCGGAACCGCTGATTTATTGGCAGGATATGAAATGTAAGCCTGGGTGGACTGTAAGCGGTATTAACATCAAGCGGGATATGCTTTGGTGGAAGCCACGGCCCTATGCACAGAAGGAGCATCTGCGATGACGTATCAAGAATTTTTGCGAAAAAAGGTTATCTCGGCAAGCGACAGCGGATTTTCTGTTTTGCCCGAAGAAGTCAACCCCGCTTTGTTGCCTCATCAAAGAGATGCGGTGTTGTGGGCGTGCAAAGGTGGAAAACGCGCACTGTTTGAAAGCTTTGGGCTGGGTAAGACTGCACAGCAACTTGAATGGTGCCGTTTGGTAACGGAGCACAAAGGGGGCTATGCGCTGATTGTGCTTCCCCTTGGGGTGAAACAAGAGTTTATGCGTGACGCTGTACAGCTGCTCGGATGGAATTATGCCCCTGCCTATGTGCGTACCATGCAGGAGGTAAGAGAATATGTTGAAAAAAACCCGGGAACCAAAGTTGTTTTGACCAATTATGAACGGGTGCGTGACGGTGATATTGATCCATTATTCTTTACTGCCACTTCACTGGATGAGGCCAGTGTGCTGAGGTCTTTTGGAAGCAAGACCTATCAAACCTTTTTGGATAAGTTCCAGGGAGTGGGATATAAGCTGGTTTGTACAGCTACGCCTTCTCCCAACAGGTACAAAGAATTGATCCATTATGCGGGATATTTGGAGATCATGGACACCGGTAACGCCCTGACCAGGTTTTTCCAGCGTGACAGCACGAAGGCCAACAACCTGACCATTTATCCTCACAAGGAGGAAGAGTTCTGGTTGTGGGTGAGCACATGGGCGTTATTCATCCAGACGCCAAGCGACCTTGGATACAGCGACGAAGGCTACAGACTTCCTGGACTTGAGGTGCGTTACCACAAATTGCACGAGGATCCAGACAAAGTGATTACTGAGAAAGATGGACAGGTGAAGCTGTTTTCTAATGCGGCGGCCGGACTAACCGAAGCTGCACGGGTAAAAAGGGAAAGCGTTGAGGTTCGAGTGGCAAAAGCCAAGGAAATTATTCAAAGTGACCCGGAAGCGCACTTCATCATTTGGCACGACCTGGAAAGCGAACGCCGGGAAATAAAGCGGCAGATACCGGAGGCTGTGGAAGTTTACGGTACACAGGATTATGACATCCGCGAAAAAAACGTGATGGACTTCGCTGATGGGCACTTCCGCATTCTTGCCACAAAAAAGGAGATAAGCGGGCAAGGTTGCAATTTCCAGCGGCACTGTCACCGGGCGATTTTTGTCGGGATTGATTATGAGTTCAACGATTTTATCCAGGCGATTCATAGGATATACCGCTTTTTGCAACAGGAGAAAGTGGTAATAGACATCATCTACACAGAAGCGGAGGAAGAGATTCTCCGGGTATTACAAGAAAAGTGGGGACGCCATGATCAGTTGCAAAAGAGAATGAGTGCTCTGCTAAAAGAATACGGCTTGAACGAAAGGAACGTATTGAAAAAGATGGAGAGAAGTATTGGGGTTGACCGCCTACAGGTAACCGGCAATCATTACAAGGCGGTACTGAACGATACCATACTTGAGACTGCTGCCATGCCGGAAAACAGCGTGGATTTGATTTTGACGAGCATACCGTTTTCCAATCACTATGAATACACGCCAAGTTACAACGACCTGGGACACAACGAGGATACGGACAGATTTTTTGAACAAATGGATTACTTGGCACCGAACCTGCTGAGAGTGTTGAAACCGGGGCGCATCTACGCTTGTCACACGAAGGACAGAGTGCTGTTTGGAAATGCTACTGGCAAGGGCATGTCCACCATTGAACCATTTCACGCTTTGACAATAGCTCATTACATGAAGCACGGATTCCAGTATATTGGGATGATTACGGTGGTAACAGATGTGGTGCGTGAAAACAACCAGACATATAGGCTGGGATGGAGCGAACAGTGCAAAGATGGAAGTAAGATGGGAGTGGGTTGCCCAGAGTATATTTTGCTATTCCGCAAACTGCCCACCAGCACCGAAAAAGCCTATGCGGACGAACCTGTGAAAAAAACAAAGGAGGAATATACCCGTGCCCAGTGGCAGTTGGATGCACATGCTTATTGGCGTAGCAGCGGAGACCGCATTGTATGCAAGGACGAACTTGGGAGTATTCCGGTGAAAGACTTGCAGCGAGTGTACAGGCAGTTTTCGAGAAACACAGTATACAGCTATGAAGAACACCTTAAGCTGGCCAAACAGCTGGACACGGATGGAAAACTTCCAGCCACCTTTATGGTTGTGGCTCCTGGCAGCTGGAATGATGAAGTCTGGGATGATATTGTCCGAATGAGGACGCTCAACACCCAGCAGAGCAACAAACGCAAACAGTTACATGTATGCCCGTTGCAGATAGACATTGTAGAAAGGCTTATTAACCGGTACTCCAATCCTGGTGAAACAGTTTATGATCCGTTTGGTGGATTGATGACGGTGCCTTATGTAGCAGTGAAAAATGGACGGTTCGGCATTGGAACGGAGCTGAATCCGGATTATTTCCGGGATGGAGTGGGGTATCTGGAAGAAGCCGAAGCTGAAAGGGATGTGCCGACGCTGTTTGATTTGTTGGAGGGGAAATGCCATGCGTGAGATTGTAGTGGACAACTTCGCCGGAGGCGGAGGAGCTTCCACGGGAATTGAGGCAGCCATTGGACGGAGTGTGGATATTGCCATCAATCACGATCCGGCAGCCATCGCCATGCACAGGGCAAACCACCCTACGACCAAGCACTACACCGAAGACGTGTGGAAGGTTGACCCGAGGGAGGCCTGTGCAGGCCTCCCGGTGGCCCTGGCTTGGTTCAGCCCGGATTGCAAACACCATAGCAAAGCCAAGGGTGGAAAGCCGGTAAGCAAGAAGATACGTGGACTTGCATGGGTGGCAGTGAAGTGGGCCAAGGCGGTAAAGCCCAGGGTGATCATGCTGGAAAATGTGGAAGAGTTTATGGACTGGGGGAGGCTGGATGAAAACGACCGGCCAGATCCTCGCTACAAGGGAGAGACCTTCCACAGGTTTGTGCGACAACTGGAAAAACAAGGGTACAAGGTGGAGTGGAGATTGCTGGTAGCTGCCGGATACGGAGTACCTACCAGCAGGAAAAGGCTGTTCCTGATCGCCAGATGCGACGGAAAACCCATTGTGTGGCCGGAAGAAACCCATGCACATCCGGATAGCCTTGAGGTAGCTGCAGGACTGAAAAAACCGTGGGTACCGGTGGCGGATGTGCTGGACTTCTCGCTGCCGTGCCCCTCCATATTCGCAAGTAGTGAGGAGATAGAAAAAGAGTATGGCATACGGGCCGTGAGGCCGCTATCCGAAAAGACGATGCAACGAATTGCCAGAGGTGTGAAGAAGTTTGTGATCAACAACCCCCGCCCCTTTCTTGTGCAGGTGAACCACGGGGGAGAAGGATTCCGTGGGCAAAGCATTGATAAGCCACTGGATACCATCACAGCGAAACTTGGCACAGGCCTGGTGGCTCCTGTGATGATGCGCAATAATGAGAACGCAGTGGGAACGGATGCAAGGGAACCCCTTGGGACGATAACCACCGGAGGGCACCATATGCTGATTAGTCCAACGATGATTCAAATGGGATACGGAGAAGCCGAGGGACAAAAGCCTCGGGTTTTAGATATTGAGAAGCCGCTGGGGACGGTTGTGGCTCAGGGAAACAAATTTGGCTTAGTATCCACTTTTATCAGCAAGTACTACGGCGGTGGCAATACCAACCCTGCCAGTGATGTAAACGATCCGCTTCCTACAGTGACGGCAATAGATCATAACGCAGTATGTGCGGCCTACATTACCCAGATGAACAACCATTGCGACGGGCAAGGATTGGATGAACCACTGAACACGGTAACTGGTTCAAACCATTTTGGGGAAGTATACGCTTTCCTGACCAAGTACTACGGCAACGGGGAGAATGCCTCTGCCTGCAATGAGCCGATGCCTACTGCCACGGCAAAGGACAGAATGGCATTGGTACAGGTGATGGGACAGGACTATCAGATTGTGGACATTGGCATGCGGATGCTGACCCCGAGAGAACTTTTCCGGGCGCAGGGCTTCCCGGAAGACTATATTATTGACGTGGATGCGGATGGCAGGCCTTACCCCAAGCGGGAACAGGTGGCACGCTGTGGAAACAGCGTATGCCCACCGGTTCCAACGGCACTGGTGAGGGCGAACCTGCCAGAGATATGTGTGCAGAAGGAGGCGAGCGCGTGAAAAAGTATATACTCTACAGCCCAGCAAAAGGCGACTGCGGAGAGCGGGCGCTTTACCGGCGGAGAGGAATGCCAGAGAGAAGATATAGAAGGGAGTTCCCGGATCCGGGCAGTAAAACAATGTACCTTGCCAAATTCCGCTCCATGCAGGAAGCGATGGAGGAACGGGAAGCCCTGCACAGCCATTGCGGCGAATGGTGGCAGATACGGATCTGGCTGGATGGAAGGCTGGGGCCGCTGGTAACTGTGATGAAAGGAGGGGAAAAAGCGAAATGATTTCGCTTTTGATAAGATGGAAGGACGAAAAGTGAAAAACAGAGATATTCCTCTGCTGGGGAGAGTGATGTGCCGGATGGCGGACATATGCAAAGCAGAGGAAGATAGCGAATGGCTTTCGGACAGGATGCACCACATTACAAGGCAGATTACAGGGATGCCCAGAGGAGGAGTAGCTGCCGGGTTTGACAGCCTGGTTGTGGAGCTGGGAGAAAAAAATGAACGGTTGAAAACCCAGATCAATTTGTACCTACAGGAATTAAAACACGTGGAGAAGATTCTGAACGGCATTGAAAGCCCGACGATGAAAACCTTTGTGGTGATGATGTATGTGGATAGTGTGCCCCAAGCCACGGTGCAGAGGGAACTGAACATGACAAGGTACACGTTTGAAAGAGCAAAGTCTGCGATAGAGAATGCTGAAAGCATGGCGAAAGTTGTGTGGAGAGAACGGTTTGAGGTGGTGGAAGAATAAAAATTTTGAAAATGTGTTGAAAAAACATACCCGATGTGGTAGTGTGATAACATCAGAAGAAGTGGGTAACGGAAACGTTACTCACTTTTTGTTTTGCGGAAGGGGGATTGGATGCGGTGAAAATGGAAATAAATATTGACATCAGCGATGCGACGAAGAAAATTGAAGCGCTTCAAAAGGTACACACCGAGCGAGAACTGAACCAATTAGTCTATCGTGCTTTTTCCCGCGCGGCCAGCAAGACAAAAACCATTTTGAAGCAGGAAATTCCAAAGGAATACATGGTCACGCCAGCTGTGGTTGGAAAGCACATTGGCAATGGTAAAGTCTCCATGGGCGGTGGAGCGAGCGGCCCCAGCTGCAAGATTCCGATTCGCGGTGAAAAGGGAACTATTGGCGGTTTCTTCAAAGCTAAGGGAGGCAGGCGTGGTTGGCGTAGCCTGCGCAGCGGAAGGTATAAGGTTGTGGGTAAAATTGTAAAAGGCAATCCAAGCACGCTACCTTCCGTGATGAGTCATCAGGGCGGCAATCCTCCTTTCCGAAACTATGGCTCCAAACTGGGCGGCGTGACGTTTACCCGAAAGGGTAAGGCAAGATTGCCCATTGCGAAGGTTGTGGGTATTGCTGTACCCCAGATGCCCATGAACCGTGCACAGGATGCTGTGCAGGAAAACATTCAAAGCTTCCTGATGAAGCGACTTGAACATGAGCACGCCCAAATGATTGGCAAGTGCAGGTAAGCGCATATGGGAATTGAGTTGACAAAAAAAGAACTGGCGACGGTAGCAGGGTACACCTACCGCAGACTGCATGATATTGATATGAGCCTGCCGGAGGATGGCAAGCTGTTTGTAAAAGGCGAGGGAGGCAAATGCGACCTCGCTGTTTTTGTGCAACGATGGGTGAAGTACAACCTGGAAAAGAACACCGAGGATGACAAAACCCTTGAAGAAGCAAAGACCATACACGAGATGGTAAAGACCCGGAAGACTGAGCTGGAAGTGGCGCGGCTTGAAGGGCGGCTGGTGGACGTTACGGACGTGAAAAAGCTGTGGGGCGACATAGCCAATGCGGTGATGCAGAACATGATCCGTCTTCCCAGCAAAATTGCCCCGCAGGTGACGATGATGGGAAGTGTGGAGAAGATCCGGACGATTATCGATGAGGAAATGCGGGCTGTGCTCGCCATTATAGCTGATACCCCGTTGCCGGTATATGCGGCAGAAGAAGATGTGGAGGATGAGGCTGAGGAGGACGAGTGATGATCCTTGAGGAGCTATACCGGTTTACACTGGAAATGTTCAGACCGCCCAAGACTCAGACAGTTTCTGAATGGGCGGATGAGAACCGTGTGCTGGTGAGCGAAAGCAGCAGCGAACCGGGCCCGTGGAAGACGGACAGAGCCCCATACCAGCGGGAGATTATGGACGCCTTCACCGACCCGGGCGTGCAGGAAATAGTGATTAAAGCCAGCGCTCAGGTGGGCAAAAGCGAAATAGAGCTGAACATGATGGGCAGAGCAATAGATCTGGATCCGGGCCCGATGCTGTACATACAGCCTACGGAGGCCGTGGCGGAGGACTACTCTACCAGGCGAATAGCCCCCATGATAGAGCACTGCCCGGTGCTGAAAAGGAAGATGTTCAGGGCAACGGGAAGAGACAGCCGGAACACTATCGGCATGAAGACTTTTCCCGGCGGTAGCCTTGCCATCATTGGTGCAAACAGTCCCAGCGATCTTGCATCCAAGCCGGTAAGATACATTTTCATGGACGAGATAGACCGATTTCCCGACAGCGCCGGAACGGAAGGCGACCCCATAGGGTTGGCAGAGAGACGAACAGAAACCTTTCAGCACAACCGCAAGATTGTAAAAACCAGCACACCGACCAACAAGGGGACGAGCAAAATAGAGAAGGCATACATGCGGGGAACGCAGGAGGAGTGGCATACCGAGTGCCCTCACTGTCACGAGTTCAACTTCATACGGTTTGACGATGTGAAGTTTGACCATGAAAGCTACAAGGACGAAAACGGGGAAACAAACTACCTTGTAAGCAATGTGCGGTGGAAATGCCCCAGCTGCGGGCTGGAAACCGGGGAACACGATATGAAACGCCAGCCAGCGAAATGGGTGGTGAAAAATGAGCGGGCGCTTGAGAATGGCGTGCGCTCTTTTTGTTTGAATGCCTTTATGAGTCCATGGGCCAGCTGGCGAAAGATTTGCCTGGAATTTTTGCAGGCGAAGGACGATCCCGAAAAGTTGAAAGTGTGGCACAACACTGTGTTGGGCGAGTGCTGGGAAATGCGGGATGTGAGCGGCATGCCTGAAAAACTGTACGACCGCAGGGAGCATTACAATGCAGAGATCCCAACGGGGGTACTGGTTTTAACCATGGGAATAGACACCCAGGACAACCGCCTTGAGTATGAGGTGGTGGGTTGGAACCGTGAAGAGGAAAGCTGGGGGATAAGCAAGGGAATCATCCCCGGGCGGCCCGACAGCGAAGCGGTTTGGGAAGAGGTGGACGCGCTGCTGGACAGAGAGTGGAAGATGAAAAATGGTATGAAGATGCGCATCATTGCTACCTTTGTGGACAGCGGCGGCCACTTTACGCAGGAGGTATACCGGGAATGTGCAAGGCGGCAAAACCGCCTTGTATTTGCCATAAAGGGTGAAGCCGGAACTGACAAGCCCTATGTGCGCCTGATGAAGGGCGGCGGTAAAAACGAGGCTACACGCTTCATGATAGGCGTTGACAGCGGCAAGGAAGGCATTATGTATGCCATGACGGTGGACAAGCCGGGGCCCAAGTATATGCACTTTCCCATGGACTACCGTGCGGGATACGACAAGGAGTATTTCAAAGGACTCTGCTCTGAGCGGTTGGTGCTGCACCGCCGGGGAGGAAAGAGTGTGCCAACGTGGGAGAAGATCCACGAGAGAAACGAGCCGCTTGACCTTCGGAACTATAACCGAGCAGTGTTCCGCTACTTCCATTGGGACTTTGACAAATTGGAAAAGACCCTGAGAGGCGAAAAGCAGGAGCCGAAGCTGAAAGCAGATGCCCCGAAAAAGAAGCAGCGCCGTGTGATCAGCAGCGGTGTGAAGGTATAAGGAGTGAGGAATATGACGAGTGCATACACGCTGGAAGAAGCCAGAGAGTACTTGGAACTTTGGAAAAAGTGCAAGAAAGCGCTTGCCTCCGGTACTGCGAAGAGCTACCGGATTGGTACGCGGGAGTTCACTGCCTTTGACCTTGATGAGGTGGACAGGCAGATAGACAAATATGCAACCATCGTAGGGCAGCTGAGCGGCACCATTCGTACAAAGCGGGTGCAGCGGGTTGTGCCCCGTGACCTGTAAGGGAGGAACAGCATGGGAAAGAGAAATGAACCGAAGATTGGGGAAAGAGCGCTGTTCTTCATTGCGCCGAAGCTGGGAAGGAAGAAGTACAAGGAGCGCCTGAAACGAGAAGCCATGGAGGATGCGGAAAAAGCACGGGTGACCATGAGCGGCGGTTATGCCAAGCACGGTGCAAGCCGAACGCTGAACAGCCTTGTGGGCTGGGTGGTAGACGGCGGCAGCGCGGAAGAGGACATTGACCTGCAAGGCGCGGTACTGCGGCAGCGCGCCCGTGACCTGTACGCGGGCGGCGGGCTTGCCAGGAGCGGCCCCTCTACCATGACTACCAACGTAGTGGGCTGGGGCATACAGCCCAAACCGAAGGTTGACGCCGAAGTACTGGGCATGAGCGACGATGCCTGCGACGAGTGGGAAAGAAAGACCTTGCGGGAGTTCCGGCTCTGGGCCGAAAACGTGATGTGCGACACCGAGCGGCAGCAAAATTTTTACGAGATGCAGAAGCTGGCCTTCCTGAGCAAGCTGGTGAGCGGCGACGTTTTTGTGCTGTTTGGCCAGAAGGACAACAAGCGCACTCCCTACAAAACCACCATAAGACTGCTGGAAGCCGACCGCATCTGCACCCCGGATGGGCAGCTGGGCGAGAGCGAGAGCATGGAGACGGAAAGCGGCGGCAGGATTGTGGATGGGGTGGAAACGGACAGGGAAGGGGCGGTGATCCGCTACCATGTGGCGAACCATCACCCGCTGAGTGAGGAAAACGCAGATACCACGTGGGTTGCTATTGATGCATACGGCAAGGAGACAGGCCGCCCCAATATGCTGCACCTGATGACCCTGGAACGCCCCGAGCAGAAGAGAGGGATTCCCTTCGTGGCGGCACAGATTGAGCAGATTAAGCAGCTGGACAGATACATCAGCAGCGAACTGGCTGCCAACGTGGTGAGCAGTATGCTGACGGCCTTCATCACCCGGGAAAGTGAAAACGGCATGATTGGAATGGAAGATGCCGTGAACGAGGATGAAAAGGTGACCGATGACGAGATGCAGGTGGAACTTGCTCCTGGCGCGGTGTACAGCCTGAATCCCGGCGAAAAGGTACAGGAGATAAACCCCATTCGCAACAACAGCGCCTTCGAGGGCTTTGTGAGCACGCTGTTTACCGTGATCGGCGCGGGGATGGGCATTCCCAAAGAGGTGCTCATCAAAAAATACGAGAGCAACTACACAGCTGCCCGCGGTGCTCTGCTTGACTTCTGGCGCGAAGTGCGGGTGGAAAGAACCGAGTTTATCAACCAGTTCTGTCAGCCGGTATACGAGGAATGGCTGGCGGAGGCGGTGGCCATGGGGCGCGTTGATGCTCCGGGATTCTTTGAGGATCCTGCTGTGCGCCAGGCTTGGTGCGGCTGCATGTGGATGGGCGCAAGCATGGGCCACGTAGACCCGCTGAAAGAAGTGAAAGCTGCTGCTGAACGTATCAACCTGAACATATCGACAGAAGAACAGGAAGCCAGCGAATACAACGGAGCCAACTGGCTGAGCAACATTCGCCAAAGGAAGAAAGAACTGGCGGCAAAGAAGGACATGGAGGGAACGGAAAATGCCGAGGAATGAAGGAATCCGGATGCGGTATGAGCTGCGGATGGAGGCGGAGAAGCAAGACCATGCCGAGATCATGGTTTACGGCGAGATCTGCAGCGACGGCTGGAAGTGGGTAAGCAGCGATGTGAGCGCAAACGACTTTGACAAGCTGCTGAAAGAAGCCAAGGGGAAGGGCGCAAAGAGCCTGACGGTGCGCATTAACAGCGGCGGCGGCGAGGTGTACCAGGCCGTGGCCATGCGAACCATGCTGATGAACTGCGGCATGGAGGTGGATGTGCAGATTGAAGGGCTGTGCGCCAGCGCGGCAACCCTTCTGTGCTGCGTGCCCGGAACCCGGGTGACCATGAGCGAGGGCAGCGAGTACATGATTCACAACCCCAGCGGGATTATCTGGGGCAATGCCAAGGACATGGAAAGCTACGCCGTGACGCTGAGAACCTTGGAGAAGGACTTTGCCTCCATTTATGAAAAGCGCTGCGGCCTGGATGCAGAGCAGATCCGCGCGATGATGGACGAGGAAACGTGGATGAACTGTGAGACTGCCAAAGAGCTGGGCTTTGTGGATGAAGTGCTGGAAGGGGCGGAGAGCCCTGCTGCCTCTGCCCACATGATGGACACCATGCGCCGGATGTACAGAAATATGCCCCGGAACATGGCGGTGGAAGAAGTCAGCCCCGCGCCGGAAGGTGCGACTGAAAATAAAGAAACCGAAGACAAGGAGGAGAAGAACGGTATGGAAATTAAGAACGCGACCCCCGAGATGGTGATGGCGGAAAACCCCGAGCTGCACAGCCAGATTATGCAGGCGGGAGCAGCCGCGGAGCGAGAGAGGATTCAGGACATTGATGACATGACCCCTCCCGGCTATGAAGAGATGGCCCAGAAGGCAAAAGCCGATGGTACCAGCGCCATGGACTACCACAAGGCAGTGGTGAAGATGCAGCGGCAGAAGGGCGCTGAATACCTTAAGGAGCGCCAGCAGGAGACCGCCCCCGCCGCAAAGGTTGAGGCTGGCGAACCCAAGGACATGGACGGCGAAAGTGAAAAGAACGCCATTGAAGCCAATGCCAAGGCCGTGGCGCAGCTTGCCGCTAACCTCGGTGCACTTAAGCTGGGCGGCATGATGTAAGAGAAAGGAGAGAGGAACATGAGCCTGTATGAAGTGATTGGACGGAACGAACCCGACTACCTGCTCTACGACCCCAACGGAGCAGAGCGCATTGCCGTGCCCATGGAACCCGGCGCAGGTACCGTGAACCGCGGCACCGTATGCTACCGCAAAGAAAGCGGCATGTATGCCGCAGCTGCCGCCGCGCAGGCAGTGGGCACCAACTACCTTGTGGTGCTGGATGAGACCGTGGACACCGGCGATGGCGATACTGCCGTTGCTGCCACTGCCTTCCGCAGTGGTAAGCTGGTAAAGGGCAAGGTGACCCTTGCGGCGGGTGCGGAGCTGAGCGATGCTGCCGCGCTGGTACTGCGCCAGCAGGGCATTGTGCTGGCCCCCATGGCCGGTGAAAGCAACACCTGAGACCAATGAAAAAGTGAAGGAGGAGAAGAGATATGCCTTTTGATATTTATTCTACCAGAGCACAGCTGGCTGCTATTGAACTGATGCCCAAGCCCAACAGTTTCCTGCTGGATGCCTTCTGCGCCGATATGGGCGAAGTGGAAGACAGCCGCGCCATTTACGACTACCGCAAAGGTGCCCGCCGCATGGCCCCCATTGTGCATGAAGGTGCAGGCGGCGTGGTGATGGGCCGCAGCGGCTACGAGACCCACGAGGTAGGCTTTTGCAAGATTGCCCCCGAGCGCGTGATTGATGAACCTACGATTTCCACCCGGGCTTTCGGTGAACAGCTGGTTGGTGGCATGACCCCGCAGGAACGGGCCCGGCATACGCTGGCGCGTGACCTTATGGAAATGCGCGATGCGATCCAGCTGCGCAGAGAGTGGATGGGCGAGAAGGTGCTGACCACCGGTATGCTGGAAGTGGTGGAGTATACCAACGAGGGCGCTAAGGTTGACACCCGCCTGATTGCCGACTACAACCACACCCAGCGTTTTATCCCTGCCACTGCATGGAACCAGACCGGCGCAAAGATCAACGATGACATGAAGCGTATTGTGGACATTGTGTACGAAGGTCTGGGTGTGGTGGACAAGATGATTATGGCTGCCGATGTGGCAGAGGTGGTACTCTCCGACGAGAAGTACTACAAGCTGTACGATGGCCGCAACATCAGCATGGGCGAGATCGCGACCAAGTATCTGGGCCAGGGTGTGCGCTTCCTTGGTTGGAACAGCGACGGCATCGAGATGTACTCCATCAGCGACAAGTATGTGGATGACGATGGCCAGCTGAAAGACCGCATTCCCAGCGGTATGCTGATTGCCGGAAGCAAGGGCTGCATGCGGATGTACCACGGCCCGGTGAATCAGGTGGAGAGAAAGGGCGATACCGAAGAGTGGCGCACCTATATCAAGCGGGAAGTGCCCCTGCGCTACGGCAGCATCAGCGGAAGCGCCATTAAGAACCGCCTGACCAGCTGCCCCACCATTGTACCCTTCAACGTGGACGGCTGGTGCAGAGCTCAGGTGCTGTAAGGAGGAAAACGATATGGCATACGTGGCAAAGCACTATGTTACCATTGGCAGGAAACTGTACACCCCCGGTGAGGTGATTGACGAGAAGATGGACAAGAAGACCATCGATCGTTTGATGAAGCTGAAAGCCGTGGTGAAGATGGGCAAGGCAGAGGAAGAACCGGAAGAAGAAAAGCCTCAGCAGGAAGCGAAGGTGACTCCGGACGGCCTTGAAGAAGAGGAATCCTCTGCGGAGGAAGACCCTGCCGACGAGGACGATGAAGCCGGGGAAGAGGAAGCCATGGATGAGGAGCCTGCGCCTGAAATTGACGTGATGGCTGCCGTGGTGACCCAGCCCGAGGCCGAAGAGAAGCCCAAGGCCAAGAGCACCAAAAAGACCAGCACCGCCGGGAGGAAGTAGGAGATGCTTATTCAGATGATCGGTGGAGAAAAACGCAACGTGCCCGCTGCCTACGCCCTGCGCCTCTTGGAGCAGGGCAAGGCGGTACGGGTGGAAGGGGAAGCCCCCGAGCAGCCCGCGGAGACCGCTGTGGAGGCGCAGGAGAGCCAGACTCAGCCTGTACCCGAAGCGGAGGAAACAGCGGGAAAAGAGCTTGCTCCAGTTAAACGCAAGCCCAAGAAGGAAACTGGGAAGGCTGAATAAGGGGGGGACGGAGGAATGTCCCTGAATGAACTGATTGAGACCCACAACACGGAACTGTTCATGAACCATGAGCACTTTGCAGAGTGGCACACGTGGAATGGCGTGCGGATCCAGACGGTGGTTGATGAGGAAACTGCCCTGAAACGGAAAAATAACAATGTGAACGACATCAGCTGGGACAACAATGTGTCTGAAACGTTGATTTATACTCCTGTGAAGGCATTTCCCGGGAAACCGAAGATCAACACAATGGTTGTGTATGATGGGAAAAGCATGCTGGTAAGGCAGAGCCAAGAAGACATGGGAATGTACACCATTGTACTGACGAGCCAAGAAGCCAAAGTACTGTAGTGAGGTGAGAGTGTGAGAACCAGAGAACGGTTGGAAGGCCTGAAAAAATGGGTTTTCCAAAGCGTATGCGCAGGGCGGAAGATGAAAAGCCCGTCTTCCACCGGGAAGATTGCCGACCTGGTATACAAGGAACCTGTTTGCTTTGTGGGTTGGCAGCCCGCACACAGCGACCCCTACGGTGTGATTCACGTGGATGAGAGCATTGCCCCCGGGGTGCTGATCATGCCAAAAGCCGGCTTTGTGAAGAACATGGAGGAACACCGATACGACAGCTACAACCACATCAAACGTCCACAGGAAATGGGCCAGACCCTTCCTGTGGATATTCTTTTCTGCGTATATGAACCGGGAATCAGACTTCCTGGTTTTGTTGAAAGCGCAGAAAGGGAAGAAGGCCCGGATGTGTCGCTTCTTCTGGAAGGAACGGAACAAGGGTTATATACCCTTACGGACTGGATGGATGACCTGATGGAGCGTCTGCTGGGAGACAAGATCATTCCCGGTACGGATTTGCTGTTGAATGAAGCAAAGGCAGCGTACAGCCTGTATACCGACCAGAGCTATGTGGTGGACAAGCGTCCATATTATTACGGTTTCATCAGCGCGGAGTTTAACGCACACGCGAACGAAACCGTGAACCAGAAACTGAAAGATATTTTGGATTAAGACCAAAGAAGGAGTGAGAAAAAATGGCAGAGTATATGCACGGCGCATACGGCCAGATTGGCAGCACCAATACCAAGGCGACCACCCGGAGCCGGAACGCCATTGTGTACGTTGGCACTGCACCGGTTCATACCGTGGAGGGCGGTGCAAAGAACGTAAACCGCCCCGTGGTGGTAAACGATATGAGCGAAGCCCGGAAATATTTCGGCATGAGCTATGAATGGGAAAAGTACACCCTTTGCGAGGCTGTACACGCTCATTTTGCCCTGAACGAGGTGGGCCCGCTGATTTTGATCAACGTGCTTGACCCCGCCACCCACAAGAGCAGCGAGAGTGGCACTGTGAGCCTGACCCCGGAAAATGGCATGGTGCGCATTGTGAACGCTGGAGACATCATGCTGGAAAGCGTGACCGTGGAAAGCAAGGTGAAGGACACGGACTACAAGATTACATACGACCCCGCTAAGGGAGTGATTACTCTTGCAGAAGCCCGTGTAGGCGGCCTTGGCACCGAGGCGTTGACCATTACCTACGAGAGCGTGGATGTGAGCAAGGTGACCGAAAACGACGTGATTGGCGCAAGCGACGGCGACGGCCTGAACACCGGCCTGTTTGCAGTGAAGAACGTGTATCAGTTGACCGGCTATGTGCCTTCCTTCCTGCTGTGCCCCGGCTACAGTGGCGTGAAGGACGTTCATGCCGCCATGATCAAAAACAGCCAGAAGATTAACAGTCACTGGGATGCTTACGTGCTGGCGGATATCCCCATTGCGGATGCCGAGGGCGAGGCAGTGACCCTTTCCACCGCCAAGACGTGGAAGGATGCCAATGGCTACAACTGCGCAAACGAAACGGTTTACTTCCCCCTTGCCAAGGGTACCGACGGATACACCTACCACCTGAGCGTGCTGGCCGCCGCAAACCTGCAGGTGCTTTTGAGCCAGCAGGACGGCATTCCCTATAAGACCGCCAGCAACACCGGATGCCCCATCATCGAAAACCTGTACCTTGGCGAAGACAGCCTTGGCCGTGTATATGACGATGAGCTGATTAACGAGAAGCTGTGCAAGAACGGCATTGCCAGCGCGGCCTACGTTGGCGGCAGCTGGCGGATCTGGGGTGCACACAGTGCGAATTATGTATACGGCACCGAGGACAGACTGAGCGAAGCGGAGAACAACCGCATGATGCTGCAATACATCAGCAACGACTTCCAGCACCGCCGCAGCGGCGATGTGGACAAGCCTATGACCGCCAACGACATCAAGATGCTGGTGAGCGAGGAACAGAGCAGGCTGGATGCACTGGTGAAGACCGGCGCACTGATCTACGGCAAGGTGGTATTCGATGGTGACGCGAAGCGCATGGGGGATATCATTACCGGTAAATACTTGTTCAGCTTTGAAGCGGGCACCACGCCCCTGTGCAGCAGCCTGATTGCTGATGTGAGCTGGACGGACGCGGGATATCAGGTGTACTTCGCATCTATTGCGCAGTAAGGAAAGGAGTGAAAGAAAATGCCCCAGAAAGTTTACAACAACGTTGTGGGTCAGAAGTTGATTGACAATGGCCGCACTGTGGAGGACATTACCAGCGTGAGCCTGCCCACGGTGGAGTTCCCGACCAGCACCATTTCCAGCAATGGTATGGCTGCCGACGTGGACGTGCCCAACATGGCCCACGTAAGCGCCATGGAATTTGGCGTGAGCCACAACAACGGCCATAACTGCCAGTACCTTAATGACCCGGGCAAGCACTCTTTTGAGCTGCGTGTAGCCAGGCAGAAGTATAATGTGGCTGTGGGTGATATGGACTTTGAGAGCATGAAGGTGCGCGTGATAGGCCTGCTCAAGAACGACGAGAAGGGCGCCATCGAGACCAACAATCCTTACACCGGCACCAACAAGTACAGCGTGCTTCGGTACGAGGAGGAAATTGACGGCAAGGTGATTACTCTGATCGATGCCATGACCGGCCAGATTGTGGTGAACGGCAAGAGCATGACCGATAAGGTGGAAAGCCTTTTGAACTGACGGTTTGTTTCCGTCAGGTTTTTGCAGGGGAAAAGCGAAATGATTTCGCTTTTCCCCATTTGCGTATAAAGACAAAGAAAGGAAAAAGAAACAATGAGCGACATCGAAAAAAAGAATGAGACCATGGAAAACCAGAAGGAAAAACAGGAAGCCCAGCAGGAGTCCCAGACCCCTCCTCAGCTGACCCCAGAGGAAGCCATGGAGAAGCTGACCCGGGGCGTGATGGAGCTGAAAGAGCCTATTACGGTGCGCGACAAGGAAATCAAAGAGCTGACCTACGACTTTGGCAAGCTGACCGGATTTGACTTTGTGAATGCCATGGACAGCGACCGGGACAGCAAGAACATTTTTAAGGTGAGCAGCCGGCAGGCCTATGCCCTGTTTGCCAAGGCCTGCGCCAAGTGCAGCGAGGATGTGGACGAAGTGGACGTGATGCACAAGCTGGGCGTGGTTGACGCCATGAAGGCGGTGCAGACGGCAACGGTTTTTCTGGTCGCTTCGTCCCGAAAGGGCGAAGCGGATACTTACGGGAAGTAACCGCCGCCAGCATGGTGAGCCATACCCCCATCAGCGACTTTATGAGCATGAGCATACTGCTTTTTTACGACATCTGCACGGCGATCATGGATGTGCGGCAAAAGCAGGAGGAAGCGGCGGCGCAGAAGAGGCGCAAGGCGGGGTAGGCGGAGATAACAAGAAAACGGCGCGGGGAGGGAGACGCTCCCTCCTTGCGCCGTCGCATTTATGGAGGTGCTGAGGGTGCAGCTGATATATGAAAATGTGGACATCACAGCCCAGGTGGACATCGTGAGCGCCCTCAACCGGGATGTGGCAGGTTGCAGATGCGATGGGATGGAGATTGTTTTTGAAGACGGGGGAAAGTGGATGGGTTGGAAACCGGCGGAAGGCGACCGGCTGCAGGTGGTACTGGACGGCTACAACACAGGAGATTTGTTCATAAACACGATACTGCCGGAGGAGGGCAGATACCGCGTGTTTTTAAGCAGCATGCCGAAGATGGCAGGCGGGAGACGAAACGCCAGCTACGAGGGAAAAACCCTGAATGAAATGATGGCCCTGTGCGCATCGGAATGCGGCATGAGAAGCGCCCTTTACGGCGTTGACGGTGGTCTACGATATCCATATCTATTACGCGAAAACGAGAGTGCACCGGCTTTTTTGAGCCGGATTCTGGAACGGGAAGGCGCGACCCTGAAAATATCCGGCGGCGAAATGAAGGCCATTGGAGTTGAATATGCGCAAAAACGGGAGGCCGTGAAGAGCCTTGAAGTGAAAACAGACGGGCCCGGATGCCGGTACATCCGGCATGAACGGCGGAGATTGCAGGGGTTAACGATTGTCAGCCCCTATGCGAGAGCCAGCGCCGTTGACAGGGCAGAAAAAAGACTGATCTGGGATGTACGGACGGATATTCCGGCAGAAAATGCGGCGGTTGCCGGAAGGTATGCGCGAGGCCTTCTGCTGATGAACAACCGAAAAGCGGAAGAAATGACGCTGCAAATGGAATTTGATCCGGCGATGACAGCCCTTGAGAGGGTGGACATCCTCAGCACGGGTGACGCCGGGGGAAGATGGCTTGTTGAGGACTTGGAGCACGACTTCATAAACCGCAAGAGCCGGGTGAAGATGCTCCGCTGTGTGGAGAGCATTTGGTGAGGGGTGAACAGCATGAACAGGCTGAAAGGGATCCCCATTTACGAGGTAACGAAGCCCGGAGCCGTAAGCGGGAAAAGAAAAAAGAGAAAAAACAACGATGAAGAAATACCAAAAATAGAGAAGTTACCTACCCATGAGCTGGTGCGGATGTACCTGTGTGAAAGAAAGAAAAGCAGGTGCGTGAAATATGGCAGCTGTGAATGCCTGGACAAGTGCCGCTATGGGCAGGAGTATATAAAAAGACAAATGGAGAAAAACCATGGAAAATAGATGCGGTGCAATGATTGAGCGGGGAGAAGTAGCCGAGGTGACGCCGGAAGGATACCGGGTGAAAAGCTACGACCGGGATGGCGTTACGACAGGAGTTCTTCCCACTGCTGGCGGAAAGACCTTCGCGATTGGCGAGAAGGTCTATTTTTTTATGTTCCCGGATGGGAAGGGCCTGGTGTTGGCTGCATTTTGACAGCTGATACAGGCAGCCCTTAAGGAGAGAGCGGAGGGAAATGTATGGCGCAGCAAATGTTGCAAACCCTGGTGGTGCTGAGCGGAAAGGTGGACGGAAGTTTTTCTGCGCTTGGCAACAAACTGCTTAGCCTGGGAAACCGTGTAAACGGCCTTAGCCAAGAGATTATCAAGTTTGGAAAAGAGGCTACACAGGAGTTTGTGGCCTACGATGACGTTATGCGGGAGATACGCGCGCTGGGCGGCTATGACGAGCGCACGATGAACACCCTGCATGAAATTAACAAAACCATAGCGCAGACCAGCCGGTATACCATGGATCAGGCGGCGGAGGCCGAAGTGCTGATGGCACAGCTGGGCCTGGGGATGAAGGACATACAGACCCTTCTGCCGTCGGTGATGAACATGGCAACGGCTGGCAACCTGCAGATGGCGGACAGCCTGAACTATTTGTACTACACACTGAATGCATTGGACATGCCGCTGGAAAAAGCTGGGACGCTTTCCGACCAGATGGCAAAGACAGCGGCAATCAGCGCGGCGGACATCGACACGCTTGGTCTTTCGCTACAGCGACTGGGCAGCGGTGCGCAGTTCTTTGCTGGCGGCAGCAGTGAGGTGCTGGCCATCCTCGGCGCAATCAGCCAATATGGCGAGGACATGCAGGGAGCAAGCGCCGGTACGCAGTTGAGAAATTTCATGCTGACGCTGCTGGCCCCCACCATGAGCAAAGAAAAGCTCATGCGGGAAATGAGCATGACCGAAGATGCCTGGACTGAGTTTGAAACCTACATGGATGACGCCGGAATAAACGTCACGGATACGGCGGCGGCCATGAATGAACTGGGCCTTAGCATGTATGATGCGCGAACCGGCCAGCTGAAACCCATGATTCAGATCCTGGGCGAACTGGATGCGTCCCTTGCGAGCCTGCCTGAGCATGAACAAAACGCAATGCTTGGACAGCTGTTTGGCAAGAGAACGACCATCACAGCGCTGAACTTGCTGAACTCGCTGGGAACCATCATAGATTACAAAAAACAAATTGAGGGCAGCGACGGCTTTACCCTGGGCATGAGCGAGCTGATGGACGGAGGCCCGGGCGGTGCATTACGGGAACTGAATGCTTCGTGGGATGCACTCAAAACCACGGTGGGTGAAACCATTTCGCCTATGGTTGAAGGGGGCGCCGACATCCTTACAGGTGTGGTCAACAGCATAACCAACATGGATCCGGCGGCAATGAAAGGAATTGCCGCTTCGCTGAGTGCGGTGGCTGCAGCAGGCCCGACGCTGCTTGTGGCAGGAACTGCGATAAAGCTTCTGGCGGCTGTGGCAACGCCGGGAGGCCTTACGGTGTTGACTGCATTGGCTGGGATTGGCTTGGCCTTTTATGAAAACGAAAAGGCTGAAAAACGCTTTAAGGCACAGTTTGGCGACATGAGCATAAATGTGGACGAACTGACGGGAAGCCTTGAAGATCTCTTCGATGCGAGCGAAGCGGGACGTGAAGAATACGAAAAGCACATCGCGGTGCTGGAAGAAGCTGCGCAAGCATACGAGGATGCCAGCGTCAGCCTGTCCCAAAGATTGCTGACGGCGGCAGTGACAGGCAAAACTTTGACCGAGGATGACAAGCAAAGTATTCAGGGTCTTGCCAACGACCTGCATACGGAGTTCATGACGGCGCTGGATACCAGCTTTGATGCCAGCAGCAGCTATTTAAGCATGATGTGGGGTGGTGACGAAGAGGCCCTGGACAGTTCCACATACAGAAGTGGAATGCTGATGCTCGGCGCGGTTTATGATGACCTGATTGCAGAAGCAACCTCGCTTGGCAATGACATTGGCAGCACGATAGGGTCTGCTATGGACGATGGCCTGATAACCGGCGATGAATATGCAGCCATCCTTGAGAAGATACAGCAGTATAACGATGCCATGGCCATTTTTACCCGTGCGGAACAGAAGAAGGAATGGGCCCAGATGATGTACAAGTATCAAAACATCAGCTGGGATAGTGCAGAGGATGCCTTTGCTGCGCTGAATATGGAGACAGAGGCGTTCAAGCAAAAGAGAGGAGAAGAAAACGCCGGGGAACGAGCCTACCTTCAAGAGATGTACGATGAAAACATAAGGCGGGGGAATATCAATCCGGAAACGGGAATGCCGTATTCAGAAGCCGACAAGGCCGCCTTTTTCAGCGAGTTTGACAGACAATACGAAGCTGATATGTTGGAAATCGACAATGCGACGGGGCAGATGTTTACCAATTTGCTCGACACACTTCTGGGGCAAGGGGCACTATCAGACGGCTGGTGGCTGATGCGGGAACTGTATGCAAACGGCTACTTAAAAAGGGATGCAAACGGAAACGTTAGCATGGATGCGGCAGACTGGGCAAGGTTCCTTCCGGCAGGTGCAGATGTAAATGAATATGCAGATAGCCTCGATGCAGTTGAAGATACTGCCAGAAGGCTACAGCCGCTGCTGGAAAATTACATGCATATTCCCGGGGTACATAAAGCCATGCAAATGGTTTATGACGCAGAGGATATTGCAGGGCATATGAGGACACTGGATCCGTCTGCTGTAGAAAATAGAGACATGCTATGGAGTGGTGGCTTCCTGACAGACGATATAGGTTCGAGTTATTTTTCAGCGCTGAGCCGGAACGAGGATATCAAAGGACGATATGTAAGCGCATTTGAACCTTTGACAACCATAGATGATTGGTTCTTGAACAAGCTCAGTGACGATCAAAAGGCCTGGGTCAGGAACATAAACCAACTGTATGATACAGATGCCATTCTATCGGATTTGGGATTGGACATAGACACCAATCATCCTATGCGTGAATATGCGGCCGCTGCAGCCCTGCTGTATCAAAAACACGACGTGGATTATTATGGAGACTATGTGCAGACGAGTTTCGACCCGGAGATTTATCGCAGGACAGAACTTCCTCCTTTGTCTGCGACGGTGGACGAAAAGGGACTTGCCCAGGAGGCAGGCAAGGCCGGAAGCGGAGCGCAAAGCGCCCTGATGGAAAGCTGGGGAAGCCCGGTACTGGTAGCCGATGTGGAAGTAAGAAAACCAGGACAGATAAACAACCACAACCTGCTGACCATGTCCGCATATGCCGAAGGCGGAAGGGCGACGGAAGCCAGTATTTTTGGCGAGGCGGGCCCAGAATGGGCGATACCGGAGGAACACACCGACCGTGTGGCCGCATTGCTCAACAGTGCGCGGCAGGCAGCGGGCTTCACCTGGGGTGAGCTGATTGGCAGAAATGGAGGGTTAAACGCCGGACGGGAGCAGCCGGTACAGATTGTCTATTCGCCAGTGATCTACGCAAACGATGCTACGGGTGTGGAGAACAAGCTGAAAGAGGATAAGCTGCGGCTGGAACGCTGGATGGAGGAACGCAGAATGCGCGACGAAGTGGAGGTATTTGCCTGATGGAATACAGCGGATATGTATGGCCGTGCAGCGCGGGTGAGACCTTTGACGAAATTGCCCTGATGGTGTACGGAAATGAAAAATACGCTGCGGAGCTGATGAGCTTTAACCCGGAACTGGTATGGAAAACCTTTTTTGAAGGTGGTGAGCTGGTACGGCTGCCAGTGATGGCACCGGAAACTTCCGGGGCGGAGGCTGCACCGTGGAGGATGTGAGAAGGAGGTGAGGGAATATGGCTGAGATTGGAAGTTGGAACGGACACCGCTTTGTGGTGACGCCGACGCTGATACAGAGCTTTAGCGACCTGAGCATTAAGGGCAGCAGTGAGACCGAAGAGAAGACTGGCAACGGCGAAAAGTATGTGAGCCGGAAAAACGGGAAGCCCTATGAAGTGGGGATGACGGTGGAACTGAACGCTTACCTTGGGTGCAAGGTGAAGGAAGAAGCCATGAAGCTGGTGGAGGAAGCCGGTAGAGGGGAGAGCAGTTACTTCTACCTTGGGGGAGAAAAGTTACTGCCCTGCCAACTGATGCTGGTAGAGGCGGGGATTGAGGATGTGGCCATGAGTACATTGGGACAGTGGATAAGCTGCAACGTGCAGCTGAAGATGAAACAATGTACAAAAGGTGATAACACTCCTGCGATATCTACCTCGGGGAAAAAATCCGGAGGCGATACAAACTGGTGGGACAAAGTGACAAATGCTGCCCAAAAAAGTATTTCCACTTCCGGGTTGACAACGAGTGCAGTCAGTAAACTGACGAATACGCTGTTTGGCAGTGGAGCTTCTGTTACAAATGCAGCTGAAAAAAAGAACGCGACAGGAACAACATTTTTGAACAGGGTTCAACAAGTAAGCTCGTTGCAAAGTACCGGCAGAAAAAACACAAACATCAACAGCCGCAAAACCCCAAAAACGAGTAAATGACGTTGAGTCCGGAGGGAAATATGGCACAGTACTGGATAACAAACGAGCCCGTCGATATTCCCTTTGAGGAATGTGGCGAGGCGACTGCGCGAGTGGTGCAGAACGCAAAGAACCTCATAATGGCAAAGCGAGGGGAAGTTCCCTACGACCGAAGCAGAGGGTTTGACCCGGAGCTTTTTGACCTTCCTCTTCCGGAGCTGAACGAAAGACTTCTTCCTGAACTGGACAGGGTGATGATTTGGGAACCGGCGGTAGAAGTGGTGAAGGCGGAAGCAAGCATTAGGGACACAGGCGAGACACTTCTCAGAGTGTTGATTGAAGTGGAGGAGTAAGGCGGAGACCGCCTTGCTCCTTTTCTATTGCAAACAAAGGAAGGGAGGAGAAGAAATGGACAGCGAGACTCATTATTTATCCTATGATCCGGAAGAAATTTGGGCGGCCATGATGCTGGCGTACTCGGAAAAAGGAGGAGACGTCCTATACCCTGGGGATGAGAAGGAGATGCTTTTGCGTGGCGTGCAGGCCATGATTATGCAGGTGTTTGCCGGGGTGGACAATGCTCTTAGGATGTTCAACCTCAGATACGCAGTGCGGGATTACCTTGACCTTTGCGGAGAAAGAAAATTTTGCACACGTATTGAGGCGCAACCCGCCCGCTGCCGGGTAAAGATGACCTTTGCCGCCGATGGGGTGGAAAGGGAGATTGAGGCGGGAAGCGCAATGACCGCCGACGGGCAGAAGCTGTACCTGCTGGACAGTACGGTATACGTGACCGGCGCAGGGCAGGAAGTGGAAGCCTCTATTATCTGCCGGGATGCAGGGAAGGCGGGAAACGGCCTTACGGCAGGGACGCAGATGCAGCTGACGCTTTCCTGTCCTGCGGTGATTGGCATTTACACCACGGAGGATGCCTCCGGCGGCGTGGATCGGGAAGACGATGAAAGCTACCGGGAGAGGATCCGCAATTATGGACTGGCCAGCACCACAGCAGGCCCCGCGCAGATGTACGAAAACCTTGCTATGAGCGTTTCCACCCAGATTGTGGATGCTAAGGCCCTGAACCTTGGTGCGGGCGTGGTGGGCGTTTATCTTGTAATGGAAGAGGATGCGGGTAGCGAGGCTTTGCTGGCAGAAGTGACCGCAAAACTGAATGCGGAGGATGTGCGTCCCCTGACGGACACGGTGCAGGTACTTGCCGCGGAGGTTATTCCCTATGGGCTGAATGTACAGGTGACCGCCGGGGAGGGAGAAAACCTGAACAAGGCGGCGCAGGCAGCCATGGAGGAATACCGAAAGTGGCAGGACAGGCAGATAGGCCTTGCCTTTAACCCCGACAAGCTGATGGCGATGCTGTATCAGGCCGGTGCAGCCCGCGTAACGTGGGCGGAGGGCAGCCATATGAACGGCGGTGCGGTGGAATATACGCCCATCCCGGAAAACGCCTGCCTTGCAGGTGAGATAACCCTTGAGGTGGTGACAGCATGAATGAGATGAGCAAGCTGTTTCCCGCCTTTCTGCTGAGCGACCGCAACGGACGGGCCGTGGCGGAGGGGTTTTATGCCGGAATGAAGCTGATGCGGGAGAAGGTACAGGAAAGCCTGCGACTGATGACCGACGTGAACGCAATGCCCGAGTGGCGGCTGGACGAGATGGCATGGGAGCTTGGCATACTGTACGACTACAATGCGGACGTAGAGGCGAAAAGACGATGGATTGCCAAGGCGACACCGCTTTTTTCGTACCTTGGCACGCCCAAAGCCATATACGACTTTCTGGAAGGCTATTTTGACAGCGTACAGCTGGAGGAAAGCTGGGACTATGGCGGCGAGCCCTTCCATTTCCGGGTGACGGTAACGGGCGAGTGGAACGAAAAAAACGCTGCATGGGTAGAGAAAGCCGTAGCGGCGGCAAAGAACGTGAGAAGCGTGCTGGACGAGGTGAGCGTGGGTGGATACGAAAAAATGAGTGTGGAGATGAACGGAGAAATGGCAGCACAGTTGAGGGCCCCGCTTTGTGGCGAGTTGCTAAGCGGCCAGTGGCCGGAAATGTGAGCGGAAGGGAGAGAACAAGATGATAACCGAAGAGCTGCTTACGGCACTACGAGACAGGCTGAAAAGTGAAATTTCCTATGCTGTGTACCTCAGAGGTGGACAAGAATATACCGCCACGGTTACCACAGCCAGAGTGTTGGAAGATGGTAGGGTGACGGCTTCGTTTTTGCTCAGCACGCCGGGCGACAAGCGAGAGCCTATAACAGAAATAAAGGTATACAACAAGGCGGGCCAACTGCTTGCCCGTGAGAAAACCAATATTGTTAATAATGTAGGGATCATAGGAATAAGCTATCGACTTTTTTTTACTATCCAAAGCGAAGGTGGGGTAAATGATGCCTGACAATAAACCAGTTACGATTTATGAACCTACGGTGTGGAAGGATCACATTGTAGAGAAACCGCGAACCTACACAATGGTTGAAAACGAAGATGGAACAGTAACACAATTCCCAAGCGAGGGTGAGGTAATGCAGCAGGGTACACCGATGAATGCCTCTAACATGAACAAGCTGGAAAAAGGATTGGAAAAAGTCACCGAAGAAATGCAGGCGTATGCTGAGAACGGCACCGCAGCCAACGCGTTGTGTCTTGATAGAAAACCGCCTGAATACTATCTTACACTGGAAAACTTCTTCGACAACAGCAACTGGACAGACCCCGTTTATCAAGAGGGGCTTGGAGGCCTTCACGGCGCAATCACATACGCTCTTGACAGATGGATTTACAACAACACAGCCGATACGCTGAGCTTTAATGGCGGAGCGGGTCTTTCTTTTGGAATTGGAAGCGTCGTGTATCAAAAACCGATTCGGTGCGACGTTACTGACGGTAGCGATTATACGGTCATCATCTGGACAAGCGACGGTGCGGCTCATTGCACAAAGCTGACTGAGGCATATACACCATTAGGCGACAGTGGGTATAGCGTCACCAATAACGGCGAAAAATTCGTTTACATTGCCAATTCCGCGGGCAGGTTACCAATTAAACATGTCGGCCTTTTCAGAGGTGTATATACAGCCGATCAACTTCGCTATGTGCCGAAAGTGTATGCGGTGGAGCTGGCGGAATGTCAGAGAATATATAATCGCGTAAAAGGGACAATGGGTTACGGTGTTATTGCTGGCACATCGTGTGTTGTAGAAGTTCCTCTACCGACAACCATGCGCGGGAAAGTGAATCCAACCGTCGTGATTAACTCGGGAACCGCTTGGGCCTATTATCACGCAGGGTATTTGGCGCTGACATATATCGGCGCATTGCATTCCAGCAACGGCGTAAAATTGCGTTTTAGCTGTAGTGAAACCGCTTCGTGTTCTTGCGTCGTGCCTGATTTGGACATTTCCGTGTCGGAAGATCTTTAACAAGGGGGAAGGATAAATGGAGTCTGTAATGGCAACGTATTTAGTTTTTATTCAAATCGACAAGGAAAACCGGGTTATCGACATCAATTCAAGCGCATTTCTAACCGACACAAGCGGCTGGACGGAGATTGACAGCGGCTATGGAGATAAGTACCACCATGCACAGGGGAACTACTTCCCGAAGCCGATCATGGATGATCGTGGAATCTACCGCTATAAGCTGGCAGACGGCAAGGCTATGGAGCGCACATCAGCCGAAATGGATGCCGATGTGCCCGAGCAGGGAGAAACTTCCCCTACGCTTGAACGCCGGGTGAAGACGCTGGAAACTGAAAACCAGCAGCTGAAAGAAGCATTGGAGCTGCTACTGTCCGGAGAAACGGAGGAAGAGGTGACTGAAAATGCCTAACCCCTGGAAAGAGAGGGTGCTGGCATACAACAAAAAGCGTGCACAGGCTGACGAAAAGGCCGCTGACCTGATGACACTGCTGAATGCCTTGCCCCCTGGCCAGATCAAAAACCTGATGAAGGATGAAACCTGCGCGGCAATTCTTCAAAAGTACGGAATCATTGAGGAGTGATGACCATGACCAGCAAAGATTTGCTTGCAGATTTTCAGCGGATGCTGAAAGAAAAATGGGAATACGTTATGAGTTCCAGCAGCCCCGGGGCAGTGGATTGCTCCGGGGCCTTTGTGTGGAGTTTTGGTCAGCATGGGAAAAGCATTTATCATGGTTCCAACCGTATCCTTCGCACGGAGATCCGC
This sequence comes from Clostridia bacterium, assembly GCA_017937655.1. Lineage (GTDB taxonomy): Bacteria > Bacillota > Clostridia > Christensenellales > Aristaeellaceae > Limiplasma. The sequence continues at coordinate 49,534 of JAGBDE010000037.1, read as the reverse complement.
GAACTTCTGCCCATTGACCAATGGAAGCCTGGTATGGCAGCTTTTAAGCGACGTATGCCGGGCCAGCAGGGATATGCCCTGCCGGAGAGCTATCAGCCCGGCGGAAAGCACTACAACGGAGATCTGAATGACTATTACCACATCGGTTTGGTGGATGAGGATGGCAGCGTGTTGAATGCACAGAGCACCCAAACCGGATTTGTGCGCTCCAAGCTGGACGGTTCCTGGTGCGGTGTTGGGTACCTGAAACAGGTGGACTATGGCCAGATTGAGGCCGGGACAACTGCAGCGCTTGCTTTGGTCATTGCACAGAGCGGAAACATGGTGCGTCTGCGGAAAAGCCCGTCTGACAAAGCGGAAACGCTTTACAAGGTTCCTCTTGGTGCGACGGTACAGGTATTGGCACAGGCGGAGGGCTGGGCCACGGTTGAGTACCAAGGCATGCACGGATACATGATGGCTGAGTTTTTGCAAACGGCAGAGCAATGCCAGATTGAGGATGGAGAAGCTGTGAGCATTCTTCTGCCCAGAAGCGATGCCGAAAAGCTGTACGATGCGCTTTTGGACGCCCTTGCAAGGGGGTGAAGATGTGGATGAAGTGCAAATGACGATCCACGGGATTGTGGATTTCATTCTTGACCATTGGGCGATTACCAGCCTGATTGTGACAAGCATCATCGAGGTGACGCCCATATTCAAGTGCAACCCCATAACGGCACTCTTCCGCTGGATTGGGCGAAAGATGACCGCTGAGGTGATGACCGAGGTGAAGAACCTGGACAAGCTGGTAAAGGAACAGGGCAAAGATATTCAACGCAACGAGATGGACAGGATCCGCTGGGAGGTGCTTGATTTCGCGAACTCATGTCGTAACGGCAGGAAACACACGAAAAACGAGTTCGCCCACATCATTGATCTGAACAAAAAATACGAAGCCCTGCTGGAAAAGACCGGCGAGGAAAACGGTGTATTCGAAGCGGACTATGCCTATGTGATGGAGATTTACAATCACTGCTTGAAAGAAAATTCATTTATTGCGTGAAAAGCAGGCGTTCATGCCTGTTTTTTATTGAATCAAAGGAGGAAAAGGGAATGAAGAAGAATCTGGTATGGTTTCTGGTGATCATGATGGTTTGCCTGCCCATAGGTATGGCCATGGCGGAGGGCGCGGTCTCTGAGGCTGTAGCCTTTGACTGGACGCCCGTCCTGACGGTGGCGATCCGCGCTGTGGCTGCTGTTGCAGCTGCATTCCTGGTCTACTGGCTGGAAAAGTACGTCAGACCCTGGCTTGAGGAAAAGGGCCTGGCTTATGCAGCAGATTGTGCGGTATACACGGCGGAGGCACTGTTGGGACGGTTTTGTGGTGAGGACAAGTGGAAGCTGGCTCTGCGGAAGATGCAGGAGAAGGGTTACAACATTGATACTGATAAGGTGTTGGACGCCTTGCGCTGTGCCTGGAAGAAGCTGGATCTTTCCCAGATGCTTGCCGGTGAGAAGGGCATGGATGAAGCTATGCTTGCGGAGGAAGAACTGCTCATTGGCGAGGAAGCCAAGCCGCCTGAAACCATCTGACAGGAATAACGAAAAGCCGCTCCGGGATTCCGGAGCGGTTCTTTTTGCGGCGTTTTGGGTTTGACATATTGCATTTGAAAAATGGACAGCTTGGATATTATACCATGACATTACCCCCAAAAAAAGCAAAATCACAAAAAAGACACTTGAATTTTTTTCTCAAAATGGATATAATGAATTTGTAGTTGATGTGAGAAGTTTTCTCAATGCGGAGAGGCGATCGATCAACAACTGCAGATGACGCTTATGGTGGCAGCTATAAGCGTCTTTTCTTATTCTGAAAATGGAAAACAAAAAGCAGCCTAAGCTGCTTTTTGTTGCAAGGGGCACACAATGCGGAGAGGTTGGATCGATCAGCGGTCATTTAGTAAACGATTAACGGTGGCAGCCGTCAAACGCAAAGAAACGGGGTCAACCAGAACCTCCTTACAAAATAAAGTAAACGTAAACGTCCAAGAGCAACTGGAGGAACATAATCGCGATGGTAAGGATTTCAAACCAGTACTTCTTCATCGAATTCCCTCCTATCCGATGACCGAAGACCGACGATGAACCCTTTGCGAGGACAATTTTACCACTTTGTGGCCAAGTTATCAAGAGGACGTATTCTCAAAAAAACGAAAATACATAAAGAATTCGCCGTTTTTTGGGCTTTATTAAATTTTTTTAATATCAGCAAAACGGTCGTGTAACAAGGAGGGGAGAACATGTATACTGTACAGCCTATTCGAGATCTGGAACAGCTTGATAAATGCTACCGCATCGCCCGGGAGCATGATGCACATAGGAAGAAGGGAGACGTGAGCTGGGAGCTGCTTTTGGCGGTAGGGTTCAACACCAGCCTGCGCATCTCAGATATTCGCCGGTTCCGGGTACGGGATCTCCGGGGGAAGGACTATGCGGAGATCAAGGCCCAGAAGACAGGCAAGGAAGCCAGGATCCTGATTAACCCGAAGGCGCGACGAGTGATTAACCGATGTCTTGAGGGGCGGGACAGAGACGAGTTTATTCTGCAAAGCAGGCAGAAGGACGCATATCACAAGGAAAAACCCATCTCACGGCAGCGTGCGTACCAGATCATGAACGAGATTGCCCGGAAGGCGGGGATCCGGGATAGAATTGGATGCCATACACTGCGCAAAACGTTCGGTTATCATTACTACAAGAAGACTGGGGATGTGGTGAGCCTGCAGCGGATATTGTGCCATTCTTCCCGGCGGGAAACGCTGGTGTACATCGGAGTGATTCAGGAAGAGATTGACGAAAGCTTGATGCAGTTTGGGTTGGTATGATGAAAAGGGAGCGACGCTTGCAGATACGAGCGTTGCTCCCGCTTTTTTGTTGGGAAATAGAAATGTTTTTGAAGGATATGGAGGGTGGAGTTTCTTCTTAGACTGTGGGCGCGGGGTTGTCATATTGTGGCATGGTAAAACTGAGAGGGGAGAGAGAAGCAAAAAACAGGGGTATATATTGGAAGAGATTTTTCTGAAATGAGTTTAACACAACATCCTATTATGTCAAAGTGAGGGGAACAAAAAGAAGCCCCGCTGGATGGGCGGGTTCTTAAGAAACAATCTATCCAACAGTAAAAAACGAGCATCTGGTGACTGCCGGATGCCCGTTTGCTTATGTTTCCTATTTTGAATTTGATAGCTTGCTTAAATTGTGTTTATATAGATTGTGATACATTTCTTCAAATTCAGCAGCCTTTACTATACGCTCCCTGATTAGAATATTGAGTGGCTCATTTGAAGCCTTATTCTCTGCCGTACTATATGTTTGTAATCCAGAAGCTACATCAACAATGCACTTTGTAACATCATCAATCTGTCCAATTAAAGCTGAAACATCTTTTTGCTGATCATCCGAGAGCAAATAACAATACCTCTGGAAGTGAGAAAATAAAATTTTTATATTTCTTTCTGCGATCTCATAAGCATCTGACAAGCCGGTTTCGTGAAAATCTGCTTTTGATGGCAAATTCATTATAAAATGCCCCAATAATTCTTCCTCAGGCAACATACGTACTAATTCGTTGTAAGCGTCACGCAATCCCTTAAATCTCTCTTGAGCGACGGTAAATTCTTGCTTGTTATTCTCAAGTTCAATTAAACGTTTATTATTCTTTGCCGCAATGATCAATGAAAAAACTCCTGTAACTAATGCTGCTATCACACCTGCGGAAAGTAGTTGTAACATAATATCCATTTTATCCTCCTAATTTGTTCTTTGAGATGTTTGTCCAGAAAACTTCAAGTTACTGCTTTTGTTTTCATGGCAATACAAGAAGAAGTAAGCTTTCCTTCTTTGGTCATGTTTCAGATTGTCCACCACGAACGAGCTGTAGTCACGATATGATGAGAAGGAGAAATCGCTCCTTCTCATCATGCCCGCTGGGTGAGCGGAGCTTTGTGAAATGATTGGGCATCATTCATTGGATTTATCTTCGTAAGAAGTGGTGACGTAGGTGTTTTCACCGATTTTGTGGGTGAAGTTGTAGGTGGGCTTTGCATCGTGCATCATGCCGTATTTGCGAGGGGGAAGGCCTTCTTCCTTGCGGCGGCGTTTATCGTTCTCTGCCCAGAAAAAGTGAACGATGACGATAAGAACAAGAGCTCCTGCGCCGATCAGGGCGGCGATAAGCATATCCATGGGAAACCTCCTTTCCTGCTATATCTATCATAACACAAATGCTGTGGGTGTCAATCTGTGACCGGTTGCAGCTGGATGAAGCCATACCAGATAGCTGGCAGTTACGTTTCTTCTTGCGTGAAAATGCTATAAGCGAGAGGTGCGCCACATCGAGGGCATTCTTCTGGCATATCGCCGTTTTCGTTGCAGAAAAGCGGTTCACAACAGCCTTCACACCTTATATTCCCGTGACGGTCTTCGTAAACTTCGCATTTTCCGTTGATCCATTTTGACATGATATCCTTCCTTTCTGTCAGTTGAGCGGCCTTGGTGGTTATGGCCTTTCTGGTTTTTTTAGCCTGAAGACGTAATAGAGGAAATTGCCGTTCTTGTCGTGCACGTCTTCTACTTCCAACAATTGTTCTATTGCTCTGCTGAAGGAGGAATCAAAGGTTCCTCGGACGTAAAGCCCGGCTTTTTCTGCTTCGGAAAAGAGAAGGTTACGTTCAATGGCGTTTGCGAAGGAAGGCAGCTTTGCGAATCGACTTTTGATCCAGTTTTTGCACCATTCGACCTGGATTGTTTTTCTGCCTGTTTGTTTCATAGGGGCCGTCCTTTCTGCCGGGATACGATGCCTCCCGGCGGGCGATCAAGGTTTGGGAAATGATTTGGCGGGATTACATATCAGCGATGCAGCCGGTGACGTCGATCAGGTGGAAAGCCTCGGCCCGGACAACGGGCGGGAACGTGTCGAAAATGCCAAGATCATTGCAGATACGATACAGATATTCATAGTTGTTCTGGTAGCCATAAAGAAGCCGATCGCGTTCCAACGCAAGTTCATCCAGAAGATAAGCCTTGATTTCAGAGGGGTTCAACATGGTGTTTTTCCTTTCTGCCTGGTGGCGGGTCAAAGTTTAGGAAATGGTTTGGCGGGATATAGGGCCGGGGGACGATGCCCCCGGCGGGGTGGAACGTTTACCAGGCATACTCGCACTGGTGTAGCATAGGATAGGGGCGGGGGAACTTATGAGTGCCTTGCAGCTGGATGAAACGCTCGATATACTGGATATCGTCTGCATCGAGGCCGATGGTATCGCCTTCTTCGTTGACTTTGACAATCAGCAGGTTTCCGCAAAGCATGGGGTTTCCCAGGTTGTCAATGGCGCTGATTTTGGGCTGCTCCTTCATCAGGGCTTCATCGTCGGCGATGATGGTATACTGCCTGCCGTTACGCACGCCGATCTTGTGGGTGGGCATGGCGATGAGGCGACAGCCCAGAAGGTCATAGTAGCTGTGGAGATCCTTCTCGATCTCGACGGGGGCGGCGGTTTCCTGTTCAACGTTGAGCATATAGCCGGTGATGGTCATTCTTCGCTATCTCCTTTGCTTTTCTGAAATGGTTTGGCGGGATATTGGGCCAGGGGACTGGATTAGATCCGGACGGCTTGCAGCTGCCGGGCGAGATCCTGCGCGACCCGGAAGGCTTTGTGCGTCAGTTTTTTGTTCCAGCTTTTCAGCTGCGGAGACCAGAAGAAACCAGCAGTCTTGACCATTTCCCGGACGGCGGGAGCCGGAACCCGGTCGAAAATAACCCGGGTACGGTCGTAGGTGGTGTCGAACAGAATGCGCCAGCCATTTCCCTTGATGGCAGTTCCTGCAAAGAGTTTTTCAGGAACGTTTTTCCGGGATTGGTTCACCTGGGCAGGGGTGGCTTCTTTGGGGACAAGCCCGGCTCCCAGGGCGGCAGCCATGGCGGCGGGGTGATGCAGATCATCCGGGTGGATGGTGATGCGGTATTTCTGCCGCAGATCTCCGGCGGCAACCGTGACGGAAACTGAAATGGTTTCGTCGGCGGCGATGGTGTAGGTGGCGGGATATTCGATGCCGTCAATGGTGATGGTGCTGGGGGTGAAGGTGATATTTTTCATGGTGGCAGCTCCTTTTCTGAAATGATTTGGCGGGATATAGGGCCGGGGAAAGATTCCCCCGGCTGGGTGGATCAAGCCTCCTGCAGGTTCAGGATCAAGCGCACGGCCTTTTCGGCCCGGGCGGATGCGCTTACGATCAAACGTTTATCGTTTTTCAGGGCGCGAAGCCAGGATTGAATATAGGCGGCAGAGTTGCGGAAACTGCCAGCGGTTTCCATGCCCAGGTTATTCATGATAGCAGCTGCACCGATCTCCGCGACGAGCTCTTCTTTGCTGTAAGACTCGGAACCGAAGGCGGCGTCGAGAGCGTTTTGAGAGAAACGGTTCAGGCGGGACTTGTGGCCGGTGCTGTGGGTTGCTTCGTGGAACAGGGTGGAATAATATTCCGCAGTGCTGGGGAATTGATCCATGCGGGGAAGGCTGATAAGATCGCGGGAAGGGCTGTAAAAGGCTCTATCCTGCGGAGCGTTTTCGAAGCGAACGCCAGAACGCTGCAAATAGTTCTCAAATGTTTTTTCGGCATACTCTACGGGGTCGGCATGGGTGATACTTTCCGGGGTGGAATATTTGGGCTGGATCCCTTCGCAGTCTTCGATGTGGAACACGTTGTAATACTTAAGAACGGGAATTGTATCAAGAACGGGTTTGCCGTCTGCGGCGGTGACGATCTCGCCGGCGGCGTTCTTTTTTTCGGTGGGAATGATTTTCCAGAATACAACGATTTTGGCCTTTGCACCTTTCTTCACCTTGCCGCCTTCTTTCTTGCACTGGTTGAAGGTGATATACTCGCCGGGTTTGGCCAGCAGCATCTGGTTCAGGAGGGAATACGGGCGGCCGGTTTCATGACTGATGGCGCGGTCTGCGCAACCCGTCCAGGGCTTTTGCCAGGGAATGATGCCGGTTTCCAGTTCGGCGATGATGCGTTCGGTGATGGTTTCGTAAATATCAAAGTTTGCCATGATAAAAGCCTCGCTTTCTTTCTTTGACAGCAAGGCGAAACAATGCTATAATTGCTTTGCCTCGCTGGTTCGTAGTGGTTCTGGGGTGGCGTTCCCTGCTGGAAGGTGAGAGCTCCGGCGGGGTTTTTGTTTGTGGCGTTGACGTGCACCTCGTTTCGTGCTATAATAACGGGGCAGAAGGTTTTGTGGTTACCTTTGCGGATTAACGCTCACGATTGTCTACATCGTGGGCGTCTTTCATTTGGTGGATGGTATCCAGCAGTATTGCCACCGCAAGAGCCAAACCCAAAAGAATCTTTAGCATCGGATCACCCCCTTTCAGCGTGAAGTGACTTGCTCACCTCCTTGCATCATGGTGTGAACCCTGCTGCCCCGGCACCGGGTTTCCCTCGGTGCGCCGTTATATTAGCACCGCCCAAAAACGGGTGTCAAATCCGGAAAACCCAGAAAAATCAACGGTTTGACGGCCTTCGAAAACTTTTTTACTCTCTCCCCCCTTTAGGGGGGGAGAGTAATTTTGCCAAAAAATCACAAAATCAAAAAAATTTTTTCGACCGGGGGAAAAGACAAAGAAACCCTGAAAACAAAAGGGATTGCGGCCTGATAAGTTTTTTGGAGGCTGGGCGGCGATAGCTCCGGGAGGCCAGGACCGCCCCGCCAGGACCCGGAACCAGGACGGACCCGCCCGGCCCGGTCCCGCTCACCCCGCCATGATGAATTGTTTTCTGCCTGCAAGCTGTTACCATAGACCTGAGCAATACACAGCATCTAATCTTCGTCTATGCTAATATACAGCTGGTGGTATCTCTCATGATTTAATAGGCAGAATGTCCCAGGGAAATAGGTTCTGCGCCGGCGTTTTTTTCTTATGCGGCTGCCGCGACCCCAAAATCGCGCTAATTTTTGCGGAAAATTATTGGATTTCATTCATTTGTGGAGCTTATATTATGGAAAGTTACTCGCGCGCGCACGTGCGCGTGCGATCTTTAGAAGATTATAAAAAAGGAAGACACACTACAGGATGCCTTCCAAGGAAGAGAAGAAAATGAAATTGGTTGTGTGAACGATTTCAGGATTTCCATGGGATCCCATTTGCTGGTAGCATTATATAAATAATTCGTCGCAGACATTTTCTGCAAATTCCTCGCAGGGCGGGATGGTGCAGAAGCCGTAGGAGGGGATCAGCACCTCCACCTGGGCCAGCACCTTCAGGATCACCGTGATGCAGACGGTCAGGCTGAAGCGGTTGTTGCCCAGATAGGTGCCCGCCACGCAGATGGCGCTGACCATGCTTTCCAGGCAGTAGGGGACGATGCTTTCGTCCGGGATGCTGAGCAGGACGTCCTTCTCCACGGTGATGGTGCCCTTGCCGATGTACTCGGTGCAGCGGCTGTCCACGAAGAGGATGTCGATGGGCACGTCGATCTTGCAGCGCACCCGGGCGAAGCAGGGACGATCGCAGAGGCGTTCCACGGTCAGGTTGCGGATGACGCCCTCGGTGGTGGTGGAGCGGCAGCTTTCAAAGGTGATGGGCGGCACCGGCGCGGAGGTGGGAACCACGGTCTCGGCATTGTCGCCGCAGGAGCAATTGCAGCTGCAGCCGCAGTTGCTGCCGGCCACCATGGCGTAGCTGGTGATGACCACTTCCTTGTCGTCCAGCTGTTCCTGCTGCAGACAGCTGTCGTACACGCGCTTTACCTGCACGCAGATTTTTTCCTGCAGGCCGTCCAGGGCGTTGCCGGAAATGGTGCCGGGGCAGGAGCAGGGGTTTCCGTTCTTGTAAGAATAAAAGGACATTGGCATGCCTCCTTTTTGTTGGTCGGCGGCGGATGGGCCGGGAAGCCGTCCGCCGTCCGCTCAATGACACCTTATGCCCCGCCCTCGGATGGGTGCGAAAAAACAGGAAAAAAGTTGTGGCGACGGCCGGTGTGTGTTACAATGGTGGGCAGAGAACGGAAGGGAGTGGCGCAACATGAAATGCCCCTATTGCGGCGCAAATCAGCCGCCTGAGACGGTGAAATGCGAGTACTGCGGAATGTATCAGGATTACCGCTCCAAGCCCCAGGAAACGCCTCAGAGCGCCCCGCAGGTGGTGTACGAGGTCCACAATCACTATGAGCAGCCCACCCGCTCCGAACCCGCCTCCCAGCCCCAGCAGGTGGATCTGAGCAGAAACCGCTGGATCGCGCTGCTGCTTTGCCTGTTTGTTGGCCCGGCTGGCGGCCATCGGTTTTATGTGGGCAAGATCGGTACGGGCATTTTGTACCTGTTTACCGGCGGACTGTTTGGCATTGGCAGCATTGTGGATTTTTTCTCCATTTTGCTGGGTACGTTCAGGGATAAGGAAGGAAACAAGCTGAGAAGCTGAAATAAAAAACAACCAGGGCAAGAGGTGAATTGACCACAAAAAGTTAGACAGAAGAAACCGATTAAACAACTAAAAGGGCTTGAAGTCTGTGAATAGCAGGCGTCAAGCCCTTTAACTTGAATTTGATGCGCCGATTGTTATAGTAATCTAGATACTCCAGGAGTTCTCGTTTGAAGTGCTCCATGGAAGAGAACTCCTGTAAGTAGAGTAACTCGCTTTTGAGTAAACCAAAGAAGTTTTCTATCACCGCGTTGTCAAGGCAGTTACCCTTTCTGATCATACTTTGAACGATACCATGGTCAGACAGCATTTTCTGGTACTGCTTGAGCTGATATTGCCATCCTTGATCCGAATGAAGGATGGAAGCTGCCCCCGGGGGAAGTTAGCAAACAGCGGATTCGGCCATTTAAGTGGTCATAGAACGTACCGGGCGGTCAGAAATCACGAACCTGACTAGATCGCTTGACTAAAGATCCAGAATTGACGACAGGTAAAGCTTTTCACCGAACAAGGAGACCTCCGTAACGCCTGTAACCCATTTCTAGTTTGGAGCAGTAGTGCTGAAATCCTAGTTAAGCAGATTAGGCGCAAATTTGCCGACCTCACCTTTATAGAAACGGTACTTTCCCATCCTGACACGGCAGACCAGTCCCAGTTCTTTCATGAGCCGCTGCACCTCTGCCAGCAGATCTTCTTCCACCTCGTTGGGCTGCTTGCGTGGCTTTACAGCGCTGCTTCGCCCATGGCGTTCGATTCGGAACCCTTCCGGGCCTTCTTCCAGATAGATTCGTTCCACGTTTGAATCCAATGGTGATTGTTGATCTCAAACCGTCTGCTGGTCTCTCGATAGCTTAGCTTTTCTTCCTACATGATTTTGACTACGTGTTCCTTGAATTCTGGCGTATACTTTTGATTTGGTACTCCTTTTGGCATAGTAAACACCCCACTTGTTTTTCAGTATACCATACTGTCTAACAAATGGGGTGCAGTTCATTCTGCGTCCTCCGGGGATTTCTATCTTACAGTTCCTTTCCTGCCTTGCGGCGGATGACCTCAAACATCATGCGGCCGTTGTGGTAGGGGCATTTCCAGGGCTCCACGATGGGCTTGGTGGGATGGGGCTTGCCGTTTTCATCCACCATCCAGAACCACTCGGAGCCGGGGCGGGAGTCGGCCACATACTTGGCAATGAACTGCCACAGGCTGCGGCTGGCTTCCAGGTAGCGCTTTTCGCCGGTCTTTTCATAGGCGTTGAGGAAGCCCAGAAGAGCCTCCGCCTGCACCCACCAGATGCGGTTTTTGTCCACCTCGCCCCGGACGCACTCATTGCAGAAGCCGTGGTCGGTGAAAGCCACGCGGTAGGTCTCGGCAGCCATGTCCATCAGCATGGGACGGATGCGGGCGGTGAGGGCGTCGTCGTCCAGGATTTCCAGGGTGCGGTCCGCCAGCCAGGAGGTCTCGATGTCATGGCCGTAGGAGTGCATGTCCAGCAGGCTGTTGTAGTTGCGGTCAAAGAACACTTCCTGGCGATGCTTTTCCGGGTTGTAGATTTTCTTCTCCACAATGTCCAGAATGAAGTACAGCCGGGCTTTCACCTGCTCATTACCGGTGACCCGGTACAGCTCCGTGTAGGCCTCCAGCAGGTGCAAAAGCGTGTTCATGGTCTTGTCCGCCATGACGCCGTTCTCGCTGAGCTTTTCATTGCTCACCGGGCCAAAATCCGCAGAGGACGCTTCCACGTAGCTGACGTCGTCCGTGCATTTTTCCTCGATGACCTGAAACAGCTCCATGGCGTTTTCCAGCGCCTCTTCCCGGCCGCTGGCCCGGTAATAGGTGGACAGGGCGTAGATGGCAAAGGCGATGTTATAGGTGTGCTTGGTGGAATCGCAGACGGTGCCGTCCGGATTCATGGACCAGTAAACGCCGCCGTTTTCCTTGTCCGTCATGCGAAGGAGCATATCGTAGGCGTGATGGGCGTAGGGCAAGAGCGACGCATCGCCCAGGGTGCAGACGGCCTCGGAGAAGAACCACAGGATGCGGCTGTTAAGGATGCAGCCCCGCTCCCGATCGGGCTGGGGAACCAGGTCCTGGCCCATAAAGCCGATGTATCCGCCGTTGACGTCGTCCTTCAGGTTTTTCCAAAAAGGCAGGATCACCTCGTGAAGATGCCGGATCATTTCGTTTTGCATGGTCATTCTCCTTATCCCAGAATGCGCTTGTCCATTTCGGCGTTCATTTTGTCAAGGATGGCCTGGGCGTCTGCGCTTGTGGCGGCCCGGGCGCTGAGGTAGACCTTCACCTTGGGCTCCGTGCCGGAGGGGCGGACGATGGCCTTTCTGCCGTCGTCGCAGGCGTAGGTGAGCACGTCGCTGGCGGGCAGACCCTCGATGCCGGGGGCGTAGTCCTTCACGGTGGTGACGGGGCAGCCGGCCAGGGATTCCATGGGCTGAGCCCGCATAGCGGCCATGACCCGGGCCATTTCCTTCATGGGCTCGCTGCCGGCGATATCGTAGTTCAGCAGGCGGTTTTCCATGAAGCCGTAACGCTCATACAGCGAGGCGATCTCGTCGGCCAGGGTGCGGCCTTCCCGGGCGGCGGACTGCGCCATCTCAGCCACCAGCATGCAGGCCATGACGGCGTCCTTGTCCCGGACGTGGGTGCCGGCCAGGTAGCCGCAGCTTTCCTCAAAGCCAAACAGGTAGCGATCCAGCTGGTTCTGCTTTTCCAGAACGCCGATGATCTCGCCGATGTACTTGAAGCCGGTCAGGCACTCCTGAATGGTAACGCCGTAGTTCTCCGCAATGCGGAAGGCCAGATCGCTGGTGACGATGGTCTTGACGATGACGGGTTCGGCGGGCATGGCGCCGTTGGCGATACGGCTTTTCAGTACGTATTCCATCAGCAGCAGGCCCACTTCGTTGCCGGTCAGGACCTTGTAGCTGCCGTCCTTTTCCCGGACGGCCACGCCCACGCGGTCGCTGTCAGGATCGGTGGCGATAAGCAGAGAAGCGTTTTCCCGCTGGGCAGTCTCCAGGCCCAGCTGCAGGGCTTCCCGGAGTTCCGGGTTGGGCTTGGGGCAGGTGGGGAAATGGCCGTCGGGCTGGCATTGCTCCTTGACCAGGGTGTAGCGCAGGCCCTTCATGCTGTCCAGCACCCGGGTCACAGGCTCCAGGCCGGTGCCGTGCAGGGGCGTGTACACCAGATGGAGAGGAGTATCCTCCGCCGGATTGACCCGGCAGGCCAGGGTCTTTTCCACAAAGGCGGCGACCACATCGTCGGCGATGTCCACGTAAAGGCCGGCAGCCTTGGCGTCTGCCACGGGCATCGCCTGGGCCGCGCCGTAGGGCACCTTCTCAATGCAGGCGGTAATGGCCTCAGCGGCGTCCTGGGTGATCTGGCAGCCGTCGGAGCCGTAGACCTTGTAGCCGTTGTACTGGGCGGGGTTGTGGCTGGCGGTGATGACGATACCCGCGTCGCAGCCAAGGTGCCGCACCGCAAAGGACAGCATGGGCGTGGGCATCAGCCGGGGATACACAAAGGCCTTGATGCCGTTATTTGCCAGGATGCCTGCGGCAATGTGGGCAAATTCGTCGGAACGGAGGCGGGAGTCATAGGCGATGGCCACGCTCTTGCCGCCGGTCTGCTTCATGTAGTCGGCCAGGCCCTGGGTGGCCCGGCCCACGGTGTACTGGTTCATCCGGTTGGTGCCAACGCCCAGCACGCCCCGCAGGCCGCCGGTGCCGAAAGTCAGCTCCGCGCCGAAGCAGGACAGAAGCTGCTGCTCGTCCTTCATGATTTTGGCGGCTTCCAGCCGGGTATTTTCGTCAAAAGAAGGGCTGTCTGCCCAGAAAATGGCTCTTTCCATTGCCTGCATGTTCATCGACCTCCGTGGATTTTTCTTCCTGGCAGGTTTACAAAAAAGCTGCGGTAGAATTACTGTTAGCTTATTACATTAACCAACGGATGTCAATAGATTTTCTGGGCTTTTCTCACAGAAAAAACCGCCCATTCCCCAGGGAACGGGCGGCGCAATTCAGTTGACCCAAGGCCGCCAATGGCAGCTGTCGTCCTGATGGGGGCGGCAGTCGTGGCAGGGCTGGGGGTACATGGGCAGATCCGGGCAGGGTTTTTCCGGCTTGTCGCCCTTGCGGACGGCGCAGGGTTCCGGCCGGAGCAGGTAGATTTCCAGCTGGATTTCCAACTTCACGCAGAAGGTGCAGTTTTCCGAGCGCTCGCAGCCCGGCAGCAGCCTGACGCAGGGGATGATGAACACCTGCTGATGCCAGGTATCGCAAGGGCTGCAGACGTTTTTCACAAACACCTCCGCCTCCACCACGCCGGATGCATGATAGCACTTGCCGCAGCTGTCCTTGACCTCGGCGCAGACGGGAATGCAAATTTTCATATGCATCCGCTGGTATTCCCCCGGGCGATCCACCGGCCGCCACCAGGGCTGGGCGCCGCTCTGGCGCACCTTCAGCAGCTGGAAGGGCGGCACGGCGCAGCAGGGCAGATCCTCCAAAGTCAGCTCCGTGCACAGGCAGGGAATGGTTCTGCGTTCACAGGCCACAATTTTGGGAAGCAGCACATTTTCCTGCCTGGGCGTGCAGCAGGGCGCGGGCTTGGGCTTGTGGCTGGGCGGTTTTCGGTACTCGTAAGGGTGATAGAGCATTCCGCTTTCTCCTCCTATACAAAAAGATGGCATGACGATCCGTGGACCGTCATACCATCCTATGCCGTGAAGCGGTTTGTGTTCGGTTAGTTGAGGTCGATCTGCTGGGCTGTGGCATTGCCATCCAGCAGCGAGACCAGAATGCCCACCTCTGCGTCCTCGGTGACGGCCACACCCGCCTTGATGTTCCAAAGGGCAGTCATGATGCCGTTGTCCGGGGTATCCGGCTCTTCCGCAGAGCTGGTGGAAATAATGGCCCACTGGGGGCTGACGGCCTTGATGAAGGCGTCGCTGGTGGAGTCGTTATCGCCGTGATGGGCCACCTTCAGCACCGTGGCCTGGGGAATGAGCCCCGCCTGCAAAAGCTGCCGCTCTTCGTCAAACTCCATGTCGCCGGTGAGCAGAATGTTGCCGTGGGGCGTTTTCAGGTTCATCACCAGAGAATTGTTGTTTTCGCTGTTCCAGTCCACCTTCAGCGGGCCCAGCACCTCAAAGGAATAATCGCCCTTGTCCAGCACATCCCCCGCCTTAAGCCAGGTGAAAGGAATGTTCTTTTTTCTGGCAGTCTTGAAGGCTTCATGTTTTTGGTGGCTTTCCTCATTGTGGAGTTCCGCCGCGTAGACCATGTCCACCTGAATGTCGCTCTTGACCAGCTTTTTCAGGCCGCCCACGTGATCTTTGTCCGTGTGGGTGATGAACACTGCGTCCAGCTTGCTGACGCCGTACAGTCCCAGTACCTTTTCCAGATGGTCATAGGTATCCTTGGTGCCGGTATCCACCAGATAGCGTTCCTCACCCAGCATGAGCAGAATGGCGTCCGCCTTGCCCACGTTGATGAACAGCGCGCGGTAGTCGCTTTCCTCGGCCAGGATGGGCTGCTCAGGCATCAGGAAAAAGGCAGAAAGAATAACTGCGCAGATCAGCGCTAAAATGATTCTGTGAAAACGCATATATGACACCTCCCTGTACATATTATACCCAATAAACCCGCCGTTGAAAACGGAGTTTTTTGTAAAAATTCTCGCTTCCCTGTGAAAAACGTGACAAGCGCAGGGAGATGGTGTATACTAATCCAGTATTTTCTCCGAAGGGATGATGCTTCATGAGTATTCTCAAAGGCGCGCTTCTGGGCCTGTTCCAAGGCCTGGCCGAGTTTTTGCCCATTTCCTCCAGCGGACATCTGAACCTGCTGCAGGCGCTTTTCGGCCTGAACCTGGACAACCAGCTGCTGTTTAACATTCTTTTGCACGTAGGCACGCTGATCGCCGTGATGGTGATGTTCTGGAAGGACTGGATCGATATGCTGCTCCATCCCATCAAGAACCACACCCTGGCGCTCCTGTTTGTGGCTTCCCTGCCCGCCCTTGCCGCCAAGATCCTCTTCGATAAGCCCCTGGATTACCTGGAAACCAACATTCAGTTCCTGGGCGTGTTCTTCCTGGTTACCGGCCTGATGCTGGTGCTGACGCAGCGCATCTCTCGCCGCAACCAGGCAAAGGGCGTAGAAAAGGACAAGGTGGGCTTCCTTGAGGCCCTCGTTATGGGCTGCCTGCAGGCTGTTGGCATGCTGCCCGGCATCAGCCGCAGCGGCTCCACCATCTTCGGCGGCGTATGCTCCCGCTTGAACCGTGAAACCGCCGCCAAGTTCAGCTTCATGATGAGCGCCCCCGCCATCGTGGGCAGCCTGCTGGTGGAGGGCAAGGACGCCCTGGAAGCTGGCATTTCCTTCGGCAATGACCTGCCCGCCATCATCGTGGGCATGGTGGTGGCCGCCATCACCGGCTATCTGTCCATCCGCTTCTTCATGAAGCTGATCAGCAAGTTCTCCCTGAACGGCTTCGCGCTGTACGTGACCGTGCTGGGCATTGTGGTCATCATCCTGGTGGCCACCGGCGTCATCGGCGGCGATACTGCGCCCCAGGCCGCAGCCGCCCTGCTCTCCCCCATTCCCCGCGGATAAACAAAAAATCCCCGGAGGACACATCGTCCCTCCGGGGGATTTTTTATGTGGTTTTGTTGTGGATCAAGGGAAGCATTTCCTCCGCAAAAGCAAGACCGACGTCCGCATCCAGGGCCATGACCTGGCCGGCTTCGTAGCAGCGCAGGGCCTCCGCAACGGGCGGGTGCAGCCTTTCCGGCAGATTTGCCAGGGCCCATCGGCCGCCCTCCTGCTTGGAAAAGCAGGCTTTGTCCTCCACGAAGGCCAGCACCCTGCACAGGTTCAGGATGGTGCTGACGGGAGAGTCCGCCATGGTGTCCCGGGCCTCGTCCACGTCGTAGAGGATAGCGTCCAGGTAGGCTTCGTCCGGCACCGGGCCAAACACCTGGCCAATGTCCTGCCCAGCGAGCCGCACGCCCCGATCCCGGATCACCCGGCAATGAGCGCCCAGGTCTTTGTCCGTACCCTGCATGCCGTCCACATAGCCTTGGGGGTCCCGCGAAAACCAGCTAAGGTGCATGGGGGAGAAGTGGAGCTGGAAAGGCGTGGGATAGCGGAAGGGCTGCAAGTCCTGCGCCCTGACCACGCTCATCTCGATGCCCTTTGCAGGCGCAGCCTGGTTCAGCCTGACCACGTCCGCCAAAAACAGCAGTTTTTCCTCGGCGGAGGCTTCCTCCTCCAGAACCACCAGCAGGTCGATGTCGCTGACCTCCGGCCGGAAGCAGCCCATGGGCAGCGATCCGTGCAGATACACGCCGGTTAGTTTGCCCGGAAAGCATTTCTGAGCAGATGCCACAAAATCATCCAGCAAATGCTGATATTCCATCATTTTTCTTTTCCTTTCAAGTATTCTTCCCTGAGAAGGGCGTACATGGCCATGTCCACAATGCCCTGATTGCTGAAGTCCCGCTGCCGGAGCACCGCCTCAAAATGAAGGCCGCACTTGCGCATCACCGCGCCGGAGCCGGGATTGTTGGGGTCGTGGCAGCTCTCCACCCGGTTGACGCCCATTTCCTCAAAAAAGAAGGGAATCAGCCGCTGGAAGGCCTCGGTGGTGATGCCCTGGCCCCACCATTTTCTGCCGATGCAGTAGCCGATGTGTACAAGATCCACCCGGTTGTCCATCTCCACCACGCTGATAGTGCCGATGGGCTCGCCCAGTTCCTTAGGCACGATGGCCCACTGATAAAAATCCGGCTTTTCATATTGGGCAATCCAGTCATCCAGAACCATTTGGGTAACGGCGACGCTGGAATGGCTGGGCCAGCGCAGAAATTTGGTCACTTCGTCGTCGCTGCACCAGTTACGGTAAGCAGCCTCCGCATCCGAGCGGACAAAGGGCCGCAGAATCAGCCGCGGGGTTTCCATTTTCACAGTGCCAAGGTGTTTCATATTCATGCTCCTTTATTCTTCGGGGGAATCCAGCAAACGCTGGGCCTCGGTGGTTTCCAGGGCCTCCACGTGCCGGAGTTTCTTCTCGATGCTGCGGGTGCGCACAAAGGCGGTGTCGATGGTGTCAGAGGCCTGGCGCAGCTTTTCCTGGGTGCGTTCCAGCACCGTGGCAAAGTTGCCGAAATCGGCCTTCACCGCGCCCAGCAGCTTCCATACCTCGGCGGAACGCTGCTCAATGGCCAGGGTGCGGAAGCCCATCTGCAGGCTGTTGAGCAGCGCCAGCAAAGTGCTGGGCCCGGCGATCAGGATCCGCTGCTCCCGCTGAATGACCTCCACCACGTCCGCGTTGCGCATGACCTCGGCATAAAGGCCTTCCAAAGGCAGGAACATGACCGCAAAGTCCGTGGTATGGGGCGGCGCAATGTACTTGCCGATGCGCTTGGCCTCGGTGCGCACGGCGGTGAGCAAAGCCTTCCGGGCCGCTTCCACCTGCTCCGGATTGCCGTTCTCTGCGGCTTCCGTCAGCCGGGCGTAGTCCTCCTGGGGGAACTTGCTGTCAATGGGCAGATAGATCTGTCCCCGGTCGTCCTTGCCCGGCAGGATGACGGCAAACTCCACCCGTTCGCTGCTGCCGGGAATCACCGCCACGTTCCGGGCGTACTGGGAGGCAGTCAGCGCCTGCTCCAAAAGCGCGCCCAGCTGCATCTCGCCCCAGATGCCCCGGGTCTTTACGTTGCCCAGCATGCGCTTCAGGTCGCCCACGCCGCTGGCCAGGCTGTGCATCTCGCCCAGGCTGAGGTACACCTGCTCCAGCCGCTCGCTGACCTGGGTGAAGCTGTCGTTCAGGCGGCGTTCCAGGGTGCTGGTCAGCTTCTCGTCCACGGTCTGGCGCATCTCCGTCAGCCGCTTGTTGTTTTCCTCGTTCAGGTGCTGCAGCCCCTCCTGCATGGTGCGGCGGAGGCTTTCCATCCGGGCGTCGTTCTGGGTGAGGATGGCGGTCATCCTCTCGCCGTTGCCGGAAAAGCCGCTCTCCAGGCGGCGCAGGCTTTCCTCGGTGATGCGCTGCATGGCCTGCTGCCGCTGCTCCATGGCGTCGGCGTTCAGCTGGCTCTGCCGCAGGGCGGAGGACACCTGGTCGCCTTGCAGCTGCATCATGCTGGATACCATGTTCATCATGCTGTCCGTGCTGCGCTGCATGCCGCTGGACAGCTCCTCCCGCTGGGCGGCGCTCTGTTCCAGCAGATCGTCCTCCATGTCCTCCAGGGTATGCCAGATCTCGGTTTTCATGTTGTTCAGGCTTCTGCGCTGCTTTGCCAGCATCAAAACCAGCACGATGACCGTGCCCACCATCAGCAAAAACAGCAAAAGCACTAGCACAAGCAACAGCAGGAAATAACCTGTATCCACATGCTGCAAAATTTTTCACCCTTTCTAAAAAGCAGGAAAGGGACCCGGGTTACATTTCCCGGCGTCCCTCCATGGCTTTGGCCAAAGTGATCTCGTCAGCGTATTCCAGATCGCTTCCCACGGGCACGCCGTGGGCAATGCGGGTAACCTTGAGCCCCATGGGCTTGATGAGCCGCGCCAGGTAAGACGCGGTGGCCTCGCCCTCGATGTCCGGATTGGTGGCCAGGATGATCTCGGTAATGCCGGGATCATTGAGCCGGGCCATCAGTTCCTTGATGCGGATGTCCTCCGGGCCGACGCCATCCATAGGGGAGAGGGCGCCGTGCAGCACGTGGTACAGGCCGCGGAAATCCCGCATGCGCTCGATGGCGGCCACGTCCCGGGGATCCCGCACCACGCAGATCTGGCCGTTGTGGCGCTGATCGTTTGCGCAGATATCGCATCTGTCGCCGGTGGCGTAATTGCCGCAGACGCTGCAATAGCGGATGGCTTTGCGGCCGTTGTACACCGAGGTGGCCAGCTCCCTGACGTCCTCCAGCGGCATGCTGATAATGTGATAGGCGATGCGCTGGGCGCTCTTATGGCCGATGCCGGGCAGACGGGCCAGCTGCGCCACCATTTTGGCGATGGGTTCCAGTTGCTGGGCCATTGTTTAGAACATGCCTCCCATACCGGGTGCCAGTTTGCTTAGTTCGTTGTTGCGGGTTTCCTCAGCGGTGCGCAGGGCCTCGTTGACGGCGGCCAGGATCATGTCCTGGAGCATTTCCACGTCGTCGGGATCCACGCACTCGGGCTTGATCTCGATGGCCTTGACTTCCTTCTTGCCGGTGACCACTACGTTCACCATGCCGCCGCCGGCCTGTGCGGTAAATTCACGGCTGTCGATATCTTCCTGGGCGCGGGTCATCTGCTCCTGGAGCTTCTGGGCCTGACGCATGAGCTGCTGCATGTTGGCGCCGCCGCCAAAACCGCCGAATTGCTGATGTCTTGCCATTGTTGTTCCCTCCGTTTATGGTTTTTCCGCCCCAAAATGGCGGACCCAATACATACCCTTATATTATAGCGTTTCTGCGGCGAAAAATCAAGCCTGGAAACGCTTTGCCCGGTTTATTCTTCCGTGAGGGCGCTCAGGTCGATCTCGATGCCCTCAATGCCCAGAAGGGGCAGCGCCTTTTTCCAGAAATCCTCCTGCCGAAACACCACGGTGGCGCTGTTGTCGCAGGGGTGGAAGGCGATTTTTTCCGTCTCCCGGATGGCCTTCTCATACCCAAACACAATGCGCTTTTCCTGGTCGTACATCAGCGCCAGGGGGCTGACGCTTCCGCTGGTCAGATGCAAAAGCTCCGGCAAGCTCTCCTCCGGGGCAAAGCTGAGGCGGCTCACGCCCAAAGCCTTGCTGACCACCGCCGTGCGGAAGGGGGTGGAGGGCTTCATCACAAACAGGTAAAAGTTGGTTTTCTGCCGGTTGCACAGGAAAATGTTTTTGCAAAACATCACGTCTTCCGTGGCAAAGGGCAGACGGAGGCAGTCCTCGATGGTCATGGCAGCCTCGTGCTCGTAATACTCGTGGGGAATATTGTTTTTGCATAGAAAATCCAGGATTTCCGCCCGGTTTTTCAGAAGATCGGCCTGCATATGCGTCGCCTCCGGTTGTGTTATCCGTTTCATCATACAGAAAACCGGGGAATATGTCAAAGGTTTCCCCGGGTGGAAAAATGGCCCGGTTTGTGGTATAATCTCCCAGTATTCAAAAATCGGAAAGGACTGTATCCAATGGACATTACAGCCATTCTTTGCCAGGAATTCAAGCTGCAGCGCCAGCAGTGCGAGAACGTGCTCAAGCTGATTGACGACGGCAACACCATTCCCTTCATCGCCCGCTACCGCAAGGAGATGACCGGCTCTCTGGACGACCAGATCCTCCGCTCCATTTTTGAGCGGCTGCAATATCTGCGCGGCCTGGACAAGCGCCGCAGCGAGATCCAGAACACCCTCACCGAGCAGGGCAACCTGACCGACGAGCTGGAACAGAAGCTGGCTGCCGCCACCACCCTGGCCGAGCTGGAGGACATTTATCGCCCCTTCAAGCCCAAGCGCCGCACCCGGGCCACCATCGCCAAGGAAAAGGGCCTGGAGCCTTTGGCCCTGCAGCTTTTGATGCAGAACGTTGCCAAGGGCGACGTGGCCGACCTTGCGCTGCCCTTCGTCAACGAGGAAAAGGGCGTCGCCACTCCTGAGGATGCCCTCCAGGGCGCCCGGGACATTCTGGCCGAGCAGTTCAGCGACGACGCCGACGCCCGCAAGGCCCTGCGCCAGCTGGCGTTCCGCTCCGCCGTCATCGAGAGCAAGAATGCCAAGGACGAGGAAAGCGTCTACAATATGTACTACGAGTTCTCCCAGGAAGTGCGGACCATTCCCGGCCACCGCATCCTGGCCATCAACCGTGGCGAGCGGGAGGAGTTCCTGAAGGTGACCGTCCGCATGGACGAGACCGCTTCCGTGGGCGTGCTGAGCAAGGCTTTCGTTCGGCCCGGCAGCATCACCACCGCCCAGGTGCAGATGGCTGCGGAGGATGCCTGGGATCGCCTGATCAAGCCCAGCTTGGAGCGTGAAGTCCGTGCCGAGCTGACGGACAAGGCAGGCACCGCCGCCATCCAGGTCTTTGGCAAGAATCTGCACCAGCTGCTGATGGCCCCGCCCGTGAAGGGTAAGGTCACCCTGGGCGTTGACCCGGGCTTCCGCACCGGCTGCAAGCTGGCTGTGGTGGACGAAAACGGCAAGGTGCTGGCCACCGGCGTGGGCCATTTCACTTTGCCCGGCATGGAGGCCGCCAAGGCCCGCGCCCGCAAGGACATTATCGCCATGTGCAAGCAGTTTGGCGTGACGGCCATCGCCATCGGCAACGGTACCGCCTCCCGGGAGGCGGAGCAGTTCATCGCTGCCCTTTTGCCGGAGCTGGACGGCGCGGCGTACATGATCGTCAGCGAAGCAGGCGCGTCCGTGTATTCCGCCAGCAAGCTGGCCGCCGAGGAATTCCCCCAGTTTGACGTCAGCCTGCGCAGCGCGGTGAGCATCGCCCGCCGCATGCAGGATCCTCTGGCGGAGCTTGTCAAGATCGACCCCAAGGCCATCGGCGTGGGCCAGTACCAGCACGATTTGAAGGAAAGCCAGCTGGAAGAGGCCCTGGACGGCGTGGTGGAAGGCTGCGTCAACAGTGTGGGCGTGGAGCTGTCCACCGCATCCCCCTCGCTGCTGTCCCATGTGGCGGGCATCGGCCCGGCACTGGCCAAGAACATCGTGGCCTACCGCGAGGAAAACGGCATCACCAGCCGCGCCCAGCTCAAGAAGGTGCCCAAGCTGGGGCCCAAGGCCTTCGAGCAGTGCGCCGGCTTCCTCCGGGTACGTGACAGCAAGAACGCCCTGGACAACACCGCCGTCCACCCGGAAAGCTACGACGCCGCCAAGGCGCTGCTGGAAACCCTGGGTTACCAGCTGGCCGATATCCGCGCCGGCAAGCTGACCGACCTCTCCGCCCGGATGGAAGAGGTGGGCGTGAAGAACCTGGCTGAGCAGCTGGGCGTGGGCGAACCCACCCTGAAGGACATCGCCCGGGAACTGCAGAAGCCCGGCCGCGATCCCCGTGACGATCTGCCCAAGCCCGTTCTCCGCACGGACGTGCTGGACATCAAGGATCTGGCACCCGGCATGGAGCTGAAGGGTACCGTCCGCAACGTGATTGACTTTGGCGCCTTTGTGGACATCGGCGTGCATCAGGACGGCCTGGTGCATATCAGCCGCATGGCCAACCGCTTCATCAAGCATCCTGCCGAGGTGGTCAAGGTGGGCGACGTGGTCAAGGTCTGGGTGGTGGACGTGGACGTGAAGAAAATGCGCATCGCGCTGACCATGCTTCCGCCCAAGGCTCCGGACAAAAAGTAAGGATTGCTTTTCCGTTGTATTTGGTATTGACAACGGAAAAGGCCTGCGTATAATGATGTACAAGCTCGGGAGCATAAAGCGCCCGAACGAATAGAGGCGCGGCTGCCATCAGTAGCCTGCCGGAGCCCCTTAACGGGCTTTGAGGGCAGGGGAAAGGGAAAGCCGCCGAAACGGATACCAGGTTAAGAGGGTATTTCGTTGGGTTGCAGGTTAAGAGCCTGCCGCCTGTCACGGCAATGCCGTGGAGCGCTATTCCTTGCAAAAATCTTCCATCTCTTTTGGAGTTTCAGCAGCAATGGCGTTCGGTCGTTGCTGCTTTTTCGTTCCCGGGAAACATAAAAGGAGGAAGATACCCCATGAAGAAAATGATCGCTATGCTGCTTGCCGCCCTGATGCTGATGAGCTCTGCCGCCGCTTTGGCCGATGGCACCCTCCGCGTGGGCATGGAATGCAACTATCCCCCCTACAACTGGACCCAGGCTGAGCCCAACGAGTTCACCGTGCCCATCGAGGGCGGCGGATATGCCGACGGCTACGACGTGCAGATTGCCAAGCTGATCGCCGACGGCCTGGGCATGGAACTGGTCATTGTCAAGACCGAGTGGGACGGCCTGCCTGTTGGCGTGATCACCGGTGCTTTTGACGCCATCATCGCCGGCATGAGCCCCACCGAAGCCCGTAAGCAGACCATCGACTTCACCGACGCTTACTACTATGTGGATCTGGTCATCGTGGTCCGCAAGGACAGCCCCTATGCCAACGCCACTTCTCTGGCCGATTTCAGCGGCGCGCAGATCACCGGCCAGCTGGGCACCCTGCATTATGACGTGATCGACCAGATTCCCGGCGTTGTGAAGCTGACCGCCATGGAATCCTTCCCCGCCATGACCATTGCCCTGCGCAGCCAGGCCATCGACGGCTACATTGCCGAAAAGCCCGGCGCCGTGGCCGATACCACCGCCAACCCCGACCTGACCTACATCCAGTTTGAAGCTGGCAACGGCTTTGAGGTTTCCGAGGCCGACGCCTCCATCGCCATCGGCCTGCAGAAGGGCAGCCCCCTGTGCGCCGATATGAACTTGATCCTCCAGACCATCGACGAGGATACCCGCGTGCAGCTGATGATGGACGCCACGGATCGTCAGCCGCTGAACAACTAACGTTTTCCGCAGGGAACGGGGTTTGTCCCGTTCCCTTTCCCGCTTTTTTGATACGAAAGGATTGGCTTGACCATGAATCTGCCTAAAACCTTCTTTGGCTGGGTGGGCCTGCTCATCGAGCAGTACGGCACCATGTTCCTGCGCGGCACGGGCTATACGCTGATCATCGCCCTGTCCGGCACCGTCATCGGCTTTGTGATCGGTCTGCTGGTGGCTATTCTCAAAACCATTCCCGTTGTCCCGAAGGATGGCTGGCTGAAAAAAATCGGCCTGAAGGTGCTGAACGTGATCCTGAACGTGTACGTGGAGGTGTTCCGCGGCACGCCCATGATTGTGCAGTCCATGGTCATCTACTACGGCTCCATGAGCATGGGCATCCGCATGCCGGTGCTGTTCGCCGCCATTCTGATCGTATCCATCAACACCGGCGCGTACATGGCGGAAATCATCCGCGGCGGCATCATCAGCGTGGACAAGGGCCAGAAAGAGGCCGCTACCGCCATCGGCATGACTCACTGGCAGAGCATGGTCCGGGTGGTGCTGCCCCAGGCCGTGCGCAACATCATGCCCTCCATCGGCAACGAGTTTGTGGTCAACATCAAGGACTCCAGCGTGCTGAACGTGATTTCCGTCAATGAGCTGTACTTCACCGGCAAATCCGCCGCCGGCACCTACTACCGGTACTTTGAGGCGTTCTTCATCATTGCCTGCATCTACCTGGTGCTGACCTTCACCATCACCCGCCTGCTGCGCCTCCTGGAAAAGAAGATGGACGGCAGCGCAAACTACACCATTTACGGCTCTCAGAGCGACAGCAAGGCCAGCATCAAGCTGCCCCGGGAAGGAGATGTTCCCCTTGACTGACAACCGTTTCACCGGCCCCATCCTCCAGGTGGAGCATCTGAAAAAATCCTTTGGCGCCCATGAAGTGCTGAAGGACATCTCCTTCAGCGTGGAAAAGGGCGACGTGGTCAGCATCATCGGCTCTTCCGGCAGCGGCAAGAGCACGCTGCTGAGGTGCATCAACTTCCTGGAGCAGCCCACCGACGGCCAGATCTTCTTCCAGGGCAAGAATGCCGAGCATGACTGGCCTCGCGGCCAATACCACGCCAATGTGGGCATGGTGTTCCAGAGCTTCAACCTGTTCAACAATATGACGGTGCTGCAAAACTGCACCGAGGGCCAGATCCGCGTGTTGAAGCGCAGCAAGAAAGAGGCGGAGGAAAAAGCCCTGATGTACCTGGAAAAGGTGGGCATGACCCCCTACATCAAAGCCCGGCCCGCCCAGCTTTCCGGCGGACAGAAGCAGCGCGTGGCCATTGCCCGCGCCCTGGCCATGGACCCGGAGGTGCTCCTCTTCGACGAGCCCACCAGCGCCCTTGACCCGGAAATGGTTGGCGAGGTGCTGGGCGTCATGCGCGACCTGGCCGACTCCGGCCTGACCATGCTGGTAGTGACCCACGAGATGGCCTTTGCCCGGGACGTCAGCAGCCGTGTCATTTTCATGGATGCCGGCGTCATCACGGAAGACGCTCCCCCCGCGGAGATCTTCACCAATCCCAAGCATCCCCGCACCCGGGAGTTCCTGAGCCGGGTGCTGGAAAAGTAACGGCATTGGGAGGCGGCTTTTCGAGGAAAAGCCCCTCCCAAACCCACCCGAAAAGCGCAATTCAGGCGGATTACCCGCCGTCTCAAGCAACAAAAAAGACCGGCTGCATGCCCAGATAAGCCTGGGTATCAGCCGGTTTTCTTTTTGGAAGGCGGCTTTTCAGGGAAAAGCCCCTCCCAAACCCACCCGAAAAGCACATATCGGACGGACAACCCGCCGTCTCAAGCAACAAAAAAGACCGGCAGCATGCCCAGATAACCTTGGGTATCAGCCGGTTTTCTTTTGGTTCTTTTCTTTTGACACAAAAGAAAAGAACGACCCCGGCAGGGCCGCCGGAGGCAAAAAGAAATATCATTCCAGACCGCCGCCCTCCATGGGGGAGCGGGCCTGGCGGGTGAACAGTTTGAGCACGCCGCGGTTGTAGCGGCTCTCGGGGGCTTTCCACGCCGCGCGGCGCTGGGCCAGGATCTGGGCCATTTCCTCGGGGGACTTGCGCTGGCCGTTGACGCCGATGATCTCCAGCCTGCGAGCGGGAACGTCGATGAGAATGAGGTCGTTTTCCTCCACCAGGGCGATGGGGCCGCCCTCGGCAGCCTCCGGAGAAACGTGGCCGATGGACGGGCCGGTGGACGCACCGGAAAAGCGGCCGTCGGTGATGAGGGCGATGGATCGGCCCAGCTCCGGGTCGGAAGAGATGGCCTCGGAGGTGTAGAACATCTCCGGCATGCCGGAGCCCTTGGGGCCCTCGTAGCGGATGAACACCGCGTCGCCTGCCTGGATGTCGTGGCGGAGCACTGCGGCCTGGGCGTCTTCCTCGCAGTCGAAAGGACGGGCGCGGAGCACGGCCTGGAACATTTCTTTGGGGCAGGCGGTGTGCTTGATGACCGCGCCGCCCGGGGCCAGGTTGCCCTTCAGGATGGCGATGGCTCCGTCGGTGCCGATGGCCTGGTCATAGGGCCGGATGACGTCCTGCCACTTGAGGCCCACCTTGGCGCAGGCTTCGTCGCAGCGGTCGTAGTAGCCGCTGCGCTTGAGGTCGTCCAGGTTGTCGCCCAGGGTCTTGCCGGTGACGGTCAAAACGTCCAGGTGCAGCACATCGCGGATTTCCTCCATGATGCGGGGCACGCCGCCGGCGTAGGTGAAGAACTGTGCGGGCCATCGGCCTGCGGGGCGGATGTCCAGCAGATAGTGAGCGCCCCGGTGGAGCTGGTCGAAGAGTTCTGCATCCAACTCGATGCCATATTCCCGGGCGATGGCGGGAATGTGCAGCAGGCTGTTGGTGGAGCCAGAAATGGCCGCGTGTACCATGATGGCGTTCTCGAAAGACTTGCGGGTGACCATGTCCCGGGGCTTCAGGCCCAGCTTGGCCAGGTTCATGATCTGCCGGCCGGCGTTTCGTGCGGCTTCGGTGAGGGCAGGGCTTTCTGCGGGAAGCAGCGCTGTGCCGGGCAGCATCAGGCCCAGGGCCTCGCCCATGACCTGCATGGTGGATGCAGTGCCCATGAAGCTGCACGCGCCGCAGCCGGGACAGGCGTGCTGTTTGTACCATTGCAGCTTCTCCGGCGTGATCTCGCCCCGGGCGCATTGGGCCGCATAAATGCCGATCTGCTCCAGGGTGAGAAGATCGGGTCCTGCGTCCATGACGCCGCCGGTGACCAGAATGGAGGGCATATTCACCCGGCCGATGCCCATCAGATGGGCAGGCACGGCTTTGTCGCAGCTTGAGATGAACACGCCGCCGTCAAAGGGGGTGGCCCCTGCGTGGATCTCAATCATCCCGGCGATCATGTCCCGGCTGGCCAGGGAGTAGTTCATACCGTCGTGGCCCTGGGCCATGCCGTCGCAGATGTCCGTGGCAAAGTACCGGGCCGCCTTGCCGCCGCTTTGGTTCACGGCGGACACGGCCTCCTCCACCAACCCCAGCAGATGGGCGCTGCCGGGGTGGCTGTCGCCAAATGTGCTTTCCACCATGATCTGGGGCCTCGACAGGTCGTCCACGGTCCAGCCCATGCCCATCCGCAGGGGATCCTGCTCCGGGGCCAGGGCGCGGATTTTCTGGCTGATCATCTGGCAAAACTCCTTATTCAAAGGTCTGGATCCGGGTGACGCGCACGTCCCGCACCTCCATGCCGCCCACGGCAAAGAAGAACTTGACATAACAGATCAGCCTGCGGCGGATCTCCCGGGTGGTGAAGCTGAGGGTGGTCCAATTTTTGTCCGCGCCGGTCAGTACCTGGGTGCCCAGCTGGAAGTGATCCATGGCCACGGACAGGGGCACCTGGGCGGTATCCGGCAGGTTGGCGGCCGCGCGGCAGGTTACGTCAATGCGATATTGGCCCCGCTTGGCCAGCTTGAACTGGAACAGGCTGGTGCGGCCCGGGGCCACATCCATGGATGCGCCGTCCAGCAGAGCCTCTGCGTCCACGTTCACTTCGGTCACGTTGAGGATCACGTCGCCCTCCTCGTCCCGCATCTTTTCCAGCTGGCGGTCCAGCTGGGTCACCTGGCCGATTTTCCGCTGGAAGGCGGGCGTGGTCAGCAGATAGCGGCAGATGTTCATGGCGCTGCGCTGGTACTCGGCCCGGGTCACCTTGCCCTGGGCCAGGCTTTCCATGGAGTCGTCGCCGCCGGAGTTGGTTTCGGCGTTGTTTGTGACCATGAACAGGTCGTTCTGGGCGCGAACCATGGAGGCTACCAGCCGGGGGGATGCCTCGGCGCCTTCCTCGAAGCCGGCGGCCCACCAGTCGGTCATCACGATGCCGCTGAAACCCCATTCGCCCCGGAGGATGGTGGTGTTCAGGTCGTAGTGGCTGGCGGTCCAGCAGCCGTTGAGGGGGCAGTAGGTGGTCATGACGCTGCAGGCCTTGCCCTGCCGAACGGCTATTTCAAAGCCCTTGAGGTAGATCTCCCGCAGAGCGCGTTGGGAGACCACGGCGTCCACCAGGCGGCGGGAGAACTCCTGGTTGTTGCAGGCGTAGTGCTTGATGGTGCCGGTCACGCCCACGGAATGCAGGCCGCTGAGCTGGGCCACAGCCATCAGGCCGGTGACCAGCGGATCTTCCGAAAAATATTCAAAGTTGCGGCCGTTGAGGGGGTGCCGGTGGATGTTCATGCCGGGGCCCAGCAGCGCATCCACCTGGTACATGCGCATTTCCAGGCCTTCCAGCTGATACAGCCGGGTGATGAGCTCCTCGTTCCAGCTGCAGGCCTGGCTGGTGCCGTTGGGCATGGAGAACGCCTTGTTGCCGCAGTCCATACGGATGCCGCTGGGGCCGTCGGAGCAGCAGGCGGTGGGCAGGCCGAACAGGTCCGTCAGGCGGGTGGATACGCCACCCATAGCGCCTGCGGTGCCGGGAGTGACCCGGGGAGAGCTCATGCCCTCCCCCCGGACGATGCAGCAAAGATCCTCGTCCGTCATCTGGGCCACGAAGGCTTCCAGGGTGCAGCGGCCCTCGGCCACGTCACGGAGGGTCAGGCCGGTTTCGCTGGGAGCGGGCAGCTCCCGGGGCAGACGCTCCAGGCGGCGCTCAGCCGGATCCACGGTGCGGGTGGGCACAGGCTGACGGGTCAGGCTGCCGTCCGGATTGCGGTGCATCCGGTCAAAGGCTTCCACCGGGGCGCAGGCCTCTTCCAGCTTGGAAAGCACCCGGAGTTGCTTCAGGCAGAAGCTGCCGGCGGGCAGATTGTCCCGCACATCGTGGCCGGTGAAGAAGGCAAAATCGCCCGCTTCCAGCACGTAGCAGTTGCGGTTGCCGGTCGCGCCGCTGTCGTCAAAGGAGGCCAAACGCTCCACGTCCACGGCGATCTCCACCACCTGGCTTTCACCGGGGGCCAGCACGCCGGTCTTGGCAAAGCCGCACAGCCTGAGGTCGGGCTGGCCCAGCAGGCCGATGGGCAGCCGGGCATAGGCCTGCACCACTTCCTTGGCGGCGACGCTGCCGGTGTTGGTCACCTGGTGGCGGATGACGGCTTTCTCGCCGTCCCAGTCAAAGGAAAGCGGCTGATGGGCGAAGGTGGTGTAGCTCAGGCCGCTGCCGAAGGGGTACAGCACCTTGTCTTTGGCAAAGGATTCGAAATAACGGTAGCCCACGTAGATATCCTCGGCGTACGCAACGCGCTGAGGGTCGCCAAAACCGGGGGCGGAGGGGTAGTCCTCCACATTGCGGGCGATGGTATCGGTCAGTCGGCCGCAGGGGGCGATTTTGCCGGACAGCACGTCAGCCACGGCGTTGCCGTGCTCCTGTCCGCCCTGCCAGGCGTAGAGCACAGCGGCGGGGCCGATGCGCTCCACCCAGTTCATGTCGATGATATTGCCCACGTTCAGCACCACGATGGTGCGGGGGAAATGCTGGCAGACGGTGGTCAACATGGCTTCCTCGTCCTGGGTGAGGAGCCAGCTGCCGGGAGCGTCGGCATTGTCCCGGTCCTCGCCGGCGGTGCGGCCGATGATGACCACAGCGGCGTCGTTCCGGGCCGCGCAGTCCGCCACCAGTTCGTCGGACAGGGGCATTTCCTGCTGGTACCAGGGATGGCTGCCCCAGCCGTCGCCCACGTCAAAGGGGTGATCCTTCGTCCAGGCTTCGTAGGTCTGGCGCAGGGCGGCGTCGGTCACGCAAACCTCGCTCAGGGCCTGATACACGCCCACCACATACCGGGCGTTGACCAGACCGCCGGAGCCCAGGCCGCTCTTGAAATCATTCATCTGGGTACGGCCAAAAACCGCCACCCGGCAGCTGCTTTGCAGGGGCAGCGCGCCGTTTTCATTCTTCAGAAGCACGCAGCCCTCGGCAGCGGCGGCACGGGCGGTTTCCTGAAACAGTTCCATAGAAAAAGCGGGAATTTCCATTTGTATAGTCCTCCATAAAAGGGATTGCTGGATTGGCTTGAGAGAGTATAGCATGTTTTTGATTTTGTAACAACAGTTATTTACCTGTGAGAACTCTACGGTTCGTCGGTTGCCGGAGAAGGCGTTTCGTGTTATGGTAGAAAAAACGAAGGGAGGCGCTGTGATGGATCAAGCAAAATGCGGCGCACTGATCAAAAGCCTGCGCCGGGAAAAGGGCTGGACCCAGGCGGAGCTGGCACGGAGGATCGGCGTGACGGACAAGGCCGTATCGAAGTGGGAGCGGGCCCTGGGCTGCCCGGATATCTCCCTGTTGGACGCCCTGTCCCGGGAGTTCCGGGTGGACATGGCCGCTTTGGTCAGCGGCACCCTCAATGAAAGCAAAAAGGACGGCGGAAACATGAACCGACTGAAGTTTTTTCTCTGCCCGGTGTGCGGCAGCCTGCTCACCTCCACCGGCCGGAGCGATATCAGCTGCTGCGGCCGGCAGCTGAGCCCCCTTGCGCCCGCACGGGCGGACGAAGGCCACACGCCCCGGGTGGAAACGGTGGAGGACGAGCTGTACTTCACCTTTGACCATCCCATGGACAAGGAGCACTACCTGTCCTTTGCAGCCTGGCAGGAGTACGACCGGGTGCTGATCCAGAAGCTCTACCCGGAGCAGGACGCAGCCTTCCGCCTGCCCAGGATGCGCCGTGGCAAGCTGTTCCTTTACTGCACGGAGCACGGGCTGATGCAGGTTAACATGTAAAAAAGTCCCCCAGGGCCAGAGCCGCCTTGGGGGCTTTGTTTATTGCATTTCCTGCTGGAACACCTGCACCTGGTTGCCGCCCATATCGTAGCTGGCCACGTTGCAGATGCCGGGATAGTCGGGTAGTTCGTTGTAGTAGACGTTGAGGCCGGTTTCGCTCAATTCCAGCTTCCAGGGGTTGTACACGTCGGCCCGGAGGTTCTGGGCCGCCCAGAGCAGGCTTCCGTCCGGCCCGATGCAAATGGGCGCGCTATTGGAAAACCCGCAGGCGTAGATGTTGCCCGCTGCATCCACCTGGCAGCTCAGCCCGCCGCTGACGGCCAGGGCTTCGTCGGCCACACACTGCCACCTGAGCTCTGACCAGGGGCCGATGTCATAGGCATGGAAGCCTTTCCCTGCCACAAAAATCACCAGCAGGGGATCCTGGGTCGCGCCGGCGATGAAGGCGTAGGTCTGGGTCAGCTCGGTGAGGGTATCGCTGGCATTGGACACCTGCCACAGGGCGGTGCCGTTTTCGTCGTAGCACACGGCCCGGAGGGTCTCGTGGGTGGATTTTCCCGCCCGCTGCACCATGACGGTGTAGCTGTCAAACTCGTAGGTGAGCACGTTGGTGCCGGCCTCGGACAGGATCTCCTGGGAGGGGAAATCCGGCAGCACGTCCAGAATATTCTGGCTCATGATGGGAGAGGACGTGATGGTGTAATCGCCGCCCTCGGCAGAGGGATCGTCCTGGGTTTCCTCCGGGGCGGGAGTGTAGGGGGCCAGATATTCGCTGAGGATGAAGCCGTAGAAACCGTTGTAGCTGCAGCGGATGAAGCCGTCCGCGTCCTGGGTGCAATCATCCACCACCGCGCCCAGGGGTACCTTCAGCAGGCGGACGGAGTCGGAGTCGGGATCCTTGCGCAGGGAGACCCACTCGCTGCAGTTCACCACCTGCATCATATCGCCCTGGGCAAGGGCGCAGGCGGGGAAAACCAGCAGCAGGCACAGAATGAGGGAAATCAGCTGTTTCATAGGATCCTCCTTGCTAAAAGACGTATGGCGCAGCATGAACAAACCGGATAGCCATATTTTAGCACATTTCTGCATGGTTGACCATATTGCGGGCGGTGAAATCCACAAATTTCGGGCGCGGGGGTCTTTTCTCTTTTCAGGTTTCAGTATATAATGAAACAAGTTCCAACACAAAAGAAAGAGGAGGAACCTTATGGAAATTCTGCGCTGGCTGGAAAGCATCCGCACACCCTTCCTGGACGGCTTCTTTTCCGCAATCACCCACCTGGGCGAGGAGACCATCTTCATCGTCCTGGGCATTTTGTTTTTCTGGTGCGTCAACAAGCGGGAGGGCTACTACCTGCTGGCCATGGGCCTTGTGGGCACCGTGGTCAACCAGTTTTTGAAGCTGCTTTGCCGCATCCCGCGCCCCTGGGTGCAGGACGATAGCTTTACCATCGTGGAAAGCGCCCGGGCGGAGGCCACCGGCTATTCCTTCCCCAGCGGCCATACCCAGACCGCGGTGGGCCTTTTTGGCAGTATCGCCCGCTGGAACAAAAACCTTTGGCTGCGCATTGGCTGCATTGTGCTGGCGTTGCTGGTGGCCGTCTCCCGGATGTACCTGGGCGTGCACACCCCGCTGGACGTGGGCGTGTCCCTGCTCATCGCCGCCGCGCTGATTTTCCTCCTGTACCCCCTGATGCACAAGGCCACGGGCAACGAGCGCACCATGCGCATCCTCTTTGCGGTGATGATGGCCATCGCGATTGCCAACCTGCTGTTTGTGGAGCTGTACGCCTTCCCTGCGGACACCGATCCCCACAACCTGACCCACGGCACCAAGAACGCCTACACCATGCTGGGCTGCATGGCGGGCCTGTGGCTGTCCTTCGAGGTAGAAAGCCGCTTCATCCGCTTTGAGACCAAGAGCGTGTGGTGGGTGCAGCTTCTCAAGATGTTGCTGGGCCTTGCGCTGGTTTTGGCCGTGAAGGAGGGCTTCAAGATCCCCCTGCGGGCCATTTTTGGCACCCACAATCTGGGCGACGGCATCCGCTACTTCTTGATGACTGCCTTCGCCGGCTGCGTCTGGCCCCTGACTTTCAAGTGGTTTGACCGCCTGGCCGGGAAGAAGGAAGAACAGCCCGCGGAGTGATGGCGGCGTAAAAAGCTTAGTATTAAATATAAAACTACGAGCCGGACGGTCTATCTGTCCGGCTCGTGGTTTTATAGGGGTCAGTCGAAGGGGAGTTGCTGTAGTCATGGCCGACATAGATGCATATGGCCTTGTTCTGTTGGCCAGGTTTTTGCTAAATGGATGTGGGGGAAATGGTTGTCTTCCATGTTGATGTGTATATTTCTCCGATAAAAAACCTCTGGACGCTGCTCATAGAATACAAGGAGACAAACTGACTCTCTCCTTTTCGGACAGACAAGAAGTATGTAGTTACATTTTTGCATGTATTGTAATCAATACCAGACAGTTAATAAAGTTGGAAAGGATATTTTTGTCTGGATAAATTGTAATTTTTGCGTTGCTGTAAGAACAACCCCGATATATAATTGTCATAAATACGGAAGCGCGTTCCGTGAAACGAATGCAAACGATCTGTGATAGCCCTGCATAAAACAATAAAGGAGATAAAACCATGATCCGCAAAGTGAAAGTAGAAAACGGCTGGGTGCGCGGCCTTCCCGCCGCCGATCCCCGCATTACCAGCTACAAGGGTATTCCCTTTGCCGCCAAGCCCATCGGCCCGAACCGCTGGCGTGCGCCCCAGCCTTGCCCGGACTGGGAGGGCGAGCTTTTCGCCGCCGAGTTTGGCCCCATTGCCATGCAGGCCAACTGCGCCGGCGATCCCGCCACCGACATCTACGCCCGTGAGTGGGCCGTGGACGCGGAGCTGCCCATGAGCGAGGATTGCCTGTACCTGAACGTGTGGGCCCCTGCCGACGGCCGCAAGAACATGCCGGTGTACGTGTGGTACTTTGGCGGCGGCCTGCAGGTGGGCAATACCGCTGAAATGGAGTTTGACGGCGAGCGCCTGGCCCGCAGGGGCATCGTGGTGGTCACCGTGGGCTACCGGCTCAACGCCTTTGGCTTCCTGTGCCACCCGGAGATCACCGCCGAAAACCCGGACGCCCCCGCCAACTTTGGCTTCCTGGATCAGCAGTGCGCTACCCGCTGGGTCAAGCGGAACATTGCGGCCTTTGGCGGCGATCCGGAGAACATCACCATCGGCGGCCAGAGCGCCGGCGGCATGAGCGTTTGCGCCCAGATGACCAGCCCCCAGAACAAGGGCCTGTTCCAGCGGGCCATCGTCCAGAGCGGTACTTTCCGTCAGCCTTACGACGGTATGTTCGGCCTCTTCCCCCTGACCATGGAGCGGGCGGAGGAACAGGGCAAGCGGTTCTTTGAGATCCTGGGCGTGAAGACCCTGGAGGAAGCCCGGGCTCTGCCTGCACGATTCATTGAGGACAAGAGCCTGGAGCAGCCCTGGGGTTGCTGGGGCGAGGCCGTGGACGGCGTGTTCAGCGTGTATCCCAGCAGCGAGTGGTATCTGCATCCGGAGCGGGTCATCTGCCCGGTATTGCTGGGCCAGACCAGCAGCGAGTTCACCATCGCCCCTTCCGCTGAAAACGACGAGGAACTCTTCGCCCTGGGCGAGAAATGCTTCCAGAGCGGCGAGGAATTTTCCGCCCTGTTCAGCCATCCCGCCACCAAGGAGAGCATCGCCAAGGAGGGCCTGGTGCACTCCATTGATTTTGCCATCCGCTGCGCCGCCCGCATGAACGAAAAGCAAAGCATCGACCAGCCCCTGTATGCCTATAACTTCGACGCCTTCATCCCCGGCTGGGACAACCCGGGCACCTTCCATTCCGTGGACCTGTGGTTCTTCTTCGAGACCCTGGCCAAGTGCTGGCGGCCCTTTACCGGTCAGCATTACGACCTGGCCCGCCAGATGTGCGATTACTGGGTCAACTTCATCCGCACGGGCGACCCCAACGGCCTGGACAGCCAGGGCAAGGATCTGCCCTTCTGGCCCCGCCTGAACGAGGAACAGCCCGTCCATATGACCTTCACGGACAGCGCAAAGCCCGTAAAGTGGCCTGCCAGTAAGCTGGAAAGCTTCCTGCTGGGCAAACATCTGTAAAATGATGGATGTTGTGAAAAGTACTTTACAAGAGTGTTTTTTTGTTGTATTATTGTTAATGTTTTAACGGACGATTGTTCTGTTATGCACAAACATGATCAAATTTGGAGGAAAAAAACCATGCGTAAAGTGCTTTCTCTGGTTCTCTGCGCTGTCATGCTGCTAGGCTGCATCCCCGCCATGGCTGAAGAAGCCGCTCCCGTGAAGACCGGCGTGTCCTTCGTGACCAACATGGCTGGCTCTGAAACCGGTTCCATCAAGGTGAACGTTTACATGACCGCCGTCACCGTGGATGACAACGGCGTGATTGACGCTTGCGTGATCGACAACCTGACCGCCGGCATCACCTTCGATGCCACCGGCAAGCTGACCAGCGACGTAACCGCTCCCGTCCTCAGCAAGAATGACCTGGGCGATGCCTATGGCATGCGCGTGGCTTCTTCCATCAATGCTGAGTGGAACGAGCAGGCTGCTGCTTTTGCCAACTACTGCGTTGGCAAGACCATCGACGAGCTGAAGGGCATGGCCCTGACCGAAGACGGCAAGCCCGCCGACGCTGACCTGGCTGCCGGCTGCACCCTGGCCACCTACAACTTCCTGCCCTACGTGGAGGAGGCCGTGAACAACGCCACCCACCGCGGCGCCAAGAAGGGCGACACCCTGAAGCTGGTCCATTCTTCCAGCACCGCCGGCTCCAAGGACGCCACCGCTGAGGCCGAAGGCCAGACCCAGCTGGTTACCAACGTTGCCGCTGTCACCTTCGACGGCGATGTGATCACCTCTTGCTTCATCGACTGCGTGGACGCCACCGTGAAGTTCAACGCTGCCGGCCAGATCACCGGCGGCCCCCGTGACACCGTCACCAGCAAGTATGCCCTGAAGGAAGGCTACAACATGAAGACCTACGGCGGCGCCACCTACGAGTGGTTTGAGCAGGCCGACAACTTCAGCGCCTACGTGGTGGGCAAGACCGTGGCCGACGTGACCGGCATCGCCGTCACCGAAGGCAAGCCCGCTGACGCTGACCTGGCCGCTACCGTGACCATCGGCATTGGCGACTTCCTGACCCTCATCGAGCTGGCTGGCAAGTAATCCAATCTCAATCCCTCGGCTGCCTCCTGAATTCCGGGGGCAGCCTTTTCCATTGTAAGGGAGCCATTATGAAAAAACGATTTTGCGCCATCTTCCTGTGCCTGCTTCTTCTGCCTGGCCTGGCCCGGGCGGAGATGAAACGTTACAGCGCATCGTTCCTCAACCTGTTCAACACCGTGACCATGGTGGTGGGCTGCGCGGACAGCCCGGAGGCCTTCCGGGCGCAGGCCCAGGACGTGCACGACCGGCTGGAGGAGTACCATCAGCTGTACGATATTTACGAAAGCTATGAGGGCGTGAACAATCTCAAGACCATCAACGACATGGCCGGCATCGCCCCGGTGGAGGTGGACAGGCGGATCATCGACCTGCTGCTGTTCTGCCGGGACATGCACGAGAAAACCGGCGGCCTGGTGGACGTGACCATGGGCAGCGTTCTGCGCCTGTGGCACGACGCTCGGGTTTACAGCATCGACTATCCGGAGGACGCCTATCTGCCCGACCCCGCCGCACTCTCCGAAGCCGCTTTGCACACCGGCTTTGACAAGCTGGTCATCGACGAAGCCGCCTCCACCGTCTACCTGACCGATCCCCTGGCCAGCCTGGACGTGGGCGCCATCGGCAAGGGCTTTGCGGTGGAGAAGATCTGCCAGGAACTGCCGGAAGGCCTGCTGCTATCCGTGGGAGGCAACATCCGTGCCACCGGCGATAACCCTCTTACCGGCGAAAACTGGACGGCGGGCGTGCAGAACCCGGACGATATCTACAACAGCTACCTGCACGTGCTCCGGGTGGACGGCGTGTCCATCGTCACCAGCGGCGATTATCAGCGCTATTTCACCGTGGACGGCGTGCGTTACGGGCACATCATCGACCCCCGCACTTTGCAGCCCAGCGGCACCTGGCGGGCGGTGTGCATCCTTTGCCCCGACTCCGGCGTGGCGGACGCCCTGTCCACCGCCCTGTACCTGCTGCCCGTGGAGGAGGGCCAGTCCCTGCTGGAGCTTTTCGGTGCGGAGGCCCTGTGGATCGCCCAGGACGGCAGCCAGTATTTCAGCCCGGAGTTTGAAACGTACATTCAATAAAATGGTTGCCACCTGCTTTTGTCAGGTGGCAATTCATTTTTATGTAACAATAAGCAAAACGCAGGAAATACCAGCCTTTCCATTGACAGATTTCCCTCTTAGGGGTAAGATGAAACTGAAGATTTATGCTCTGTTAAGGAGGCAAGATCCTTGAATATACTCATCACCGGCGCCCGGGGCTTCATGGGCAAGAACCTGTGCGAGGCGCTGAAAACTTTGCCGGAAGAAAAGGGCTACCGGCTGTATCCCATCGACGTGCAGGATTCGGAGGATGCCCTGGCGGAGGCCTGCCGCGAGGCGGATTTTGTGTTTCATCTGGCGGGCGTGAACCGGCCCACCGACCCCAGCGAGTTCCAGACAGGCAACGCGGATTTTACCGTGAAGCTGCTGTCCATGCTGGAAAACGCCAAGAAGCCGCCCGTGCTTTTGTCCGGCTCCATCCAGGCCGCGCTGGACAACCCCTACGGCAAGAGCAAGCTGGCCGCGGAGGAAGCCGTGGCCGACTACGGCCGCCGCACCGGCGCGGAAACCTACCTTTACCGTCTGCCCAACGCCTTTGGCAAGTGGAGCCGCCCCAACTACAACAGCGCGGTGGCCACCTTCTGCCACAACGTGGCCCGGGGGCTGCCTATCACCGTCAACGACCCCAGCGTGAAGCTGCGCCTGGTCTATATTGACGATATCCTCGCTGAGTTCCTGTCCGCCCTGGAGGGCAAACCCAACCGGGTGGGCGATTTCTGCGAAGTCCAGCCCGTCCACGAAACTCTGCTGGGTCATATGGCGGACCTGATCCAGTCCTTTGCGGGCATGCGGGACAGCCTGACCGTTCCCGACCAGAGCGATCCCCTGACCCGCAAGCTGTACGCCACCTACCTCAGCTTCCTGCCGCCGGAGGACTTCAGCCGCACGCCCGTCACCCACAGCGACTACCGGGGCTCCTTCACGGAGCTGATCCACATGGGCGGTCACGGTCAGGTCAGCCTGAATATTTCGAAGCCCCATATCACCAAGGGCGAGCACTGGCACCACACCAAGCACGAGAAGTTCATCGTCATTCAGGGCGAGGGCGTCATCCGTTTCCGCAAGCCCTTTGACACCACCGTCATTTCCTACAAGGTCAGCGGCGATGTGCCCACCGTGGTGGACATCCCCACCGGCTACACCCACAACATCGAAAACACCGGCGATACCGACATGCTCACCCTCATGTGGGCCAACGAGGTCTTCGACCCCGCTCATCCCGATACCATGCGCCTTCCTGTGGCAAAGGAGGAACACCAATGAAAAAGCTCAAGCTGATGACCATTCTGGGAACCCGGCCGGAGATTATCCGCCTGTCTGCGGTGATCCGGACTGCAGACAAGTATTTTGATCATATCCTGGTGCATACCGGCCAGAACTACGACCCCAAACTGAACGATATTTTCTTCAAGGAGCTGCAGCTCCGCGCGCCGGACTACTACCTGGACGCAGTGGGCGCCGATTTGGGCGAGACCATGGGCAACATCATTGCCGAGAGCTACAAGGTCATCCAGAAGGAGCAGCCCGACGCACTGCTGGTTCTGGGCGATACCAACTCCGCCCTCAGCGCCATTTCCGCCAAGCGGCTCAAGGTACCCATCTTCCACATGGAAGCCGGCAACCGCTGCTGGGATTGGAACGTTAGCGAGATGATCAACCGCAAGATCGTCGACCACATTTCCGATATCAACCTGCCCTATACGGAAAACAGCCGCCGCTACCTCCTGTCCGAGGGCATTGACGGCAAGACCATCTTCGTCACCGGCTCTCCCATGCGGGAGGTGCTCAATAGCGCCATGGAGGGCATCGATCGCAGCGACGTCCTTACCCGCCTGGGCCTGGAGAAGGGCAAGTACATCCTGGTGAGCGCCCATCGCGAGGAGAACATCGACCTGGAGGACAATTTCCTCTCCCTGATGAACGCCATCAACCACATGGCGGAAACCTACCAGATCCCCGTCATTTACTCCACCCACCCCCGCAGCCGCAAGTTCATTGAGAAGCGGAACTTCCAGTTCCATCCCCTGGTGCGCAGCATGCAGCCCTTCGGCTTCTTTGACTACAACCACCTGCAGAAAAACGCGCTGGTGGTGCTGTCTGACAGCGGCACCCTCAGCGAGGAAAGCGCCATGCTGGGCTTCTGCGGCGTGCTGATCCGCACCTCCACGGAACGCCCTGAGGTGCTGGACAAGGGCACGGTGGTCATCGGCGGCATCACCCAGCGCAGCGTGCAGCAGGCCGCAGAGCTGGCCATCGCCATGCAGCAGAACAACGAGCCCCGGGCCATGCCCCTGGACTACGAGGACACCAACGTGGGCGCCAAGGTGGTCAAGCTGATCCAGAGCTACACCCCCATCGTGAACGAAACCGTGTGGCTGAAGAAGGAACAGTAAAACACAAAAAATGACATTTGGGACCCCCGGATGCTGTTTCCCGGTTTTGCGGCATGACAAAGCAGGGAAAGTGTAGTATCATACAATCGTACTCAAACCTGCCCCCAATTTTGAAAGGAGATAGAAGAATGAAAAAACGCACCTGGATTACCGTTGCACTCAGCCTGGTACTTGCGCTGATGCTGCCCCTGACCTCCCTGGCTGCCATGGAAGTCAAGATCAGCTTCACCCCCGGTGAGATGCTCCTCAGCGAGATCCCCGATGAAATGCGCGGCGCCATGGTCGACCTGTTCAAGGCCGTTTCCATCAAGTTCCTCAGCGGCGAGAAGAGCGGCATGCTCACTTTGGCCCTGGACGACAAGAGCGCCCTGGATATTGCCTTCCGCGGCGATGAAGAAGGCATTTTTGTCCAAAGCGCCATCCTGGGCGATCAGCCCCTGTACTTTGACATGGACGACCTGATGGACGTGATGGTTGCCGAAATGAAGAAGCAGGATCCCAACTTTGACGAAGAAGCCTTCCGCTCCGCCTTCGAGGGCTATGCCGGTCAGACCTTCGCCAACGTGGGCACCGCCAACAACCCCATGTACAACCTGGAAAACGTCAGCACCGAGCCCGTGGACTTCACCTTTGACAAGGAAGCCGGCCTGGAAGCCGTCGCCCAGATGTACCCCGACGACCCCGGCATGGTTGCTTTTACCACTGCCGTCATGAACAAAACCGAGGTTACCGAAGGTGAATTCACCAGCGATCTCCGCGACCCCGCCGACGTCTGCATGACCATGACCATGACCAGCGAAGATTTTGTTCTGATTCTGGACAGCAAGCAGATGGAAGAAAGCCTGAACCAGGTCGCCGCCCAGGAAAACAAGACCCTGGAAGAAGTCAAGGCCGAAGTCAAGGACAACTTCATGAAGATGGACATGAACCTGGTCATGAACATGTATCTTGTCAAGAAGGGCTCCGAGTTCGTGGGCATGGACATGTACTTCACCACCAAGGAAGATGTGGAAGAAGACGCTGACGTGATCGGCTTTGACATCAAGCTCAACCGCCTCACCACCGACGTTGCCACCTACACCTTCACCATGATCGGCACCGAGAACGGCAAGGCCGAGGCCAACGGCGAAGTGGTGGCTGTGGATAACAAGAACGGCGTGGTCACCATCAACGGCGCTTTCAATGAGCTGGACGACAATGGCGAAATCGAAGAAGTTGCAATGCAGATTGGCGGCGAGTTCACCACCGTGGACGAGATTCTCTATGGCTGGCTCAGTATGGTCAGCGAAGGCGAGGCCATGACCTTTGCCGTGTCCGCTCAGCCCACCAACGATGGCAGCGTGCTCAACATGGATCTGTACCTCCGCGAGAATGCCGCCGCTCCCGTGGCTCCCGTCGCATCTGACAGCCCCATGTTTGGCTTCACCATCGACCTGAGCAACAACGTCAGCGACGAGCCTCTGGCCATGATCGACGCCGCCACCATCGACGGTTCCCTGCAGCTGCTCAAGATGGACGAAAGCGAGCTGATGAGCTACGTCAACAGCCTGAGCGCCAACGCCATGCGCGTTCTTTCCAGCGCTATGAGCCTGCTGCCCAGCTCCGTGCTGCAGCTGTTCACCCAGATGAGCTTCAACTAAGCAAAAACAACCTTTTCAGGTACCCGGTCAAATTGGCCGGGTATCTTTTTTCGTAACATCGCAAAACCGGAAATGTTTTTTCCTTCGGCTGTGATATATTCCACTTGTAGCTACAAAAACCCATGGAAAGGAGGGCGGAGGATGGATTATCAAAGCATTGTCCAGCAAGGGGTGGACTACATCGAAAACAACCTGCGGGCCGATATCACCGCAGAGGAGCTGGCGCGGATGGCCGGGTTTTC
The DNA here is from genome assembly GCA_017937655.1 of Clostridia bacterium. Taxonomy (GTDB): domain Bacteria; phylum Bacillota; class Clostridia; order Christensenellales; family Aristaeellaceae; genus Limiplasma. Next base: position 7,743 of record JAGBDE010000037.1, on the reverse strand, counting down.
CGTGTTCCACTATTATCGGCTGTTCCAGTCCTTCACCGGCATGCCCGTGATGCAGTTCGTCCTCCGGCGTAGGCTGCTGCATGCGGTGTACCAGATCCGCTGCGGCCGGACTCGCCTGGAGGCCGCCCTTGACTACGGCTTTGACACCTACGCCGGGTTTTATAAGGCTTTCCGGCGGGAGTTTGGCTGTCAGCCGTCCCAATATATCAGAGCAGGCAGGGCAAAGCGGCCGTACCGGCTGAACCTGCAAAAGGAGGAACATATGGAAATTACTGTCAAGCAAGCCAGAAAGTGGCTTGAACGCTGGAATCTGCAAAATGAAACCATTGCCGACATCGTGTACGAAACCGGCAACAAGAACGAAAACGCCTGCTACGTGGGCGATCACTACGTGCTGAAATACACGGCCAACCCGGGCAAAATGAAGGTGAACCTTGCCCTGGCCAACGCCATGGCCGACGTGGGCCTCTGGGCGGCGACACCGGTGAAAACTCTGGACGGCCAGGAATTTCTGACCGACGGCGAGCTGACCATCTGCCTGACACGACGGCTGCCGGGCAACCGCCTGTCCGCCGGGCAACTGCTCATGAACGAATACGAGGACGGCGCCCGGTTTGTGGGCGAGGTCATCGGCCAGCTGCACTTGGCCCTGGAAAAGATCGACCTGCCCCTGGACGAGGAAAATCTGCTGGGCACGGTAAAGGACTGGGCTTTGCCCAGAACCCGGGAAATCCTGTCCCTGGACGCGGCCTTCTGCGACCGCTTCATGCGGCAGCTTGAGGAATGCTATCCCGCGCTTCCCCGGCAGATCATCCACCGGGATCCCAACCCGGCTAACATCATCCGGGAGAAGGAGCAATGGGGCTTCATTGACTTCGAGCTGTCCCAGCGCAACGCTCGCATTTTTGACCCCATCTACGCCTCCACCGCCGTCCTGTCGGAAACCTTTTCCCATTGGGACGACCAGATGGGGGAGAGGTGGCTCCGGTTTTATCGGAACATCCTCTGGGGCTACGACGCGGTCAATCCCCTGACCGATGCGGAGAAGAAGGCCGCGCCGCTGGTGCTCCTTGCCAACCAGATGGTCTGCGTGGCCTGGTTCTCCACCCAGGAGAAGTACCCTGAGGCCTACGACGCCAACAAGCGCATGACCCGCTGGCTGATTGATAAGCTGGATGAACTGAAAATTGGGTAAAAAAGAAGCAGGAGCGGGTTGCCTTTCCTGCTTCTTTTGGGGCGCTGCCCCAAGCCCCGGTCGGGGGAAATGATTTCCCCCGACACCCCCTCGCATAAAGCAAAAAAGGCATCTGGTAAGCGCTTCTTTTGCTTCTTTTCTTTTCAGAAGAAAAGAAGGCCCCCGGCAGGGCCGCCGGAGGCAAACATAACAGAAAGAGACGCACAGCGTGCGCCTTCGGCTGGCTGTGCTTTTTGTTTTGCGCTGCGGCGCAGGGTTTGGGGCGCTGCCCCAAGCCCCGGCAGGGGGGACGAAGGGAAGCGTGTGTCCGGTGGACACAACGCCGAAGGCGTTAGCGACCCGTAGTCGTCAACCGAAGCAAGCGAAGGCTACGGCAGTAGACTGCGCGCCGACTGAGGTTGCGGGTCAGATGCCCCTGCACCCCCTCATGCTTCGCATTTATTCCTCTATGCTCCAGGGAAGCACCGTGGGCGTTTCCGCCTGACCATCCAGCAGGTTCATCAACTTTTCCGCCGCAAGTCGGCCCAGCTTTTCCTTGGGATTGGACAGGGAGAAAAAGGCAGGGGAGGCCAGAGCCGCGATGGTGCTATGGTCAAAGCTGACAATCTCCACCTTCTCGGCGTCAGGGCCAAGCAGCCGTAGCGCCCGGAGCGCTACCTCATCGTTGTAGCAAAGCAAAGCGGTGCAGCCTTCCAGAATCTGGCGGCAATGGCTGTCAATCAGCGCGTCCCGGTTTTCCGTCACGTACCAGAGCACGTGGTCGTCGTCCACGGAAAGGCCCGCGTCGCGCAGGGCCTCGCTGTAGCCGGCGTACCGGCGGTGGCCCTGGATGTCGTCGCTCTTGAAAATGGCGGCGATGTTCCTGTGCCCCTTCTCAATCAGCCACTGGCAGCCGCTGCGCCCTCCGGCCCGGTCGTCGGCCACAACGTAAACGGGGCTTTTCAGGTCGGGATAAAAGCCGTTGATGAACACCAGGGGGATGCCTTTTTTCTCAAACTGCTCGTACAGGTCGATGTTGGGATTGGGCAGCGCGGTCTTGGTGCCCTCCACGATCATGCCGTCGATGGGCTTGTCCAGAAAGTCCAGGAGGATCTTCCGCTCGTTGTCCACCCGGTTGCGGGTGGCGGCCAGCAGCGAGGTGTAGCCCTTCTTGGCCAGCACATGGTCGATGCCGTGGAGGATGGCGGGGAAGATATACTCGCCGATGTAGGTGGTCACCACGGCGATGTTATTGGTGCGCTGGCGGTGCTGGCGGCCGGTTTTCACGTAGGTTCCGCTGCCACGGATGCGGGTGGTGAGGCCTTCCCGCTCCAGCACGTCCATGGCCTGGCGGACGGTCTGGCGGCTGAAATGGGTCTGGGCCACCAGCTCGTTTTCGCTGGGCAGCCGCTGGCCAACGCTGTATTTTCCGGTAAGAATATCCTTGCGCAGTTCGTCGGACAGTTGCTGATATTTGGTTTTCGCCACGGCAGCCGCCTCCTCTCTGGTATTGGGTAAATTGTACCATACAACTGCCGTCGCTTCAATGATCCGCACAAAAAAACGCCGCAGCTTTTCACTGCGGCGGATTTTTTTACTTCACGGTGATGACCACGTGGCGGTTGGGTTCTTCGCCCTCGCTGTGGGTGGTCACGGCGTCGTTCTTCTGCAGCGCGCTGTGCAGGATGCGGCGCTCGTAGGGGTTCATGGGCTCCAGAGAAACCTTGCGGCCGGTCTTCACGGCGCGGTTGGCCATGCGGTTTGCCAGGCGGATCAGGGCTTCTTCACGCTTTGCGCGATAGTTCTCGGTGTCCAGGGTGACGCGGGTGTAGCCTTCCTGGCCACGGTTCACGTACAGGCTGGTCAGATACTGGACGGCGTCCAGGGTCTCGCCCCGGCGGCCGATGAGAATGCCCAGGGTATCGCCGTGCATGTCAACGCGGACATTGCCTTCCTCGTCCACGTGGGAGTTGATGGTCACGTTCACGCCCATCAGCTTGGTCAGGTTGGCCAGGAACTCCACAGCCTTGGCTTCCTGTGCGGTCTTTTCCACGGCGGTGGCGATGACTTCGGCAGCGTCGGTCTTTTCCACCTCAGCAGCAGCCTCGGCCAGCTCCTGCTTCTTCTCGACCACCTTTTCCTTCACGGCCTGCTTGACCTTTTCGGCCTGATCCTTGACGCTCTTGGAGGTCTCCTTGCTGGCTTCCAGGATCTGTTCCACCACAGAGGGTTCCGCTTCGTCTTCCTTCATGGTCAGGTTGACCACGGCGGGCTTGGCGCCCAGGAAACCCAGGAAGCCCTTGCCGCCTTCGCTGACGATGTCAATCTTCACATCGGCAATGCTGGCGCCCAGCTTTTCCAGGCCAAGGGAGATCGCTTCTTCTACGGTTTTTGCTTTGGATTCATAAGACTTCATTTGATGCCATCCTCCTCGATCACCGCAGTTTCCTCTTTGTCCTTCTTTTCGATGACTTTGTTGAGCACCATGGTCTCAATCCAGGCATAGATGTTGGAAACCACCCAGTAGAGAGCAAAGGCTGCGTTGTAGCTGAAGCAGAAGAACAGAGTAATCAGCGGGAAAAAATACTTCATGAAGTTGCCGGTGCCCTTGCCGTTATCGGGGGTGGGCTGCTGGTTCTGACCGGCGCTCATCAAAAACTGGGTAACGCAGGCAAGCACAGGCAGGATGAACAGACCGTTGTTCTGCTTGAAAATCTGCCAGGTGCCGAACAGGCCGGTGGGAATGGTCATGGAAACAGCCTGCAGGCTCTTCCAGGTTTCGTTCTGGGACAGAACGTTGAATACAACGGTGGAGTTGATGTTCTCGGCGGTGATGGCCATGCCTTCCAGGGTGGGCAGCCATTCGGCGGGAACGGTGCTGAGGGTGTTCTTCCAGATCTCCTCGGTGATCATGGCCAGGGAGTTGGCGTTCTGAGCGACGTAAGGCACGAAAGGCGTGTCGGGCATCCAGACGTTCTTGATCCACAGCCAGGACTCGTTGGTCTGGGTGCCGGTGGCCAGCAGCTCCAGGGTCTGGCGGGCCAGGTTGGTGTTGGCAACCTGACGCATGGCGTTGAACATGATGATCAGAATGACCATGGAAATGAGCATGGGCAGGCAGCCGCTCATGGGGTTGACCTTGTACTTGGCGTACAGGGCCTGCATTTTCATATTCATTTTCTGCTGGTCGTTGGCATACTTTTTCTGCAACTTGGTGATCTCGGGCTGGATCTCAGCCATACGGCGCATGCTCTTGCGGCTCTTGTAGTTCAGGGGCAGCACAAGCAGCTTCATCAAAACGGTGAAAATAACCATGGTCCAGCCGTAATTCTGAATCACGGTGTTAATGCCATTCAGGATTCCTGCGAACAGGGCATTCATAGGGAGTCCTCCTCCTTGGGGATGGTTGTGGGTTTTTCAGGAACAGGGTCATAGCCGCCTTTGCATAGCGGATTGCAACGCAAAACACGCCACAGCGTCATCCAGAACCCTTTCCACGCACCAAAGCGCTCAATGGCGGTCAGGGCGTACTGGGAGCAGGTGGGGGTGAAGCGGCAGCAGGGCGGCTTAGTGGGGCTGATCTTGGCGCGGTAAAAACGGACAGCTTTCAGAAAAAACTGCTTCATTTTGTTTGGCCTGCCTTAGGGGGACGGTCCAGCTTTTTCAAAAGCGCATGAACCTGATTTTTGATTTGGTCAAAATCCGCCTGGGCGATGGACGGCCGTGCAACAAAAACATAATAGCCCTTTTTCATCTGGGGCAGGAGGGGACGCACGCATTCCCTCAGGCGGCGCTTGGTGCGGTTGCGCACCACGGCCACGCCCACTTTTTTGCTAACCGAAAAGCCCACCTGCTTTTGGCGGTGGCTGATGTACAGCAGGCTCAGGTCCTTGGAGGACACTCTTTTGCCACGCCGGTACACATAGTTGAATTGCCCGTTGGCGCTCAAACGGTACTGTCGCTGCACGGAAAACCCATCGTCCTTTCGGGTAAGCTAAGAAACAGGACTATATCGGAAAAGCCCGTACCCACTTCACCCGATATGCCGAAATGGGACGGGCTTTTTCGGTTGTTTTCTGCTATCCGTTATTCTTCAGACGCAATTAGGCGCTGAGAACCTTGCGACCACGACGACGGCGGGCTGCCAGCACACGGCGGCCGTTCTTGGTGGACATGCGGGCACGGAAGCCATGCACCTTGCTGCGCTGACGCTTTTTGGGCTGGTAAGTACGGAACATTACAATACAACTCCTCTTACGAATTTCATGTATGGTGTTGCGTACTGTTACAGCACGCAGAATACCACAAAGCAACTACATTAGTATACTAATGAACCGCCCGGATGTCAAGAGAAATGCAATGTTTTTTTCTTGAAATGTTTTTTAAAAAAGTGCTTGACAATGAGTGGAAGGGGTGGTATTATAATGCCCGTGGTTTGGAAGACCACGCCATGTCGAGGGGGTCCGATGACCAGAGAATGTGGTGGCACCCTGCGTGTGACCCATTAGCTCAGTTGGCAGAGCACTTGACTTTTAATCAAGGTGTCCGGAGTTCGAATCTCCGATGGGTCACCAATTTCTTCTGGAAGTTGGAAGATCTGCGGGCGTGGCGGAATGGCAGACGCGCCAGACTTAGGATCTGGTGCCGAGAGGCGTAAGAGTTCGAGTCTCTTCGTCCGCACCAATCGCCTTCCTGCATCATGGAGCATGCGGTAGTAGCTCAGTGGTAGAGTGCCACCTTGCCAAGGTGGATGTCGCGGGTCCGAATCCCGTCTACCGCTCCATTTTCCTTGAATGCCGGGTATGGCTCAAACCCCTTGAACAGGCGGGTGTAACTCAATGGTAGAGCGCCAGCCTTCCAAGCTGGATACGTGGGTTCGATTCCCATCACCCGCTCCAAAAGCAACATCCCATCACACGATGGGATGTTGCTTTTTCTAACCCTTTTTTGGAGGCGCATATGTTATCAAGCAAAGGCTTTGACCTCTGGGCGGACAATTATGACCGCACCGTCCATCTCAGCGACCAGGACGATTCCTACCCCTTCGCCGGCTACAAGCAGGTGCTGGGCCGGATCTACGAAACCATCCGGGCGGGGGAGGGCCGCCGGGTGATGGACATCGGCTTTGGCACCGCCGTGCTCACCGCCAGGCTCTACGCCGACGGCTACACCATCACCGGAATCGACTTTTCCGAAAAGATGATCGCCATCGCTTCTGAGAAAATGCCTGCCGCCGTCCTGATCCGCCACGATTTTTCCAACGGCCTGCCCGCGTCGCTGGATGGTCAGCAGTTTGATAGCATCGTCTGTACCTACGCCATCCACCACCTGACCGACGAAGCCAAAATTCGCTTCCTGACTGACCTTCAGCGCCACCTCGCCCCCGGCGGGAAAATCCTCCTGGGCGACGTGGCCTTCTCCACCCGCCAGGCGCTGGAAGCCTGCAAGGCCCGATCCGGCCCCAACTGGGACGATGACGAAATCTACCTTGTGGCCGACGAACTGTCCGCCGCTTTTCCGGAACTGGTTTTTGAGCAGATTTCCCATTGCGCGGGGTTCATTTGCATCCCCGCAAAAAAATAAATTATACCCGTTATGTCCATTAACCTTTTCTTTCCTCCGCAGCTGTGCTATAATATCGAAGTTCATCTATGTACAAATGGAGGAAAACCATGGAAACCCGCATCATCAACCAAACATTTGACGAAGAACGTTCGCTGTATCATTTGCAGAACGCGGACGTGCTTCATTGCGTTTTTGCTGGCCCCGCCGATGGCGAGTCTGTGCTGAAGGAAGCCCGCAACATCCACGTGGAGGACTGCCGCTTTTCCCTACGGTATCCGCTGTGGCATGTGCACGGCTTTTCCATGAAAAAAACCACCATGGACGACCTGACCCGCGCCGCCATCTGGTACGCTACGGACGGCGACATCATCCACAGCGAAATGACCGGCATCAAGGCCGTGCGCGAATGTCAGAACATCCGCTTGAGGGACTGCCGCATCCGCTCCCAGGAGTTTGGCTGGAAGTCCGATGGCATCACCCTGGAGGACACGGAAATCGCCTCGGAATACCTGTTTCTGGACAGCCGGAACATCACCCTGGAAAATGTCCGCATGAGCGGCAAATATTCCTTTCAGTACGTGGAAAACCTGCTGATCCGCAACAGCAACCTGGACACAAAGGACGCCTTCTGGCACGCCAAAAACGTCCGGGTGGAAAACAGCGTGGTCAAGGGCGAGTACCTGGGCTGGTTCTCCGAGGGCCTCACCCTGGTCAACTGCAAGATCATCGGCACCCAGCCCCTGTGCTACTGCAAGGATCTGCGCCTGATCAACTGCATCATGGAAGACGCCGACCTCTCTTTCGAATATTCCGACGTGGATGCCGACGTCCGCGGCCACGTCATCTCCATCAAAAACCCCCGCTCCGGCCGCATTCTGGTGGACAGCGTGGGGGAGATTGTCCGGGAAGACCCCATCATGGAGTGCACCGGCGAGGTCGTCGTGCGCGGGTGATGGGGGAGACGTTGGGAGGCGGCTTTTCGGGGAAAAGCCCCTCCCAAACCC
>JAGBDE010000036.1 GCA_017937655.1 Clostridia bacterium | reverse complement strand
TTGGCCCAGTTTTTGCGCCAGGACTCGGAAATCTTGAGATATTTCTTGTCCCAGATTTCAGCGAAGTCATCCAAAGCAGCCAGCGCACTTTGTTCATCCACGGCTGCGTAAACCTTCTTCAGATCCGCCATTAACGGTTTCAAATCCTTGTACGAAACATACTTACTGGAATTGCGAAGCTAGTGGATAATACAGTTCTGAATATCTGTATGGGGATATACCGCAGCGATGGCATCACTGAATCCGGTCAGATTGTCTGTACAGGCAATAAAGATATCCTCCACGCCACGGTTTCTCAGGCTGTTGAGTACAGTCGTCCAGTATCGGGCGCTTTCATTTTAGCCAACCCACATGCCCAGTACATCCTTCTTGCCATCCAGATCGATCCCGATAGCGATATATACAGCCTTCTTAATGATCCGCCCTTCGCTGCGAACATGGTACTTCTCGTTCTTCCTGCATCACTATGAACTTTTTCTCAATCAAAGGATCAGGTCAGTGCTGTTGTCTGACACAAACGAAGCAATCAGCGGTGAAAGATTTTTGGATATTAAGCTGTCCTGTCAGACGATGCTTTTGGAAAAGTTGTCGGATTACGATCCTGAAAAAGGCGCGGAGTTCACCACCTACATCTACCCATTTGTGAAAGATGAGATCCAGAAGTTTCTGATGGGAGAAGAATCATGGTCGGTATCTTCGCTGAGCAGTTACAAAATGCTGCGCACCATGGCGTGGATGTGGCACAACGAATCGGATCCGGTTGCAGCGTTTTCAGAAAAATACAACTGCGATCCTGCTCTCGCTCAGGAGTACCTGGATACTGTCCGTGGACTTCGGAACCGTCAGTCGTTTTTCAAAACAGTACGTGATGATGACAGTGAACGCACCCAGATGGATGTGACCCAGGATGATCATTGGGACTACACGGAGAGACTCTGGAACGGCATGCGGGCCAGTCGGGTGGAGCGTGCTTTTGACAAACTGAACTACCGGGAACAAACTCTGCTGGAGAAGCGGCTATCCATCTGCATGAACTGCGGACGAGTGGGATCGTGGGAGAAGCGGCCCACCTTCGAGGAGCTTGCCATCCTGTTTGAAGGCAGAAGCACCAGCGGAGCGGAACGTGCTTACCGGAAAGCCGTGGAACATCTGACGGAGCATCTGGTGGCTGACGGAGCGCTGCATGCCATTCTCCTGAAGCAGATCAACAAGACCAAACGCAAAAAGAAAATCGCCGCCGCTGCCTACCTGTATCAGGCAGACTGCGACGGCGAATGGGGCGAGATCGTATTCGATTTTGAAAACGGAACCGCACGGATCGTCCGGCTTGCTGACGGGGCTACCATCCGCACCAACGTGTTTGCCGGGAAAGCCATTGCGTATCTTCTGGGCTGTGATAACGACAAATTGCCGAAGGAAACCCTGCTCGCCACCGACCCGTGGGAGTGATCCGCTGCGGCGGGGTGAGTATCCCTTTTGTGGGACGTTGAGGCAGGAAGCCTTCCGCATGGCTGCAGGCATTCCTGCCCCAACTCTTCCCGGTCAGGCGGCTTTTGCTCCTGCAAAGCCCGGTGTTTTCGTGGCACTTATCCACAAAATCCGCCTGCCCTCATGCCGCAGGCAAGGCCCTGGCCGGCCCAGCACCTTTCCAGCGTCAGCGCCCACAAAAGGTATAACACACTACACTTTGCATGCAAAGTTGTGCGCCACGAAACCGCCGGTTTCTTTGGATTCTTCCTGAGATGCAGGGGGGAGCCCTTGTAAAACAACGAGCGCTGTGCACCATAGCACAGCTTTCTTTGTTTCATTCCCCCCGGTACTCCCCGATCACCAGCCCACTCTCCCTGGCGCGGACTGCCAGCTCTGTACGGTTGGCAAACTGGGTCTTTTCCCGAATGCGGAGAATGTGCTGCTTGACCCGGGTAACGGAAAGACAAAGGGTCTCGGCAATGGCAGCGTCAGTCTTGCCGCTTACCAGTTCCCTGAGTACCTCCATCTCCCGCTCGGTAAAATCATTGCTGAGCGCAGCACCAAGACGGGTGATGGGTGCGGAATCCGGGTAGATGGATTCCCCTACCATGGTTCGATCCATGATCTTGAGCAGCGCCTCAGCGGTAGGCTCCTTGTACCAGAAGCTGTCCACCCCGATCTTTCGGGCGTGGGCAATGTAGCTGTACTCCGGCTGACTGGTGATGATGATGATCTTGGTTTGCGGATAGAGCTGCTTCAGCTTTTCCGCCACCTCGATGCCGTTGGCATCCATAGCGGTGCATACATCCATCAGGATCAGATCCACCCGATTGGTCATGCAGTAAAGCTCTGCCATGGCTGCACTGTCCAGCGAGGGCAGCAGGTGGTAATTGGGGCTTGTGCTGATAAAGATCTCCATCAGCTTTCTCGCCATAGGGTCATCTTCCACGATCAAAACGTTATACATCCATCCCCACCCCTTTCTCAAAGATGATGGTCAGCATAAAGCGCGGTTCCGTTTCCAGCTTCATCTGCCCGCCTGCGGTTTCGATCTTTCTGCGGGCGGTGCTCAGGCCGCCGCCCTCCGTGACGGTTGCAGTCGGCTCCGTACCATCGTTGGTATAGCGGATGATATAGGCATTCTCTGTATCCTCCACATCGATCCACAGCTGTTTTGCCCCCGCATGGCGCACGGCATTGGTCAGCGTCTCCGCGCCGACAGCGGCGATGAGCTTCCGCTGCTGAGGGCTTTCCGGCAGCTGCCCATTCACATGCACCTGCATGCCGATGGCTTTCGCAGCGTTTCGGAGGCTTGCAAGGGAGTCGGCGTCCTGCTGGGGTTCTGCTTCCAACCGCAGCACGTCGATGTTGCGCTGCCAGATATCGATGATTCTGTTTGCATCGCCGGTTTCATATTGCAGATAATGGCGTGTCATCAGCAAAGCCTGACCGAGGAAACCGTGCAGATTCACGCGGGTCTCCAGCCGCTCCCGGGCAATCACGTACTCGTCCACCTTGTCGCCGTAGGTGCGGATACGGGCATTCATTTCTTCCAGTTCGCTGTGCTTAATGCGCAGTTCATCCACCAGCAGGTGCTGCCGGGTGGTATCTGCGGCGGCGATCTGGATAACGCCGTCCAGTTCTTCCCGGTGGAATGTCCAAATGGTGTCATCCGGCAAGCGGAATTCGGGCTGTTCACCGGCGGTGATTCGTACCGCGCCCGCTACCGGCTCCTGACAGACCAACGCCTGCCAGAACAGCTCTGCGTTTTGCAACGCCCTGCCGAAAAGGGCATGGCTCAGTTGATTCATGCGGTGATTGGTGAGCAGCACCAGACCGTTGGGCTGGGAAAAGCACAGGCCCGTTTCCAACTGGTCGAGACTTTCTTTGATGGAGGAAGGAGTAATAGCCTTCTTGCGGCGGCTTCGTTCCTCCATCATCACCATACCGAAGAATGATGCGATCGCCAGCCACACCAGCAGGGAAAAGATCACCGACTGCTGCTCAAACCACAGGGAGATGACCGGAATATACGCCGGTGCACGTTCTGCCCGGATAACGGAGGCGTACAGAAGCAGCATGGCTGCAACGACCGCTGTGCATACCGGCAGCAGGAACAGCTTGGCTTTCCCCTGCTTTTTCCCCACCAGCATACAGGTGCAGATCCCGGCGATCATGGTCAGAAACAGTAGCGTGGCAATGGTGGTCTTGAGGTTCATGGGGAGGGAGGCGAAGGTCAGCATGCCTTGGCACCTCCCTCTTCCAGCATTGCGTCGATGATCAGGTCTTCATCCTGCGCTTCGCTGGTGACGGTACCGCCTTCCAGCGTCAGGTTCAACGGCTCATTGACCGCTTCCTTACAGCCAGCTTGAATGCGCAGGCGCAGAACCCCATCGGTATACGATGCCGTAACCATCATGGCACTCAGCTTGCTTTGCAGCATTTCCGTCACATTCTCAAACAAATCGTACATGGCAACAATCTGCTCAACGGCAGCCTGCCCGTCGCAATGGCAGTCCAGATAGGTGATCACGCCGCACAGGCGCAGGTTATCCAACGATTCCCGCAGGCAGGATTCCAGCTCCCGGGCGGCCACCGTCGCCTTTTCTTCCCCCAGCAGGATCAGATTGGCACGGCGTTTGATGTATGCGCTGATGACGCACACCTGCGACAGCAGCGTATTGGCCTCCTCCGGATACTCCCGGCTCCGCTTGAGCAGCGCATCTGCCTTGTTCAGCTGAGGCGCGACCTCTAGGGCTATGCGGTCATACAGGCGGCTCTTTTCTTCGGTCTGCAGGCGGCGTTCCTTAAGCTCTACCTCGGCTTTCATCAGGTCGTAACGCTCACCCAGCATATCGTTGGCATCCCGCAGATGTTCCGCCAGCTGGTTGATGGTCTTGACGTCGTCCTGCCAGTAGATATGGCCGCCGTGGATGGCCTGATGATGCAAAAGGGTATCGCCCAAATCGACGGGCTCATGCTGCGCTTGTTCCATCATTGCTTTTTCCAGCGGAGCGGCATTGGCGGATGCGTAGCGAGTCTGCCCGTGCCCGTCCACAATCCGGGCAGCGATGGTGGATCTTTCAAACAGCCCACGGTAATTCATGTTGGAGGGGATCAGGCCGCTCTGGATGGCGCCCTCCAGCAGCAGGACGATGAAGATGCAGTCCACTGCTGTCAGGTCGCCCACGTAGAGCTTAGCGGTGTAACCAGCCCAGAAGAGAATGGCAAATATCGTAACAAAGAGCGGCAACCGCTGAAAATTCTTGCTGCCCGGTACGCGGCTCTTGAACAACAGCATCACCGCAAAGAGCATGGCCAGCACCACAAACCATGCCATCACCGGGATGTACATCAGTCCGTAGCCATAGTCGTTGTTGTAGGCTTCAAAACCGTTTGGGAAGGTGAACACCAGCTGGTGCAGGTCGTTGGTGAACACCGTGCCCAGCAGAAACAGCGCCGGAATAAACAGATAGCGCATCCATACAGGAGAATGGTAGCCCTCTGGTTTGCCAATGTGGTCAACGACGAACACACCGATCAGCGGCACCAGCACCATGGGAATATAGTAGCTGTACCAGCAATAGCGGCCAATTGGTCCGGTGACGATGACATAGTCATATTTGATAATGCGGGCGACCTGCCAGAAAAGCAACAGCCCGCCGACGCTCAGCAGCATCTTCTGAATGGCGGTGTTCAGGATGCGCCGCCGGATGGATATGCACCAGAGCAGCGTCAGCGTTACCTGAATAGCCCAGCGCAGGGTCATCATAGCGATGGCCGAAAGGGCGTTTTCTGTCATGGGGTGAAACACAAAGCGCAGTGAATAAGCAAACAGCAATGCGGCTGCGATCAACAGTAAATAGGTAACCGAACGTTTTTTGGACAGCGGCATAGGTTTTTCTTCCTTATACACAATATCGGCAGTTATTCATGTGCCTTATCATTTTGATTATAGCAATTTCGCATATATTTGACCACTATACAAAAGTATCTTTTTTCCACGCCAATCGGAAAACAGTACTTTCGTGTAGTTCCGAAAAAACAACCCAATTGGTAAAATGATGCTGAGGAAATTTCTGTAGGTCGAAATGAATACTTGCCAACCGACGCATAAGGTCGAAGGAGGAAACATGAACAGACGTGCTATCCTGCTGTGTCTTCTGTTGGGTGCGGCCTTCCTGCTGGGCGGATGCCAAAAACCTGTACCCAACGACAAAGCGCCTAACGAACATGGCGTTCCCGATGCCGCATTAACAGAGTTTTCTTTCACCGAAAGCAGTTCCTACTTCAAACGGGTGCAGGGCTACGAATTTCGCTCAGAAGAAGGAAAAAATACTGTCTATTTCCTGATGGCCAACGAAGAGGAACCCTACCCCGTTCCGGTGGATGAAGCATGGGTGGATACGCTGACCGGTTTCATCTCCCAATACGGTATGCTGGCTTGGGACGGCTTCAGCGGCTCCGATTCCACATTGCTGGACGGAACCCACTTCAATGTGAACTTTTCTTTCGCTGACGGTACCGCTGTCCACGCCAGCGGCTACGGCAAATTTCCCAGTGGATACGGCGCTGCCTCCAGCGCTATCGATGCGCATTTCATTAGGCTGTTGCCGGAAGACATGCGCGACTGGTAATCCCCCCCTGTGCAGCCAAGACGGTTGAAACCATCAACATAATACAGACCAAATAAGAAGGTTCCTTTCATTATGAAACGTTTCTTTCTTGCGGCAGTTTTGATTCTCCTGCTGATGATCCCGGCGCTGGCGCTGGCAGGCTGCCAGTGTGTGCAGCCTGCAGAATACCGGATTGGCTTTACTGATGCCAATTGCACAGAACCTGCCTACTTTGTGCTGAAATGCGCAGATTGTGGCGGCACCTGGACGGAAAAGGCCGGGGACAAACTGGGACATTCCTATGTGTATTCGTCCACCGATGAGCCCACCTGTACAGAACGGGGTAAAGAATGGTCCGAATGCAGCCGTTGCGGTGCAAGAGATTATGAGACCCTTCCTCCGAAGGGGCATGACTGGGAGTACACCTCCAGAATTCCGCCCACATGTACGACCGCAGGCCAGAGGATTTACGAGTGCATGAACGGGAAATGCGAAGAGACGAAGATGGAAGAAATCGCGGCGACAGGTCACAGCTGGAAGTCCACCGGTGAGAACCTACCCACCTGTGTAAAAGCTGGTTATGAAACCTTTGCGTGCGAAAATTGTCACGAAACAAAACAAGAAACCCTCAACCCCACAGGAAAGCATGAATACACCACCGAACTGAGCAGAACCGACCCCACCTGCACCAAGGATGGTCAGAAGGTTATGCAGTGCGAATACTGCAGCGCAGAAAAAACGGAGACAGTTTATTCCGCCGGTCACAACTGGAGTATTGTTTCTACAACACCTGCAACATGTGATACGCCTAAAATCGTGAAATCTGAATGCAAAAAGTGTGGTGAAAAAAAGGAACAGCAAGTGGGTTCTGCTGCCGGTCACAGCTGGAAGGATGACCAGGTGATCAAGGCGGCTACCTGCACAGAGGATGGCAAGGCATCCTCCAAGTGTTCCGTATGCGGCAAAACGGACAAGGAGCGCACTATTCCCAAACTGGGCCACAGCTGGGGCGAAACCAAAGTGACCACTGCCGCCACCTGCGAAAAGGCCGGCAAGGGCGAAAAAACCTGCAAGACCTGCAATACCAAAACCACTACCGAAATCAAAGCCAAAGGCCATGACTGGGGCGAGTGGGCAATCACTGTAAAAGCCACCAGTGGCAAGGACGGCACCAAGGAGCGTGTCTGCAAGACCTGCAACGAAAAGCAGACCGAGACATATAAGGCTGCCTCTTCTTCCTCTTCCTCCGCTTCTTCATCTTCCTCTTCTTCCTCCCCCCTGAAAAACCCAAGGCAACCAAGAAACCCTCCAACATCAACCGCGATGATGTGGAAGGCATGATGGTGTTCACCACCGCTGGCAAAGTCAACCTGCGAAAAGGCCCCGGTAAGGAGAACAAGGTTTCCACCGTGGCGCAGAAGAAAAACACCTGTCTGGGCGAATTGCTGGATGCCCAGCTGGGCAAAAAGGGCACCGTCTGGTTTCAGGTGGAATACAAGAACAAAGAATGCTGGATCATGGCAGACTTTGCCGAGGTGGTCGTGGGCGAGATCGATTACGATGATACCCGCAGACCGGATCGCAACAAAAAGGAACTGAAAGGCTACTATCTGCGCAGTTTCGAATTTGCGCAGGAAGATCTGGCTCTGGAAGAGAATCCAGACGCCGACGCCACCGAATACAGCAACGATGGCATCCGTATCTCCGGCCTGTACTATATTGAAGAACTGGAACTGACCAGCGAAGGCCATACCCTCTATGGCGTAGAAGTAGGCGATAAGCTGAAGGATGTGAAGAAAACCCTGAAGAAGGCCAACCTGCTTCTGGATGATGAAAGCGACGACGAATGCACCTACCGCGTGCCCGTCAGCCCATATTCCCTCTCTGCCGATGACGAAGGTTTTGACGGCGTGCTGATCATCACCTTTGATGAAAATGGCCGGGTGGAATCCATCCTTCTCCGGGCAGAAAATGTTCCTGAGGAATAAGAAACAGCTGCGTGTGCCATGGAAATACTGGCTGAGCATTGCACGCATCTGTGCATCATCCTCGGCGGAACAAGATAAGGGAGTAAATGATCATGAAAAATATCGGAAAAATCATTCTGCTGGTGCTGGGCGTTGCCCTGCTTGCGCTGGGCGTTAAGGGTCTGATGGACATACCCGGTCAGAAAGCCCTGCTGGAGAATGCGGTTTATCTGGAAGAGCCTGTCGTACTGCCGGAAAACGAAGGCAAACTGGTAATCATCCACGGCAAGCTGGAGATGACTGCCCCTGCCTACGACGAGGAATTGGGATTGACACTTGACACCATCAAGGCGTACCGTTATGCTGAGGAGTACAAGCTGACATCCAGCGAGCAATTGCTGTATAAATATGGCTGGGTATCCAAAGGCCAGAAGAGCATCGTGGGCAAGGCTTCCCTTGGTGAATTTGCCTTGGATGAAAAGACGCTCATCGGTCTTCCGGCCGACAGCGAATATGAGGACTTCAATATGGAGGAACTCAGCGCCAACGACTATGTGCTGGGCCGCGGAAAAACCAAGGAGGGTGCTCCGACGGAACGTTGGTGGGTGATCGCCGGTGGCAAATACTACTACGATGCATTTGAATACAGTGGAAATACGGATATTCCCCATATCACCCGCGAGATGGATAAAGAAATTGCCTTGGAGCGAGAAGGCGCAAAGGCTTACGCTTACAAGGTTTATACCGGAGCCGGTGAGCAGGAAATGACCATCGCCGGCATCCAGCAGGGGAATCTCCTTGTGGCAGACGACACGCTGGGGCCTATTGTGAAAGATGGCGTACTCAGCAAGGAACAGATCCTGTCCGCCAACCAGGGCGGCATCATGGGCGGTTCCATCGTCTTTATGCTGATCGGCGCTGTACTGGCCGTTCTGGGTCTGCGCAAGCCCAAAGTCAAAGCCCATACAACTTACGATAAGGAGCAAGCGAACCAATGAGTACCGTTGCCTACAAATGCCCCAACTGCGCCTCTCCCCTCACCTTTGACGGTGCAAGCGGGAAGATGATCTGCGGCGCATGCGACAGCCAGTTTGACCTGGCTGCTGTGGAAGCCATGTACGCTGCCCAGACCGGCGGCGGCATCGATTTCGACGTCCCCGACGAGGGTTATAACGCTGCCGATATGGCTCAGATGAAGGCCTACCGCTGCAAAAGCTGCGGTGCGGAGCTGATCACCGAGGGCACCACCACCGCCACCGAGTGCCCTTACTGCGGCAGCCCCACCATTCTGCCCGACCGCATCGAGGGCGGCATCCGCCCCGAGCTGGTGGTTCCCTTTGTCATCTCCAAGGAAGAAGCCCAGAAGATGTTTGAGGACTACTTCCAGGGCAAGAAGCTGCTGCCCAACATCTTCAAGAAGGATAACCAGATTGCCGAAATCCGCAAGCTGTATGTGCCTTACTGGCTGTTCGACTGCGATGCAGATGCCACCATCGTCTACAGCGCGGAAAAACGCCGCACCCAGCGCACCGACGATTGGGAGATTGAGACCATCGAGCACTACATCGTCAACCGCAGCGGCACCATGAGCTTTGAAAACATTCCCGTGGACGGCAGCGTGAAGCTGGACAACAAAATCAGCGAATCGCTGGAGCCCTACGACCTGACCAAGGCCGTGCCCTTCTCCCCCTCCGTGCTGTCCGGTTCGCTGGCCGACCATGCGGATGTGGATGCGGCAGACTGCGAAAAGCGGGCTGTGGAGCGGGTGGAAAACAGCATCACCACCGCCATCAGGAATACCGTTACCGGCTACACCAGCGTCAGCGAGCGCAGCAAAGGCTTCTCCTCCAAGGGCGGCAAGGTGACTGCGGTGCTTCTGCCCGTATGGCTCATTACCACCGTGAAGGACGGCAAGACCTACACCTTCGCCATCAACGGCCAGACCGGCAAGTTGACCTGCGATGTGCCCACCGACAAAGGCAAGGCCTTCCTGTGGGGCGCAGGCGCTTTTGCAGGCGTGATGGGCGTCGGCGCGCTGATCCTGTACCTGCTCAAGCAGCTTGCAGGCGGCACGATGCTGATTGTTGGCATCGTTGGTCTGATTGTGGCGCTGTGCGTGGTGGGTGGATTGATCGGCCAGCTGAAGCAGGCGGCCAGCCAATCCAGCGCCGCCGGATACTCCCGCGAGGGCGGCCTGCAGCTGAGCCTGAAGCAGGATTTGTTCCTTTACACCAAAACCAACCGCAAAAAAATCGAAAAACAGGAGCAGGCATGATGAAAAAGATTCTTTCGGGTATTCTGTCCCTTTTCCTTACGGCTGTACTGCTGGTTAGTGGTTGTATTTCTGTCTTCGCCGAGGAGGGCGACTACATCGGCAACATGCAGGTAGTGAACTGCAACGAATGGGTCTCTCTCAGGAAGCAGCCCCGTGCCTCCTCCTCGAGGCTGGTAAAGGTCTCGCTGGGCTCTATCGTCAGCAACTGCCGGTATGACAGCGACCAATGGGTCTACTGCGAGTTTGACGGCTATGCCGGGTACATTATGGCCCAGTATCTGGAGCCCAGCGACGGCGCTCTTACCTTCAACGCCATGATGGTCACCACCACCCCGGAGGGTGCGCCCTTCTACGCTGCTGTTGACAGCACGGAGCCCCTTGATTACATTCCGGCAAATACCATTGTGCGTGATTGTGTGATCATGGACAACGGAAGGGTCTATGTGGAATGGGGCTGCCGCAGCGGCTATATCAACCTGATGCATGCGGAAGCGTACAGCGAAATGCTCCACTTCCCGCGGCAGATCACACTGCGTGTAGATCCATTTGGCGGGGAAGATGAGGACGGCCCTGCTCCTGCCCTCCAAATTGCCGATTCGAGCATTTTCCCCATCATGGAATATGAGGAACACACTTATTTTGAATATGCCGACTATATGGCGGCAGATGATCCGGAACTGCCCAAAGTAACATTCGTCCTGTATACGGATACCACGATCAATCATGTACATCTCTTCAGCGTTTCCATGAGCGCCTGGGATGAAGAACACGGCGAAGATGTGTATGAGGCAACGCTGGAGGAGATTCAGTATCAGATGGATTCTGATCATCCGATGCATGTGGGCGCTGTGATATGGGGCGATAGCCCCAACCTGGCCGTTGGCTATGAGGATGCGGAGGGTGTATACCACTTCGCCTTCATCGAGATCAGCGGCGAGGACGGCTCGCTGTATTTGAGGGAGTTCTGATCCCCACCAACGAACCCCGCTTTCTTTGCGCACAAAGAAAGACAAAAATACATGGAGGTATCATCTTATGGCAAAACACAACTGTGCAATCTGCGGCGCTGAGATCGGCTTGCTCAGCGCCCAAAAGCTGGCGGACGGCAACTACATCTGCCGCAAGGTATGCAGCAAGAAGTGCTTCAAGGTCTTCGACCGTGTAGCCGCCACCCTGACCGACGTGACCGACCACATCGAGCAGATCGAGTTCGGCACCAAGGTATGGAACCAGATCTTCGTTCCCCTGCAGAAAACCAAGGTGAAGGAAGAAAAGCTCCGTCAGGTGACCGGCCTGAGCGACCTGATCGTGTACGTTTCCCCCTCCACTGGTCTGATCGCCTTTGTGGAAAACCGCTACAAGTTCATGTTCTTCGGCAAGACCACCTACGCCTGTGTCTATCGCCTGGCTGATCTGGTTTCCTACACTCACGAGGAAGAGAAGAAGACCAACAGCGAAGGTCAGGAAGAGATCAAGCACTACATGCGCTTTGGTTTCAAGAACACCAAGGGCATGAGCAATTTCCGTCTGGGCGTCAGCTCTCTGGGTCAGTTCTCCAACAACGAGCAGTATTTCGACAAGCTGTTCGGCATCGAAACCTCCATGCGCGGCGGTTTCGCCAAGGGCATGCGGCAGGTGGATGCCGCCAAGGCTGCCTTTGCCGCTGTGAAGGCTGCCAAGGATGGCACGCTGGATGAAGCCCAGGCTGCCGAAACCATGCAGACTTTGGAAGCCATCGAACTGGGCGACCGCACCGAGTGGATCGCCAAGGCCGATGCCGCGCTGGCTTCTGTAAAGTGATCATCTGAACAAACCAAAAGCAACGCCCGTCTGTGCGGGCGTTGCTCTTTTATTGATGTGTTTTCGTTTTGTTACTGCATTTCATTTGGCAGCCCATACTGCGTCACTGCTTCTAAATACTCCTTCGGATCGCCCTCCATAATCAGCTCCATATAAGCAGCAGGATCGTTGTAAATCAACCAATCCAGCTCCGAACGTTGGTACATATTATCTGCATACGCCGCCTCCGCTTTTGTGCAGTTAATGGAGATGATCCGTCCATCCCGCAGCCATACATCTACGCAGCCGGTATCCATGTTGAAGTAGCAGGTGTACATATCCATTGTGAAGCCTCCTTTTTCTTAATCAACTAATATCGACATAATTATGAGTTGATTTTTCTCCTTTTCTGGGTTATACTATAACACAAGAAATGGAGGTTGTACAGATGAAAATCATCGGAAAACGACTTCGGGCTCTCCGGGAAAGCATCAACATCTCTCAGGAAAGCCTTGCCTTAGCCATTGAAACGACGCAATCCAGCATCAATCGTTACGAGAACGGACAGACCACGCCTCCGGTGGCGATCTTCCGACGATATGCAGATTATTTTGATGTATCACTGGACTACATTTTCGGGCGGACAGAGAACCCCGAAGGGAAAAGCTACGAATTCCGTCCCCGGATCACACCGGAAAAAGAGGAGATGCGTCGCTTTATCGAAATGTGTTTTGATCCCGGCTCGCCTGCCAACAAGAAGCTGAAGGAGAGCCTGTACAGGATCATGGAGGATGAATGATGAAGGCGGTTATTTACGCAAGATACTCTTCCGATAACCAACGGGAAGAAAGTATCGAAGGTCGGCTGCGTGAGTGCACAGCGTTTGCTGAGAAGAATGATATTACCATTCTGCGCCACTATATCGACCGGGCGTATTCTGCCAAAACGGATAAGCGACCGGAATTCCAGAATATGATCAGAGACAGCAGCAAGCATCTGTTTGATATGGTCATTGTCTGGAAACTCGATCGCTTTTCCCGCAATCGTTATGACAGCGCACGGTACAAGGCTGCCCTGAAACGTCATGGTGTTAAGGTTGGTTCAGCCACGGAGCTGATCTCGGATGGTGCCGAAGGCATCATTTTGGAATCTGTGCTGGAGGGTTTTGCAGAATACTACTCCGCTGATCTGGCTGAAAAAGTCAGTCGCGGTCAGACTGAGAATGCCCTGAAATGCAAGTTCAACGGTGGCAACAAGCCAATCGGATACATCATTGATAAGGATCAGCATTTTCAGAATGATCCTCTGACGGCTCCCCATGTGTTGGAAATCTTTAAACGCTATACGGAAGGCGCAATGATGAAAGATCTGGTTGCCTACCTAATCCAACATAGTGTCAAGAACAACTTCGGTGAAGATCCAACGCTCAACAGCGTTCAGCGGATGCTGAAGAACAGACGATACATTGGCGAGTATACCTACCGTGATATTGTGATTCCGGACGGCATTCCACCAATCCTTCCGATTGAACTGTTCGAACGTGTGCAGGTCAGAATGGAGAAAAACCGGAAAGCGCCAGCCCGTCACAAGGCGGAGGATGACTATATCCTGACAACTAAACTGTTCTGTGGTTACTGCGGTGCCTATCTCTGTGGAGAAAGCGGAACAAGCAGAACCGGAGTAGTACATCATTACTACAAATGCGTTTCTGTTAAAAAGAAGCGGACGAATTGCTGAAAGAAACCCGTGCGCAAGGTTGAAATCGAAGATCTGGTTGTTGCCAAGGTATGGAGCTGATTCGAAGTGATGCTTTCATTAGATGATGTTGCCCATAAGCTGATGGAGATGCAGGAGCAGGAGAATGTGAACATTCCCCTGTACGAGCGGGAACTGCGGGAAGTCAACAAAGGCATCGACAACCTGTTGAACGCAATCCAGCAAGGCATCCTGAACCGATCCACCAAAGAACGGCTGGATGAACTGGAAGCGGCACGGGATGAGCTGGAAAACAAGATTGCCCACGAGAACCTTACCAGCAAAAAGATCGAAGAGGATGCCCTGCGATTCTGGTTGATGCGTTTCAGGAAGCTGGATGTAAAGCGTAAAGAGCACCGGTAGATGCTGGTTGATACCTTCGTCAATGCCATCTTCCTGTATGATGATAAGTTGGAGATCACATTCAATTTCAAGGAGGATACCGTACAAGCCACCTTCGGAGACCTGCAGGCAAGTGTTGAGAAAGAACAAACCGGTTCGGATATGAAATCGAACGCTGCACCATAAAAAATCCGAACCAGTTTTGGTTTGGATTTTTTATTTCTAACAACCCTATAGCACCCTTACCAATTGATGAAAGATAGTTGCTTAAGAAGCTATCATAATTAAACCCTTTTGTATGGTAATTTTCAACAAAATATGATATTATATTTTAATGAAAAATGGGCCTTTTTTGCCTTTTGTTTCTTTCTCCAGGCATCTGATCAAAACGTTCTTTCCTAGACGCCTGGATTACCATAACCAAAGAGGTGCTGCAAATGAAGGGTGTACGCAAATCGATCAAAACGGTATGGAGTCTGCTGCTGGCAATGATCCTGTGCTTTCAGGGTCTTCTTCCGGCAACCGATTTTTGGCAAGCCGACGATTCCGCGCATACCGGCTTGACCTATGCCATCGCAGAAGAAGCATCCGATACTCCCGCGGCTTCTTCTGGCACCAACGATCTGGATGGCTCTAAGATCGAAGGTATCAAAGTTGTCTGGATCACTCCCGACAGCCAGACCAACAACAATGGTCAGGCTGTTTCGCAAGAGGAACTGGATGACTATAGCCATCTGTATCTTGCCACCACCAGCGCGTCTCCCCTATCCATGATTTATAAGATAGAGGTGGAGTTCTCCGGTCAGTATGACTATGCTCCCGGCGATATCACAATTACCATTCCTGCACAGGTATGGCATAGTCGCCAGTTTACTCCCACCGGCGCGGAGGGCGAAACGGTTGGCGTAACAGATCCCAACAAGCTCATCGGTTCATTGGAGTTGCCTTTGCCTGCCGCCCCCTCCAAAAAGGCGGATTTTAACTGGCAGATCATCGGTGATAACTACGTACTGACAAACACCCGTACCATCGGCGCCACTTCCAGCGTCTCTATTGAAGTTGCCATTACCGATATCAAACCCATGAACGTGGTGGATATGAGCCGCAGCGACCCCATTACTGCACATTGCGAAGTGCTGACCAATCAAGGCAACACGATCGAGTTGACCAGTCTGCCCATCGATGCGCAAATCGATACCCGGGCCAAAATCACCAGCGCCTACAAAGGTGGCGACGTGTACGAAACCGCGCCCGCTGAACTCAGCAAGGAACTACTGGCCAATTTGCCGGCAGGCACTGATCCTGAAGACTATGTTTACGTTCGCTGGTATACCTATCATTCCCATGTAAATAACCAGCCTTTCTCTTTGGACATCCAGGACGTTCTTTCTGACGCTTATGAATATGTAGTAGGCTCCGACGGCAAAAAAACGCCCTCTTTTGTCACCGAGGGCATCTTCCTGGGCAGCACCAATTATCAGGGAACCATACTAAAAGACGGCGATCTGGATTTTACTGCCGAGATTGCAGATCATATCGGCATCAGCTCTACTGGCATCCAATATTCTCATACGGCATATATGTGGTCCGCTTACCGCAAGGATAAATTTTATGTTCCTCGGGCCAACGAACCCCAGCGTGTCTATTACTTCGAAAACGAAGTGGAGTGGATCCTCACAGAAACGGACGCGTCGGTGAAGGCCGACCAGTGGAATAAGCCTGCCGATCCTCAAGAGGTAACCACCGCCGTAGACAATGTGATCGTCCCTTATTCCCCTATCCGTTATCGCCGCCCCACCGGACATTTTGCCGTGAATAAATGGACGGAGCAGGTAACCCATAAAGACTGGCTCTACGGCTATGCTCTCAACAAGCTGGAAAACAAACAGCCTGTGGACATGAACTTCGTGGTGGAAACCATCGGCTATGGCTATCCGTGGACCTCTCCCCGAACTTTTGGTGTGGGCGACCCTGGCTCTGCTGATAACGCCCTGCTCAACCAAATGGAACTGACCGATGCAGACTTTGGTTTGCTGGGCTGGAAGCAGATCACTCACGATTTCCAGACCTTCTTCAACTACGAAACCACTCCCCTCACTTCTGAGGACTTTGAAATGAAAGGCCTGCGCATCTCCGTGCCTAGTAAGATGCGCTATGCCAAAAACTCGAACGGCACATGGAACTACAAGACCGACAGTTCCCTGCCCACCCCTGATTTGCTGATTGAATACCAGCTGAACAACGAGGAAACATGGCATACTGCCGCCATTGCCACCTGGGGCGAGGATGGCACGGGTACTTTTGCATTCAAAAATCTGTCCGCCGATTGTACTGCCTCCGGCATGACCGTCTATTTCCCCAAAAATGTGACAGACGTTCGTCATACCTTTGTTAGCAATGTATTCAATGGCAAGACCGCTGAAAAATGCGATATTGCCATGATCGACTGGTATGTGTATCCCATCATTACCATGAAGCCCTCTGACCGTACCCGTCAGATTGTGAAGGATTTGTTTGAGCAGAATGAAAACCCCACCACCAAATTCAAAAACGATGTGATCATGGACGTGTACGGCTGGGTGGATCAAAACGGCGAAGGCAAATTGGTGTTGGATGACGATTTTGACTCCTCCCTCGCCACCTATGCCGGCGCCAGCTATGGCGTATCCCTCAGCAAGAGCGGCACCTACGAAAGTGATTACGAAAACCAGCGGCTGCTGATCCACTATACTGCCACCCTCACCGAACAGAGCAATCTCAAAAACCGTAGCGAATATGATGCCGCCGTAGAGGAAGGTGTTATTCCTGCCGAAACCTCCGGTGTGTGGTACGATCTGCTGCCTCCCCATGTGGTACCTCTGCTGGATACCATCAAGCTGCGCGATGAAGATACGATCACTAACGTCTATACCATTGACAACTACAACGACACCGGTCGCATTCTATTGGTAGTGGAGGCCGAGCTGACACCCAAGCCCTCCTATACTAACGGCCTTGGCTATGCCGACCAACCCAGGCTGTCTTTTACCGCTGCATATACCTGGCTGGACATGGATGAATATGGCAAAAATCTGGTCAACTATGTGGCCTTTGAATCCACCGTGGATAATCTCAGGAATGGCACCCTGGGTACCATCAAGAATCAAAAAGGTGACCCTGATAACCCCTTGGGCGGCAACAATGCCACCACTCCCAGCATGCCCGCCGATATTGCATCTGCCATGACTGGACTCAACCCCAACACAAAGCCCGGCGAAAACCGTTTCGTATATGGCAAATGCAGCAACAATGTCACTTCTTTGACCTATGCGGTATCTGGTCTGGACAAAGCCGTTTCCAATGACTTTGTGGGCATCTGGACCCAGGGCTTAGACGGACAGGAACAGGTGACAGTATACGAAGGCCTTGGCTATTCCTACCGCCTGCGTGTTTCCTCTGCGGAGACCACTTCTACAAAGGGCATCATCATTTACGATACCATTGAAAACTACATTATCCCCGATCCCAGCGCAGACGAAGACACCGATGCCACCAAGGCAGCAGACTTTGCGCATACCCAGGAACGCAAGGACTGGTCCGGCGTCTGGAAGGGAAAGGGCCAGTGGCGCGGCACGCTGCAAAAGGTTGACCTGAGCGAATTTGTCAACGCAGGCGTTGCTCCCGTGCTGCTCTATTCCCAGTTGCCAGGGCTGCAATTTGCGGACAGCAAATCCGGTTCTACTGATGACAACTTTGATACAGACACCGAACTTTTTGCTTCCGGCAACTATGACATCACCAACCGCCAGATCTGGAAGGTGGCTGAACTGGATGCAAAAGGCATCTGGACAGTGCCTGCAGGTCTGACCGTGAGCGCCATTGCCATTGACGCCACCACCTGTGCCGACGGCACTGAATTCATCCTGAAACCGGAAGAAAGCATTTCCGGTTATCTGCGCATGGTAGCCCCTGATGACAACGGCAATCCGGATGTTTGGGTCGCCAAGGGTGCATACGCCCGTACCGAAAACGGCGATGTGGACTGGGAAGCCGCCATGGATCCCACCAACAACATGTATGCCTACAACAACGCCCGTGTGCGCCTCATTCAGGGCCAAACCAACGCCAACGGTACTAACTGGCTGTCCAACTATCGTATGATCCGTAACGACTACACCCGTGTAGGTATTGTGCCCAGTGTGATCAAGCTGGAAAAGGTGTGGAAGGATCAAAACAACCACGACGGTCTGCGCCCTGAGGCTGTTACTGTGGCGGTGGAGCGTCGCGTAGCGGGCCTGGCCGGAGACTTCCAGCCGGTAATGGATTCCAAGAATCAGCCTGTCACCGCCGTGATGGACCAGACCAATAACTGGTCTGCGCAGTTCAATCAGCTGGATATCGTGAATGAAAACGGCCAACGCTACCTGTACACCTTCACCGAAGTTCCGGTGGAGGGCTATGAGAGCAAGGTAGAATTTATCGACCTGAACCACTATCGGCTCATCAACGTGCATCCCAATGAACAGATCCCCGTCAGCGGCGAAAAGGTCTGGAACGACGATGACAACGCCAACGGCATGCGTCCCCAGAGCGTCACCCTGAAACTGTATCGCGATGACGAGTATGTGACCAGCAGAGTTGTCACCCCTGATGCCGATGGCAAATGGACCTATTCCTTCGGCAAACTTGATAAGTACGCCGAGGGTGGCCATGAATACGTCTACCGCGTGGAAGAAGAATACGTGCCCAAGTATGCTGGCGAATCCATTGACTACACCATGGTCAATAACACCTATCATCCCATGGGCAACCTGGAAGTGCTCAAAACCGTAGAGAACGCTACCGCCACGGCTGCCAAATTGCAGTTTACCTTTACGCTGGTGCTGCTGCAGGAGCAGACCGATCCCACTCAGCCTGCTGTGCCGCTGATGGACAAGTATGCCTATATTGTCTATGAGCAAAACGGAGACGAATGGAAGCAGGTTGCAGAAGGCAAGATTGGAAATGGCGATCCCTTCCATCTGATGGGCAATCAGAAAATTGTTGTTTATGACCTGCCCTCCGAGAGCGCTTACGAGGTATTTGAAACAGAAGCTGCTGGTTTCACCGTCACATCTCAGGATGCGGAAGGAACAATTCGTGCCGGACAGACTGCCCGCGCAGAATTCACCAACACTTATTCTGCCAAAGGTGTCACACAGCTGACCGTTGACAAGAGCCTCGGAGGCCGTCAGATCCGCAAGAACCAGTTCCGCTTTGAACTGGTGGATAATAACCCGGATAGCCCCACCTACGGTGAGGTGATCCGCACCGCCCGGGTGAATGCGCCGGAGGAAGGCAATACCACCGGCGGTAGCGGCAAGGATATTGAATCCGCTGCCGAGGCCATCTTTGGACAGCTGGACTACACCGAGGCCGATGCGGGCTCCACCTTCCAGTACATTGTGCGGGAAGTGAACATGGGCGCGAACGGTTACGGCTACGATGCCAAGGAATACGCTGTTACCATTGCTGTTACCGATGATACCGGCGATGGCAACCTGACCGTGACCCCCACCTTTGCAACGGCGAACGGCACCGCCGATAGTCTGGCCTTTGATAACACCTATACTGCCGAGGGCGAAGTGGTGCTCAAGGCTTGGAAGGTGCTGGAAGGCCGCCCGCTGAAAGAAAAAGAATTCACCTTTGAGCTTTACGCTTTTGACAACGCAACAGGCGATATCACCGGCGATTGCCTTGGAACAGCCACCAACGATGCCGAGGGCAACATTGTGTTTGGCGCGCTCAAATTTGACCAGAACGATGTGAGCCTGAACGATGACGAACCTGCCACCTACACATACCTGATCCGCGAAAAGCAGGGCCGGGACAATACGGTGGTGTACTCTAATCAGGAATATGTCATCACCCTCAGGGTGTTTGACAATGGCGACGGTACCCTGAGCTTTTCGCAGGATTCGCAGGGATATGAGCGGGAAATTGTGGACTGCTCCAGTTGCAAGGGCTCTGGTGTGGGGTATTTATGTGTAACATATTTGAGCAAAAATGGCTCTACGTCTACCAGAAAGGTAAATTATGGAAGAAATGGCTTCTGTGACGCATGTGGTGGTTTCCGAAAGGATGCAAACGGTGAAAAATGCAGCAAATGCGGCGGATGCGGTCTGTCAGAATCATTTGCGAGCGGCGGATATTATGTGGAGATACGGTCTTGGAGCGGACAAACGTTCATGACGGTGTATAGCGCATATTCCTACGGCGATGCGTACGGTGGAGGAAATCACTATTATGCGACTATCAAGGACGATGATGATATTAGAAAATGCACATATTGCGACGGAGTGGGAACCGTGCCGGGCAAAATGACCATCACCGGTGATTTGACCATGCCCGTGTTTGAAAACACCCTCAAACCCGGCAGCCTAAGCCTGACCAAGCGGGTGCAGGGCACGGGAAGCAGCAATCCCGGACAGGAGTTTACTTTCCATGTAAAACTGTCTGGCGAAGCGGCACCAGATATCGACTATGATTTCTCCGGCCCGGAAGTAACGCCAGCTTTGGCTGTACCCCCTACACCTACGCCTAACTTGACCATTGGCGAGTCGTCGGGGCTTATTACGCCTGCCCCCACGGTGCAGCCCACGGTAAAGCCCACAAAACAGCCGGTTGTCATTCCTACAGTGCAGCCTGTTGTAATGGATCATGCTGAACCTGTTGTCCAAGCTCCCACCCAAGCATATACTGCAAGCAATCTGAATGGTGAAGGCTTGGCAATTCTCAATGAAACGACCGGCGAGATGGTGTTCTTCCGTGCGAATGCCAATACAGATGGTAGCTATACCTATAATGGAGCAGCATCTGATAATACAAATGTAACTTTTACATTTGGAGAAACAAATAGCGCCAGCACAACTGTTGATGGCACGGTTTATCATGTATTCAGAAATTTTGAGAATATTGCGGCAAGTTACAATGCTTGGCCTTGGTATGCTAATAAGGATTCGATTGTTTCCGTATCAATGGAGGGAGATATAAAACTAAAAACGCTTCAGTGGATGTTTGTGAATCAAAGCAAACTTGAGCAAGTTACATTGGATAAGCTTGATACAAGTGGCGTAACCAATATGGCGTATATGTTCCAAAATTGTTCGGCTTTGGTAAGTGCAAACCTGAATGGACTGAATACCAGTGCCGTAACAGATATGTCCTATTTGTTTAAGGATTGCGATCATTTGACAAGTATTGATATAAGCAGTTTTGATACGCAGAATGCAAAACAAATGCAATATATGTTTTATAACTGCTACGATATACAAAGTCTGAATCTGAAGCATTTCAATACTGCCAAAGTTACGGATATGACCGCAATGTTTGGAAATTGCCAAGAATTGACAAGCTTGGATCTCAGCAGTTTCAATACAAGCAATGTTACAACCATGTCACAGTTGTTCTATTACTGTAAGGCGTTGCGTAGTATCAATCTGAGCAGTTTTGACACTTCCAGTGTAAAGTATATGTCGCAAATGTTCTATAGTACCAAGCTAACCAATCTCGATTTGCGGCATTTCAATACGAGCAATGTTGTGAATATGTCAGAAATGTTTTCCGCTTGTTCTAAATTGACTCAGCTTCAGATCAGCAGTTTTGATACAAGCAATGTTAAGTATATGAACGAAATGTTCAAAGGTTGTTATGAACTTCCTGCTGTTGATTTGAGTAATTTTTCCACGGGCATAGTTGAGGACATGAACAGAATGTTTGAAGATTGCTATGTACTGCAAGAACTGGATTTGTCGAATTTTGATACAAGCAATGTGACAGCAATGGGTGGTATGTTTGCAGATTGTAAAGCTCTCAAAAGCCTCAATCTGAGCAGCTTCGATACCAGTAAAGTTACATCAATCAACTGGAATGATGTTGGATTGTTTGAAAACTGTATGGCGTTGGAAAAACTCGATCTGAGCAATTTTACTACCCAGAACATCACAAATATGAAGAGAATGTTCAGCGGTTGTTCCAGCTTGAAAGAACTTGATTTGACCAACTTTGATACCAGCAATGTGACATCCATGCAAAGCATGTTCAATGGATGTAGCAGTTTAGAGTCAATTGACCTAAGCTCATTTAACACCAGTCTGGTAACGAGCATGGACCATATGTTTAATAACTGTTCTGGGTTAACTGAACTTGATTTGGGCACTTTCGATACCAGCAGGGTTAATGATATGCAGTATATGTTTGCCAAGTGCAGTACCCTGCCAGAAATTGATGTTTCAACCTTCAATACAAGTAATGTAACGAATATGGACTACATGTTTGGTGGTTGCAGCAATCTGGAAAGTTTGAATGTTCGGAATTTTGATACTTCAAAAAACAAAAGATGGAGTAATATGTTCCGTGAATGTACTAAATTGAAAGAATTGGATTTGAGCAGTTTTACGAGAAACGGAAGCAGCCCGTGGTTCTGGTATATGTTCTACGGGTGTACTGCTCTCGAAAAACTGGATATCAGTTCACTGAATACAAGATGGCCTAAAACATCGGATAAGATGTACACCAATGTGCGGAATCTAAGTTGGATCAAAATCGGTAATGACTATGCTGAATTGGACAGTTATATTTATCCACCAAGTACTGCACCATACGATGGCAAATGGGTCAATGCAGAAGATCCAGAACAGGTATTAACCTTGTCTGAACTGTTTAGAGATGGTGGACATGCAGGTGTATGGGTGTGGCATAAAATCAGTTACAAGCTGAATTTTGACCACGGTGATGGCGCTGGTGAGATGAAATCCCAGTGGGTGGAATGCGGCACAGAGTACAGCTTTGTTCCTACTTTCTACTTCTTCGGTCACGAGTTGGTGGGCTTCACCGATGGCACCAATACCTACCCTGTAGAAGAAGGCATTTGCATCATTCCTCAGGGGAATACATATGGTGAGAATCAGGAAGTCACCCTCACGGCACTATGGCAGCCCCGACAGAGCGCAGTCACCGCTACCGAAGATGGCTATACCGTCAATCTCAAGGTGAACGAAACCATCACCTTCGACAACATCCCCGCTTCCACCGCCTACGAAGTCTGGGAAGAAACCCCTGCTGGCTGGGTGCTGGTCAATAAGGTAAACGAAAATGGCGTCATCCTGCCCCTTGAAACCAGCGAGGTTCAATTCACCAACGAGTACAACCCCAACAAGACCTCCGTCACCCTCCGTGCCTCTAAGCTCATGGACGGCACAGGCGCAGAGGCCAACGCCTTCACCTTCACCCTCAGTGAAAACGGCTCCGTGCTGCAAACCAAGCAGAACGCCGCCGGCGGCAGTATTATCTTTGATATGATCGAGTATGGCAAGGACGATGTGGGCACGCATACCTACACTATCGCCGAGGTGACGGGCAAGGACGGCACCATCAACTATGATAAGGCATCCTATACTGTCACTGTTACCGTGGCAGATGATGCCCAGGGCAATCTTTCTGCGGTAGTGAAATACCCGGACGATCAGCCTCCTGTGTTCGTAAACAGCACCAAGCCTGGCGCCCTGACCGTCAGCAAAACCACCAAGGGTGCAACCGATGCCGCCGCAGGCCAGACCTTCACCGTTCAGGTACTCTTTACGGATGCCATGGGACGGCCCTTCGCTGGCGAGGTGACTGCCAACGGAAGCGCCTACTCCATTACTGACGGATACCTGACCGCCAAAATGGGCAACGGCGGCGTCCTGAACATCACCAACATCCCCGCCGGGGTGCACTATCAGGTGTCTGAACCTGATTCGCTGCCTGGCTGGACTATGGACAGCACCAAGTCCGGCGTGATCCAGTCCACCAAAACCAGCAAAGAGAACCTTCTGAATACCTACGTGGTCAAGGGCGTAGCCGCGCCCAGAATCAACAAGGTTCTGAACGGTCGTACTCTCACCGAGGATGAGTTCACCTTCCAACTGGTGGATGTCAACAATAGCGTTGTTTCTGTTGCTACAAATGCCGCTGACGGCAGCGTCATCTTCCCGGATATTCCCTACACTTCCGAGGGCGATTACCTATACGCTGTGGTGGAAGTACCCGGAAATGATGAAACTGTTTCCTACTGCAATGACGTGGTATTCGTGGCGATCAACATGGCAGACAAGGACGGCAAGGGTCTGCTGACTCCCACCATTACCTACACCTTGCATGATGTGTCGGACGAGGTCAATGTTGATGGCGAGAATACCATTACAAACAAAGTCAAGCCTGGTAGTCTGAGCGTCAGCAAGACTGTGGTCAGCAGCAATCCTGCTCATGATACGCAGGAATTCTACTTTACCCTGCTGCTTACGGACGCGGCGGGTCAGCCCCTCAGCGGCCAGTACTTCATTGAGAAGAGTGGTAATACAGAGTATCTCACCGTGACTGACGGTAGCGCTGTCTTCACACTTACCGGTGGCGAAACCGCCCTGATCTCTGGTCTCCCCCACGGTGCAAACTATGCTGTTACCGAAGCTGATGCGGCCGGCTTTATCCAGAAGAGCCTCGGCGCTACTGGAAACATCGTGGTCAACCAGACTGCAAGCGCAAGTTTCACCAACACCTACGCCGCAACTGGTGAATACAGCCCTGTGGCACAGAAGAGCCTTTCCGGTAAGCCTCTGCAGGCCGATGAATTTGTCTTCGCTCTGCTGGATGAGGAAGGCTATGAACTGATGTCAGCCCGCAATGATGAAAACGGTAACATCAGCTTCCCCGCGCTCACTTTCTGCGAAACGGATGTGGGAACAAAAGTCTACCAGATTGTTGAAGTGGATTCTGGCGCTGCAGGCGTCACGTATGATACGGTTATTCAGACCATTACCCTGAATATCACTGATAACCGAGACGGAACGCTGCTGATTACTGACGACCTGAACGGTCAGCCTGTTCTCTTCACTAACACTTACAGCGATACCACCTCTCACAGCATCAGCAAGAACTGGCTGGACGACGAAGATGCATTGGGAATTCGGCCTGACAGCATCACCGTGGAGCTGTACCAGAACAAGGTGAAATACAGTGAAGCAAGCCTTACGGCTGAAAGCGGCTGGACTTATACCTTCACCAATCTGCCCGCCTTCGATGCACAGGGTATGAAGTATACCTATGAAGCTCGCGAGCTTCCTGTTCCTGGATATTCCTCCAGCGTGAACACGCAGGGCAATGCTACAACCCTTACCAACAGTCCCCTGGGCGTGATGGAAATCACCAAGACTGTTACAGAAGGCAACTTGCAAAAGGCATTCCCCTTCACGGTAACACTCTCCCAGGGTGATCAGCCTGTAACCGGTAGCTTTCCTGCAGTTGGCCCCGACGGCGCACTCATGGCGACCTTCGGCGAAGACGGCGCTTTCCATTTCAAGCTTAAGCATGGCGAAACGATGCGTATCTATGAACTGCCCATCGGCGTGAACTATGCAGTTGCTGAAACCACCGGCGACGGCTATGTGGGCGAGCTTACCGAAGGCAGCGCAGAGGGCATCATCCTTCGCAACGAGCTGATCCGAGTCGGATTTACCAACGCTGCAAAAACCACCTCCTTTACGGTAAAGAAGATTTGGGAAGGCGGAAGCGGCGCCATTACCCTGACGCTGTATGCAAATGGCAAAAAGATGGATCCTCAGCCCAAATATACCCGCGACGGCGATGTGTACACTTATGAAAACCTGCGTATGTACGATGATGATGGCTTTACCATCGAGTACAGCGCCAAGGAGAAGTACTTCGAGGGCTTTGTGACAATCTATGAAAATGTATCGCCTCACGAAAACACAACCAACGTAGTGTATAACGGTGGTACCATCATTAATCGCAAAGTTCGACAAGCTGAGTTCCAGGTGTACAAACGCTGGCGTGGTCTGAAGGAAAACGAAACTCCGCCTGCCATCACGCTTGTGTTGTACTGCAACGGTGAAAAGCTTGATATCAAGACTCCCACGCCCAGCAATGGTTGGTACAAGTATTACGATTTACCTGATCAGTACAAAGGAGAACCTGCGGTCTACACCGTAATGGAAGAACCGCTACCCGGTTATGAAGCTGCCTATCAGAACGCTATTGGCAGAAAGGCCGACTGCGCTGACAACGGCGGAACCATCATCAATACCAAGCTGCCCGATACCGGAGACCGTCAGCCTATTGCTATGTGGCTCACTCTGGCGGGAGTATCCTTGTTGATTATGATCTTGCTTGTACACAAAAAAAGGAAGCTTCCTTAATCAATAGCATTAGGAGCCAGGCTGTTCAATGGCCTGGCTCCTTTTCATATGCCAAAATGAATATCTTTCCTTGACAGGGTCGGGGATCCACCATAAACTAAACCATGTACTCTCCAGTTTATTTTGGTAGATCTACATTTTTTAAATTTAACCAATTTGATGACCTTTTTATGTCACAAACGCCTATACCCATTCCGGGTCTATTCCCCTCCCCCACTGTGCTGTACAATATCCCCCGAAGGGAGAGATGCCCATGAAGTACGAGAACGCCCGGGATCTTCTGCCGGAGCCGCTGCTCAGGCAGGTGCAGAAGTACATTTCCGGCCAGCTGGTCTACATTCCCTCCCGGGAACGCAAGCGGGAATGGGGCGCCGCATCCGGCTACAGGGAATATCTCCGCCAGCGGAACCAGGACATCCGTGCGCAGTTTGCCCTGGGACAGTCTGCGGATCAGCTGGCGGATGAGTATCATCTCTCCTGCGAATCCATCAAACGGATCGTGTACAACAAAAAGGAGATGATTCCTATGCAGCACAAGGGCACGCTTACATCGGCCAAGGAATGGGCGGCGGCCGGCCAGCTGGAGGATTGGGTTCATGCCTATCTGCTGGGCGACGGCCACAACAAGCCTTTTTCCGACGGTCTGAAAATTGTGGACCGGATGTTTCTTGGCCCTGTGGAAATGCCCCTGAAACTTTTCACCCGTTGCACCGGGCCGGAAGAGGGCATGCGCTACCGCATCCACCCCGAAGTCTGGGAAAACCATGTGGCGCAGATTCAGGGGGCCGTCCAGCAGAACGCCGACCTTCCGCCGCTGATTGTCCACTACCTGATCCCCGAGGGCAAAACCGAGGGCGAGTTTGAGCTCAACGACGGCAACACTCGCTGGGAGGCCTATACCCGCCTTGGGGTGGAGACCGCCCATGTGATTTTCTGGATCACGGATCGGTACGAATACGAGCAGTTCATGGAAAAATACGGCAAGTATCTCCAATAAACCCATCGCCCGCGGCTGAATTTGCTGCGGGCTTTTTTGCGTTTACTTTCATTTTGCCCGGGTGTATAATCTGGGCCGAAGTACTTTTGAAGGGATCTGTACCAATGATCTGGTGGATGGTTTCCGCGGTGGCGGCGTATTTTGTGAAAGGCCTGTGCGGCTTTGGCAGCACGCTGGTGTTTACCACCATGCTCAGCTTTTCCAATAACAATATCAACATCTCCCCCGTGGAGCTAATTTTGGGCTACCCCACCAATATCATCCTCACCTGGCGGGAGCGCAAGTCCATCAAATGGAACATCTGCCTGCCCTCCATTCTGCTGGTGATCCTGGGCAGCATCCCCGGCGTTCTGTTCCTCAAGAATGTGGACAGCCGCATCGTCAAGATCATCTTTGGCGCGGTGATCATCTTTGTGGGGCTGGAAATGCTGGTCCGGGAACTGAGCACCCGGAAAGCCAAGCAGTCTCCCGTGTTGCTCGGCATCGTTGGGCTTCTGTCCGGCCTGTTGTGCGGCCTGTACGGCATCGGCGCGCTGATGGGAGCCTACATCGGCCGGGTGACCGACGACACCAGCTCCTTCAAGGCCAACATGTGCTGTGTGTTCCTGGTGGAGAATACCTTCCGGCTGATCATGTACCTTGTGACAGATATTCTTTCTGCGGAAATCTTTCGCCAGGCCCTCAGCCTGCTTCCGTTCATGTTCATCGGCGTGGGGCTGGGCATTTTCAGCGGCAAGGTGCTGGACGAAAAACTGGTCAAGCGGCTTATCGTCATCATGCTGATCATCTCCGGCGCGGCGCTCATTCTCAGCAGCCTGTAATTGCTTTTCTGGCTGGGCTTTGCTATACTGGTTGTACCATCCAACCATTTCATTCCCCGAAAGGAGAACCCTATGAAACTGCGTCGCCTGAACCCAGAAGATTTCCTTTCCATGCAGAACAACATGAATATCGCCTTCCGCTTTGACCGGCAGGAAACCCCTGTGGACACGAACAACGAGGTGGAGCATTCCTACGGCGCTTTCACCGACGACGGCAAAATGACCTCCAGCGTCATCTCCAACCCCTACCGCTGCAGCTATTGGGGCCACGTTGTGGGCATGAGCGGCATCGGCGGCGTGGCCACGTTCCCGGAATATCGGCGGGAGGGGCATATGCGGCACCTGCTGCCCTTTGTGCTCAAAGCCTCCTATGACAAGGGCGACGTGCTCAGCTCCCTGTTCCCTTTTTCCCACATTTTCTACCGCAAGTTTGGCTATGAAACCGGCGCGCCCATTCAGTTCTGCGAGTTTGGCATGGAGGCCTTCAAGGGTTTCCCTTATATCGGCAGTGTGAAGCAGTTCATGCCCGGGGACGACAAGGCTGACATCCAGGCCATCTACGCCGCGTTCCAGAAGAAGCATAACTTCCTGGTAGATCGTGACGACGGCTACTGGAAGCACCGTCTGGACAAGGATCCCTACGTGACCCATCACCACACCTACGTCTGGTACGACGAGACCGGCGCGGCCCAGGCCTACTGTTTGTTTGAGCATGCCCAGGATGGCGATAAGAAGATCTATTCCATTCTGGACTGGGCTTACACGTCCCCCAAGGCGCTGCATGGCCTGTTCGGCTTCTTCAAGCTGCTGACCCCCAGCGGCGAGAGCATCCGCTTCAAGCTTCCTGCCGACGCCAATCTGTTTGCCATCTTCCAGGAGCCCTATGACATTTCCGTGAATGTGCGCAACTGCGGCATGTTCCGGGTCATCAATGCTGCGGAGGCCCTGCGGCTCCACCCCTGGCCCGCCGACCTGACCGGCTTTACCGTCCGGGTGCACGATACCATTCTGCCGGAGAACGATCACACCTACCGGGTGGACTGTTCCGGCCAGACCACCGTCACCATTGACGATTCCATCGAGGCCGATCTGGAGCTGTCCATCCAGGCCCTGAGCCAGCTTCTTCCCGGCGCGATGGATCTGCCCACGCTGCTCACCTGCCGGCAGGATATCCAACTGCATCGGACCTCTGACGCGCTGCTGAAGGCATTCCCCACCAACCCCTGTTTCCTGATCGAGAACTTCTGATCACAAAAGACGCATCCGCCTTGGATGCGTCTTTTCTTTATTCATGTTCCAGCAGCCATGCCAGGCCCTGCAGGGTGCGCTCCATGGGCTGATGAAAATGCCCGCCGGGATGCCAGTTCAGCGTGGTTTTTACAACGTGAGGATCCTCCATCAGCAGCAGATGCTGCCGCCGGGTGCTGTCCCCCACCTTCTGCATCTGCTGGTTGCGGGTGTGCTCCTCCTTGTCGCCCAGGCTCAGATACACCCGGCTGCCCGCCGGGCCGTGATGACTGGCGGCGTATTCCTCCCAGCCCGGATACCACAGGCTGCCGGAACAGCTTGCCGCGCCCTGGAACAGGCCGGTCTCGTAGTAAGCCCACAGGCTGAACAGCCCCGCCAGGGAATATCCCCCGATGCAGCTTTCCTGTATACAGGGACATTCCTTATGGATGGCGGGCATGCATTCCTCCCTCAGCCATCCCAGGGTTTCCGGGCCGTTGCCCGCAAAGCCTTCCCTGCCGAACACGGCAGGCGCTGCCCAGGGCGACAGCTGGGCGTTCCAATCCTCCACAAGGATGGGCACGTAGGCAAAGTCGTCCGCGTGCTGGGTCAGGGCTTTCCATGCCGCTTGTGCTTCACGAGCGTTTTCGTTGCAAAAATGATACAGCACTTTATGCGGATTGCCGCAAATATATGTGTCAAATGTCATTTTTATTGCCTTTTCTGTATACTTTCTAAAAATTTTCGTAAACTTCTTCTGTTTCTATTGACTTTCCTGGGAAATGCTTTACACTTATATTATCCTGCGCAACATTGGAGGGAAAGCACCATGATTCGGCATTCCGCGGAAACCAAAGCCGCTGCACTTACCCTGATCCAGCAAAAGGGCGTGCAGAAGACCCACGAGGAAACTGGCCTTTCCGTTCAGACCCTGTACAAGTGGAAGAGGGACAACGAAGCAAAATCTTCTGCGAAGAACACAGACAAACTGTTCGAAGTCCAATCCCTTCTCAACGATGATACAATTGTCGAACGTATCAAACGGCTGGAAACGGAAAACAGCAGGCTTGCAGAGCAAAATCTCAAGCTGCGGAAGGTTCTCCAGTCCCTGTTGGAAGACTAAATATTTTTTCCGCGCGCTTTGGTTCAACCAAAAAGAGCTGCCGATGACCTCGGCGGCTCTTTTGCTTTGCGTTATTCTACGTCTTTTCCGGCCTCGATGTCCATAATCATCTGCACGCGGCGCATGTGACGCTCGTCGTAGGAGAAGTCCGTGGTGAGCCAGGTGCGGAGAATTTCCTTGCACAGCTCGCTGCCCAGCACCCGGGAACCCAGGGCGATCATGTTGGCATTGTTGTGCAGGCGGCTCATTCTGGCGCTGAAGGTGTCCGTACAGATGACGCAGCGGATGCCCTTGACCTTATTGGCCGCAATGCCGATGCCCACGCCGGTGCCGCACAGGATGATGCCCTTCTCGCACTCGCCGCTGGCCACAGCCTTGGCAGCCCGTGCGCCGAAAACGGGGTAATCGCAGCTGGCATGGCTGTCCGTGCCAAAGTCCATATATTCCAGGCCCAGTTCGTTCAGAACCTCGATGGTGGCTTCTTTCAGGTCAATTCCGCCGTGGTCGCAGGCGATCGCAATCATATTCTGTCCCTCCGTTATGCTTTGGTGGGGTTCATCCCTTCTTACTATACCACTCCCCCGGCGGATTGTACAGTCTTTCCTGCGCATACTACCCCGGGAGGGATGAAAATGATCCGTATGACAGGCATTACCAAGATATACCCCTCAAAGGCCCCAGAAGGCCCTTTAAGGGTGCTGGAGGACGTTGCGCTGCATATTTGCCCTGGCGAGTATTCGGCGCTGATAGGGGCCAGCGGAAGCGGAAAAAGCACTCTCATGCATATCATCGGCTGCCTGGACTCCCCCACCTTCGGCCATTATTTCCTGGACGGGGTGGACGTATCCTCCCTCCGGGCCGATGAGCTTTGCCGGATCCGCCGGGAGAAGATCGGCTTTGTGTTTCAGGGCTTTCAACTGTTTCAGAAGCTGACGGCCCTGGAAAACGTGGAATATCCGTTGATGCTCCGGGGTGTGCCCGAGGCAAAGCGTCGCCAAATGGCGCTGGATGCCCTGGACATGGTGCGGCTTGCTCGGCGAAAGGATCATCGGCCCAGCCAGCTCAGCGGCGGCCAGCAGCAGCGTGTGGCCATGGCCCGGGCGCTGTGCTATCAGCCCCGGCTCCTCCTCTGCGACGAGCCCACCGGCGCCCTGGATCCTGCCAGCCGGGACGATATGCTGTCCCTTTTT
Source organism: Clostridia bacterium (assembly GCA_017937655.1). Lineage (GTDB taxonomy): Bacteria > Bacillota > Clostridia > Christensenellales > Aristaeellaceae > Limiplasma. Next base: position 27,448 of record JAGBDE010000036.1, on the reverse strand, counting down.
GACGCGCTGCATCAGGACGGGCATACCATCGTCCTCATCACCCACGATCTGGGCGTAGCGGCTCGAGCCCAGACCCGCTATCAGGTGACGGATGGGCACTTGATTCCCTGCAATTAAAAAAATCCGGGAACGTTCCCGGATTTTTTATGGCTTCCTTGAGGAAACCGAAGGCATGGCCTATTAGCCCTGCTTCTGCTTATGCTTGGGATTCTCGCAAATCACCATGACGCGACCCTTGCGCTTGATGATCTTGCACTTTTCGCAGATGGGTTTCACAGAGGGACGAACCTTCATTGGAGTGCCTCCTTTCCATACGTAGGATAAATCGCCGTATGGCGTGATCTATTAGTTCTTGCTGCGCCAGGTAATACGACCACGGGTCAGATCGTAGGGCGAAAGCTCTACTTTGACCTTATCGCCGGGATAGATGCGGATGAAGTTCATGCGCATTTTGCCGGAGATCTGAGCCAGAATGATGTGGCCGCCCGGGAGCTCAACTTTGAAATTCGCGTTCGGAAGAGCTTCAGTTACGGTGCCTTCCATTTCGATGACATCACTTTTGGACAAGTGCACATTCCTCCTTCTCTGTCAAGATGCCGTTGCATCTGTTAAGGTAAGCATCCTTTGCCTCTTTCAGGGCTTTGCGGATATCGCTGTCCTGAATGGGGCCGCCGCTCATGCCCTTCCCGCGGACGGGAATGCTGATGGGCAGCAGGGTAAGATGCTTAAGTTGCTTCTTCTTCGGCTTTTGTATGCTGCGGAGGTTTCCGTCGGATAGGAGAACGTAGCGTTCATCCACCACCCGGTAAACCACGCACCATGTACCGCAGTCGTGACCCCTGGTCACGATGGCGATGCGCCCTTCTTCTGCCGACTGCACTTTCACTGGGCTTCCTCCGTCAGGGCAAAGCCCGGATAACTGAGCAGTTCCGGCAGACCGTTCTCATTGACCACAATGGTGTGTTCATAATGAGAGCAAATGCTGGAATCAGCGGTGACGATGGTCCATCCATCCTCCAACTCTTCCACCCGCCAATCGCCCATGGCAATCATGGGTTCAATGGCCAGGGCCATGCCCGGGCGAAGTTTCACGCCGTGGCCGGCCTTGCCGAAATTGGGAATGCTGGGTTCCTCGTGCATGTTGCGGCCGATGCCGTGTCCGGTCAGATCCCGGATGACGCCATAGCCGTGGCTTTCCGCGTGCTCCTGCACCGCGTGGCCGATATCGCCCACATGATTGCCGGCGATGGCCTGCCGTACGCCTTTGAAGAAGCATTCTTCTGTCACTTGAATCAGCTTCTGCTTTTCGGGGCTGATCTGGCCCACGCCCACGGTGAAGGCGCTGTCAGACTGCCAGCCGTCAAGAATCAGGCCGCAGTCCACGGACAGCACGTCACCCTCCTGGATAATCACGTTATCCGCAGGAATGCCATGCACCACTTCCTCGTTGAGGGAAGCGCAGATGCTGGCAGGGTAGCCGTTGTAGTCCAGAAAAGAGGGGATCGCCTTATGCTTGCGGATCAGCTGCTCTGCGTAAACGTCCAACTCTGCCGTGCTCATGCCCGGCTTGATGGCTTCACGCAGGCGACAGAGAACCTCGAAGAGGATCGCACCCGCCTTGCGCATGCATTCGATCTGCTGAGCATTCTTCAGATAGATCATTTGCTTGCCTCAAGTACTTTCAGAATCTCCGCGCTGATTTCTTCCAGAGTCAGGTCGCCGCCAATGGAATGCAGCAGACCGGCGTTCTTGTAGAAATCGATCAGAGGAGCGGTCTTCTTGTGATAAACCTCCAGACGGCTCAGAACCGTTTCGGGCTTATCGTCATCGCGCTGAATCAGAGGCGTTCCGTCTACCTTGCAGGACTTTTCGCCGTTGAGGCGGTCCACATGGTAGGGTGCGCCGCACAGGGGGCATACGCGGCGGCCGCTCAGGCGCTTCACCAGCACTTCGTCCGCCACGTCAAGGTCGACCACGGCGTCCAGCTTGGCAAAGGTCTGCAGGGCTTCAGCCTGCTCCACAGTACGGGGGAAGCCATCCAGAATGTAACCCTTCTTGCAGTCATCCATGGCCAGGCGCTCTTTCACAAGGGCGATGACCACTTCATCGGGAACCAGCTGACCAGCGTCCATGAAGGTCTTGGCCTTCAGGCCGGTTTCGGTCTGGTTGGCGATGGCGGAACGGAGCATGTCGCCGGTGGAAATCTGGGGGATGCCCAGCTTTTCACAAACGATCTTGGCCTGGGTTCCTTTGCCTGCGCCGGGAGGGCCCAAAAATACGATATTCAACATTGTTGCCTCCTCCTTCATTGCCCTGCCTCAAGCAGAATTTGTCCTTACATGGACGAAGACCGCCAGTGCACGGCACAGCTGATTATACCACAAACGCGGTACTCTGCCAATGCCGTGCCAGGCGGCTTCGTTTCCAATTCAAAGCATCTTTGGATGCTTTATCCTTTTCAGGATTGCCGCAGGGCTTGTCAACTAACGGTAATCCGTTCTAATTAGAACAGGGTGTCGTAGTTGCGGCTGACCAGCAGGTCGTCCAGCTGCCGCTTGGTTTCCAGAACAACACTCACAGCAATCAGCAGGCTGGAGGCAGCGAAGGGAATCGCGGTCTTCAGGTTGCCGGACTGGAGCAGCAGAGCGGTTACCACGTTGGGCAGGGTGGCCAGGACAGCCAGGAACAGAGCGGCGAACAGGGTCAGGCGGCTGTTGGTGCGCTTGAGGAAGTCCGCGGTGGGCTTACCAGGACGCACATGGGGCACAACGCCACCCTGCTGCTGAATGTTTTTCGCCATTTCATCCGACTGGAAGGAAATGGAGGAATAGAAGTACGTGAACGCCACGATCAGAAGAGCCGTGATGATCATGTACAGGGGGCTGATGGAAGTCATGTTGGTGTTCCACCACTGGGCAAACTTGCCGTTGCCGCCCACCAGCTGAATGATGGTGGAGGGGAAGGCCATGAAGCTGTAAGCGAAGATCAGGGGCAGAACGCCAACGCTTACAACCTTCAGGGGCAGGATGCTGTTCATGCCGCCGTACATCTTGCGACCGGCGACGCGCTTTGCATACTGCACCTGGATACGGCGCATACCCAGGTCAACGAAGGTGACAAGAACGATCATGACCAGGCCCAGCAGCAGGATGCCAATCAGCACCAGCCAGGGAGCCAGAGCCTTGCCGGTCACAGCTTCCTTGATCAGGGAAACGATGCCGTTGAACAGGCCGGAGATGATACCGGCGAAGATCAGCAGAGAGATACCGTTGCCGATACCCTTCTCGGTGATGCGCTCGCCAATCCACATAGCCAGGGCGGTACCGCCGGCCATGCTGACGCCGACCAGAACGTAGTTAAACCAGCCATCCTTGACGTAGTTCAGGCTTGCGGTCAGGCCGATGGCCTGAATCACAGCCAGACCCACAGTCACATAACGGGTGATCTGAGCGATTTTCTTCTGGCCATCGGGGCCGCTCTTCTGCATACGCTCCAGAGCGGGAATGGCGATGGTCAAAAGCTGCATGATAATGGAGCTGTTGATGTAGGGGGTAATACCCATAGCCATGATAGTCATGCTGGAGAAGGCATTACCAGTCATCATGTTAACCAGATCCAGAATCGGCAGGCTCTGGCCGCCGGCCTGCATGTCGGCCACAACCTTGGCATAGTTGATGCCAGGAGCGGGGATCACGCCAACCATACGGAACAGAACCAGCATCAGGAAGGTGTAGATGAGCTTAGAGCGGATATCCTTTACCTTCCAAGCATTGCGAAGAGACTGCCAAACGCTGGTCTTAGGAGTAGCATTCTTGGCCATCTTACTTCACCTCGGCTTTCCCGCCGAGAGCCTCGATCTTATTCTTGGCCGTTTCGGTGAACTTCGCGGCTTCAACGGTGAGCTTCTTGGTCAACTCGCCATTGCCAAGGATTTTAACGCCGTCCAGGGTCTTCTTGATCAGACCGGCCTTCTTCAGGTCTTCAACAGTAACGGTAGCGCCGTCCTCGAACACGTCCAGGGAAGCGACGTTCACGGTAGCATATTCCACACGGAAAGCGTTGGTGAAGCCCTTCTTAGGCACGCGACGGTACAGAGGCATCTGGCCGCCTTCGAAGCCGGGGCGCTTGCCGCCGCCGGAGCGGGCCTTGGCGCCCTTGTGGCCCTTACCGGAGGTCTTACCCAGACCGGAGCCAACGCCTCGACCGAGACGCTTTGCAGCGGTGGTGGAACCTGCGGCGGGTTGCAGCTCGTGCAGTTTCATAGGGTATCCCTCCTCAGTCGTTGATTTCGATTACGTCGATCATGTGCTTCACACGGAAGATCTGGCCGCGGATGCAGGCGTTGTCTTCCTTAACAACGGTCTGACCAATCTTGCGCAGGCCCAGAGCCTTCACGGTGTCCTTCTGAACCTGCAGGCAGGCGATCGGCGACTTTTTCAGCGTGATTTGCAGTTTCATCGTCATCGTCCTCCTTAGCCCAGAATTTCTTCCACGGTCTTGCCGCGCAGCTGGGCGACCTGCTCAGCAGAACGGAGCTGCTTGAGGCCTTCCAGAGTGGCCTTGACCATGTTGATCTTGTTGTTGGTGCCATAGCTCTTGGTGCGGATGTCCTTCACACCAGCCAGCTCCAGCACAGCGCGGGCAGCGCCGCCGGCGATAACGCCGGTACCTTCGGGAGCGGGCAGCAGCACAACTTTACCAGTGCTGAAGCGGCCAATGGCTTCGTGGGGGATCGAGGTGTTCAGAAGAGCAACCTTGATCAGATGCTTCTTGGCATCTTCGCTGGCCTTACGGATGGCTTCAGAAATTTCAGCAGCCTTACCCATACCGGCGCCAACGCGACCCTTTTCGTCACCGACGACCACCAGCGCGGAGAAGCGGAAATTCTTACCGCCCTTAACAACCTTGGCGATACGGTTTACAGCAACGAGTCTCTCTTTGAACTCGCTGTCCTGTGCCTGACGTTGCATGCGTTCGTCCTCCTTACTTAGAATTCAAGTCCGGCTTCACGGGCGCCAGCAGCCAGTTCAGCCACACGGCCGGTATAAACATAGCCGCCGCGGTCGAACACGACCTTCTTGATGCCCGCTTCGGACGCACGCTCGGCAACCAGCTTGCCTACGATCTTGGCAGCGCCCTTCTTGTCGGTGTCTTTGATCTGGGCCATGACGTCCTTCTCCTGGGTGGAGGCGGAAGCCAGAGTGATGCCCTTGGTGTCATCAATGATCTGAGCATAGATGTTGTTCAGGCTGCGATATACGCACAGACGCGGCATTTCGGGGGTGCCGCTAATTTTCTTGCGTACACGAGCGTGGCGGATTTTGCGATCCGTATTGCGGTCACGCGTTTTAAACATTTGCGTTCAATCCCCTTTCGATTACTTACCGGTCTTGCCTTCCTTGCGGCGGATATGCTCGTCAACGTACTTGATGCCCTTGCCCAGATAAGGTTCGGGCTTACGGATGGCGCGGATATCGGCGGCAAGGTTGCCAACCTGCTGCTTGTTGATGCCCTTGACCACGATAGTGGTCTGATTGGGGGTCTCAAAAGTGATGTTTTCGGGAGCGTCCAGAATGACGGGATGAGAGAAACCGATGTTGATGGTCAGCTTCTTGCCGCCTTCTGCCTGGGCACGATAACCGGTGCCAACCAGCTCCAGAGTCTTTGCGAAACCTTCGGTAACGCCAACCACCATGTTGTTCACCAGGCTGCGGTACAGACCGTGCATGGCCTTGTGGGGCTTAGCGTCGCTGGGGCGTTCGATGGTCAGGATGTTGCCATCCTGCTTCAGGGTGATGTCGGGGTTCACCGCCTGGGTCAGAGTGCCCTTGGGGCCTTTAACCGTAACGGTGTTGTTCTCGTCCACCTTCACCTCTACGCCCGCGGGGACCGTGATCGGAAGCTTTCCGATTCGAGACATTGTCTTACACCTCCATTGCGTATAGGTTACCAGATGTAGGCGAGCACTTCGCCGCCGATCATTTGCTTACGGGCTTCTTTATCCGTCATCAGACCCTTAGAGGTGGAGATGATGGCGATGCCCAGACCGCCCAGAACCTTGGGCAGCTCTTCGGACTTGGCGTACACCCGCAGGCCGGGCTTGGAGATGCGCTTCAAGCCAGCAATGACGGGCTGCTTGCCGTTGACGTACTTCAGGGTGATCTTAATGTTGCCCTGAGGAGCTTCGTCGATAAAATCAACCGATTTCACATAACCTTCGTTCAGAAGGATCTTTGCGATTGCCTTCTTGGCATTGCTTGCGGGCAGAACGACAGCGTCGTGCTTTGCGATCTGCGCATTGCGGATGCGGGTCAGCATATCGGCGATGGGATCATTCACAACCATGATAGAACCTCCTTCCGTTCTTTACCCGCTTACCAACTGGCCTTGCGGACACCGGGGATTTGGCCCTTGTAGGCCAGCTCTCTGAAGCAGATACGGCAGATGCCGTACTTACGCAGCACGGAGTGCGGACGTCCGCACAGACGGCAGCGAGTGTAAGCGCGAGTGGAGAACTTGGGCGCTCTTGCCTGCTTGATTTTCATGCTGGTTTTAGCCATTGTTTTCTCTCCTCTCTACTTACTGAGCAAACGGCATGCCGAGCAGGCGGAGCAATTCCTTGCACTCCTCATCGGTCTTGGCCGTAGTTACAAAGATCATTTCCATGCCGCGGATCTTTTCCACCTTATCGTACTCGATTTCGGGGAAGATCAGCTGCTCGCGGATGCCCAGGGCGTAGTTGCCGCGGCCGTCGAAGGCCTTGTCGCTTACGCCGCGGAAGTCGCGCAGGCGGGGCAGAGCGATGGAAACCAGCTTATCCATGAACTGTTCCATACGTTCGCCGCGCAGGGTGACCTTGGCACCAACGTTCATGCCCTCACGGAGCTTGAAGTTGGCGATGGACTTGCGAGCCTTGGTAACCATGGGCTTCTGGCCGGAGATGGTAGCCAGTTCGGAAACAGCCACTTCCATGCCCTTGGGATTGTCCTTGCAATCACCCAGACCCATGTTGATAACGATCTTGGAGAGACGGGGAATTTCCATAACGTTCTTGTAGCCGAACTTCTGCTGCAGAGCAGGCACGACTTCATTGATGTACTTTTCTTTAATACGAGTAGCCATCAGCCTTGCCTCCTTACATTAGTCGATGTCGGCGCCGCAACGCTTGCAGACGCGGACAGTGTTCAGCTTCTTGGTGCCGTCCTCGCGGGTCACTTCAACCTTCTTGCGGGACACGCGGGTGGCCTTGCCGCACTTGGGGCAAACCAGCATCACGTTGGATGCATCAATGGCACGTTCCTTCTGGAAGATGCCGCCGGTCTGGCCCTGGCGACGGGCTTTCTGATGCTTGGTGACGAAGGCAACGCCTTCCACAATCACCTTGCCGGTCTTGGGGAATACGGTCAGGACTTTGCCCTGCTTGCCCTTGATGGCGTGCTCGCCAGTAGCGGGGCCGGAGATGACAACGACCTGATCGTTCTTCTTGATGTGAACTTTCTTAAGCATTTGTCAATCCTCCATTACAGCACTTCGGGAGCCAGAGAAACGATCTTCATGAAATCCTTCTCACGGAGCTCACGGGCCACAGGTCCAAAGATACGGGTGCCACGGGGCATTTTGGCGTCGTTGATGATAACGGCTGCGTTGTCATCGAAGCGGATGTAGCTGCCATCGGGACGGCGCTTCTGCTTACGCATGCGCACGATAACGGCCTTGACCACATCGCCCTTCTTCACGGTGCCGCCGGGGGTAGCGCTCTTCACGCTGGCCACGATCACATCACCGATGGAACCGTCACGACGGAAGGAACCGCCGAGCACACGGATGCACATGATTTCCTTGGCGCCGGAGTTGTCGGCAACCTTGAGCCGAGTTTGCGGCTGGATCATACGGTTTTTCCTCCTTGTTGGAATCGGGCTTTGAAGCCCTCAGTATGGGGTAGGAGCGTCCATCGGAGAGCTCTTCCCCCTCCCTTCCACAGTTCATACCGTGATATTTGAAATCCACGGCTGCTTATGGAACAAGAGGGAGCATACTCTACGAGGACTGAGCGTTCTTACTTGGCCTTCTCGATGATCTCGACCAAGCGCCAGCGCTTGTCGCGGCTCAGCGGGCGGGTTTCCATCACGCGGACGCGATCGCCGATGCCACATTCGTTGTTTTCGTCGTGAGCCTTCAGCTTGCTGGTCTGATTCATGATCTTACCATACAGCGGATGACGCACACGGGTTTTGATTTCCACGACGATGGTTTTGTCCATCTTGTCGCTGATTACCAGACCTTCACGGGTCTTACGGTATCCTCTCTGTTCAGACATTGAAGCGGCTGCCTCCTTCTTTTCGGTCTATGCTCAGATTACTGAGCGTCTTTTTGGTCCAGCTGACGAAGGACGGTCAGGCAGCGGGCGATGTCCCGCTTCACACCCTGAATCAACATGGTGTTTTCGAGCTGACCGGTGGCAAGCTGGAAACGAAGGTTGAACAGCTCGGCCTTCAGGTCTGCGACCTTGGTCTCAAGCTCCTGCTTGTTCATTGCTTGAAGCTCTTTTGCCTTCATTGTGCTTCACCACCCGCTTCGTTTTTGTTCTCACGAATGAGAATCTTGGTCTTGAGGGGCAGCTTGTGAGAAGCCAGACGCAGGGCCTCACGAGCGATTTCCTCAGACACGCCTTTGATTTCAAACAGCACCCGGCCGGGCTTGACCACGGCTACCCAGTACTCGGGGGAACCCTTACCAGAACCCATGCGGGTCTCGGCGGGCTTCTCGGTTACGGGCTTGTCGGGGAAGATCTTGATCCAAACCTGACCGCCACGCTTGGTGTAGCGGGTCAGAGCGATACGGGCGGCTTCGATCTGCTGAGAGGTAACCCAGCTGGGCTCGGTAGCCACAAGGCCGTAATCGCCGTAGGCAAGGAAGTTACCACGCTGGGCCTTGCCCTTCATGCGGCCGCGGAACACGCGACGGCGCTTGACTCTCTTAGGCATCAACATAGCTTATTTGCCTCCTTCGGATTTGGCAACCGGAGCTTTCTTGGGCTTGGGGAGCTTCTGTCCCTTGTAAACCCAAACCTTGACGCCCAAGCGGCCGTAGGTGGTCTTGGCTTCAGCGAAGCCGTAGTCGATATCCGCGCGCAGGGTCTGCAGCGGGATGGAGCCTTCGTGATAGTGCTCGCTGCGGGCGATGTCGGCGCCGCCGATACGGCCGCCCACGGTGCACTTCATGCCCTTGGCACCGGCGCGGAGGGCGCGCTGGATGCTCTGCTTCATGGCACGACGGAAGGAGATGCGCTTCTCCAGCTGCTGGGCGATGTTCTCGGCCACCAGCTGAGCGTTGGTGTCAGGCACCTTGATCTCCATGATGTTGATGTTGGCAGGGCTGCCCAGGAAAGCTTCAATTTCCTTCTTCAGGGCTTCGATGCCGGCGCCGCCGCGGCCAATGATCATGCCGGGCTTGGCGGTGAAGATGTTGATGGTCACGCGGTTGGCGGACCGTTCGATGTCGATGTGGCTGATGCCGGTGGAATAGTACTTTTCCTTCAGCATTTCGCGAAGCTTGTAATCCTCAACGAGGTTATTCGCGAAATCCTTCTTGCCGGCGTACCAGCGGGTGCTCCAATTGTAGATAACGCCAACGCGAGCACCGTGGGGATTTACTTTCTGACCCATTGATAAACCTCCCTTGGATTACTTCTGATCCAGCACAACGCTGATGTGGCTGGTGCGCTTGAGAATGGGGGACGCGCTGCCGCGGGAACGGGCAACGTAACGCTTCAGCGTGGGGCCGGGGTTGGCGTACACTTCGGCGACGTAGAGGGACTTGCGGTCCATCTCATTGTTGTTCACAGCGTTGGCGATGGCGCTGCTCAGCAGCTTGTGCACAACGGGGGAAGCAGCCTTGGGGGTGTACTGCAGGATGGCCAGGGCATCGTCCACGTTCTTGCCGCGGATCAGATCGATCACGATCTTAACCTTGCGGGAAGAAATGCGAACGTACTTGGCAGTAGCGGACGGGCGAGTATCGCGGGCCGCCATATGGGCTTGCGCCTTCTTCTGGGTATTGGTTGCCATTAGAACTCACTCCTTCCGCTTATTTCTTAACAGATCCAGACTTTTCGCCGGCGTGGCCGCGATAGGTCCGGGTGGGGGCGAACTCGCCCAGCTTGTGGCCAACCATGTCTTCGGTCACATAAACCGGAACATGCTTGCGGCCATCGTGCACGGCGATGGTGTGGCCTACGAAATCCGGGAAGATGGTGCTGGACCGAGACCAGGTCTTGGGCACAGACTTCTTGCCGGTGCTGTTCATCTCAGCGATGCGCTTAAAGAGCGCTTCGTTTACAAAAGGTCCCTTTTTAACGGAACGGCTCATTGAGAGGCTTCCTCCTTCCTTGGATGCATGGGCTTACTTGCCCGCGCGCTTCACAATCATCTTGTTGGAATACTTCTTGTGCTTGCGGGTCTTCAGGCCCAGAGCAACCTTACCCCAGGGGGTAACAGGAGCGGGCATACCCACAGGGCTCTTGCCCTCGCCGCCGCCATGGGGGTGATCGCAGGGGTTCATGACCACACCGCGGACGGTGGGACGGATGCCCATGTGACGGGTACGGCCGGCCTTACCGATGCGAACGTTCTCGTGGTCGCTGTTGCCAACGGTACCGATGGTGGCACGGGCATTCATGGGAACCTTGCGAACTTCGCCGGAGGGAAGACGAACCTGAGCGTAGGCGCCTTCCTTGGCCATCAGCTGAGCACTCATACCAGCGGAGCGGACCAGCTGTCCACCGCGGCCGGGCTTGATTTCCACGTTGTGGATCAGGGTACCGACGGGGATGGACTTGATGGGCAGCGTGTTGCCGGGCTTGATGTCGGCAGTTTCGCTGGAGATAACGGTATCTCCAACCTTCAGATCCAGGGGAGCGAGGATGTAGCGCTTCTCGCCGTCCACATAGTTCAGCAGGGCGATGAAGGCGCTGCGGTTGGGATCGTACTGGATGCTGGCGACCTTGGCGGGGATGTCCACCTTGTCGCGCTTGAAGTCGATAATGCGGTACTTGACCTTGTTGCCGCCGCCCTGATGGCGAACGGTGATCTTGCCCTGTGCATTACGGCCGGCATGCTTCTTCTTGGTTTCCAGAAGGGATTTTTCCGGCTTATTGGAAGTGATTTCCTCGTACGTCAGCACCGACATAAAGCGGCGAGCGGGCGAGGTCGGCTTATAAACTCGAATAGCCATTGATTCTTGTCCTCCCTGCTTTATTCGGCCATGCCCTCGAAGAACTCAATTGCCTTGGAGTCTTCGGCGAGGGTCACATATGCCTTCTTGATTTCCGGGGTGCGGCCCTGGGTACGACCCTGCCGCTTCATCTTGCCCAAGGTGCGCAGGGTGTTGACCTTGTCCACCTTGATGCCCTTGAAGATGCTTTCCAGGGCCAGCTTGATTTCGGTCTTGTTGGCGCTGGGATGCACTTCGAACACGTAACGCTTGTCAGCGAAGCCCTCGTAGGAAGCTTCGGTCAGCACGGGGCGAAGGATTACATCATGGGGGTTTTTCATGCGTATACCTCCTCTACGCCCTTCAGGGCGTCGTTGGTGAGGATGATCTTGCCAGCCTTCAGGATGTCGTACACGTTCAGGGTGTTGACATAAGAGGTTTCCAGCTTGGCAATGTTGCCGGCGGCGCGGGTGATGGTCTCATCCTTGCCAGCCAGAACCAGCATGGTGGTGTTCTTCAGCTCGAAGTTGCCGAGGAACTTGGCCATCAGCTTGGTCTTGGCTTCAGCCAGCTTCAGCTCGTCCACGACGATGATTTCGCCGGCGTTGAGCTTAGAGGTCATAGCGCTCTTGAAAGCAAGGCGGCGGACCTTCTTGGGAACGTTGATGACGTAGTCACGGGGCTTGGGGGCAAACACGACGCCGCCGTGCTTGAACTGAGGCGCACGGTTGCCGTGGTGCCGGGCATTACCGGTGCCCTTCTGACGATAGATCTTGCGGCCGCCTCCGCGAACTTCGCCGCGGGTCAGAGCGCTCTGGGTGCCCTGACGCTTGTTGGCCAGAATGGAGCGGACGACCAGGTGCATAGCGGCGGTGTTGATGGGGGCGGCGAAGATGTTCTCGCTCAGCTCCACTTCGCCGATGGCCGCGCCTTCCATGTTATACAGTGCAGTCTTAGGCATGGTGTAGTTTCCTCCTTCTTAAGCCTTGACGGTGTTGCGAACCAGCAGCAGGCTGCCGTTGGCGCCGGGCACCGCGCCCTTAATGAGGAGCAGATTGCGTTCCTCGTCCACCTTGACGATCTCCAGGTTCTGGACAGTAACGCGATCCACGCCGAAATGGCCGGGCATATGCTTGTTCTTGAACACGCGGGACGGGTCGGAGTTAGCACCCATGGAACCCACGCCACGGTGATACTTGGAACCGTGAGCCATGGGGCCGGTGTGCTGATTCCAGCGCTGGATGACGCCGCTGAAGCCGTGGCCCTTGCTGACGCCAGTCACGTCGATCTTTTCGCCGGCGGCGAACTGAGCAACGGTCAGCTCATTGCCAACTTCCAGCTCATTGCAGTTATCCAGGCGGAACTCGCGCAGATAACGGGTGGGGGCTACGCCAGCCTTCTTGAAGTGGCCAGTCATGGGCTTGTTGACTTTCTTTGCCCGGTTCTCGGAGAAAGTGTCAAAACCCACCTGAACAGCTTCGTAGCCGTCGGATTCGATGGTCTTTTTCTGCACTACCTTGCAGGGGCCGGCCTCCACCACGGTAACGGGCACGAGGCGGCCATCATCGGTGAAAACCTGCGTCATGCCGATTTTCTTGCCTACGATCGCTTTCTTCATGGTTAGTGGTACCTCCTGCGTTAGTTGTTAAGCTTGATTTCGATTTCGACACCGGCAGGAAGATCCAGCTTCATCATGGCGTCGACCGTACGGGGATTGGGGTTGTGAATGTCGATCAGGCGCTTGTGGGTGCGCATTTCGAACTGTTCACGGCTATCCTTGTACTTGTGGGGAGCACGAAGGATCGTGACGATCTCCTTCTCGGTGGGCAGCGGGATGGGGCCGGACACCTTGGCGCCAGTGCGCTTGGCGGTCTCGACGATCCGCTCGGAAGACTGATCGATCAGGTTGTGCTCGTAAGCCTTCAGCTTGATACGGATTTTCTGGTTGGCCATTTTCGTTCCTCCTTGATATTCGTCTCAAGTACACCCCGTCGGGTGTGTCCATCGGTCGCTTTTACATGAGCGCACCGCGTGGCCTTGGCTGCGTTGTGCAGCTGTATCAGCCCTGCGCATTGCGCCCTTGAGCAGGCTTCCGTGGGTTACCCGGCACAGTGTCTCAAGTCCGTCGCCCGATTTTCGGGCTGGTCCACGATAATTACCGGCCATGGCCATGGCCGCAACTTACCGCTTCATCCCTAAAACAGACAGCTTCAGTAGTATACCTCAAACCCATCCCGATTGCAAGCATTTTTTCACAAAAAATCTAAAATTTTTTTGGCCTGTCATAGGGCAAAGACAGCAGTCTTCACAAAATCTGGCATCATGTATTACCACGCATCCGGGTGTGTCCCTTTCGCTTTTCGATCATCTGGCAATTTTTCTCCCCGATTTGACATTTTTGCGCCAAAATGCAAAAATCAGCCTCCCATTTCCCTGCTTCCGGGCACGTCGGAGGCTGATATTCGTCGTCCTTTTTTTCTTCATTATATTATGAAGTTTTTTCTTTGTTCTTTCCTTCGATTTTACCGCCAGTTGCGCAAAACCATCAAAAATCCCATCAGCAGACCGGGCATCCCCACGTCTTCCGCTGCCACCGCAGGGATCTTGGCCACCAGCTGCTGGCCCAGTTTGATCCGGATGATTCCCATCGCGTCTCCCTCATTGAGGGGCGCCTCCACTTCCTCCGGCAGCTCCACCTCAATGCTCAGCTGCTTTTCCTGACCATGCTTCAGCAGCATGCTGACGCCCCCGCCGGCGGCTGCCTCCACCTCATCCTGCATGCCCAGCTTTACCGCCACCTTCTGGCCCAAACGGTCACCCGGATTGAGCAGCTGCACCCGCCGGTATCCCCCAAAGCCATAGTCCAGCATGGCCCTGGCCTCGTTGAAACGGGTCTGCCCCGCACTGCATCCCAGCACGATCGCAATGAGCCGCATGTCATTCTTCTGGGCCGTGCAGGTCAGGCAATAACCCGCGTCGTCCGCGCTGCCGGTTTTCAGGCCGTCGCAGTTTTCGTAAAAGCGCACCAGCCGGTTGGTGTTGGTTAGATCCGTGGTGCGGCCGCTGGGATGGGTCAGCGTGTCCATCCAGATGACGCTGTGCTCAAAATACATGGGATGCTTGCAGATCTCCCGGGAAAGCAGCGCCACGTCCCGGGCGGTGGTGTACTGGCCCTCCACCGGCAGGCCCGTGGCGTTGATGTACAGCGTGTCCGTCATGCCCAGCTCCGCCGCCCGCTCATTCATCAGCCGGGCAAATTCCTCCTCGCTGCCCGCCATGTGCTCCGCCAGGGCCACGGCTGCATCGTTGGCGCTGGCGATGATGGTGCATTTCAGCAGCTGCCCCACCGTGTACACCGCTCCTGCGTCCAGCAGTGCTTGGCTGCCGATCTGCCCCGCTGCATTGCTGCTCACCGTCACCGGATCCTCCAAAGTAAGGTTTCCGGCCTCCACCGCTTCCATCACCAGCAGCAAGGTCATCAGCTTGGTGATGCTTGCCACCGGGCGGCGTTCGTCGGCGTTTTTCTCAAAGATCACCGCGCCGGTTTCCGCCTCCAGCAGCATGGCCGAGGGCGCGGTCACCTCCACCGGCACGCCCTCCTCCAAAGGGACGGTGCGGCTTGCAGCTGTGCCTGTCAGCAGCAGCGCGCAGGCCAGCAGAATCGCCGTCAGCCGCGTTCTCCAATTCTGTTTCTTCATATACAATGCTCCTTCCCATGGCATGTCCTGTGGAAAGGATATCCATCAAAGGAGCAAAATAGCATTCCTCCGGCGGATTTTTCGCACAAAAAAGCCGGGGACGATGTTCCGCGCCCCAGCCTTCCTGTTACAGCTTCTTCACAAAACAGATGATCCTGCCCGCTTCCTCAAACCCATTCTTCAGATGGAACCGCAGGCTCATCTCGTTGTCCAGTTCGCAGTCGCTGGCAAACTCCGTGCAGCCCTGCTGTTTGCTCCACTCCTGGCAGCTGTCCAGCAGCCGCGCCGCCAGGCCCGTCCCCCGGCACTCCGGCTCCACGTACAGGCCTTCCAGATAGCCCACCGGGCTTTCCTCACAGCCCTCCACATAGTCGTGGCGGAGCTGGCACTGGGCGTAGCCCACCGGCGCGCCGTCCTTCCAGGCCAGAAAAACCGCCGCTTCCGGGTTCTCAAACAGGGACTGCAGGTCGTCGGCCCGCTCCTCCAAAGACATTCCCGGCCAGAGGCGCATGGCCATCGCGGCGGCGGCGCGCAGGTCGTCCATGGTTGCCAGACGGATCATGGTTCATCCTCCTTTATAAAAAAGGGCCGATCATCGGCCCTTACTGGTTACAAAACGGAAACACCTCCGCCCGGCCCTTGCCGTAAAGACGGTTCAGCCGCAGGCGGACGTTCCTTGCGGGCAGACGATCCATCCCCCGCAAAAGTTGCTTCTCGCACCGAAAACAAATCAGGCAGCCCATTACTTGCAGCCCTGTGGGAGATTCCCGGCCGCAGAGGAGGCATTTCTGTCCGTATCGCATTCACATTCCTTCCTTTCCTTGGTCATGCACTATCAGCATGTACAAAAGGAAGGAATATCATACGTTTCACTTCATTTCTGCCAGGAAATAATTGATCAGCTTGATGGCGTTGGGCACGTTTTCGCAGCTGACGGGCATGCATAGGTACATGCCGTCGTGGTACAGGCCGTACTCCTGAAACTTGGTCAGGGACGCGGCGGGGATGCCGGCCAGCTCTTTCATGCCGGTGTCCGGATCCTTCACATAGGCGCCGCTCAGGTCAATATCCCCCACCTGGATCTCCCCGGATTCCACGTAGGGGGTCAGGTCCATCATCAGGCCCGCGCCCTGGCGCTGGTAGCTGTTCTTGTCCAGCATGTACACGTCGCCCTCGCCGCTGACCGCACGCACAAACAGGGTCATCTCGCTGTAGGAATCGCTGTCCAGCACCATTTCCGTGAAAGTGACCTCCTCCATGTCAGGAAGCAAGGTCTGATGCAGCTCGTCCATCAGCTGGTCTATGTCTTTCTCGGCCGGGGCCTTGAAGCCGCAGTAGCAGAACTCCACCTTCAGGTGTTCCGGGCTCCGGTAGCGGGTGACGGTATGCACCAGGTTCCAGCCCAGAAAGGCGGCGACCACAATCAGCGCGTACTTCCACCAGGAATACTGAAAATGATGCTTGATCTTATCCATTGAAATAGGAAACCGTTTCTCCACGGATGTCATCCCTTTCACAAAAAACCTTGATCACCGCCGAAAAACGCGGTTTTCCTGATTCTAACACATCGCCCGGCCCGATTCAAGCGTGCTTGCTGCCGGAAAGCGTTCTGCCGGCCGCGCTTTTCAGAATGTTTACAATCTCTTCATATTATTGGGGCTCATTCCCCCACCCGGTGCCACACGTCCATTTCCTCCCGGGCAGGTGTCTCAAACAGGCCCAGCACCTTCTGGCGCAGGCCCTCGTCCACAAAGAAGTCCGACCCGCCTTCCCCGGCCTCAATGCGGGCGTTCCGGGCCTGGATATTCTTTTCCCAGGTGGCGTCGTCCACGTCGATGTAGTGCCACTCCACCGGCACATTCCGCTCAGCGAAATACGTAGTGATCTCCGCCCGGTTCTCCTTTGTCCAGAAGCCCCAGTCCAGGATCACATTGCAGCCCGCCCGGGCGATCTCCGCGGCCTTCTTGCGCAGGTAGCGGTTGACCCGCTGGGCAAAGACGTTGTACTTCTCGCCCTGCTCGTTGTCGATCAGGTCATAGGTCACCTCGTCGGTGGAGAGGATGACCGCCCGCTCCTGTTCCCGGATGCTCCGCGCATACCAGCTTTTTCCGCTGCAGATCTTGCCGCAGATGAGAATGACTTTTGCCACGTTTTGTCCCTCGCTTATTCCGTTATTTCGATCTGGTTGCCCTCTGCGTCCAGGATGCAGCTTTCGTAGTAGCCGTCGCCGGTCACCCGGGGCCCGTTGATGACCTGATAGCCATCCAGGCGCAGGCGCTGCGTCAGATCGTCCACCGCCGCCCGGCTGCCCAGGCTGAAGGCCAGGTGGGCAAACCCGCTGCGACAAAGGGGCTTGTCCCCCTCCGTCATGTCCGGGCGATGCATGATCTCCAGCCGGGCATCCCCGGCAAAGGTGAGGAAATAGGAACGGAAGCCCGTTCTTTCATTATGATACATCGCCCCGGCGGACGCGCCGAAGTATTTCTCAAAAAACGCCTTTGCGTTTTCCAGGTCGCTTACGTACAGGGCCGCGTGTTCTATCCGCATCACTCGTGCTCCTTGCAGCTCATTTTAGTCACCGTCAGCTTGAACACCGCCACCGCCCGGAGCATGGGCTCCGCAAAGGTCCACTCCCGCTTACCCACGTTGTGCTCCATGATCAGCGTGAGGCCGTGGATCTTCTCCCGGGGATCCTCCACCATCTCCACCACGCCGTTGCCGATAATGCTCTGGAAGCTGGCGGTGCATTCCCCGCCCACGTCGCCGGGGCGCAGCTGGTAGCCCCGGTCCATCTCAAAGCCCACATGGGGATTTTTGCCGATCAGGTCGATCTTCCGGCCCTCCCTGGCGCCGTGAAAATACAGCACATAGCCGCCGCTTTGCTTCTCCCAGCCAAAATTCAGCGGCAGGATATAGACCTCGCCGTCGTCGTTGAAGCCCAGGCGGCAGCAATGGCATCCGGCAATGATTTCCTCGATTTTGAAAGCGTCCGTCACTTCCCGGTCTTTCCTGCGCATGTTTCTCCCCCATCTCCTTTTTTGCCATTATACCACATCCCGCGGCGGATGCGCCACCGCCGGTTCTTCCTTGACATCTCCCGGTTTCAGGGCTATCATGGGTATACCACTAACAAAACAACAGAGGTGCATCTTTTATGCTGGACAACACCGGACGCTATACCCTGCAAAACTACGGACAAATGGAGCCTTTCTGCAGCTTTCTGCCCGGCATCGCCGGCGAAACCGGCGTTCCCCTGTGGTGCTACTACGTCAACCGGGGCCAGGCGGTCAGCAGCTTTGGCGTGGAGGACAAGGATCACGCCATTATGGAGTTTTTCCCCGCCCATCAGGCCTACCAGTACACCGACCGGGTGGGCTGGCGCACGTTCCTGAAAATGGGAGGCCAGCTGGTGGAGCCCTTCAGCGACGCCACCCAGCCCCATTCCATGCGCATCGGCATGAATGATCTGTCCATCACCGAGGAGCGGGCGGGCGTGAAGACCGACGTTTCCTATTTCACCCTGCCCGAGGAGCGGGGCGCGGCGCTGGTGCGGCGCGTCACCCTGACCAACACCTCCGCCGAAGCCATGGACGTGGACCTGCTGGACGGCATGCCCGCCATTTTGCCCTTTGGCATTAACCTCCACTCCACCAAGCACATGACCCAGACCGCCAAAGCCTGGATGCAGGCCGAGGACACGGACAAAGACCTTGTGTTCTTCCGGGTACGGGCCAGCATGGAAGACACCAGCGACATTCAGGAAGTCAACGGCGTGAACTTTGCCTTTGCCCGCACGGAGGACGGCGACGCCCTGCCTGTATTTGTGGATCCCCGGCATATTTTTGGCTACGATAGTTCCCTGGCCAAGCCCCTGGGCTTCCTGGCTTCCGATTTTGACGCCTGGCAAAAGTACGCCGAGGTGACGGAAAACATCCTGCCCTGCTGCTTCTTTGCCCGGCAGATCCACCTGGAACCCGGCGAAAGCTGCAGCCACACCATTCTGGTGGGCCAGGCGGAAAGCAAGGCCCGGGCCCAGGCCCTGTGCCGGAAGATGGAGAAGCCCGGCGTTCTTGCTGAAAAGCACCAGCGGGCCAACGAATTGGTCTGGCAGCTGACTGATGCCATTTCTTCCAAGACCGGCGACCCCACCTTCGACATGTACTGCCGCCAGACCTATCTGGACAATCTGCTCCGTGGCGGCACGCCGGTGGAACTGCCCGGCGGCAAGGTGACCTATCTGTACTCCCGCAAGCACGGCGACCCGGAGCGTGACTACAACGCCTTCCGCATGCGGGCGGAGTATTACTCCCAGGGCAACGGCAACTTCCGGGACGTGAACCAGAACCGCCGCTGCGACGTGCTGTTCTTCCCTCAGGTGGGCATGAACAACGTGCGCACCTTCTTTAACCTGGTGCAGGCCGACGGCTATAACCCCCTGGTGGTGGAATACCTCCAGTACACCCTCTCTGCCGACGACCAGGCCGCCCTCTGCGCGCTGGTCAATGAGGCGGATCGCCCTGCGGCGGAGAAGCTGCTTTCCGCCACCTTCACCCCCGGCAGCCTGCGGATGGCCCTGGAGGACTGGCAGCTGGCCGTCCCCCAGGAGGAGTTCTTCGCCCGGGCCATGGCCCAGTCCAAGGAAGGCGTGGCCGCCACCTTCGGCGAGGGCTACTGGACCGACCATTGGACCTACAACCTGGACCAGATCGAGAGCTACCTGAGCGTATACCCCGAGCAGGAAGAGGCTCTGCTGTTCCAGGACGAAAGCTACACCTGGTACCGCTCCCCCGAGGGCGTGCTGCCCCGGGCCAAGCGCTATGTGGTAACCGACCGGGGCGTGCGCCAGTATTCCTTCCTGCAAAAGCAGCCCGCCCCGGATACCCTGCAGCGGGATGAAAACGGCCAGGTGCTCTACGCCACGCTGATGGAAAAGCTGGTGTCCCTCATCACCTTCAAGACCGCCACCCTGGATCCCTACGGCATGGGCATCGAAATGGAAGCAGGCAAGCCCGGCTGGTACGACGCCCTCAACGGCCTGCCCGGTCTGCTGGGCTCCTCCGTGGCGGAAACCCTGGAGCTGAAGCGCATTCTGGACTATACTCTCCAGCGGCTGGAGCGCTTTGGCCACGACGTGGCCCTGCTGCCCGATGTGGCGGCGCTGATGCGGGGCATTGTGGGCATGCTGCAAAACAGCCGCTCCGTCTGGATGGCGGACGGCCAGATCCTGCCCGTGTGGAACGTCCTGAACGACCTGAAGGAAGACTATCGCCAGAAGGTGAAGGACGGCCTGTCCGGCGCGAAGGAAACCCTGCCCAACGACCTGCTCTGCGCCGCGCTGCGCCTGTTTGCGGACTATGTGGGACAGGGCATCGCCAAGGCCATGAAGCTGGGCGGCGGCCTCTGCCCCACCTATTTCAGCTACAACGTGACCGTTTTCACCCAGGACGATAGCGGCCTCCACCCCACCGCCTTTGAAGTCCAGCCCCTGCCCACCTTCCTGGAGGGCCAGGTGCGCTACCTGCGGCTTGATCACCCCGCCGAGGAAAAGCAGCGGCTGACCCATGCGGTTCGCAGCAGCCGCCTGTACGACCAGAAGCTGCGCATGTTCAAGGTCAACGCGGCCCTCAGCGAAGCCTCCTATGAGATCGGCCGGGCCCATGCCTTCACCGCCGGCTGGCTGGAAAACGAGTCCATCTGGCTGCACATGGAATACAAGTACCTGCTGGAACTGCTTCGCTCCGGACTGCACCAGGAATTTGCGGACGCCTTCCACGATGCGGCCGTCCCCTTCCAGGATCCCGCCGTTTACGGCCGCAGCCCGCTGGAGAACTCCTCCTTCATTGCCTCCAGCGCCAACCCCGACCCCTGCTTCCACGGCAAGGGCTTCGTGGCCCGTCTGTCCGGCTCCACCGCCGAGCTGCTTTCCATCTGGCAGATCATGCTGCTGGGCAAGACCCTCTTCACCCTGGAGGACGGCCAGCTGCAGCTGAACCTGGCCCCCATGCTGCCCGCCTACCTGACCCAGGGCCGTGACCAGATCGAGGCCACGCTGCTCAGCAAGACCCGGGTGGTGTACCACATTCAGCCCGGCAAGGCCTATCTGCCCGGGCAGTACGCCATGCAGCAGGTCACCGTCCGATGGCAGGACGGCAGCGAGGAAAGCTTCGCCGCCATGCCCCAGGGCGACGCCGCCCAGCGCATCCGCCGGCAGGAAGCCGCAGAAATCCACGTCAGCCTGAGCTGACAAAAGGAGAAACACCATGAGCGAAAGAAAACTGTACGTCTGTACCCAATGCCACGGCTTCTGGTCCGCTTTGGGCGGCGCCCCCGCCTGCCCCAAGTGCGGCGGCAAGGTTCACCAGGTGGACGTGGATTATGACACCTACGCCTCCTGGACAGCGGAGGAAAAAGCCGACTTCAAGCAATCCTACATCAACACCCACAACTTCACCGATGGCCCCACCTCCGTTTTCGCCAAGGCCGCCGATACCGACTTCTGGATCCGGGGCGTGGATCTGGCCCTGAACATCGCCATGGTGATGTTCTGCATCGCAGCCGTCGTCCTGCTGATTGTCATCACAGCCGCAGGCGGCGTTGAAGGCTTCTTCATCGGCCTGCTGGCCGCCGCCTCTCTGGCGGTGGTCGGCTTCCTGCTCGTTGCCGGAATGAAAATTTTCCTCGGCATGGCCAAGGACCTGAAGGCCATCCGCAGCAAAATGGAGCAAAAAAAAATCACCCTCTTCGGATGTTCCGAAGGGGGTGTTGCTTTTTACGCTTGGTTTCCCATCTGCCGTCGCTCCATCCTGCGCCAGCTGAAAAAGCCGTACAGATCATTGGCCAAAAACGCCGCAAAGCAAACCAGCACCGCCAGGCAGGAGGGATCCTCCCGGGCGGCCAGGGCCCACAGGACGATGAGCACCACATCGTTGGCGGCGTAGGCCAGAGCGAACCAGGGGCTGCGACGGAAGGTCAGGTAGACCGCCACAAAGCTGGTGGTGACGGACAGGGTGCTGGGCAGCAGGTTGGCCGTGTTGAAATACTTCAATATAAAGTAGAAGACCGCCGTCACCGCCGCTGCCAGCAGCCACATCAGTCCCTGTTCCCGGCCGGTGATGCGGTTGACCTTCACCTCCGCCCGGTTGCCCTTGTAGGGATTGCGCAGCCAGGCCACCAGCGCCACCGCCGCCATGGGGCCGGTCATGCCCACATAGGTGATCATTTCGCCGTAATAGGCCACGGAATAGGAAATGTAGCCGTACAGCAGGCTGAACACAATCATCAGCACCTGGCCCGCCGGATTGCCCTTGGCGTTGTAAATCAGCGACGTCACCCCGACGAGGGACGCAGCCAGCGTACAGTAATTGGCCCGGTCAAAGGCAAAAAAGGACACCAGAATGGCCATTACAGAGGCCGTCCACAGCCATTTTTCTCCCAGGGTGAAATATCCCTGTGCTTTCTTTTCCATACCTATCCTCCTGAAAAAAAGCATCCGGTTGCACATCTTCTAAGACCTAACGATGTGCAATCGAATGCTTGCATTCACTACCCGGTGGCAGTTTGATGTGAAGTTGTTTGCCCAAAGCACAACCAAAAGTCCCGAAAAGAGAAACTCATCGAATCCTTATCTGCGTTGCGTCCTTGATGGCTCAATAATGTTCTTCAAAGTAGAAGAAATTGCCTTCCAACGGCTCTCTATAAAAAACATTGTCCCCATCGCCAAGCATCATGTACCCGTTTCCCTGGGGAAGCCAGCAGAACCTGGCGCCGGGTTCCTCATCGCTTACAGTCAGCCCGTTTTCCATATAGACGATGCCATAATAAGAGGTCGACGGTCCCAATCCCTTTCCGCCACAACGAAAAAGGATTTCTTGTTCTCTATCATCTGGCTCAACGCTCCGAATAAAAGGAAGCTTTTCTACAGCATCAAAATTGCCCGTTTCCACCGCAGTGAAAAACACCTTCTTGTTTATGAAAAACCTTCTGGTAATGCTTCCCTGACTTGTCAGGTCTGTACTGAAAGCATACAGAATCAAGGCACTCATGCAAACTGCAAGTATCAGGGCGAGTACTGTCATCAGAACTACTTCAATCGTTTCCTTTTTCATGGTCGCTCCTCTTTACACGTTGCAAAAGCCCTGCACATCACAAGACGCGCAGGGCATATTGTTTGTCAGTCCACCGGCTTCATAGTGGGGAACAGCAGGACGTCGCGGATGGAGGCGTTGTCCGTCATGAGCATGACCATGCGGTCGATGCCGATGCCCAGGCCGCCGGTGGGGGGCATGCCGTACTCCAGGGCGTTGACGTAGTCCTCGTCCACCTGAGCGGTGAGGATGCCCTGGGCGTGGCGGAGCTTGACCTGATCCTCGAAGCGCTTGCGCTGGTCGATGGGATCGTTCAGCTCGGAGAAAGCGTTGCCGAACTCGTGACCGTTGATGAAGAACTCAAAACGTTCGGTCAGGTCGGGGTTGGAGGGCTTGCGCTTGGCCAGGGGGGAGATGTCCACGGGATAGTCGGTGACGAAGGTGGGCTGGATGAGGGTGGCTTCCACATACTCATCAAAGAGGGCAGCCAGGCAGTCGCCCCGCTTGGCGTCCTTCTCGCAGTGCACGTCCATCTTCTTGAGGCAGGCGCGGGCTTCTTCGTCGGTCTTCCAGTCGGCATAATCCACGCCGCAGGCGTCCTTCACGGCCTGAGCCATGGTCACCCGCTTCCAGGGGGCCTTCAGCTCGATCATATTGCCCTGGTAGGG
Source organism: Clostridia bacterium (assembly GCA_017937655.1). Lineage (GTDB taxonomy): Bacteria > Bacillota > Clostridia > Christensenellales > Aristaeellaceae > Limiplasma. The sequence continues at coordinate 3,787 of JAGBDE010000036.1, read as the reverse complement.
GATGCAGGTGGAGCCGCAGACCTTCATGGCCACTTCGGAGTACATCTCTTCCACCAGGCGCATCATGTCGTTGTAGTCGGCATAGGCCTGATAAACTTCCATGCTGGTGAACTCGGGGTTGTGGGTAGCGTCCATGCCTTCGTTGCGGAAGATACGGCCCAGCTCGTACACCCGGTCAAAGCCGCCCACGATGAGGCGCTTCAGGTACAGCTCGGTTTCAATGCGCAGGAACATGTCGATGTCCAGGGCATTGTGGTGGGTCTTGAAGGTACGGGCGGCCGCGCCGATCTCCAGGGTATGGAGCACGGGGGTGTCCACCTCAAGGAAGCCGTGGTTGTCCAGGTAGGCGCGGACGCCGTTGATGATCTGGCTGCGCTTGCGGAAGGTATCGCGGACCTCGGGATTGACGATCATGTCAACATAGCGCTGGCGATAGCGCAGGTCCATGTCCTTCAGGCCGTGGAACTTCTCGGGCAGCACCTTCAGGCTCTTGGACAGCAAAGTCAGCTCATTGGCATGCACGCTGATGGCGCCGGTCTTGGTGCGGAACACAATGCCCTTCACGCCGATCACGTCGCCGATGTCCATTTCCTTAAAGCCCTTGTACACATCCTCGCCCAGATCTTCCCGGCGCAGGTACAGCTGCACGTTGCCCTTGGCGTCCAGGATGTGGGCAAAGCTGGCCTTGCCCATGATGCGCTTGGAGATCATGCGGCCGGCCACGCTGACTTCCTTGCCTTCCAGTTCGGCAAAGTTTTCCTCGGTCAGCTGGTCGCTTTCCAGGGTCTGGGTAAAATGGGTGATGGTATAGGGATCATTGCCTGCTTCCACCAGCTTTTGCAGCTTTTCGCGGCGGATCAGCTCCTGTTCGCTGTATTCGGGCCGGGCGATTTCCTCGGTCGCCTGTACTTCCTTGATTTCAGACATGTGTAACTCTCCTTCGGGTTTTACGGATCAGCGGGTAATTTCCAGCACTTTCAGCTTCATCTGGCCGCTGGGGGTATCCACGGTGATGGTCTGGTTCTTCTTCTTGCCCAGCAGAGCTGCGCCGATGGGGCTGTCAGAGGAGATCTTCATGTTCACGGGGTCGATCTCGTTGGCGCCCACCAAAGTGAGGGTCATTTCCATCTTGGTGTCCATGTTGCGGACCCTGACCACATTGCCCACGCCCACGGTCTCGGTGTTGACTTCGTCGTCCTCCACCACGATGCAGTTGCGCAGGGTGTTTTCCATCTCGGCAATCTTGGCCTCGATGCGGCTCTGCTCGTTCTTGGCCTCGTCATACTCGGCATTTTCACTCAGGTCGCCAAAGCTGCGGGCGATGGCGATCTGCTCGGAAACCTGGTTACGGCGCACGCTGATGTATTCGTTCAGCTCGCTTTCCAGCTTTTCATAACCTTCTCTAGTCAGAATGATCTTTTTCTCTTCTGCCATTTTGATGAAACTCCTTTCCTATATGCGGACATGCGGAAGTGTGTTTGCGTTCGTAGTGGCCTCTATAAAGCACAGTCGCCGCACCCACTGCCCCTTCGGGCTACAGCGGTGCAACGACGTCCAAAAAGAGCCCGGAATATTATAGTCTTTAAGGGCAGAAATGTCAACGCCCGCAAGGCGCCAGCCGACAGAAACACACAAAAAACAATATTAATGAAATCGCTTCGCATTTGGTTGACAAGTTTTTATCAGGTCTATATAATAGATACGTTGGAAACCTCCGTCTGTCTGTTTGGCATGCCCAAAAACAGGCTGACGGGCAGACAGACGGCTTTCAAACATAAATCTTTAGGAGGGAATCCCAATGGCCATCAAAATGACCGTAGACGGCAATACTGCTGTCGGCCACGTTGCGTATGCATTCAGCGATGTGGCAGCCATTTACCCCATCACCCCTTCCTCTCCCATGGCTGAAGTTGTCGACGAGTGGGCCGCTCGTGGCCAGAAGAACCTGTACGGCCAGTCCGTGCATGTGAGCGAAATGCAGTCCGAAGCCGGCGCCGCTGGTGCCGTGCACGGCAGCCTCGCCGCTGGCGCCATGACCACCACCTTCACCGCTTCCCAGGGCCTGCTGCTGATGATCCCCAACATGTACAAGATCAGCGGCGAACTGCTTCCCAGCGTGTTCCACGTCAGCGCCCGCGCTCTGGCCGCCCACGCTCTGAACATCTTCGGTGACCACAGCGACGTTATGGCTTGCCGCCAGACCGGTTTCGCCATGCTGGCCTCCAACTCCGTTCAGGAAGCTATGGACCTGGCTGCTGTTGCCCACCTGAGCACCATCGAATCCAGCGTGCCCTTCCTGCACTTCTTCGACGGTTTCCGTACCAGCCACGAAGTCCAGAAGATCGACGCTTTCGATTACGAAGAGCTGCGCCCCCTGGTGAACTTCGAGAAGGTTAAGGCTTTCCGCGAGAACGCTCTGAACCCCGAACATCCCCACCAGGCCGGTACCGCCCAGAACCCCGATATCTACTTCCAGGGCCGTGAAGCCGCCAACAAGTACTACGAAGCCACTCCCGCCATCGTGGAAGAGGTCATGAAGAAGATCTCCGCCCTGACCGGCCGTGAGTACAAGCTGTTCAACTACGTTGGCGCTCCCGATGCTGAGAAGGTCATCATCGCCATGGGTTCCGGCTGCGAAACCATCGAAGAGACCATCAACTACCTCAACAAGAAGGGCGAAAAGCTGGGTCTGGTGAAGGTTCACCTGTACCGTCCCTTCTCCACCAAGCACCTGATGGCTGCTATCCCCGCCACCTGCAAGAAGATCGCCGTTCTGGACCGCACCAAGGAGCCCGGCTCTCTGGGCGAGCCCCTGTACGCCGACGTCTGCACCGCCCTCATCGAGGAAGGCCGCAGCGATATCCAGGTTGTGGGCGGCCGTTACGGCCTGGGCTCCAAGGAGTTCAACCCCACCATGGTCAAGGCTGTGTACGACAACCTGAACGATGGCGCCATGAAGAACCACTTCACCGTGGGTATCAATGACGACGTCACCTTCACCAGCCTGGAGCTGGGCGAGCAGGTCATCTCTGCTCCCGAAGGCACCGTGAGCTGCATGTTCTATGGTCTGGGTTCCGACGGTACCGTTGGTGCCAACAAGAACTCCATCAAGATCATCGGCGACCACACCGATATGTATGCCCAGGGCTACTTCAGCTATGACTCCAAGAAGTCCGGCGGCATCACCGTGAGCCATCTGCGCTTCGGTAAGACCCCCATCCAGTCCACCTACCTGATCGACGCCGCTGACTTCGTGGCCTGCCACAAGTCCAGCTACGTCACCCAGTACGACATGGCCTCCAAGCTGAAGGAAGGCGGCGTGTTCCTGCTCAACAGCCCCTGGACTGCTGAGGAAATGAACGACCGTCTGCCCGCTTCCATGAAGCAGCAGCTGGCCAAGAAGCATGCCAAGTTCTACAATGTGGACGCCACCAAGCTGGCCCTGCAGGTTGGCATGGGCAACCGCATCAACACCATCATGCAGGCTGCTTTCTTCAAGCTGGCCGACGTCATCCCCTACGAGCAGGCTGACGAATACATGAAGGCTTATGCCAAGAAGGCCTACGGCAAGAAGGGTGACGCCGTGGTTCAGAAGAACTGGGACGCTATCGACATCGCCATCTCCGGCCTGGTCGAGATCCCCGTTCCCGCTGAGTGGGCCGATTGCACCACCGGCGCCGAGCCCGTGAAGGTTCCCGCCACCGAGTACTTCAACGAGTTCGTTGCTCCCTGCCTGGCTCAGGAAGGCGACAAGCTGCCCGTCAGCGCCCTGTCTGCCAACGGTTTC
>JAGBDE010000035.1 GCA_017937655.1 Clostridia bacterium | reverse complement strand
TTTTCCTTCAACTACAACGAAAAAGTCCGACGCCAATCGCTTGACGCCGGACCATCTGTTGAGTTTGTTAGCCAAGCATTCGGCCAACCAATGATCCAATTAGGGAAAACGTGAAAACACCCTTGACAAAACAACTCGAAATGCCAGATGCTCGTTTGTTTTACGCAGGGGATCCATTGTTTCTCATGAGTAGCCCTTCCATAAGAGAGGGGCTTTTTTGTGGGCTCTGCCCACACCCGGCAGGAAGATGCTCCCCCTGCACCCCACTCATTGATGAAGTGCAGGGAGGATGATTCATCTCTTACTTTCCAACAAAATCCCGGACGCCTTCCGTGGCGATGCCTTCCATGGTGTACAGTTGGGTCAGGTCCTCGGGGATCTGGTAGTTGTTGTAGGTCTTGTACTTTTCCAGCTCGCTGAGGCGGTAGATGTACAGCCGGCTGTAGCTCTTGTCCTCATAGTCCGGCATGAAGTAGTAGTAATCCGCGCTGGTGTTCTGGGTGCAGCGGGCCCATTCTGCCGCTTCCTCCGGGGAGGAGGCCAGCTTGATGGACTTGACCTCGGTCTTCATGTCGATGCCGTTTTCCTGCATTTCCTTGCGGCTCAGGTTGTAGGTCACCTGCAGGGCCACGATGTCCTCGTCCGCAGCATAGCCGCCGGTGGCGAAGTCGATCACGTCCTGCCACTTGTCGCCCAGAAGCAGCTTGAGGAAGTTGGTGTCGCTGGGGTAGACGTCTACAGACTTATAGTCGGAGGTGTTCGTTTCCTCGTCCCAGGTGCTGATGGACAGGCTGAAAATGGGATCCTTCTTCTTGTCCGCAAAGGTGCGGTTCATGATGTCCTCCCGCAGGGCCTTCATCCACTTGTCGATGGTGTGCGCGTCCCGTTCCTCGTTCAGGGCCATGTAGCTGGGGGCCACGCCAAACTTCACGAAAAGCTCGTCGTGGTGGAACATGTTTCCGTAGGTGTTGACGTACACGTCACGGACGGTGTCATCCTCCAGGTGGCATTCGCTGATCAGGCTCTGCTTGTAATCGTCGCTGTCAATGATGGCCTGGAGGTAAGGCTGGGCGTCGTTGCGGATGGTCAGGTTGGGATACATGCGGCGGACGGTGCGGCCGTCAAAGTGGTAGGTCACCGCCACGCGGCTGAAGCTATAATTCTTCTCGTTGGCAAAGATGCCGTTCTCCAGGCTGTCCACCTCGCCCCGCATCAGGGTGCACCAGCCGTAAGCAGCGTCCAGGGCTTCGTCGCTGGTAAGGGTGATGGTTTCGTCGGTGTAGTAGCTCTGGGGCCGATAAGTGATGGCGGTCAGCTTGTCCCGCTCAGGCATGAAGTGGTCGTAACCAAACGCGTCGGTGTGGAGCGCCACCACGCCCAGGATCAGCGTCAGGGCAGCCGCCGCAGGCAGATACCACTGCTTGAGGATGCCGCAGAACCGCTGGTTGAAAATCATCCGGCAGATCCAGTAGGTCAGCAGCACGCCCAGCACCATGCCGACGACCAGGCTCAGTTCCGTCATGAAGGACAGGAACACCACAATGCCCATGATGCTGCCGCCCATGAGGGGCAGGATGAAGCCCATGACGATGTGCAGCCAGTCAAAGGCCAAGGTGCGCTCGGTGGCCTCCGCCTTGCGGATGCGGTAGAGCACGAAGCTCAGGCCCAGCCCGGCGATGATGCCAAGCACAGCAGGCGCCCAGGCAAACTCCGCCGGGCGATAGAAGCCCTTGTAGAGGGCTGCGGCGGGAGAGTAAGGCACAATCGCCTTGAAGAAGCCGCCGGTGATCATGGTGTGCAGGTAGCGACCGGCCAGGTAGTTCCACAGATAGGCCAGGCCTTCCGCGCCCACGATAAGCACAGCCCCGGCCAGCAGCGCGGCCCAGTAGGTGCCGGTCAAAACGCTGGCCAGCATGCCCACGGCAAAGCCATACAGGTTAATGAGCAGCAGCATGCCGAACTTGGCCAGCAGCCTGCCCCAGTCCACGTAGGCCAGCAGGCCGTTCATGGTCACCACCAGCAGGTAGAGCAGCATGTTCAGCACGATGGGCGCCAGGCACAACACCAGATACCCGATGATCCTGCGCAGGAAATCGGTCTCCCGCTTGTCAGGCAGAGCGGCGTGCAGCATGCCCTGGCGGCGGCTGAACAGGTGACGCATCAGCATCATGGCGGTCAGGAAACCCAGTCCGCCGAAGAGAACCACCCAGCTTTCCAGGCTCTGGGAGTTCAGAAGGTCATTGGTAACAATGTTCTTGAGGCTTTCTGCCTGATGGGCGGGCTCCTGCCAGGTCAGGATGCCTTCCTTCGCGCTGGGGATGTGGGACAGGCCCCAGAAGGGCAGCGTGAAGAACACGATCAGAAAGACCATCACGCCGATAAACAGATTTCTTTTCAGAAGAAACTGGGTTGCATTCAGTTTAGTGCTGCGCATAACCACGATCCTCCATTTCCAGAATGAATACCTCTTCCAAAGAGAGGGGCAGGAACTCCATAAACATGGGTTTCAGTTCATTAAGCTCCATTTCCAGCCGTGCCCTGTCGCCCCGGAGGGTCATCATGCACAGCTTGCCCTGCCGCTGCAGGCGCAGGGGCCGGAAGGCGGCCAACTGCTCGTCCGTCACGGTTTCCGCGGGAATCAGCTGCACCCGGTGCACGTCGCTGAGCAGGGAGTCCAGGTCGCCGGAGCAAACCAGCTTGCCCTCATGCAGGAAGCCCACGCTGTCGCAGATGTCCTCCATCTCCTGCTGGTTATGGCCTGCCAGCACGGTAATCAGCCCCCGGTCGATGGTCTCCTGGCTGAGGACCCGCTTGAAGTTGTCACGCATGACGGGATCCAGGCCGTCGAAGGTCTCGTCGCAGAGCAGCACACGGGGGTTCAGGGAAAGGCCCAGGCAGATCTGCGCCCGCTTCTGGGTGCCCTTGGAAAAACTGGTGATGCGCTCGTTCATGGGAAGCGTGAACCGCTGGCACAGCTCCTTCAGCTTGGCCATGTCAAAGCTGGGGTAGTAGGCCGCCTGCATCCGCCCCATTTCCGCAATGCTGGCTTTGGGCAGGAAGGTGGGTTCGTCGCTCAGGTAGCAAATGTCCTGCTTGGCCATGGGGTTTTCGTACACAGGCATGGTATCCAGCAGCACATTGCCCTTCTCCGGCTTCAGGATGCCGGTCATCACCCGCAGAAGGGTGGATTTTCCGGCGCCGTTGGTGCCCAGCATGCCGAAAATATGCCCTTCCTCCAGCTTCAGGGAAAGATCGGCAATGGCCCGCTTCTTTCCAAAATTCTTCTCAATCTGGTTGACAATTAACAAGCGTCTCCCTCCTTGTAAACGGTCTCGACAATTTCATCAATGGTGTTCTTGGGAAGTCCCATCTCCCGGCACAGGCTGATCATCTGCCGGGTCTTTTCCAGCTGCTCCGTCCGCTGCCGCTTCAGCATGTCCGCCAAATCGTCGCTGACGAAGCTGCCGCGCCCCGGCACGGAGATGATCATGCCTTCCTCTTCCATGCGGCGGTAGGCCTTCTGGATGGTGTTGGGGTTGATGCCCAGCTCGGTGGCCAGCTGCCGGACGGAAGGCATGGCCGCGCCTGCCTCCATACCGCCCAGAATCAGCTGCCGGCGAAGCTGCTCCACCAGCTGCTCGTACAGGGGCTGTTTGCTTTTTGGATTCACAAGGAACATCTTTCTTCCTCCCTTCCTGGAAAAACTGTACTACTGTATTAGTACAAGTAGTACAGTTCGCAGTATAATGCAGTTGTCAAAATGTGTCAACAAATATCGCAAAAAGTTCCAATTTGTAACAGCCGGATTGCATGCCCCGCCCCTTGCTCTGTCATAAAAAACGACAGTTGATACCATTTTCTTCCAGTTTTCGGCAGAAATATATGTAACAACAAACGCCCATGTGCTATACTGCAAAAAACGCTTCCGGAGGTGGATCCCCCTTGCTTCGCAAATACCGCATGGGCTTTGATCTCAAGGCGCTGGTGCTGTTTTTGATCATCATGCTGCCCACCTGGGTCTGGGCGTCCTCCCCCGCCCCGAATGACGTGCTGCGCGCTCCCTCCGCCACCCCTGTGCTGGACGGCATCGGCACGGCATGCCAGGTCGTCTTCCTGTTTGTGTTATGCGCCTTTCTGCACCAAAACCGCCGGGGGACGACCATCGGCCCGCTGCTGGTTTTGTGCATCATCAGCGCCCTGTTGTACTACCTGGGCTGGGGGCTGTACTACGCCGGGCTGACCAGCTGGCCCGTCATCCTGCTGATGACCCTTCCCCCATGCCTGGCCTTTGGCTTTTACGCCTTGCATCAGCGGTGCTGTATCGCCCTGGTTCCGATTGGGCTGTTTACGGTGTGTCATATGGTTGGGGCGATGGGCAATCACTTTGGGTGATCATTTTCTTCCCAGCACACCTACGGAGATTCTCATGACCGCTCCAACGCCAATCAACTTTGGTCGGAAGCTTCATGAACCAAACCACCCTTACAGTCACAAATCATCAAAAAAACTGCCTGTAAATCGTTTCTTCCTTATGGAAGAAGATTTTCAGGCAGTTCTAAATCATTGTTGGCGATAGGCTGCGCCGCATATGCAGCCAACAACCGATCAACCCAGCTTGCGGCGCTTGATGAGCATCTTGCAGCCGATGGCGGCCATCAGCATACACACAACCCACAGCATGGGCGTGGCAGTGTCACCAGTCACGGGCACATCATTAGCCTCGGGAGCTTTCACCACCTTCTCGTTCCATGCAACGGCGATGGGAGACAGGCTGTACACATCAAAGGCAATGCCCTCATCCGTATTCCGTACAGCAGGATATTCAATATCGCCGGCCTTATGGTTTGCGGTAGTGGTAGTGAACATATGAGCCACAACAAAGTTGTGGGTGTCCTTTCCGGTACCGGCGGGATAAGGCAACACAACCGTGACCTTACCAGAAGCAGGCCAGTTCTTTTCATCAGCCTTGATCCAGTTCTTGCCGCCATCCTCGGTATACATCAGAGACACTTCATAAACCTCAGTATTTTCCTCGGTAATCTCCATGCCCTTTTTAGTGGCGGTGGTCAGCACATTCAGGGTAATCACTTTCTGAATTTCTTCGGGGGTATCCAAATTCGCATTTGCCTTCAGATCTTCAGAAATTGCATCCTCGGGAATCCCTTCTTCCATCTCCAGCTTAAAAGCGGGTTCCGTAGCAGGCTTAGACTGAACGACCAAGTCCACCAAAGCATATTGATAACCTACATACTTCCCTTCCGTCCAGTAGTCCATGGCAATCGCTTGATTATCATAATAAAGAGTCGCGCCGTTAAGGTCAGCAGTAGCAACGAAGCTGTAGCTGTTCTTGCCTTCTCCCTCGCTGGTGGTGTCGCTTATCACCTGACCGTCCTTTTCCTCCAGATGATAGTAGAAATAAAAACCCGGCACATTGGGGTCAGCGCAGGTGCAGTTCTGCTGGATGGTAACGGTTTCGCCTTCCGTTACCGTCATCACGCCATCTACGATGGGATGACTGCTCACAACCTCAGTTATCACATCGGCGCCGAGCAAAGGCAGCGTAGGGGGAGTGGCAGGTTTAGGCAGAACGACCAGCTCCACCGAAGCACATTGATAACCTACATACTTCCCTTCCGTCGAGTAGTCCATGGCAATCACTTGATTATCATAGTAAAGAGTCGCTCCGTTAAGGTCAGCAGTAGCAACGAAGCTGTAGCTGTTCTTGTCTTCTCCCTCGCTTTTGGTTATCACCTGACCGTTTTGTTCCAGATGATAGTAGTAATAAAAACCCGGCACATTGGGGTCAGCGCAGGTGCAGTTCTGCTGGATGGTAACGGTTTCGCCTTCCGTTACCGTCATCACGCCATCTACGATGGGATGACTGCTCACAACCTCAGTAATCACATCAGCACCGAGCAAAGGCAGCGTAGGGGTAGAGGATGCCTCCGCAACAACAGCAAATGAAACAAACAGGGTTACAAACAAAACTAACGCAACGAGGAAACCAGCGGCTGACTTTCGCATAAAATGGGCCCCTTTCAACGGCTACACACCGCATACTATTCCCATCAAGTCTACCCCCCCCCCGCATATTTTTGTCAATGCTTATTCTTTAATATTTTATTAATTTTTTTCGAATATTTTCCATTTATGCATAAATACACCCGCCATACAGACGGGTGTATCAAAAGAATTCTGCTTCCCTCCCCGGAACACATGAATTCAAATGGAGCCTTCATCGCCTCATGGACAAACAGCGGATGTCGCCCGGAGATCAATGCGGAAGCGGGTTAATATCAACAAATCAATCGCCCAGATTGATGCCCATATTCCGGGCGGTGACCACCACGGGATCATCCTGGGGCACGGGCTTGGGCACGCCGGCGATGTCCTTCAGATCATTGTGGACAATATCGTTGCCCTTGAGGGCCACGGTCACGCCGAAATGGCCTTCTTTGATCAGCTGGGCAGCATGCACGCCAAACTGGGTGGACAGCACGCGGTCGTAGGCGCTGGGACTGCCGCCGCGCTGGATGTGGCCGGGCACAACGCTGCGGGCTTCCACGCCCACCAGCTCGGTCAGTTCCTTGGCGATGCGGGAAGAAATGCAGGTGAAGTTCTGCTCGGCGCGGAGGGCTTCCCTCTCCTTCTTCTTCATCTTAGCTTCTTCCCGGGTCATTGCGCCCTCGGCCACGGCCAGGATGGAGAACGCCTTCTTTTTCTTGGCGCGGCTTTCCACGGTCTTGGCAACCTTCTCGATGTCGTAGGGGATCTCGGGCAGCAGGATCACGTCCGCGCCGCCGGCAACGCCGCTGTACAGGGTCAGCCAGCCGGCCTTGTTGCCCATGATCTCGATGACCATGCAGCGGCCGTGGCTGGCAGCGGTGGTGTGGATGCGGTCGATGACGTCGGTGGCGATGTCCACGGCGGTATGGAAGCCGAAGGTGAAGTCGGTGCCGTAGATATCGTTGTCGATGGTCTTGGGCAGGCCGATCACGTTCAGGCCTTCCTGGCTGAGCAGATTGGCGGTCTTGTGAGTGCCGTTGCCGCCCAGGGTGACCAGGCAGTCCAGCTTCAGATCCTTGTAGGTCTTCTTCATGGCGGCCACCTTGTCCACGCCGTTGTCCTCAATGACCCGCATATTGCGGAAAGGAGTACGGCTGGTGCCCAGGATGGTGCCGCCGAGGGTCAGGATGCCGGAGAACTGCTTCTTGTTCATTTCCTTGTAGTCGCCCTCGATCAGTCCGCCGTAGCCGTTGCGGATGCCGATGATCTCCGCGTCAAACAGCTCGTAGGCAGCACGGGCAACGCCGCGGATGGCAGCGTTCAGGCCGGGGCAATCGCCGCCGCTGGTGAGGATACCGATTCTACGCTTCATGTGGTTCATTCCTTTCGCATATGCTTTTTTCTATATTGAAGCACACTTCTGGAGAAAATGGCTTATTCTCCCAGGTATGCTTTTTGTGCTTCGGTCAATACGTCGATGCTGATGCCCAGGGAGCTGAGCTTGCTCAGGGCCACCTTCTTGTCGATGTCCACAGGCACGGAGTGGAGGGTCACTTCCAGCTCCTTGCCCTTCTCGGCGATGCGCCGGGCGCACTCGGCCTGGAGGGCGAAGCTCATGTCCATGATCTCCGCGGGATGGCCGTCGCCGGCAGCCAGGTTCACCAGGCGGCCTTCCGCCAGCAGATAGACGGTCTTGCCGTTGGGAAGGGTGAAGCCCTCGATGTTCTTGCGCACCACGCGGCAGTCGGTGGCCAGGGCACGCAGGCCCGCCACATCCACTTCCACGTCGAAGTGGCCGGCGTTGCACATGATGGCGCCTTCCTTCATCTTGAGCATGTGCTCCGTGGTGATAACGCCGTCGCAGCCGGTAACGGTGACAAACCAGTCGCCCAGAGGCGCGGCATCCGCCATGGGCATGACGCTGAAGCCGTCCATGACCGCCTCGATGGCCTTGACGGGATCCACTTCCGTCACGATCACCTTGGCGCCCAGGCCCTTGGCCCGCATGGCAACGCCCTTGCCGCACCAGCCGTAGCCGGCCACCACAACGGTGGAGCCAGCCACCACCAGGTTGGTGGTGCGCATCATGCCGTCCCACACGCTCTGGCCGGTGCCGTAGCGATTGTCAAACAGATGCTTGCAGTCTGCGTCGTTGATGTTGAACATGGGGAAGTTCAGCTTGCCGTCCCGCACACGGTTCTTCAGGCGGATGATGCCGGTGGTGGTCTCCTCGCAGCCGCCCCGCAGGTTCTCGGCCCACTCGGGATGCTCCTCGTGGAGGATGGAAACCATGTCGCCGCCGTCGTCGATGATCACGTCAGGCTTGACGCTCAGGGCCTTGCACAGGTAGTCGTGATACTCCTCCATGGTGCAGCCATGGGTGGCCAACACGGTCACGCCCCGGCTGACCAGGCCGGCGCACACGTCGTCCTGGGTGGACAGGGGGTTGGAGCCGGTGGCGTACACCTCCGCGCCGCCCTGGCGCAGGATGCAGGCCAGGTATGCAGTCTTGGCTTCCAGGTGGACGCTGACGGTCACCTTCATGCCCTTGAAGGGCTGATCCCGGCGGAACTCTTCCGCAATGCCGCACAGCACGGGCATATGCTTTTCCACCCAGTCAATTTTCCGATTGCCTTCCTCGGCCAGATTGATGTCCCGGATAATGGATTCCATATCTGTCACCCCACGATCAGTTGATAAAGCGGATAATAAATGAACGGAACCAGAATGGCAGGCAGCAGGTTTGCCACCTTGATCTCCTGCTTGAGCAGCATATTGACGCCGATGCCCACGATGAGCAATCCGCCCACCGCGCTCATTTCCTGAACCACGATGTCCGAAAGCAGCGGCGCGATCACCGTGCCCAGCAGCGCGATGGCTCCCTGATAGATCAATACCGGCACCGCGGAAAGCATCACGCCGATGCCCAGAGAACTGGCGAACACGATGGCGGTAATGCCGTCCAGGGCGGCCTTGGCAATCAGGGTGGTGTGGTCGCCCCGGATACCGCTGTCCAGCGCGCCCACCACGGCCATGGCCCCCACGCAGTACACCAGGCTGGCGGTCACAAAGCCCTGGGCGAAGGTGTTGTTTTCATCGCCGCTGCTCAGCTTCCGCTGGGCAAAAGCCCCCAGCCGGTTCATTTTGTCGTCGATGTCAATCAGCGAACCCACCACGCCGCCAATGACGATGGAAAGGATCATCAGCAGGGTGTTTTCCGTCTTCAGCGCGCCGGTCAGGCCGATCAGCATCACGCACAGGCCCACGCCCTGCATGACGGTATCTGCCATCTTTTTGTTCATGCCCTTGCGGAACAGCAGTCCCAGCAGCGCGCCGGCCACGATGGCCGCGCAGTTGATCAGCGTACCAATCATCAGTCAAGTCCAGCTTTCAAAACAAAATGAAGAAGGGCAGCTGCCATGCTAAGCAGCCGCCCTTCGGAGATGCGATTACTGAGCAGCAGCGGTTTCCACGGGATACACGCTAACCTGCTTCTTGTCGCGGCCCAGACGCTCGAAGCGCACAATGCCGTCCACCTTGGCGTACAGGGTGTCATCGCTGCCGATGCCCACGTTTACGCCGGGATGGATGTGGGTGCCACGCTGGCGGACCAGAATGTTACCGGCCAGAGAGAACTGACCGTCGGCACGCTTCGGGCCAAGGCGTTTGCTTTCGCTTTCGCGACCGTTACGGGTAGAGCCCATACCTTTTTTATGAGCGAAAAACTGAAGATTCAGCTTCAACATGATGATGTCCTCCCATCATTGATTGATTTTCAGGAATTTGGGGTAACCCTGGGCAACGTCCCGGTAGCCCTGCAGGATACTTTCCAGGATGACCTGGCTGTCATGCATCTGGCGAGGAGTGAGCCCGCCTGGAAGCGTCACGCGGATTTCCGCGTTGCGCTCGTTTTCATACACGTCAGGCTGTATGCCTGCCACGGTTTCAAGGGCGTTTGCACAGGTGGTGATGAGCACGCTTGCAGCCGCGCAGATGATGTCGCCGCCAGCCTCGGCGTAGCCGGAGTGGCCGCTGACCCCTATGCTGCGGATGCCGTCCTCACACCGTTTTACGGTGACGATGGTCATCAGCCGATAGCGGTGATTTCCACCTTGGTGTAGGTCTGACGGTGACCGGCACGGCGATGATAGTTCTTCTTGCTCTTGTACTTGTAGATCAAGATCTTCTCGCCCTTCACCTGAGCCACGACCTTGCCTTCGACCTTAGCGCCTTCCAGGATGGGGGTTCCCACCTGAACGCCGTCGTCATTGCCCATCATCAGCACATCGAAGTTGATGGTGGAGTCTACTTCCTGATCCAGTTTTTCCACATAGATTACGTCCCCCTGGGACACACGGTACTGCTTGCCACCGGATACGATCACTGCGTACATGGTTCAAGCACCTCCTGATACATACTCGCCAAGCGCTTGGGTGGCGTTTTGCGCACTTCAAAACCCCGCTTGAGCGGCTCACCCACAAAATTTATCATAAACCGGGGCTTCTGTCAAGGAAAAAATACAGTTTTCCCTTTCTTTTCCTTCCGCTTTTCAACGCATTTTTCAGACGTTTAACAACAAACACGGATTCTTTCCATCTGTCACAATGCCCATATCTTTATTTAGGAGCGCATATCAACAATGAATACTGCCAAACTACGTATTGTCTGCCATGTGATACGGCTTCCAACCCGCTTTCACCCAAAGTACGGCAAGGCCCGTAAATGCATTCCGAAAAAATCGAAAGATTTAGCGATGTCTTGGATTCCAGCATCCTTAAGCCATCCCGCCACACCCACATTTCCGGGGAAGAATCAACCGTTTTCCCCTTGTTCTTTTCCGGTCGATTTGGTATAATCAACCTTACCTACTATTTGAAAGGGGTTATTTCCAATGAACATCATGAATCTCCTGGCTCTGACCGAGACCGTTTCCGAAGTCGCTCCCGAAGCCACCATCGATCCCAACGCCCAGATCGGCGGCGCGGGCGCCCTCATCGGCATGCTGCTGCCCATCGTTGCCATGATCGCCGTTTTCTACCTCTTCATCATCCGCCCCGAGCGCAAGAAGAGCAAGAAGGTCAAGGAAATGCTTGACTCCCTGAAGGTTGGCGACCGCATTTGCACCATCGGCGGCATCTACGGCACCATCATCGGCATCAAGGACGAAACCATCGAGCTGGCTGTGGGCCGCGAAGACGCCAAGATGGTGGTCGCCCGCTGGGCCATCCGCAACGTGGAAGAGCTGACCGTGGAAAACGACGCTGAGCTGCTGAACTAATCCCGTTTGCACATAAAACCTCCCTTGCCTGCATAGGTATCAACCAAAGCATGCAAGGGAGGTTTTTTCATGTCCACTTATTCCACCCCCGCCGCCAAGCGGACCCTCCGGCGGCGTTCTTCCCGGCGGCAGCGGACGCTGCCCATGACCATCCTCAGGGGCCTGCTGACCGCCATCGGCGTAACGCTGGCCTGCGTACTCATCTTTGCTTTGCTGATGCAATGGCTCCGCCCCTCCGACGGCGTCATCCGTGTGGTGAACCAGCTGATCAAGCTGGGTTCCATCTTTGCGGGCGTATACGTGGCCGTGGGCCGCGGGGGCGACAAGGGCCTGCTGACGGGTGCGCTGGTGGGCCTTGTTTACATGCTGCTGGGCGTGCTGCTCTATGCGCTGCTTTCCGGCCAGCAGCTGCCCTTCACCGCCTACCTCAGCGACGTAGCCATGGGTATCGCCGGGGGCGGCATTGCAGGGGCGATCATTGGCGGATTGAAGCATTGAAAAAAGCCAGAGGCGGAAAACCGTCTCTGGCTTTTTTATCATCAGTTGTTATTCTGCTGCTTTTCACGCAGGATAAAGCGGATGGGCGTTCCCTCGAAGCCAAAGGACTTGCGGAAGGAATTCTCCAGATACCGCTGATAGGCGAAGTGCATCAGTTCCTCGTGGTTGATGAACAGCACGAAGGTGGGCGGGCACACGCTCTGCTGGGTGGCGTAGTAGATCTTGAGCCGCCGTCCGCCGGACATGGGCGGCTGCAGGCTGATCTGGGCGTCGGCCAGAGCTTCGTTGAGCACGCCGGTGGCGATGCGCTTGGAATACTGGGCGTAGGCTTCCTTCACCGCGCCCAGCACCTGATTGGTGCGCTGGCCGGTCAGGGCGGACAGGAACAGCACCGGGGCGTAGCTCATGAACTTCAGATCGGATAGGATCTTCTTGCGCATGGTTTCCATGGTGTTGGTGTCCTTTTCGATGGCGTCCCACTTGTTGACCACCACGATGACAGCCTTGCCCGCGTTCAGGATCAGGCCAGCCACCTTGGTGTCCTGCTCGGTGACGCCCACCTGGGCGTCAATCAGCAACAGGGCCACGTCGCAGCGGTCGATGGCGGCGATGGAACGCAGTACGGAGTACCGCTCCAGGCTTTCGTCCTCCACGGCCTTCTTCTTGCGCATGCCGGCGGTGTCGATGATGTTGAACTTGGTGCCGTCGTCGTCCACAAACAGGGTATCGATGGCGTCGCGGGTGGTGCCGGGGATGTCGCTGACCATGGTGCGCTCCTGCCGAAGCAGCTTGTTGGCCAGGGAGCTCTTGCCCACGTTGGGGCGGCCTACCAGCGCCAGCTGGATCACGTGCTCCTCTTCCTCCTGCTCGTCCTCATCGGGCGGGGGCAGCTGCTTGACGATGGCTTCCAGCAGGTCGCCCAGGCCCAGCATGTTGGTGGCGCTGATGGCCATGGGGTCGCCCAGGCCCAGGTTGTAATACTCGTACAGCTGGTCGTTGAGGCCTGCGTGGTCCATCTTGTTGACCACCAGAATCAGGGGCTTGTGGGTTTTGCGCAGGTAGTTGGCGATGTCCGCGTCGTCCGGGGTCATACCGGTGCGGCCGTCGCAGAAAAAGCAGATCACGTCCGCCGTATCCATGGCGATCTCCGCCTGGCGGCGCATCTGGCTGAGGAGCACGTCCTCGCTGCGCATGTCCAGACCGCCGGTGTCCACCATGCTGAAGCGGCGGCCCATCCACTCCACGTCGCAGTAGACGCGGTCGCGGGTCACGCCGGGGATATCCTCCACGATGGAAATGCGCCGTCCGGCCATCTTGTTAAAGAAAGTAGATTTGCCTACATTGGGGCGGCCAACAATGGCCACAAGGGGCTTAGCCATAATGTCCTCCTTCGGGGAACGCTCAGGTGGCGTCCCTGCCGTTCAGAATATCGTACAGCGCCTGGCCGTCCGTGTCCGCAAGGCGGACGGGCAGCGGCGCTTTTTCGCAGAATTGGTCGATGGACATATCGTCCAGGAACAGGTCGCCTTCGTGGCGGAGGGTGACCCGGCAGAGGAGGATCTCCTCCGCATCCTGGCAGACTTCCGGGGTCAGGGCGGCCAGGATATCGCCGCCGGTGAGCAGGCCGGTGACGGTGACGGTCTCGCCGAAGAACTGGTTCTTCACGGGAACCACCTTCACCCGGACGTTTTCCGGCGCAAACCGGTCAATAAGCCGCCGGAGATGCGGCGCAGCGCTGACGCCGGTGGGCAGCACCCAGCGGCGGGGCGCGGTGCAGGGAGGTTCGTCGTCAAAGGCGGCAGCGTCCTCCATTTCCGTTTCCATGCGCCTGAGCAGGCCCACGCCGTTCTCGATCTGGGGAAAATCCTCGTACCATTCCTCCGGGGGGATGGGTTCGCCCGCCAAGCAGAAGAACTCGTCGCTGGGGAAGGCGAAGGTAGTGCCCAGCTCCCGGCGGCATTCCTCCTGGAACGGGGCGATCATGTCCAGCAGTTCCTTGGCCTCCTGGCCGGTGAAGGGCCGGAGCGGCGCAAGGCCCTCCCGGTACTTGGTCAGGCCCACCGGCACCATGGCCACGGTCTGGGCCGCAGGGGCCAGGGAACGCAGATCACGCAGGGTTTTCAGCAGCATCTCGCCGTCATTCCAGCCGGGGCACACCACGATCTGGCAATGGAACTTGATGCCCGCCTCCTTGAGCCGGGTCAGCCGCTCCATGATGTTGCCCGCAAAGCGGTTGTTCATCATGCGGCAGCGCAGTTCCGGGTCGGTGGCATGCACGCTGATGTACAGCGGCGACGCGTGCCGCTGGATCATGCGCTGGAACTCCGTTTCGTCCACATTGGTCAGGGTCACAAAATTGCCCATCATGAGGGAAAAGCGCCAGTCATCGTCCTTGACGTACAGGGTCTCCCGCAGCTTGGGCGGCATCTGGTCAATGAAGCAGAACACGCACTTATTGCGGCAGGTGCGGGGCTTGAGGGTCATGCTCTCGCCAAAATGCAGGCCCAGGGGCTCGTATTCACCCTTGCGGAGGGAAATCTGCTTTTTCTTGCCGTCCCGCAGGATCTCCACCTTCAGCCGGGGCGACGCAATCAGCGCCTGATAATCAATCTCGTCAATGATCTCTTCCCCGTTGATGCCAAGAAGGAGGTCGCCTTCCAGAAACCCGGCGCGCTGGGCCGCAGAACCCTGCTCCACCCCGGTAATGATATGCTCCAAAGCGTTCTCCTCCTTTGCTTTCTGTTTCATCGGCCCGGTTACCCATAAAAGGCCATTAAACATTATGCAGCGTTTTTCCGTGCCTGTCAAGGGATGTGGTGGTTTCAGGGAAGATTGGCCTTCTGTTTTTTCTGGGGAGACAAGATGTAAACTTTCCCACTTTGCCCGGTATTACCTACGTTATTTGATTGACAGCGCATACCGCCGATGTTATAATTTTGGTGTTTCTGTGCAAAACCAGAATGCATCAAACATTTCCCTATATAAAGGAGGCAATTCCAGTGAAAAAACTCGTTGCTGTTCTGCTTGTTATTCTGTTGATGACCAGCACGGTTTCCGCCCTGGCCAACAAGGTGCACTACACCCTTGAGACTGATGGCCTGACGGTTCTTCAGAATGTTGACGATCGTAACATCGCCTACAACAAAGAGGACCTTGCCGTGAACCCCGTCATCGAGGGCGAAAGCCCCACCACCGGCTATCCCATCTCCGGTGAAGGCCGCTACATGCCCATGCTGATCCAGATCAGCAACCCCTCCTTTGGCGTGAAGTACGAGGATCCCAACACCGGCAAGACCAAGAAGACCACCACTGCCGGCGTGGGCGAGCGTGCTCCCTGGGGCGGCCAGTACGCTGATATTGTGTACGAAGGCATCCTCTACGGCTACGGCCCCACCCGTATCACCTTCCTGCTGAATGACTGCTTCGAAGAAGGCGAGCCCACCAGCGTCGGCCCCGTGCGTTCTGCCCGTATCGGCCACGTGCTGCTGCGCGAAGAGTGGCAGGGCGGCATTGCCTTCCACGGCGGCCCCGAAGTGGACGATAACAACATCCACAAGGAATTCAAGCGTCTTGGCGCCAACGAAAAGGGCGTTGTATTCGACCTGTGCGGCTCCAACAAATTCAATGATTATTGGCATCGTCTCTCTGGCATTGCCACCGCTGATAACGTCAGCCTGAATGCCGTTGCGCTCCGCGAAACCATCCCGGAAACCACCGTTGCCGAGCAGCACCCCTTCCTGTTCGCTGATTTCTCTCCTTATGTTGAGGGTTATGAAAGCGTTTACAACATCTATCTGGATTGGGGTCATGAGGAATGGCTGTCCAGCTTCCAGTATGACGAAAACGAGAACCTTTACCTGCGCTACAGCGGCCCTGTGCCCTATATGACCTATATGGATGACAGCCGCAACGAGGATGACATGGAGCAGCTCAGCTTTGCCAACGTCATCATCCAGCGCGTGCATTACGATTACGCCCATGGCAACAAGATCATGCCCATCATGAACGCTGTTGGCCAGGGCAATGCAGATATCTTCATCGGCGGATGCTACATCCCCGGCTACTGGGTCCGTGAGAGCGAAACCAGCCCCACCGTCTTCTTTGACGACAAGGGCAACGAGCTGGTTCTGACCCGCGGCCGTACCTACATCGCCCACCTGCCCGAAGAAGCTATTCTGGCCTACGGCGAATAAACACAAACACAAAGCGTGCGTTCCATTTGGAACGCACGCTTATTTTATGGGCTCTGTCCACGCCCGGCAGGGGGATAATCCCCTGCACCCCACACTTTTTATGCCTGCGTCAGGCAATATAGCACGATTGCCTGCTGTACTTCCAGCAGATGCCGCTTGAATTCATAGCCAACAAAGTATTCCGAATCCATAACTTCCGCAGACACTTCCTCGCCCCGATAAAAGGGCGGGCAAGGATTCAAAACGGCCCCAGGATTGGCTTTGCGCATGGCAGCAACCGTTACCTGACAATTTCTGAAAGCGGGTAATTCCTCCGCAGAGACCGGATCCGTGCAGATGATATCCTTTCCTTCCACCGCCTGCATGATATCATCATGCGCCTTCAAACCGTCGATTTCATAGCCCTTGCCGCAGCATTGTTCCAGGCTGAAACCCATGACCTGCGCCGCTTCTTTCCATGCCAGGCCGATATTCCCCCGTTTGCCAACAAACAGAAAATTATCCTTCTGGAAATCCTGCCGCATTTTCGACAGAGCATACATATCCGCCAGCACCTCGCAGGGGTGGTTGACGTCTGTCATCGCGTTAATCACCGGCACTTTTGCATATTCCGCCATTTTTTCAAGCAGCCCGATATCCCTGTGCCGCACCACGATCAAGTCCGCCCAGTTGTTCAGATAGCCGCATACATCCCGGATGTCCTCTTTCTTGTCCAGGGCCTCGCTGGGGAAGAGGATGGCCTGACCGCCCAGAAGATGGATCCCTTTCTCGAAAGTCACCCTTGTGCGAATGCTGGAGCTGGGGAAAAACAGAACCACCGTCTTTCCTTTCAAAAAATCGCCATATTTTCCCTGGCAAACCTCATCCGCCAGATCAAACATCCGAAAAACATCCTCTGCCTGGAAATCCGTCAAACGAATCAAATGCTTCACATATCACAACTCCCTTCCTGATACCACAAAGCCAGAAGATCCAACGGATCTTCTGGCTTTTGCGGAGGTGCAGAGGCACTGCCTCCTGCCGGGGCTTGGGGCAGCGCCCCAAAACCTCACGCCTTCGCGCAAACTTCTTTCAAAATCTCCACGGCCTTTTTCAGCACGTCCATGGGGATGTTCAGCGCGGGCAGCAGCCGCACCTTGGTCTTGGCGGTCAGGCAAAGCACGCCCTTTTCCATACATTCCGTGACCACGGCCTTGGCTTCCCGGGCAGTCTCGATGCCCACCATCAGGCCCTTGCCGCTGACGGACAGGATGCCGGGCGCGCCTTCCAGGGCGGAAAACACATAGGCGCTCTTTTCCTCCACTTCCTGAAGGAAGGCGTCGTCCATCCGATTGAGGATGCTGATGGCGCCGGCGCAGCACACCGGATTGCCGCCGAAGGTGGAACCGTGGTCGCCAAAGCCCAGCACGTTCTCGGCTTTGTCGCCCAGGATGGCCGCGCCCAGGGGCAGGCCGCCGCCCAGGCCCTTGGCGGTGGTGATCACGTCAGGCTGCACGCCGTAGTGCATGTAGCCGTACAGCTTGCCGGTTCTGCCGTTGCCGGTCTGAACCTCGTCTACCATGAAGAGGAAATCGTTGTCCTGCGCCAGCTTGGCTGCGCCCTGCACAAAGGCTTCGTCCAGGGCGTTCACGCCGCCCTCGCCCTGAATGACCTCAATCAGAATGCCGGCCACCTTGTTTTCCTTGACCAGCGTTTCCAGCTGGGGAAGATCATTGGCGTCGCAGTAGACAAAGCCGGGGGTCAGGGGCTGGAACAGCTGATGGAAATGATCCTGACCGGTGGCGGCCAGGGTGGTCAGCGTACGGCCGTGGAAGCTGTTCTTCAGGGTGATGATGGTGCTGTACTCCGGGCCCTTTTTGTCGGCGGCGTACTTGCGGGCCACCTTGATGGCGCACTCGTTGGCCTCCGCGCCGGAATTGGCGAAGAAAACCTTCTTCATGCCCGTGCGCTGGCAAAGGATTTCCGCCAGCTGGGCGCAGGGGGCGGTGTAGTACAGGTTGGACATGTGCTGAACCTTACTGAGCTGCTCCGTCACCGCCTGCTGCCAGGCATCGTCCGCGATGCCAAAGGCCGTCACGCCGATGCCGCTGCCCATGTCGATGTATTCCTTGCCGGTCTCGTCTTTCACGATGGAACCCTTGCCGGAGGTGATCTCCACCGGGAAACGGGCGTAGGTGCCCGCCACGTATGCCTTGTCGATGTCCTTGATATGGCTCACGGCTTATCGCCTCCTGTGACCATGGTGCCCGCGCCCTCATCGGTGAGGAGCTCCATGAGGATGGAATGGGGCACCCGGCCGTCCATGATGATGACCTTCTGCACGCCCGCGTTGATGGCGTCGATGCAGCACTGCACCTTGGGGATCATGCCGCCGGCGATGACGTTTTCCTTGTACAGCTGCTGGGCCTCGGGGATGGAAATGTTGCTGATGAGGGAGGAGGGATCGTCCTTATCCCGCAGGATGCCCGCCACGTCCGTCATCATGATCAGACGCTTGGCGCCCAGCGCGCCGGCGATATACGCGGCGGCGGTGTCGCCGTTGATGTTGTAAATGTTGCCTTCCTTATCATAGCCCAAAGTGGAAACCACGGGAATGTAGCCCTTTTCCAGAAGGTCGGCCACGGGCTGGATGTTCACCTTGGTAATGCTGCCCACGTAGCCCAGCTTGGGATCCTTCATGGTGGCCTGGATCAGCTTGCCGTCCATGCCGGAAATGCCCATGGCGTTGCCGCCCTTCTTTTCCAGCAGGGCCACCAGGCTCTTGTTGACCTTGCCCGCCAGCACCATCTGGACGATGTCCACCGTCTCCTTGTCCGTCACCCGAAGGCCGTCCACAAATTCCGGCTTCTTGCCCAGTTTCTGCATCAGATCGCTGATCTCGGGGCCGCCGCCATGCACCAGCACCACCTTGATGCCAATCAGCCACAGAAGCACGATGTCCTCCATGACCTGCTGCTTCAGCTGCTCGTCAATCATGGCGTTGCCGCCGTACTTGATAACAACCACCTTGCCGTTGTATTTCTGAATGTAAGGCAGCGCCTGGGTCAGAACCTCGGCCCGCTGCGCGTTGGTGAAATGATCGTTCATGTTCTGTAATCTCCATTGATCTTGATGTAGTCGTAGGTGATATCGCAGCCCCAGCAGGTGCAGGCGGCCGCGCCCTCGTTCATGGCAATCTTGATGACCACGTCGTGCTCGGTGAGGATGGCCTTGGCCAGGTCTTCGTCAAAGGGGAGGCCCTCGCCGTCCTGGCAGACCAGAATGCTGCCCGCGGCGCTCTCAAACCAGACGGATACCTTGCGGGGGTCGAAGCTCTCGCCGGAGTAGCCCATGGCGCAGAGCACCCGGCCCCAGTTGGCGTCGCAGCCGAAAATGGCGGCCTTGGTCAAAGTGGAGCAGATGACGGACTTGGCAATGGTCTCCGCCTTGGCTTCCGTTTCCGCGCCCTCCACCGTGCAGGTGATCAGGTGCTTGGCGCCCTCGCCGTCGGAGGCCATCATGATGGCCAGCTGGACGCTCAGTTCCTTCAGCGCGGCCACGAAAGCGGCGTAATCGGCGTTCTTTTCGGTGATGAGGTCATTGCCCGCCAGGCCGTTGGCCATGACGCAGCAGGTATCGTTGGTGGAGGTGTCGCCGTCCACGCTGATGCGGTTGAAGCTGACGTTCACGGTCTCCAGCAAAGCTTCCTTAGTCATGGCGGGAGAAATGGCGCAGTCCGTGGTCAGGAAGCAGAGCATAGTGCCCATGTTGGGGTGGATCATGCCGGAGCCCTTGGCGATGCCGCCCAGGCGGACGGTCTTGCCACCAATTTCCGTCTCCACAGCCAGTTCCTTGACCTGGGTGTCCGTGGTCATAATGGCGTGGGCAGCGGCGTCGGAGCCAGCTGCGTCGGCGGAGATACTCTTGTACAGCTCAGGCATGCCCGCTTCGATCACACCGATGTTCAGCTCCTGGCCGATGACGCCGGTGGAGGCAGCCACCACGTCGGCCACATCGCAGCCCACTTCCTTGGCCACCGCGGCGCACATGCGCTGGGCATTGGCCAGGTCGTTGGGGGCGCAGGCGTTGGCGTTGCCGCTGTTGATGACAGCCGCCCGGGCCTTCCCGTTTTGAAGGTGCTCCATGTCCACATGGATGTGGGCCGCCTTCACCTGATTCTTGGTATAAACCGCTGCCGTGGAGCACAGGCAGTCAGAAACGATCAGCGCCACATCCTTTTTCCAGGTGGCATGGGTCTTCACGCCCATGTGGATGCCGCCGGCCTTGAAACCCTGCGCGGCGCAAACGCCGCCGGTGATCATTTTCATGTTGGTTCCTCCTTACACGTTCAGCCCGGTGGCTTCGTCCACGCCCAGGGCGATATTCATATTCTGGATGGCCGCGCCGGACGCGCCCTTGCCCAGATTGTCAAACAGTGCGGTGATGGTCATGCGCTCGTCATTGCCGCTGACGATGATTTCCAGGCTGTCCATGCCGTCCCGGGTATTGGCGTAGATGCTGCCCTGGGGCGCGTCCCAGGCCCGGACGGTGACCAGCTTCTGGCCCTTGTAAAAATCGCTGAGGGCCTGCCAGACCATTTCCAAAGTGGTGCCCGGCTTCAGCTGGCTCTTGTGCAGCATGAGGGTGGTGGCCATGCCCTTTGCATAATCATCCACGATAGGGCAAAACACCGGCTCCGTGTCCAGGCCGCACAGCAGCTTCATTTCCGGCAGGTGCTTGTGGCTCTGGCCTACCGCGTACAGCGCGGGGCTTGCCAGCGCCACGGGCCGATCCTCCGCCTCATAATCGGCGATCATCTTCTTGCCGCCGCCGGTGTAGCCGGTAAGGGACGCGCAATGCAGCAGCGCATCCTTCGGTAGCAGGCCGCTTTTCACCAGCGGATGCACCAGGCTGATAAAGCCGGTGGCGTGGCAGCCCGGATTGGCGATGCGCTTAGCCCCCGCGATCTTCTCCCGCAGGCCCAGTTCCGCGAAGCCGTAGGTCCAGTCGAGGTTGCATCGGTGGGCGGTGGACGCGTCGATGACCACGGTATCCGGATTGGTGACCAGCTGCGCCGCCTCGATAGCTGCGGCGTCCGGCAGGCAAAGGAACACCACGTCCGCCTCGTTCATCAAGCGTTGACGTTCCGCAGGATCTTTTCGCTTGTCCTCGTCAATGGTCAGCAGCTGGATATCGCTGCGCGCCATCAGCCGGGCGTGAATCTGCAGGCCGGTGGTGCCGGCGCTTCCGTCAATGAATACCTTTGCCATAAAAAAGTGCCTCCCTCCGGCGCGTCCATCCTTGGATATGCGCCTGCTGGTTCATTCCATGACCAAAAAGAATACCCTGGAAAAATAACACATCCATGTGCATATGTCAACGCTTTTATACATCGTTTTTGAATAAATACACATTTTGTCCAAGAAAAATACAATTTGACCTCCTCGCAAAAACCCGCTACAATCATCCTATCCCACAAAAGGAGGGCCTTTGATGCAATACCGCTTTGCCTCCGCCGCGGATATTCCCCTGCTGACCGCCCAGCGGCTCCGTTTTCTGGACATCGCCAAAACCAGCCCGGATCATGCCTCCATGCAGCAGAACCTGCTCCGCTATTTCAACGACGCCTTCGTGGCCGATACCATTGACGTGCTTCTGGCGGAAACCGGCGGCCAATGCATCGGCACGGGCATTGTTTTCTACTACCAATCCGTGCCATCCACCTTCAACCCGGAAGGCAAAAACGCCTACCTGACCAGCATGTACGTCGCCCCGGAATATCGGCGGCAAGGCGTGGCCACCGCTATGGTCAACCGCCTGGCGGACAAAGCCCGGCGCCGGGGCTATCCGGTCATCATGCTGAACGCCTCGGAAATGGGCCGGCCCCTGTATGAAAAGCTGGGGTTCCGGGACATTCAGAACGGGATGATTTTGGATATCCGAAATGCATAAATGAATGAAAATCACCCCCGGGGCATTGTGCCTTGGGGGTGTTCTTTTCTTATTTTCCAGCCCACTTTCTGCACCGCTCAATCCGCGCACCGGCGGGATTGTCGCCGTGTTCCGAGTCGCAGGAGTATTGGGTCAAAAGGTCACAGGGCAGGTCGGGGCACTGCCCGCAATGGGTGAAGCCCTTGTTTTGGCAGCACTGGGCCACCGGGCAGTCACCGTGGAAGGGCTTGCCCATGGTGGCGATGCATCCACCGCAGCCACAGCTCTGCACATACTCGCAGCCCTCGCATTTGAGGCCGCAGCGGGTGTCGATGCCCTCTGCGCCAATGAGCAGCTCGCTGCCGGTGGCCATGTAGCTGAGCCGGTCGCCCAGGTGGATCTTCAGGCGGTCGAAGGCCTTGGGGCCGGTGCAATGGCAGGTGTAGTACAGGCTGCCGGTGGGCAGCAGGGCCCGGGCGGTCTCGTCCACCACCTCGTCCGGCTCCGTCTTCTGGGCAGAGGGATTGTACAGGTGGAAGCCGCCGATGACCCGGTCAGGGGCCCGACCGATGATGGCCGCCGCCTTTTTCTGAATGCGGTCGATGCCTGCGTGAGAGCAGCCCGCCATCAGGATCTTTTCGCCCGCCACGGAAAGGATCAGGTTCTGCTCGTGGACAAAGTCGTCCTGCATCATCTGGCCGTCCTTTTCCATCATCAGCGCGCCGTTGGACTGGCTGGGCACTGGGTCGGGTTCCACGGCGGAGAACAGGTGCAGCTCATCATCAATGACCAGCTCGTCGCCGGTGAAAATGAACTGGGCATTGTCCATCAGCCCTTTGTCCAGGCCGATGTACTTGGGCGGGTCGCCCACCCGGCTGAAATGGGGCTCAAAGGCCGTCTGGCGGATGTACACCTTGGCAGTCTGGTTGACGGCAAAGAACGCCTCCAGGCCGCCGCCGTGGTCGTAGTGGCCGTGGGACAGGATGACCGTGTCCACCGCCGCAAGGTCGATGCCCTTCTTCCGGGCATTTTCCAGGAACAGCTCGTTGGGGCCCACGTCAAACAGCATGCGATGGCCGGGGGTCTCCACGTAGAAGCTCAGGCCGTGCTTGCAGTCGTACTCCGAGGAGGATGTGGTGTTTTCTACCAGCGTGACAATTCTCAGCATATTCGTACCTCTTTTCACTGCGTTTCTTCCACGCAGATTTTCTTCGATATGTAGCCCAGTTCGTCTTTTTCTACCCGGATCACAAAAGGAAACTGGTCATAGCGGACGCACATCCAGAAGTCCGCTTCCGGGAAAACCTGCTGCCATGCCGGGTCAAAGAAATGTTCTCCGCCGTGGAATTGCAGGCTTTCCACCCGCCTGGCAAAATCCGGCAGTTCCCTTCCTTCCAGCAGACTTTTGATGTACTCGGCGCAAAGCTCGTCCTCCGCGGCCGGGCGGACGCCGCCATTGCCCATGCAGACCAGGGACACGGTTTCCGGCTGCTCTTGCAGGATGTACTTGGCAATGGCCTTCGCGTTGACCAGGCTGCCGGTGATCAGCTGGCTGGCGCCGGTAGCGTTGACGATGCCCTGGGTTCCGGCGCTGGTGGTATGGACGATGCGCTTCCCCCGCACCGCCTCCGCCGGGATGGCAGAGGGCGAGTTTCCGTAGTCAAAGCCCTCGCATTTTTTGCCGTCCCGCTCGCCCACCAGCACGCTTCCTACAAGCCGCTTATGCAGCGAGAACGCCTCGTCAATGGTGCCCACGGGCCGGATCTCTTCCACTCCCATGGCGTAAAGATAGCACTCCAGGGAAAATGCCCGGAATACGTCGATGATCACCGTCAGGCCCTCGGCCTGCTTAGCCCCTTCAATCAAATGCAGAATGTTGATCTTCATCTTCCGTTCCTCGGTTCTTCTGCGCTGTTTCTTACTGTTTTTCCCGGCTTACGATGTCCTCACAGAACCGGAGGATCTCCTCCCGGCGTCCCAGGGCGTCGTCCCGGTTTTCCACCTGGCAAAGCCCCAGCGTGCCCCGGGTGTCCACCTCCAGGTGGCCGTAAAAATGGCTGAGAGTGTCCAGAAGCCGCTGGCACTCCCGCATACTGGGGCCGGTGCGCAGGGCGATGGCATAACCCGCCTTGCCGCTGCCGATGGTGGCGTAAGGCTCGTGGGTGTTGCACCAGGGAGTGCACCGGTCGATGAACACCTTGAACTGGCCGGGCACGTCGGCCCAATAGGAGGGCGCCACGCAGAGGATCACGTCCGCCCAGGCCATTTCTGAAAGCAACTCCTGGGCCCCGTCCTGCATCACGCAGGCGGCGGTCTGATGGCAGCTGCGGCAGCCCTTGCACAGGGCGATGGAGTAATCGTCAATGCAGACGGCCTTGGTCTCAAAGGCGGCGGACAGGCCTTCCTGCGCCATATGGACAATCTCCGCCGTAGCGCCGTTTCGGACCGGGCTGCAGTTGATCAGCAAAAGTTTCTTCATGGGCATGATCCCCTTTCGCATTTCCCCCATTATAGCCCCTGCCGCCGGGAAATGCAATCCGGGCTTTTACCCCTCCCTGGGCCAGACCCGCCGCCCATTGATGAAGGTGGCCTGCACCTTGGAGCCAATCGCCAGCGGGTTTCCCCGGCTGATGACCAGATCTGCGTCCTTGCCCACGGTCAGGCTGCCCAGCCGGTGATCCACCCGGCAGATCCGCGCCGCATCGATGGTAATGGCCCGAAGGGCGCTGAGCTCGTCCCAGCCCTCGGCGGCAGCCAGCCCGGCACAGAGGGGCAGCTGCTGGATGCGGGAGACGGGGTGATCGGTGGTGATGGCCACCCGCACCCCCGCCCGGTGGAGGATGCCCGGGGTTTTGAAATCGGACAGGCTGACCTCGTCCTTGCTGCGGGAGGCCAGCGACGGCCCCACGATGGCGGGATAGCCGCTTTCCGCTATCTCCTGGGCGATCAGATGTCCCTCGGTGCAGTGATCCAGCGTCAGGCCCAGGCCAAATTCCTCCGCAATGCGGATGGCGGTGAAGATGTCGTCCGCCCGGTGCACGTGGGCCTTCAGGGGGATCTTGCCCTCGAACAAATCCCGGTAGCACTCCAAAGTGAAGTCCTTCTGGCTGTCCGGCTTTTCTTCCGCAAAATACTGCCGGGCCCGGAACAGCTCCTCCCGGATCAGCGACGCAATGGCCATGCGGGTGGAGGGCATGTTGCCGTTGGTGCCGTAGTTGGTCATGGGGTTCTCGCCAAAGGCGATCTTGATGGCCGCCGGGGCCAGCACCACCATATCGTCAATGCGCCGGCCGTCGGTCTTGATAAAGGCAAACTGGCCGCCGATGGGGTTGGCGCTGCCCGGGCCCACCATCACCCCGGTGATACCGGTGGCGATGGCGTTGTGAAAGGCGCTGTCCATGGGATTGATGGCGTCGATGGCCCGCATGCAGGGCGTGATGGGATTGGTGCCCTCGTTGGTGATATCGCCCTGAACGGTGGTTTTCTCCTGGGCAATGCCGATGTGGCTGTGGGCGTCAATCAGGCCAGGATACACACCCAGCCCCTCTGCATCGAAAACCTCCGCATCCGCCTGGATGTTTTCCGCTATTTTCGCAATCTTCCCCTCCCGGATCAACAGATCCGCCTGAATGGGTCGGTTGGATTCCATGGTAAACAGAAGCCCGTTTTTGATCAGCTGCACGGAAGGCTTCCCCCCTTTTTCTGCATTTTTATCATGTATAGCTTGCCACCGGGGAGGCAAACTATCCTCGAAATCAGAGGGGAGGTGAAAGCATGGATAACAGCATGAACAACCAGAACCAGCAGAATCAGCAGAACAACCAGAACAACCGCAACAACAATCAGCAAAACAACAATCAGGACAACAACCGCAACAATAACAACCAGAATCAGCAGAACAACCGCTGAGTCCCGGTTCTCAAAAGAGCGCCCCGCAGACTGCCGGGCGCTTTTTTTGTGTGCGGTAAAAACAGGGTTCGCTCTTTCTATTTTCGCCCGAACGTGATATCATAGCGGTAGTCCCATTTTGACAGACCGGAGGTTTCTTGAAGATGAAAAAGATTACTCGCGTATTGCTGGCCGTTCTTCTGCTGGCATGCCTCGTTTTGACCAGTTCCTGCGCCAAAAAGGCGGCCGATCCTGTGTACATCCAGATTGACGTGAAGGACTACGGCACCATCGTGGCCGAGCTCTATCCTGACGTGGCTCCCATCACCGTGGAAAATTTTGTGAACCTGGTCAACCAGAAGTTCTACGACGGCCTCACCTTCCACCGCATCATCAGCGGCTTCATGATCCAGGGCGGCGATCCCCTGGGCAACGGCACCGGCGGCTCTGAAAAGACCATCAAGGGCGAGTTCCTCATGAACGGCGTGAAAAACATGCTGGCCCACGAGCGGGGCGTTCTGTCCATGGCCCGCTCCATGAACCCGGACAGCGCCAGCTCCCAGTTCTTTATCATGCATAAAACCTCCCCCCATCTGGACGGCCAGTACGCCGCCTTCGGCCGGGTGCTGAGCGGCATGGAAGTGGTGGACGCCATCTGCGAAAACACTCCCGTCACCGACGGCAACGGCACCGTTGAAAAGGCCGACCAGCCCGTCATTGAGCGCATCATCCTGATTGACAAACCTGCCAAATAAAATGTTTCCCGCAGGCCCTGTGCCTGCGGTTTTTTTTGCCATCAGCCCTGTAACATTTTTCCCCTAAAAACGCTCTATATTTCATATAGTTGTTTTGAAGGGGGGCGCAGGCTGATGAAAAAATCCATTTCTTTGATGCTGCTGCTTTCCTTCACCTCCCTGCTGCTCCTGGGCGGCATTTTCATCCTTTCCGAACTTTTTTAATTCTTTCCGGGAAATTTACAAACCGGACACAACTGTCCTTAAAGCCTGCATCGCTTGCAGGCTCTTGTTTTTTTGTTGTTTTTTGCTGCCGATACGCTTTTCCTTCCTCTCTTGATTTTATGGCAAAAATACAGCATAATGGTATTTGTACCTTCCTGCGGAAGGAAGGCGCTTTGTGATTTTTCCCTGATTCTGCACCATTTCACCCGCAAAGGAGAAGCATCATGATCAAAATCACTTCCGACAGTACCTGCGACCTTTCCCCGGAACTGATTGCCCGCTATGACGTCGGCATTCTTCCGCTGAATATTGTTCTGGACGACAAGTCCTACCAGGATGGTCGGGACATTTCCCCGGACGAGATCTACGCCTGGTCCGACGAACACAACACCACCCCCAAGACCTCCGCTTGCTCTGTGGAGCAGGCTGCTTCCTTTTTCAAGCAGTACCTGGACCAGGGCGATGACGTGGTCTCCTTTTCCATTTCCGAGAGCATGTCCAGCTCCATCAGTTCCATGATGCTGGGCGCCAAGTCCCTGAAAGCCGAAGGCCGCGTCACCGTGATCGACTCCGCCAACCTGTCCACCGGCGTGGGCCACCTGGTCATTGAGGCGGCCATCATGGCCAAGGAAGGCAAGTCCGCTCAGGAGATCGCCCAGCGCATTGAGGAGCTGAAGCCCCGTGTCCGGGCCAGCTTTGTGGTGGATACCCTGACCTACCTGCACCGGGGCGGCCGCTGCTCCGGCGTGGCTGCGCTGGTGGGCGGCGTTTTGAAGCTGCATCCCCAGATCAACGTGGCAAACGGCAAGATGGCCCCGGACAAAAAGTTCCGCGGTAAGATGAACCGGGTCATCCTCAATTATGCCAAGGAACTGGAACCCAACCTGCTGAAGGCCAAGCCCGACCGGGTGTTCATCACCCATTCCGGCTGCGACCAGGCCATCCTGGACGAGGTCAAGGCGTATCTGGAAAGCCTGCATCATTTTGAGGAGATCCTCATCACCCGGGCCGGCGGCGTCATTTCCAGCCACTGCGGCCCCGGCACCCTGGGCGTTCTGTACATCGACGGCGAATAAATTATTTCCCGCAAGGCCAAACGGCTTTGCGGTTTTCTTTGCAAAAAGCGGCCCTCCCTTTTGAGGAGAGCCGCTTTTTTGCAGTTTACTTTCCGCCGTAGGTGCCGGAGGTATCCGCCACCACTTCGGTCACATTGGTCTTGCGACGGGAGGTGGCCACCCGCTTCATCAGCTCCTGGTGGTACAGCTCCTCATCCAGGGGCAAAGTCACCTTCTTGTCCAGGAAGTGGCTCAGGTGCATGGCGTTGGACAAGGTCAGGCCATTGATGCCTTCCCGGCCGTCGGCCACCAGCTTTTCGCCCCGGAGAATGGCGCCGCCCCAGGCGTTGATCACTCCCACATGCTGGGGATTCTCGCCGTCGGTCTCCACGGGCACTTCCTTGGCGGGCATGGAGGCGAAGGGCACCTTGTTGGTGGCGCTCCACTCGGGCTCGGCCACGTCATACTCCAGCAGGGACAGCCCGTCATACGTGACGATGATCCGGGCCTTCTCCATCTGCACCTCAAAGCGGTTGGTGCCGTGGGCGTCGCCGGTGGTGGTGACGAACACGCCGGTGGCTCCGCCGGGGTATTCCAGATAGGCGGTCACGTCGTCCTCCACCTCAATGTCATGCCACAGGCCCATGTGCATATGGGCGTGGATGCTCTCAGGCATGCCGCAGATCCACTGCAGCAGGTCCAGCTGGTGGGGGCACTGGTTGAGCAGCACACCGCCGCCCTCGCCGCTCCAGGTGGCGCGCCAGTTGCCGGAATCATAGTATGCCTGGGGCCGATACCAATCGGTAATGATCCAGTTGACACGGCGCAGCTTGCCATACTTGCCGCTCTGGACCAGCTCCCGCATCTTGCGGTAGACGTGGTTGGTGCGCTGGTTGAACATCATGCCGAAAACCACTTCCGGATGCCGATCCGCCTCCGCGTTCATCTCCCGCACCTGCTTGGTGTACACGCCGGCGGGCTTTTCCACCATCACGTGAATGCCCCGCTTCATGCACTCCATGGCCAGGCTGGCGTGATCGTAATGGGGCACGGCGATGAGGCAGGCGTCCACCAGGCCGCTGTCCAGCAGCTTAACGCCGCTGTCGAAGGTGGCAATTTTGCCTTCCGTCACTTCCTTGGCCCATTCCAGGCGGGCGGGGTTGATGTCCGCCACGGCTGCCATCTCAAAGTCCGGACACTTGCCCTCCAGAATGTTTTTCATGTGTCCGGAGCCCATGTTTCCGATGCCGATGATGCCCAATCTGATGCTCATGTTTTTCCCTCACATTTCCGATGTTGTTTCATTTGTTTCCATTTTTGCAGAGGGACAGCTTTTGCCGTCGCAGCCGGGACAATGCCCTGCGCAGGATGGCTTGACCGCCTCTGTTTCCTTCTTTTTCCAAATGCCAAACCCGATGGAGATGGCCCCGGTGGGACAGGCCTCGGCACAGGCGCCGCAGCGGATGCACTCCGCATCGTTGGGCGACTTGACCGGATCAACGTCCATCAGGCAGACTTTGGCACACTTCCCGCAATGGATGCATTTGCTCTCGTCCACCTTGAGCCGGTACAGGCTGACCTTGTTCATCAGGCCGTAGATCGCCCCCAGGGGGCAGAGCAGTTTGCAGAAGAAGCGGAAAATGATCACGCTGCCGATGAGGATGATCACCAGCAGAAACACCTTCCAGGCCAGCAGCCAGCCCGCGGTGGAGCGCAACGCCTCATCCACCGCCAGAAGGGGCCCCGCGCCCAGCAGCGTGCCGGAGGGGCAGATGTACTGGCAGAAAGCGGGGTCGCCCATGCCAACGATGTTCACCGCCAGCACCGGCAGCAGAATCACGAAAATCAATAGCACGGCGTACTTCACGTATTTCATCCACCGGGGCAAGCGCAGCTTGGGCAGGGGGATTTTGTGCAGCAGATCCTGGATCAGCCCGAAGGGGCAGAGGAAGCCGCACACAAATCGGCCCAGCACCACGCCCACCGCCAGCAAAAAGCCCACCACGTAGAAGCTGAAATCAAACTTGATGGAGCCTGTGACCGCCTGCAGCGCGCCGATGGGGCAGGCCATGGTGGCGGCCGGGCAGGAATAACAGTTCAGGCCGGGGTTGCAGAAATTTTTCCACTTGCCGGTGTACAGCTTACCCAGCGCAAAATTGCCCACATGGGCGTTGCTCAGGCCAAAAGCCGCGATCTGGATCAGCTTGCGTTTCAGTCCGATTTTCATTTTCATCACTTCAATCCAATGCATTCCAGGCAGACCCGCACCGCCTTGTTGAATACCAGCGGAACCTCGCCCCGGGTCACCCCGATGACGATGAACGCGATGGCTGCCACCGCGATCAGGATCTGCCACAGCAGCTTATTTTTCCATACCACTGAGGTATTCCTCCACAAAAGCCTTATACTGCGCCACATACGCGCCGATGACCGGCTCGCCCACCATATGGCCCTGGCTGTCCACAAAGATGGTGGTGGGCACGTAGGGAGAGATGTTCAGCAGGTCGGCCAGACCGGGCCCGGGAATCAGATGCGGGAAATCCGCGCCGGTGGCTTCCACGATCTGCCGGGCGGTATCCATGGTGGATGCGTCGTCCGCGCTGTAGATATCGCTGACCAGACCGATGATCTGGACGTTTTCCGGCATGGACTTGCTCCACTCGCCCAGTTCCGGCATTTCGTTGACGCAAGGGCCGCAGAAGGTGCCCCAGATGTTGATGACGGTCAGATCCTTGGAAGCGAACAGCTCGTTGGTGTATTCGTTACCGTAAATATCCTGGGCGACGAACTCCGGCACGGTCACTTCCGGCACTTCCACAGGAATAAACTGGATGCTGTCCGTGATAGCAGGCAGCACCGCCTTGACCTCGGCCAGCTTGTCCAGATGAGGCGTCAGCAGGAGCTTCGTGCCTTCGTCGGCCAGGGCGTCCACAAAATAGTCCTCCAGCTTGTCAAAATCCGCCATGCTGCTCAGCAGGTAGACGTTGCCCTCATTTTCACCAATTTTGCTGATTTTGTTTTTCTCCACAAAGGCGATGAACTCTCCATCGGTGACAACTCGGGTGTAATCGGCCTCAGAGAACACGTACACCGCCGCAACCACGATGCTGGTTCCGTCCTCGCCGGTATAGACCACCAGCAGGGTTTCATCCTGCACCACGGCGCTGATGCCCATAGCGGTCTCATCTTCCGTCAGGGACAGCTTCAGGCCCAGGGTAGGATATTCTGTGGCGGATTCCTCGGCCAGCGCAGCAGGTACAAGCCCCAGCGCCGCTACCAGCATGATCGCCAGTAAAATGGACAAAAATCGTTTCATGAAAAACACCTCATTTCTTTTCTCAATGGATCAAACGTCCCACGGGGACGATATCATCCTGTCTGTCACAAATTGATGCTTCATTATACCATATTCCGCACAAAGATGCGACAGTATTTCTATACACAAAAAAGCCGGATCAGAAACCTGATCCGGAAAGGGAATGCGGCAGCGATCTACTCTCCCGGGCCGTCACCAGCCAAGTACCATCGACGTGCTAGGGCTTAACTTCTGTGTTCGGGATGGGAACAGGTGGAACCCCTAGGCCATAGCCACCGCAATTTGTGAGCTATGTTTGTCA
>JAGBDE010000034.1 GCA_017937655.1 Clostridia bacterium | reverse complement strand
TTTCCCATCATTTCAAGAGGGCGCAATTATACGCACTGTACCAGTGCATTGCGTTTATACAGGTACATATAAGTAAACGTGCATCCGGCATATCACCGGATGCACGTCTTTTCTTGTTGCTGGATAACTTGTTCCTTGACAGTTCTCCCATCAGGGAGGGGCTTTTTTCTATGCAAAAAAATGGGACGGGCTGCTCACCACTTCAGCCCGTCCGTCCAGAGGAAAAGGGGAAGAGAGAAACGCAGAGGGAGAACTTCCGGCGTTCCTTCCACAATGCCACTTTACCTCGGAAATATGGCAAAGCTGTGACCTTGCCATGAACTCTTTTTGAGCAAACTTCAAACATGATACAGGGAGCTGGGCTGCCAGCGGCCGGGCAGCTGGCCGTCCCATTTGCCAAGGCCGCTTCCGCCGCCTGTTGCGCTCATGATGGCTTGCTTGGTCAGAAGCGGAACA
Source organism: Clostridia bacterium (assembly GCA_017937655.1). GTDB lineage: Bacteria > Bacillota > Clostridia > Christensenellales > Aristaeellaceae > Limiplasma. Next base: position 13,721 of record JAGBDE010000034.1, on the reverse strand, counting down.
TCCTCCCGGGTAAGGGCTTCGTTTACGTCCAGCCAGAGGACTTCGCTGTTTTCGTCATGGTCGCTGACGGCCTCGCCGGACAGGTATTCCACCCGGAAGATGACGTACCAGTCATGGGTGTTGAAGCGGATGCCCAGGATCTCCCCCGGGCGGACGGTGACGCCTGTCTCTTCCAGAAATTCCCGGACGACAGCGTCCTCCGGCGCTTCCCCTTGCTGGATGTACCCGCCGGGGATGATGAGAAGGCCCTTGCCGCCGCCATAGGTGTGGCGGCCCAGCAGCACCTTGCCGTCCCGGATCAGCACGCCGGTTACGCTCTTGCCAAAATCCGTATTGCCGGTTTCTGCCATGGGGATCACTCCTTTAATACAACTGCATTTTCGCCCAGAAGGTCACGGAAGGCGGTGAGCAGCTTCCCGCTGCCGTCGCACCAGAATTCCCGGCTCATGAGCAGGGCGATACCTTCGTCGCTGAGCTTGACGGTGACGGGCACGTCGCCCGGGAACTTGGCCGAGAGGGCCTTCACCGTGTCCAGATGGCTCCGGGAAGGAGCCAGCAGGTACAATTTGCGGGGGGCCAGCTTGGCCAGCTGGGCGTCCGTCATGTGAGGCGCAGGCTCCGCCTTTGCCGGGGCGGGTTTTGCCGCCGGGGCGGCGCTGCGGGGGGCCGACTTCCTGCCCTCCGCTTTGGCGGGGTTGATCCGCTCTTTGACGCTCTGGGCGTTGAGGGGCCGCACCGCGTCCACCAGCAGCTTGGGCTCTTCCTCTTCCCGGATGGACAGCTTGCCCTCCAGGATGACCATGCCGTCCACACTGAGCATGTGGACGTATTTCTCGTACACCTTGGGGAACACCAGGCCCTCGATGGCGCCGGTCAGGTCTTCCAGGGTGAGAAAGCCCATCATGGAGCCCTTCTTGGTGACTTTGCCCTTGCACTGGGTCAGGATGCCCGCCATGGACACCTGGGTACCGTCGTAGTCCACGGTCTGGCTTTCCGCATAGTTCATCACGTCCGCCACGGTGGTAAAGCCGGTGCGGATCAGGTCGGCCACGTCGTCCAGGGGATGGCCGGTGATGTACACGCCGGTGATTTCCTTTTCCATGCCCAGCAGCACCTTCAGGGGATGCTCCGGCAGTTCCGGGATGCGGAACACCGGCGCGATGGGCGCAGCGCCGCCGCCCATGGCCAGGTCGAACAGGCTGACCTGCCCGGCCAGGTTCTGCCGCCGCTTCTGGGCAGAGTCGTCCATGAGTTCCTCAAACACGCTGAGCAGCTGGGCCCGGTTGTGGCCCAGGCCGTCCAGCGCACCGGCCTTGATCAGGCTTTCCACGGCCCGCTTGTTGACGCTTTCGCCGCCCACACGGTCCACAAAATCAAACACGCTGGTAAACAGGCCCTTGCTGCGCTCGGCAACCATCATCTCCGCCGCGCCGTGGCCCATGTTCTTGATGCCGCCCAGGCCGAAGCGGATGCCTTTCACGCCGCTTTCGTCCGTATCTACACGGAACTTCCAGGCGCTTTTGTTCACATCCGGGGGCAGCATGGGGATGCCACTGCCACGGCAGTACTGGATGTACCCCGCCACCTTGGGCAGGTTGTCCATGACGCTGTTCATGATGGCGGCCATAAAGGGCACCGGATGATGCCGCTTGAGCCAGGCGGTCTGCACGGCCACCATGCCGTAGGCGGCGGCGTGACTCTTATTGAAGGCGTAGCTGGCAAAGGAGGACATCTCGTCAAAAATCTGCTCCGCGGCTTCCTTCTCCACGCCCCGGCGGATGCAGCCTTCGATCAGCACATTGCCGGCTTCGTCGGTCATGCCGTTGATGAAGTACTCCCGTTCCTTCTCCATGACGTCCTTTTTCTTCTTGGCCATGGCGCGGCGCATCAGGTCGCTGCGGCCCAGGCTGTAACCCGCCAGGTCGCGGACAATCTGCATGACCTGCTCCTGGTACACCATGCAGCCGTAGGTCACGTCCAGGATGGGCTTGAGCTTGGGGGTCACGTAGTGAACGGTGGAGGGATCGTTCTTCCCGGCGATGTACCGGGGAATGGAATCCATGGGGCCGGGCCGGTAGAGGGAAATGGCGGCGATAATGTCCTCAAAACAGGCGGGCTTCATGCTCTGCAGGAACGACCGCATGCCCGCGGATTCCAGCTGGAACACGCCGTCGGTGTCGCCGGAGGAGATCATTTTGTAAACCTCGGGATCGTCCATGGGGATGTCCTGGGGCCGCAGGTCGATGCCTTCTTCCCGCAGCATGTCCAGGGTGTCCCGGATGACGGTCAGGGTGCGCAGGCCCAGGAAGTCCATCTTGAGAAGGCCCAGCCGCTCCAGGGTGCCCATGGGGTACTGGGTGGTGATGACCTCGTCGTTGGTCTGCAGGGGGACGTATTCGGTAACCGGCCTGGCGGTAATCAGCACGCCCGCCGCATGGGTGCTGGCGTGGCGGGGCATGCCCTCCAGCAGCAGCGCCGTGTCAAACAGGCGGCGCACTTCGGGATCGGTGGAGATCATCTCATGAAGCTGAGGGTTGACCTCCCGGGCCTTCGACAGGGTCATGTCCAGGCTGAAGGGGATGGCCTTGGCCACCTGATCCACCGCAGCATAGCTCATGCCCATGACCCGGCCCACGTCCCGGATGACCGCCTTGGCCTTCATGGTGCCAAAGGTGATGATCTGGCTGACGTGGTCGCTGCCGTACTTACGGGCCACATAGTCAATCACCTCCTGGCGGCGCTCGTAGCAAAAGTCGATGTCCAGATCGGGCATGGACATGCGCTCCGGGTTGAGGAACCGCTCAAAGAGGAGATTGTATTTCAGGGGATCCAGCTGGGTAATGTGGAGCGTATACGCCACAATGCTGCCTGCGCCGCTGCCGCGGCCCGGGCCCACCATGATGCCGTTTTCCCTGGCATAATTGATGAAGTCCCAAACAATGAGGAAATAGTCCACATATCCCATCTGGGCGATCATGGAAAGCTCGTAATCCAGGCGTTTGCGGGGCTCGGATTCCGGGTCGCCAAACTGGGCGGGGTAGTGCTCCCTGAGGCCGTCCATGCACAGGCGGGTCAGCATTTCCAGGGCCGTCTCCCCGGTCTCAATGGGATAATGGGGCAGATGCAGATGGCCAAAATCAATGGTCACATGGCACATTTCCGCAATCTTCTGGGCGTTGTCCACCGCTTCCGGGAAGCGGGAAAACAGCTGGCGCATCTCCGCTTCGCTCTTGACGTACAGTTCCTCTGTCTCCATGCGCATGCGGCTTTCGTCCTGGAGGGTCTTACCGGTTTGGATGCACATCAACGCTTCCTGGGCGGCGGCATCGTCCCGGCGGAGGTAGTGGCAGTCGTTGGTGGCCACAAGGGGGATGCCTGTCTCCTGGCTCAGCTTGACCAGCCGGGGCAGCACCATCTTCTCCTCCCGGATGCCGTGGTCCATGATCTCGATGTAATATCGGCCCTCGCCAAACAGCTGCTGCATTTCCAGGGCGTAGTTCTTGGCGTCCTGGTAACGGTTTTCCATCAGCATTTTGGGCAGGTCGCCGCTGAGGCATGCGGAGAGGCAGATCAAGCCCTCGGAGTGCTGCTTCAGCAGCTCGTAGTCAATGCGGGGCTTGTAATAGAAGCCTTCCGTGAAGCCGGCGCTGACCAGCTTCATCAGGTTCTGGTAGCCGGTGTTGTTTTCGCACAGGAGGATGAGATGACTGTACTCCCTGGCCGCGCCCCGCTTGTCCAGCCGGTTCTGGCAGATGTATACCTCGCAGCCGATGACCGGCACGATGCCCGCCTCGTTGCAGGCGTTGTAAAAGTCCACCGCGCCGTACATCACGCCGTGGTCGGTAATGGCTGCATGGGTAAAACCCAGCTCTTTCAGGCGCTTGACCAGCGGAGAAATGCGGTTGGCGCCGTCCAGCAGGCTGTATTCCGTGTGCAGATGCAAATGGGCAAAGGCCATGCCGTCCCCCTCCTTCTGTGGTTTTGGTTTCTATATTATAGCAGGTTTCCCCGGGGGTGACCAGTAGCGGCGCAAGGGCCGGGCAGCGAAAATATTTTCCGAAAACATTTCGCCATACATATCAAAAGTTGTTTATTGCTTTGCTTTATCGCCCCCTGATTAACGAAAAAGGAAACGCTTTAGTTTTTTCGCTAATTCTGTAAGTTGCTTACATAACCCAAGTATGCTACAATATAAAAAACTCTCGATAACGATTAAGCACAGGAGGAACATTATGCGTTACGGTTTCTTTGACCAGAGTGCCCGTGAATATGTTATCACCGACCCCCGGACGCCCATGCCCTGGGCCAACTATCTTGGATCTCCCGAATACGGCGCCATCGTGACCCAGAACGCCGGCGGCTACAGCTTTGTCAAGTCCGGCGCGGCTGGCCGTATCATCCGCTATACCTTCAACCAGTTTGACGAACCCGGCCGCTACGTCTACCTGCGGGACGACGAAACCGGCGATTTCTGGTCCGCCAGCTGGCGTCCCGTGGAAAAGTGCCTGGACGAGTACAAGACCATCACCCGTCACGGCACCTCCTACACCGAAATCGAATCCACCTACGCCGGCATCGAAAGCAAAACCCTGTACTACGTCCCCATGGACGCTACCCACGAGGTCTGGCGCGTGAAGCTGACCAATAAGTCCGACAAGGCCCGCAACATCAGCCTGTTTGGCTACTGCGAGTTCACCAACGAAAGCTTCTATGAGCAGGATCTGGTCAACCTGCAGTACACCCAGTTCATCTCCCGTACTGAGTTCATCCAGGACCACATCCTCCAGCGCATCAACGAATACTGGTACCCCAACGAACAGGGCGAAAACGGCAAGGAGCGCATGTTTGCCCTGGTTGGCACCCCTGTGACCAGCTTCACCGGCCGCCGCGAAAAGTTCCTGGGCGTGAGCCGCTTCTCCAGCCCCAAGGCTGTGGTGGACGGCAAGTGCGATAACAGCGACTGCTACGTGGGCAACCCCTGCGGCGCGCTGCATTCCGCCATCACCCTGCAGCCCGGCGAGAGCCGCACCGTGGCCTTCATTCTGGCCCAGCGTCCCGAAAGCGCCGTGCGCAAGCTGCTGGACCAGTACGCCGACGTGGAAGCCACCGTCAATGCCGAGCTGGCCAACCTGATCACCTACTGGCACGGCAAGCTGGACGGCCTGATGGTCAACACCCCCGACGACGACTTCAACAACATGATCAACACCTGGAACGCCTTCCAGTGCTTCACCACCTTCGTGTGGAGCCGCGCCGCCAGCCTCATTTACTGCGGCCAGCGCAACGGCCTGGGCTACCGTGACACCGTCCAGGATATCCAGGGCGTGATCCATCTGGATCCCGCTGCTGCCAAGGAACGCCTCACCTTCATGCTGTCCGCCCAGGTCAGCCACGGCGGCGGTCTGCCCCTGGTCAAGTTCACCCACAACGCCGGCCACGAAGATACCCCCGAGGATGAAAGCTACGTCCGCGAGACTGCCCATCCCCACTACCGCGCCGACGACGCTCTTTGGCTGTTCCCCACCGTTTACAAGTACATTGCCGAAACCGGCGATATCGCTTATCTGGACGAAGTCATTCCCTTTGCCGAGAAGGGCGAAGGCACCGTGCTGGAGCACCTGAAGAAGGCCATCGACTTCTCCATGAACCATCTGGGCGTGCACGGCCTGCCCGCCGGCCTCCACGCCGACTGGAACGACTGCCTGCGCCTGGGTGCCGACGGCGAAAGCAGCTTTGTTGCCTTCCAGCTCTACTGGGCCTGCAAGCTGCTCAAGGAAATGCTGGGCGACAAGGATCCCGCCTACACCGCTTACCTGGATGAGCTTTCCGCCACCGTGAAGGAGCGCATCGAGACCCTGTTCTGGGAAGGCGACCGCTACCTGCGAGGCTTTAGCGAGGAAGGCTTCACCATCGGCTCCAAGAACGACCCCGAAGCCAGCTTCTGGCTCAACGCCCAGACCTGGTCCGTCATCAGCGGCTGCGCCTCTCAGGAGCAGGCCGAGATCGTCCTGGACGGCGTGTACGAGAAGCTGAACTCTCCCTTCGGCGTGCACCTGTTCACTCCCCCCTACCGTTATCATTGCTTCGACGGCACCCGCATGGGTCTGTTTGAGCCCGGCATCAAGGAAAACGGCGGTATCTTCTGCCAGAGCCAGGGCTGGGCCATTCTGGCCGAGGCTCTCATGGGCCACGGCGGACGCGCCTTCCAGTACTTCAAGGAAAGCTGCCCCGCTGCCTACAATGACCGCGCCGAACTCCGCGAAGCTGAGCCCTACGTCCACACCCAGTTCATTCAGGGCACTCCCACTCCCCAGCCCGGCCGCGCTCACGTGCACTGGCTGACCGGTACCGCCAGCACCGTCATGGTTGGCTGCGTGGAAGGCATCCTGGGCCTGCGTCCCACCATGGACGGCATCCGCATCTGCCCTGCCGTGCCCGCTGAATGGGATGGCTTCACCATGGTCAAGAAGTTCCGCGGCAAGGTGCTGAACATCAAGGTGGACAACGCCGCTCACCGGGAAGGCAAGCCCTCCAAGGTTCTGCTCAACGGCGTGGAAATGGCCGACGGCTTCATCCCCGCCTCCGCCCTGACCGACAACAACGATATCGTGGTTGTGATGTAATCTCTTTCCCGGGCCTGGCCCGGTTCATACACAAAAACGCCAAGATGCTTTTGCACCTTGGCGTTTTTTTATTTAATGCGCGGGGTGCAGGGGCATCTCCCGCAACCTCACTCGGCGCTCAGGTCACTGTCCGTTCCCTGTGCTTGCTTCGGTTGACCACTGCGGGTCGCTAACGCCTGCGGCGTTGTGCCCACCGGGCACACGCTTCCCTCCGCGGCCCTGCCGGGGTTTGGGGCAGCGCCCCAAAAGCTTACTCCTGGCAGTACTCCACCAGCGGCTGGATGTACTTTTCGTCGGACAGGTCATAGGACTTGCAGAGCATCTGATACATTTCGCTGCTTTCGCCTTCCTGCTTCTTGGTCATGGCCCGGAAGGCCGCCATGAGGGCCTTGTCCACCGCACCCATGGCCTCGTAATTCAGGCCGCCGGGAAGATAGAAGGCCCGCAGCTTGTTCCATTGGTCGTCCGTGAAATTGCGGCGCATGGCAGGTTCGATCTCCGGGTTCTCCGCAGGGCTGGCGCCGGTGGCAAACACCGCCACCTTCTTGCCCGTGGGCAGCGCGGCCTGCAGGAACGGCTTCACCCCGCTGATGAACCCGGCATGGCAGTAACCGCCGTAGATCAGCACGTCGTAGGCGGACAGATCCAGCTTCTTCCCTTCCTTGGCGTCTTTGACGTCGCCCTGAAGGGCCTGGCCGATCCATTTCGCATATTTCTTGGTAAATCCGGTTTTGCTTTTGTAAAGAACAAGGGCTTTCATTTCGTTTCCTCCTTATGTTGCAGCGCCTGCCCCAGGAAGGCCTGGTGGGCGTTTTCCAGCCTTGTGAGCATTTCTTCCTCCGGCACCTCCGGGCTGGTGGCCATAATCGCCCCGATGCCGGTGGTGTAGATCAGCATGTTCAGGTGCAGCTCTCTGGCCTTTTCCAGGGAGATGCCCAGCCCCTCCGCAATGCGCTGGGGAATCCGGGGGTCTGCATCCCCGGCGTAAAGATCGCCCAGGGTATGGACGTAGTCCCGTTTGCGCTGAATGAACAGCTGGAACAGATGGGGCTCCTCATGGGCGTAGCGCACGTAAGCGTAACCAGTGGAGCGGAAGGGATCCGCCGGGTCGATGTTCCGGGCCATGTACTCCTGCATGTGGCTGGCGGCCTTGTCTGCCACGGCTTTGCGCAGCTCGTCCATATTGCTGAGGTAGCTGTAGATGGGCTGCACGGAGCAATGCAGCTCCTCCGCGATGCGCTTGACCAGCACCTGGCCCGTACCTTCCCTTCTGGCGATGGAAAACGCTGCGTCCACAATCATTTCCCGGTTGATTCTCTGCTTGGGCATAGGCACCTCCGGTTTTGTTTATAAACTGATTATATAACTCGTTTATATATGTGTCAATTCCAGGATGTTTTTTCCTTGTTCTCTTTGTGCTTGCATCCCTCCCTGCGATAGGTTATAATGAAACGAGATTCGCTTCACACAGAATCACACCCATTTCCTGAGGAAGGATGGATTATCATTATGGAAAACGCTATGAAACGCAACAACCCCCTGTCTTTCTACCTTCGGGTCTATTTCAACGGCATCATCGGCCTGATGATCCGGCTTATGAGCCTGGTGCCCCTGGCTGCCCTGTTTGTATTTGAAGGGGGCAATCCCCTGCGCTGGCTGGCCCTGCTCACTCCCGTGCTTTGGCTGCTGGTGATCATCCCCCTGCGCTACTCCTTTGCAGAGGCCATGGTGCAGAAGAAGGGCACCCGCTTCTTCTCCTTTGACAAGTCCCTGAGCCTGTCTCGCCTCTTTGCCAAGCTGTTTGAGGGCTTCCTCCACTTCGCAAGCGTGCTCAAGTACGCCATTCCTCTGGCCGCCATCGCCGTGTATGTGAAGAAGTGCTACGAGGAAATGTTTGCCACGGAGCTCCTCACCGGCGTGATGGATCTGGGCAAAAAGGCCGTGGATATTTACTACTCCGTCATCAATTTCTTCCGCACCCTGTTCGGCGGCGAAGCCATCCAGTACGCCAACGGCGGCCTGATGGAAGGCGTCTACGTGCTGCTGGGCATCCTGGGCCTGGCTGTGCTGATTTTGCTCATCGGCGTGATGCGCAACAGCGCTACCCGCTATTTCTGGGCCATCGCCAAGCGTGACGGCCGTCCCGTCCGGGCCGAGGTACGCCACCGCATCCGCGGCCGCCGCTTCACCCAGCTGTTTGTGGCCCTGATCAACCTGGTGCTGTGGGCTCCCTTCTTCCTGCTGATGTACTTCGCCGTGAAGGACGTTCTGCCTGATGTAGTTGTTTTTATTATGAGCCTCATATCCAAGAAGGCCCCCGAGATCAGCTTCGGCATGAAGAACATCCTGCTGATGGCCGCCGCTTTCTTCGGCGCCTACCTGACCCTGCTGCCCGCCCGCCGCATCCTGACCGCCTTCTTTGCCAGCCGTGACATCCGCCACAAGGTGAAGGCTGCCGACGAAGAAACCGTCGCCATGCCCGAGGCCGTGGAAGAGCCTGCTTACGAAGAACCTGTGGCCGATGCCCCCGTGTTTGTGGAGCAGCCTGTGGCCATGCCCGTGCAGCCCATCGCCCCCATGCCCATGGCCGTGCCCATTGAAGGCATGACCGCCGTGCAGAAGATGGTCAACGGCCAGCCCCAGATCGTCTACGTTCCCAATGACATGCCTTCCGATGCCTTCGTCTCCGACGTGGAGAACGGCTCCAACCTGGACGCCTGATGAGGCTGGACAAATATCTCGCCCTCAGCGGCGAACGCACCCGCAGCGAGGCCACCCGGCTCCTCAAAGCGGGCGCGGTGGAAGTGAATTGCGCCATCGTTAGGGATGGCGCATTCCATATTTCTGAAACAGACGACGTACGGCTGTATGGGCAGCCCATCAGCGATCAGTCCATGCAGTACCTGATGCTGCACAAGCCCGCGGGTATCTTGACCGCCGCCCGGGACAGCCGGGCATCCACGGTGATGGATCTTCTGCCGGAGCGGTATGCCCGGCGCAAGGTACTGCCTGTGGGCCGCCTAGACAAGGACACCACCGGCCTCCTGCTGATGACCAATGACGGCGAGCTGGCCCACCGGCTGCTCAGCCCCAAGCGGCACGTGGTGAAAACCTACCTGGCTACGGTCACCGGCCGCCTGGATGAGGACGACGTGACCGCCTTCCGGGCGGGCATCGACCTGAACGACTTCGTGTCCATGCCCGCCGGGCTGACCATCCTCGCCGCCGGGGAGGACGAAAGCACCGCCATGGTGGAGCTGAAGGAAGGCAAGTTCCATCAGGTGAAGCGGATGTTCCTGGCCCGGGGCCACGAGGTCACCGCATTGCACCGGCCTTCATTCGGGCCGCTTACCCTGGGCGATTTGCCCCAGAGCGAAAGCCGGGAGCTGACGAGCGACGAAATCGCCGCGCTATATGCGTGCGCCGGAATGACCCAGAACACCAAAGGAGGCAGCCATGGCTGACCATTATTATACCGAAGCGCCCACCAGCAAGCACAAGCCCGGGCAGCTCACCTACGAATACCGGGGCCATGCCCTGCGCTTTGATACGGACAGCGGCGTGTTTTCCCGCACGGAAATCGACCGGGGCACCCACGAGCTGCTGGCCGCCCTGCCGGACACCATGGAGGGCAAGACCCTGGATTTGGGCTGCGGCTACGGGGTCATCGGCGTGAGCCTGGGCAAAGCATTTCCCGGCATGGACATCCTCATGGCGGACATCAACCAGCGTGCCTGCGACCTTTCCGCCACCAACGCCCGGCTAAACGGCGTATCCGCCGCCGTTACCCAGAGCGACGGCTATGCCTCCATCACGGACACTGGCTTTGACCACATCCTGCAAAATCCCCCCATCCGGGCCGGAAAGGCCGTCATCTACCAGATGTTTGCTGAGGGCGCCGCACGGCTCAACCCGGAGGGAAAACTGTGGCTGGTCATCCGCAAGCAGCAGGGCGCGGAATCGGCCATCAAATACCTGCGCACTTTGTTTGATCAAGTGGAAACCATTGCCAAGAAAGGCGGTTTCTGGGTACTTTGCTGCTCTTTGCCCCTCAATGCGAAAGGAGAAACCCCATGATGTACGACAGAAGCTATTTTGATCAGCCCATCAGCCGCATCGGCACCGCCTGCGAAAAGTGGGACGGCATCCAGGAGGAAGGCAAGCAGGATCTGCTGCCCATGTGGGTGGCGGATATGGACTTCCGCTGCGCCAAAGAGATCACCGACGCCATCAAGGCCCGGGCAGAGCATCCCGTGTTCGGCTACACCTTTGAAACCGAGGCAGCCACCCAGGCCATGCTGGGCTTCATGAAGCGCCGCCACGGTGTGGAGCTGACCGCCGACGAGCAGATCATGATGCCCTGCGTCATCACCGGCCTCAGGACCGCCGTGCTCACGCTGACCCAGCCCGGCGACGGCGTGATCGTTCAGCCGCCGGTGTACGGCCCCTTCTTTGCCAGCATCCGGGAGAACGACCGCCGGGTGGTGGAATGCCCCCTGATCCGCCAGGTGGACGGCGGCTACCGGATGGATCTGGACAGCGTGGAGGAAGCCTGCAAGGCCGGCGCCAAGCTGATGCTTTTCTGCAACCCCCACAACCCTGTGGGCCATGCCTGGAGCCGCGACGAGCTGACCGCCCTGTGGCAGATCCTGGACAAATACGGCGTGTACATGGTTTCTGACGAGATCCACCAGGATTTTGAACTGGTACCCGGCTGCGTTACCTCCATGCTGAACATCGCCACGGAAAAGGACGCCAAGCTCTGCACCCTGACCAGCGCCAGCAAGTCCTTTAACCTGGCCGGCCTGCAGCAGGCGGTGCTGTTTACCCGCAACCAGCAGCTGAAAAACGATCTGGCTGCCTGCATGCATCGGGTGGGCGTGGTGCAGGGCAACATCTTCGCTATGACCGCCACCGAGGCTGCTTTCGCCCACGGCGACAATTGGCTGGACGCTCTCCTGGACTATCTGCGCGGCAACGAGCAGTACATCCGCCAGGAGCTGAAAGCCCGTCTGCCCAAGATCGTCCTGAGCCCCATGAACGCCACCTACGTCGGCTGGATGGACATGCGTGCCTACGGCCTCACCGACGAAGAACTGACAAAGCGCACCCACGAGGCCGGCGTGGCCTTCACCGGTGGCCCCTTCTTCGGCGAGAAGGCCGGAAGCGGCTTCCTGCGCATCAATTTTGCCTGCCCCCGCAGCCAGGTGGAGGAAGCCCTCCGCAGGCTGGAGAAGGCATTCAACGCTTAACATCGGGAGGATATGAATATGGACAAGCTGAATCAGATCATTGACGGCATGAGAGAACCCCTCATCGCCATGGTGGACCGCTGGCTGAGCATCCCCAGCGTCCGCGCCGAGGGCAAGCCCGGCGCACCCTTTGGCTACGAGTGCCGCATGGCGCTGGACGTGGCCCTGAAGGACGCTGAAGCCCTGGGCTTTGACGTGCGCGATTTTGACGGCTATGCCGGCGACGTGCGCATGGGCGCTATCGGCGTGGAGCCTTTGGGCATCCTGGGCCACCTGGACGTGGTGCCCGCCGGCGACGGCTGGAAGACCGATCCCTTCGTGCCCTTCCACGACGGCGACCGCATCCACGCCCGCGGTTCCTCGGACGACAAGGGCCCCGTGGCGGCTGCTTTGCTGGCCATGAAGGCCGTGAAGGACGCCGGCATCCCCCTGCGCCGCGAAGTGCGCCTGATCCTGGGCTGCAGCGAAGAGACCGCCTGGGACGACATGGCCTACTACAGCGAGCATTGCGACATGCCCCGCACTGGCTTCAGCCCCGACGCCAGCTATCCCGTCATCAACACCGAGAAGGGCTCCCTGCAGATCAGCCTCCATGCCGACTATGAAGAAAACGGCCTGGTGAAGGAGATCCACGTGGGCGAGCGCCACAACGTCATCCCCGGCGAGGCCTCCGCTCTGCTCCGGGGCGACAACTTCCTGGCCGACAAGATCAACGCCGCGGCTGCTGGCCTCGGCCTGGACGTGAAGGCCGAAGCCGTCGACGGCGGCGTGAAGGCCGTTTCCGTTGGCATTCCCGGACATGCGGCCTATCCGGAAGGCGCGAAGAACGCCCTGGGCCAGCTTTTGAAGGTGCTTCGTGCAGTCGGCCTGACCGGCGCGCTGGCCACCCTGGCCGACGTTGTCGGCACCGAGTACAACGGCGAAAGCCTGGGCATTGCCTGCTCCGACAAGACCAGCGGCCCCCTGACCTGCAACCTGGGCATCCTCCAGTACGACGCAGAAAAGGGCCTCTACGCCACCCTGGACATCCGCTATCCCATCCTGTGCAGCCACACCGCCCTCACCGCGGCCCTGACTGCGGCCATCGGCGGCGCGTTGCGGGTCAATGTGGATTCCCAGACCGATCCCCATCACGTGGCTCCCAACTCCCAGCTGGTCAGCGCCCTCCTGGACGCTTACCACGTGGTCACCGGCCTGGAGCGCATCTGCGTGGCCACCGGCGGCGGCACCTATGCCAAGTGCCTGGAGGAAGGCGTGGCCTTTGGCTGCGCATTCCCGGACGATGAGGATCTGGCCCATCAGGCCAACGAATACCTCAGCATTGACGGTTTGATGAAGAGCATTCGGATTTTTGCCAATGCCATTGTCAAGCTGGCGGGGGTTCAGGGATAAAGATTGTTTATAGAAAACCAGCTTCTGCCCGGTGGGCGGAGGCTGGTTTTCATCATATATCTGCTTGCCTTCGTTTTTGTTTTGCGGTATACTTTGATTGAAGCGGCACTTGTGGCATCGGCAAGAGAGCTGGAAACAGTCACTCCCCTTTGCGATTCTCGTGCTGCTTCGTTTTACAGGATGATATCCTTATCAAAAACCAGCTTTTGCCCGGTGGGTGGAGGCTGGTTTTTTCATGCAGAAGAGCGGCGTGCGCAACGTGGAACTGGTTGAGTTTGTTTATGTTCGCCGGGGCACTTTATGTTTTTTGCCGCTGGCGTGCGGAGCGGCCCGCTCCGCTATGGCCCAGGGATACGGGGGACCCCGCACCGGTCCCCCTCTACCCCTGGGAACCCCTAACCCCCTTCCCGCGCTGGGGGCCTGCGGGCCCCCCGTCCCCCGACCTCGGCGGGGG
>JAGBDE010000033.1 GCA_017937655.1 Clostridia bacterium | reverse complement strand
GTTCACCTGACGAAGCAGCGTCAGCACTTCGCGTCCGCTCTTGCCGTCCAGATTGCCGGTAGGTTCGTCAGCAAACAGGATCGCGGGCTTATTCGCCAGCGCACGGGCAATGCTGATGCGCTGCTGCTGACCACCGGACATAGCTCCGGGCAGGTGGGACAGTCGATCCCGAATGCCCAGCAGATCAATGATTCGGTTCAGGTGTTCTTCATCTGCCTTGCGGTTATCCAGCATCACGGGCAGCAGAATGTTCTCCCAACCGGTCAGTTCGCGCACCAGATTATAGCTCTGGAACACAAAGCCAAAACGGCGGCGGCGCAGCACAGCCAGCTGGTTATCTTTGTACTTGTACAGATCAGCATCCTGATAGATCACCTTGCCGTCAGTGGGATGATCCAGACCGCTCAACAAATGAAGCAGTGTGGATTTGCCGCTACCGCTGGGGCCGGTGATGGCGGTAAAGCTGCCCTGCTCAATGGACAGGGACACATTATTCAGGGCGTAAACCTTGTTTTCGCCCGTACGGTAGACTTTGCTGAGAGATTCAGAGCGAATGATTTCCATAGTGCAAATACCTCCTTGCATGTCTATCGTAACAGGCCAACCTTACGTTCAGGTGACTTTTACCTTACGATTTCGTAAGGTAAGAGGAAAGGCGCCTGTTTCAGCGCCTTATGTACGGATCATTTGTAGAATCGGGAGGGTGATATTCATCCTGAGTCCACCAGGGATGTTCTCGGCATAGATACTGCCGTGGTGACGGCGAATGATCTCCTTGACGATAGAAAGGCCAATGCCTGCACCCTTCGTTTCCCGGCTGTGAGCGCGATAGAAACGATCAAACAGATGCGGCAGCTCCTTCGCGTCTACACCGCCGCCATTGTCAGAAACAGAGCAGAAAAACGCTGTATCGCTCTGCTCCAAATGCACGGTGATCTCGCCATCCTCCGGCGTATGTTCGCAAGCGTTTTTCAAAAGATTCAGATACGCTTCTCCCAGCCACTTCTCGTCACAGCGGATGGTGGCGTTGCCCTCGATCCTCAGTTGCTTGTTGGGATAGACAGACGCAAGTCCTCGCCAGGACTCCCGCACAAGCGACGCCATATCCTGTTCGGCAAACGAAAACTCATAGCCGTCTGCGCACAGGCGTTCCAGCCGCAGCAAGGATTGGATCAGCCTTTCCATGCGCTCGATCTGGGAAAGCTGCTCATTGACATGGGCGCTTTCATCCATCTCGCAGAACAGGCGTAGGGACGCCAGCGGAGTCTTCAGCTGATGGGAAATGTCTGCCGTCAGATCACGGGTGGCGCGGCGTTCTTCTTTCTTTTGATCCCGTGCCAGCAGCACCTGGTTTTCCAGCTCGGCGGCTGCGTTCTGCAAGGAAGCCAAAGCATCCTCCTGCACGGAGAATTTGAGTGGATCGCTGCCAGAAACCAGAAAGGATTCCATCTGCTCTGCCAATCTCTTGATACGACGACGCTGGAGCAGATGCACGATCAGCAATACGATCAGAGCAATCGCCAGGATCACAACCGCTGCGATCAATCCGCCCACTGATATCCCACCCCTCGAATGGTCTTGATATGCTCAGCACCTATCTTTTCACGCAAACGGCTCACATGCACAGACAGCGTGTTATCGTCAATGAACTTGCTGTCCACATCCCACAGGGCTTCCAGCAGGACATTGCGCGGAACGATCGTGTTTCGTTGAATCAGTGCCAGCAGGATACGATACTCGGTCAGCGTCAGCTGCAGAGGTTCACCATTCTTGCGAACAAGCATGTGTTCCTGATCAACTTCAACTCCACTGCGGGAAAGCGTAGTAGAAACTTGACTGCGGCTGGTACGCAGCAGCGCACGAATGCGGCTGAGCAGCTCCATCATGCGGAAGGGCTTGGTCACATAATCGTTGCCACCGGCATCCAGACCTCGCACGACATCAAACTCTTCATCCTTGGCAGTGAGGAAAAGGATCGGCGTAATGACACCTTGATTACGCCACTCCTGACACAGAGCCACGCCATTACCATCGGGCAACGTGACATCCAGAACGATCAGGTGGATGTGTGCGTCAAAAAGGTTGCGGGCTTCTTGTACACAAGAGGCCGCAACAACGCGATAGCCTTCACGTTCAAACAACTCACGCAATCCACTGCGGAGAGCCTGATCATCTTCGACCAGCATAAGTGTATATGTCTGCGATACCATTTCTGTTGTGTTTCCTTTCGGTTGATGTACCGTTCAATAGCAAGAGGGGCATTATGCTTCATCTTTGTTATTATACTCAATTCCGGTTTTTCCTTCAACTGCCACAAAATAGTCCGATGCCAATTGCTTGGTATCGGACTATCTGTTGGGTTATTTAGGAAAGCTTTCAGTCAACCAGTGATCAAATTGGGGAAAAACGTGAAAACACCCTTGACAAAAGAACTCGAAATTACGGATGCTCGTTTGCTTATTTGCCCCAATTTACGCAATGCACCGGAACGGTGCGTATAATTGCGCCCCACCCAATGAGGGAGAAGCGTTATTTGCCAGCCCGACAAATTGGGGTTTACCTAATAAGCTCTTTCTAAATCAGATTACACAAATCCGACAAATCACTAATTCTTTGTTTTCCAATGCCTATACCCCAAAAATTCAGTCCAACACTTTCTGCGCACTTCATATCGCTCAATGAATCTCCACACATAAAAGATTCCTTCAAATTGATTTCCGGATATTTCCTTATTGCCTGCTTTATTAGCCCATTTCTCGGTTTGCAACAATCACATTGTTCATCTCGTGCATGAGGACAATAGAATACATCCAAAATACTAATATCATTTTCAATAAGTAATGCCAAAAGCTTTCTATTAAATTCATGATATTGCTCTATCGAAATCATTCCCTCTCCAATGATATATTGATTGGTTACAATAATTATTTCATACCCTTTTTCTTTCAAATACTTCATTCCATGAATTGCTCCCGGCAATATCTCTGGATCTTGAATCCGAATCCAAATATCATCTGGATAATCACGGTTAATTGTTCCATCTCTATCTAAAAAAGCAACTTTCATCATATTCTCTCGCTTCCATAAGTTGTATCATTATAAGGTACAGTTTGCTACTTTGTACTTTCATTCTATCACAGCAGCACACAAAACCGCAAGCCAGTCAAAGGCTTGCGGTTTCATTGTTTGCATAATGGTAAGTGAAAGATAACTCTTTCCTTTCCATCCCTTTTCCTAGTGAGCGGGCTTTGTTCCTTTATTCCTCCGTTTCCTCAAACCGGCGGTTGGCCTGGGCCTGCAGGCTTTCCGGCGGCAGCTGCATCACTTCCAGCTGGTTGCCGTCCGGGTCGTGGGTCCAGAACATGAGGCACTTCGAGAGGCCCACCTTCACCGGGGTGTCCAGGGGGCCGCCGGCCGCCTTCACCTGCTCATAGGCCGCGTACACGTCCGCCGTTTCCAGGCAGATGTGACACAGGCCGATCACGTCGCACCCGGAAACGCCTTCCCGGGCGCCGCCGGAGAACAGCTCCAGATATTCGCTGGGGGCGATGTACAGATACACCGTGGCCAGCGAGCCGTCCGCGCCGTGCATGCGGAAGGCCTCCTTCAGGCCCAGAACTTCCGTGTAAAACCGGAGGCTTTCCAGAATATTGCTGCACCGGATGGCAATGTGGCTCAGTCCGCGGATCATGTGTTTTCCTCCCAGCTTGTCAGTTTTTCTCCATTATACATGACCGCGCCTTGCGAAGAAAGGGCTTTTCTGGTATATTTCCCTTGAAAAACTGTTTGCGAGGTTGATCCATGAAGCTGTATCTTCTCTCCGGCCCCTGCGGCTGCGGCAAAACCACCCTGTCCAACGCCTTTGCCCGCCACTTGGTGGACGAGGGCGGACAAAATCAGGTGTACGTCATCCACGGGGACGATTTCCACGCCGGGTTTGCGGAAACCGCCAAGCGGGTCGGCCCCAGCTGCCCCGGTTTTCTCTATTGGGCCGATATTCTCTCCTTCATCTGGGAGTGCATCCTGTCCACGGCGGACAAGGCCCTGCGCCGCGGCTTGGACGTGGTCATCGACTATGTGGTGGAGGACGAGCTGCCCCTGGTGATGGATCTGGCCCAGCAGCACGGCGCAGAGCTCTGCTACGGGGTGCTCACCGCCGGGGAGAGCCACATCCGCCAGCGGCTGACCCAGCGGGGCGACCCGGGGCTCATCGACCGGGCGCTGTTTCTCAAGCAGAAGCTGGAAACGATGCCGGAAAACCAGGGCCGGGTGATCGATACCAGCGGCAAGACCGTGGAGCAGCTGGTCGTCGCCCTGAAAGAAATGTTTGACCGCAAGTGAAGGAGCAAGCCATGGAACCCATCCGCCATTTTGAGGAATACCTGACGGCCCATTCGGCCGCCGCCATCGGCCTGGGGCAGAGCGGTGCAAAGGTGTACCGCCTCGGCGATAACCGCATCGCCAAGCACGTGCAGCGCCGGCTTTTGCAAAACGACGAAACCTGGGAGAGGTATCGCCGGGAGGCCCTGTTTTACAGCTGTTATTCCGGAGCCACCCATCCCTTCCTGCCGCAGATCCATTACAACGACCTGCGCCAGGACGAGCTGCTGCTCATCATGCAGGAATATCAGCCAGTCAGTCAGGCCCGGCTGAGCCAGCCGGATATGCTGGATGGCGCGCTGGAAACCCTGGCGCAGATCCACGCGCTGCCTGTGCCGGAGTTCCTCACCGCCGGGGAAGCCGCGCCCTTCCACCTGGACGACGCTGCCCTGGAGCAAAGCCTGCAGGGCTGGCGCAGCGTGCTGCGGGAGCACCCGGGCCGTTTTTCCGAGGACGATCTGCAAACCGTGGCAGAAAGCATCAACCCGGTCAACGCCCGGCTGTTCGCGCCCCGGCTGGCCCTCACCCACGGCGACTTCCATTGCGAGAACCTGCTGACGGACGACGCAGGCCGCATCATCGTCTGCGACTGGCAGAATTGCGGCGTGGGCGACGTCACCGGCGATATTTCCTTCCTGCTCAGCCGCCTTTCCGCCGACGGCTATCCCCTGGACACCGCCCAGGCCCTGGAAATCTACTGCCGCCACGCGTCCATCCCCGACCCTGCGCCCCTGGACAGCCAGATGCGCCTGGCCAACCTGAATACCACGTTTTTGTTCTGGCACATGTACCTGCACGGCAGCCCGGAAGACCGGGTCCGCCAGCTGTTTGACCATATGGTGGAAGATCTGCGGGTTCTGCTGGGCCGATAAAAATATCAAACGCACTTGCTGTTCCGTCTGAGTGGCAAGTGCGTTTTTTTGTTTGTTCTGTGGCAAATTGGAATTGGTTTACTTCTTATTCTGTATCTAACTTTATACGAAGCAAACCTTTTTTCGTTTTTGCACTATACTTCAAAGTATATGATGCAATCCCATTGGCGATTGCATCATGGATTTCCATGATTTCTTTTGATATATCCTCTTCATTTGCATACCAACCCAAAAAAGTAGTCGGCTCCCCACCAAAAAAATCTCTTCCTTCACTTGTGCCAAAAAGTGCATACTGTGGTGATGATTTTCCACCAGCCATTTTTCCGGAAGCCACAACTTTATGACACGTAGCAATGACATGTTCAAATGGCGATGTTATGGTGATTGTTCCTGTTACCTTCTTTTTTTCTGCATCGGATTTTGGGGGCATCGCCGTTGCCATTAAGCTATCCAAAGAAATATTCAATTTCCTTGAAAGCAACAGTAACTTTTCCACTTCCGGGTATCCAATTCCTTGCTCCCATTTTGAGACAGCCTGACGACTCACGTCAAGAATTTCTGCCAACTCCTCCTGCGATAATTGTTTCTCTTTTCTTAGTTGTTTCAGATTTTCTGCAAAACTCATACAGTTTCCCTCCTTTACACAAATAATGATAATTACAAGTGCGGATAAATCTACCAACCTATATTTGCATTTGAGCAACTTAAAGTTGCAAACAATACATACGCATCATTTCAGGTTCCTCCCCCTCATTTTACCACGTCCCCTCCGCCCCGGCAACCTGCGCCCTTTGATTGTCATTTCCTTCACTGAACAAATTGATACTTGACATTCCTGCATAACAGGTCTATGATGATATCGAAAACAACACGAACATACGTTCGCATTAGGAGGTGCGTGTTTCATGCGAAAGGACCTGCTCAAAGAGTGGATGGCCAAAAACCGTCTCACCATGAACCAGCTGGCAAGACATCTTGATGTTACGCCGCGAACCGTGTACAACCGGATGCAAAAGGGAGATTTCCGCGCGCGGGAAATTGAACAAATGATCCAGCTGATGCACATTACCAACCCAAGCGAGGTGTTCTTTGGTCACGATGCAAACTGATCCCATCCCTCAGCCAGCCCGCGTGCGAGGCCATGCGCCGCAGGGCGGCAATGACCCGACAGAAAGGAATCGTCCAATGAAGGAAGAAAAAACCGTCATCCCGACCGATTCTTCATGGCCTCCCATCCCGCTTGAGGACATGCTGGACCGTGTGGATGACATCCACCGTGCCATTACCCGCGCCATCGGGCGCATAGAATATCTGAAAATGTCGGCCTACAAGGCCAACAGCACCCTCACCCCCGTGAAGTACGGCCGGGGCGTGGAGCGCAGCCGCATTGAATACGCCGTGCTGGAATGCGATGCCGAACGCTGGGGCATCGGTGAGTTGAAAAAAGAGCTGGAGGAACACTTGCAGATAATCCGCCCACTGGTTCAGCGTCTGCCCGCAGGCGTCATGCGGGCCGTGGCCACCCAGCGCATCCTGGACGGCGTGCCCTGCGGCATCATCGGCCGGCGGATGCATTTCAGCCGCAGCCATGTTTACCGCCTGGTTGGGCAGGCCAGCCAGCGGATGATTGAAATGTACAACCGGGACATGCAAAAGAAGGAAAACCACGCACCCCTCCTTTCTGGCGACAGCGCCCGATAATCAACCTACCGCCGCAGTCCGATGGGCCGCGGCGGTTTTCCTTGCAAAAAGATTGCTTTTCCCCTTTGTTTGTGATATATGATGATGGAGATTGTACCACCGGGAGGAATTTTCCCCATGAAACTGCCCAAAGACAAGCAATTCAATAAAGAACTGCTGACCCTGGCCGTGCCCTTTGCGCTCCAGGGGCTGCTCAATTCCCTGGTAGGCGCCTCCGACGCGCTGATGCTGGGCCGCCTGACCCAGGAAGCCATCGCCGCCGTATCTTTGGCCAACCAGGTGTCCTTTGTCATGTCGCTGTTTCTGGCCATTCCGGGCGCAGCAGGCGTGCTGATGGCGCAGTATCTTGGCAAAAAGGACATGAACACCGTCCGCAGACTGCTGAGCATGGCCATGCGCTATGCGCTCATCATCGCTCTGGTGTTTTTCTCCCTGGCGTTTTTCATCCCGGAAACCCTGATGCGCCTTTTCACCAACGAAGAAGCCCTGATCCAGATCGGCGCGGATTACCTGCGCATCGTCAGCTTTTCCTACCTGTTTGCCGCCGCGGCCCAGCCCTATCTGATGATGATGCGGATGGACGGCCGGGCCAAAATGAGCGTGTGGATCTCCGCCATGACGGTGGTGGTGGACATGGTGCTGGACTTTT
Organism: Clostridia bacterium; assembly: GCA_017937655.1. Classification (GTDB taxonomy): domain Bacteria; phylum Bacillota; class Clostridia; order Christensenellales; family Aristaeellaceae; genus Limiplasma. Next base: position 11,002 of record JAGBDE010000033.1, on the reverse strand, counting down.
TCCTGATCTACGGCATCGGAAAACTTCCTGCCCTGGGCGCCAACGGCTCTGCCTATTCCACCATCGTGGTGGAGATGGCGGCCTTTGCCTGGTGCGTCATCGCCTCCAGCCGGAAGGATCGCATCCGCCCCAGTCTTCGGGAGATGTTCCGCTTCTCCAAAATCCTGGAAGCAGACCTGTTCAAGGTGGCCATTCCCTCCCTGGCCAGCGCGCTGATGTGGGGGCTGAGCATCACGGCCCATTCTGCCATCATCGGCCATCTGGGCACGGACGCCACCGCTGCCTATTCCGTCACCAACGTAGCCACCAGCCTGATCCAGTGCCTGAGCCACGGCTTTGCCAGCGGCATCGGGGTCATGCTGGGCAAGCAGCTGGGACAGAATCAACTGGAAAAGGCCCGGATGTACGGCCACCGCAGCTGGAACATTTCCCTGTGGTGCGGCATTGCCAACGCCTTCCTGCTGTGCCTGACCGGCACCATGGTATATTTCTTCTATGTACTGGAGCCCCTGGCCAAGACCTACCTGGTGCAGATGCTGCTTTACAACATCCTGTACATGTTCGCCTATTCCTTCAACACCGTCTTCACCTGCGGTGTGTTCCCCGCCGGCGGCGACTCCCGCTACGACGCCGTCAGCGTGTTTATTGCCACCTGGTGCATCGCCCTGCCCATTACCATGATCGGCTGGCTGGTGTTCCACTGGCCGGTGATGGTGATCTACATGGTGATGTGTGCCGACGAGATCGTGAAGGTGCCCTTCCTCATCCCCCGCTACCGGAAATACATCTGGCTGAAGAACCTGACCCATGACGATGTGTCCGCAGACGTTGCCGCAGAATAAAAGAAAACCGGCTTTCCCGAACAAACGGGAATGCCGGTTTTCTTTTTTAGCGGATGTATCTGTCCGACCAGAGCTGGGCTTCCACATAGCCGCGGCCCGTGGACTGCAGAAAAGCGGAAAAATCGTCCCCGAAGGCCGCCACACGCTCCCTAAGCATATCCAGCGTCAGCACGTCCAGCGCGCCGTCCCGCTGGTAATTGGAGCCGCTGTCCCCCACGGTGAAACTGATATGGCATGGGGCAATCTGCCGCAGTTTCAGCCGGGTCTCAATGCCGCCGTCAAACCACTTTTGCAGATAATCGCTGTCTTCCACCGTAAAGGACAGGGGATGCTCTTCCTCCGGCTGACCGCCCAGTTCCACAAAGCGGCGGCGGAGATACATATCCTGCTTCATACGGAGGGGGTAGTAATTGTGAAAATCCGCAAAGCGATAAAACGCCGTGGTTTCCGGATGACTTGCAGCCATCTGCCCCGCCAGGGCGTAAGCTTCTTTTTCCGGCAGGCGCATGATGTTCAGCAGCGGCTGACAGTCCGGGTGGCAGTAATTGACCAGGGTCAGTTCGTCAAATGTTTTCATCCGTTTCACTCCGCCACGCTGCCAATGAGCTGAATGGCAAACTGCAGCTTGTAATCCTGCTGCCTGAGCACCTCGATCTGGTCTTCCAGCTCGTCGATCTTTTCCTGGGCCATGTCCCGCTCGGTTTCCCAATCGTCGATCATGGTTTCACGCTCTTCGTAGAGGGTGTCCTCGTAGTAGGAAAACTCGTCGCCCATGTCCGCCTCGTCGATGCCGTCTTCCAGCTCCTCCACCCGGCTTTCCAGGCCGTCCTTCCAGCGATCCAGCCGAAAAATGGTGCCATCCACCGCTTCCTTGCGCTGCTGAAGGGCTGCCAGCAGGTCGGCCCGGGACTCCGCAGGAATTTTCTCAATGAACACAAGCTCGCCTTCGTGGGCGATTTTCATCCCCTGATAGTCAAAATACACCGCATACGCGCTGCGGGTGTTGTCGCTGACCACCGGGCTGAGCAACTGATCCATTTTCCAGCTTTCCATCCTGTTGCCTCCTTAGTGCTTTTCCATAAACTCCTGAACCATCTGGCCAAAAACGTTCCTGCCGTTCTCGGTCCAGCCGTGATACTCGCAATGCTTGCTGCCGCTTACCACCCGCAGCTCCGCCTTGTCCCCCTGGCCAAAATGCTTCAGCGTGGCCAGAAGCAGCATGGTCTGCTCGTAGCGGCCCTGCATGTCGTTGTCCGCCACAATCACCAGCATGGGCGGATAGTCCGCCTTCCCGTCAATGAAGTACAGCGGCGCGGCCTCGTCCACGATGACCCTCCGGGAATCCACGCCCCGCTCCCGGAGCACGTTGAAGTGGGTGGTAGGCTGACCCGCGTCCAGCACGTAGCCGTCCACCGCGCCCCAAATGCCGTATTTGTCCAGGTAACGCCGGTCAAAGCAGAGCATCTGGCTCAGGTATCCGCCGGCGGAGCTTCCGCCCACGAAAATCTTTTCCGCCGTTCCATATTCGCCGATATGCTTTACCGTCCAGTCCACCGCGGCGGCTGCATCTTCCACAAAATCCGGGAACTTCGCCCCGGGGTACATGCGGTAATTGGCGCTCACCACGCCGATGCCAGCCTCCGCTAGCTCCGGCAGAAAGGCTTCGTCCGCCTTGTCCCCCGCCTCCATACCGCCGCCGTGGAAAAACACAAACACGGGAAAGCTGCCGCTGTCCGGCAGCCACAGATCCAGCTTCTGGGCCTCCGCCCCGTTTTCCACATAAGCAATGTCCTGGTATTTCCGCATAGCGCTTTCCTCCTATGGAAAAACCGCCGCACCCGGTTTGGATGCGGCGTTCATGGTTGGCCGGTTCTCAGCCTTCAATCATCCTGCGAAGCATGTCCTTAGACTGCAGGCCAACGGTACGCTGCTTTTCTTCGCCGCCCTTGAACACAATCAGGGTGGGGATGGTCATCACCCGGTACTTCATGCACTGTTCCTGGGCGTTATCCACGTTCAGCTTGAAAAACGCCACGTCCGGCAGTTCCTCGGAAAGGGCGTCCACGGTGGGGCTGAGCATCTTGCAGGGGCCGCACCAGTCGGCGTAAAAGTCCACCACAACGGTTTTGTCGCTATTCAATACTTCCTGCTGAAAGTTTTCAGCACTCAGCTGTTTGACTGACATTTTGGGGTCCTCCTTCAAAAAAGATTTTCTTTCCAATGATAGCTTACCCATCCGGCTGCATTTTTAAACAATTATCGCGCTTTTTTGATGGAAAATGTTCCCGACCGCCCCTCGTTCATCAGGCTGAGGCGATAGTTGAACATAATGCTGCTGGCCGGGAAGCGCTGGTAGAAAAACCGTTTGATGCGCTCCATGACCATGTGGCCGGTATCGTCGTTTACGGTGGGCAGCAGCAGGCAATACTGATTGGAGGAAAACCGGGTCACTGTATCGCCCTTGCGCAGGTGCGTGCAGAGAATCTCGCTCAAACCGTTCATGATCTCCTCCAGCCGGAGGGGAGAAATCAGCTGGCCATCCGCGCCGGTGATCATGATCATGGCCACGTACATGCTGGCGTCGAGCCGGGCCAGGTTGCGCATCTGCAGATTGTAAACTTCCCTGAACACCGGATAGCTGCACTCAAACGCGCCATGGGTCTGGCCGTATTCCTCCAGCTCCCGACGCACCGTGTCCAGGTCGCTTTCCAGGGTATCGTTGCATTGCATGATCTGCCGGTAAAACTTCTGAATGCTTTCCGGGGGCTGCTCGCCCAGGTAGCTGAAGTGGAGGCTGGTCACGTGCTTGTACTGGCTCATGGCCTCGTTGCTGCGGTTCAGCTTGACCAATGCCTGCATCAGTTCCAGGTGGAGCCGCTCGTTGAAGGGATCCTTTTCCAGGGCAAAGCGGCAGCTTTCCACCACTTCATGATATGCGCCGTTTTTCTGCAGCATGGCAACATAATGATAGGCAGTTTCCAGGTACTGGTCATGGCAGGAAACGCTGGCGGCAATCAGCCAGTCATGCTGTTCGGAGCCCGCCAGAAGCTCGCCGGAGAAAATAGTCCTGAGCCGCTGGAAATGCTGCCGGGCGACGTCGTCCGCCTGATTGGCCGCAGCCAGTTTTTCCACCAGCTGCCTGAACTCCAGCACGTCCACCCACAGGCCGTCCGCCGGACGGAAACGGTAGCCGCCCCGCACCGCCTCGATGCATCCGCCAAGGCCCTCGCTGCACTGGTTGAGCGATGTGCGGAACCGGCTGATCAAGGTTTTCAGCGCGCCTTCCGGATTGCCGCCGGTTTTGTCTTTGGCAAAAGCGGCAACCAGCTTCTCGGCCGATGCGGCGCCAGGATACTGCAAAATCAGGTACTGCAAAAGAGCAAGGCCTTTTTTGGACTTGCCAACAATCTGCTCTTTCCGTACCTCGTCCACGGACAGGCTGAAGCCGCCAAACATCCGTATCTGCACCTGATGTGCCACCTTGATCCTCCTATGCTGCATTTTTTCTTTCCTTCAGTATAGCAATTTTGGGCTTCCAGCGCAAGCGTCCAATTGAAAAATCTCTATTCCCAGAGAAGAATTAACAGCGTATTTTGCCTCCGCCGGGCCAAAATAGCCATGAACCCACTCAAGGAGGTGAAAAGCAATGGCAAACCAGAACTCCGGCAAGAACAACCAGGTCAACGTTCCGGAAGCACGCGCCGCCCTGGACAACATGAAGTATGAAATCGCCCGGGAATTGGGCATCAACCTCAAGCAGGGCTACAACGGCGATCTGAGCTCCAAGGAAAACGGCTACGTAGGCGGCTATATGGTCAAGCGGCTCGTTGAGCAGGCCGAGCGCCAGATGGCCGGTCAGAACGGTAAATCCACCCGCTAAGCAATCATATCTATGAGGTGAATTCAAAATGTATCAGAACCAGAACCAAAACCAGAATCAGGCCCAGACCCAGTCCAGCAGCAACAGCGGCTCCAACCGCGGCGGCATGGTGCCCGAGGCCAAGGACGCCCTGAACAACATGAAGTACGAGATTGCCAACGAGCTGGGCATCAACCTCAAGCAGGGCTATAATGGCGATCTGCCCAGCCGCCAGGCCGGCTACATCGGCGGCTACATGGTCAAGCGCCTCATCGAGCAGGCCGAGCGCGCCATGAGCAACGGCCAGAAATAAGGAAATCCAAAAATCCCGGAGAACGCCATTGAGACGTTTTCCGGGATTTCACTTTTTCACAGCAGTTCCTTCAGGGCATTGCAGGCCACGTCAAAGGCCACGTCGCTGTTTTCGTAGCAGTATTCCTCAATCTGGGTGCGGTTGTCCGCCTGCTCCAGATCCTTCAGGCCGTCAAACACGCTCAGATGCGGCTCGATGGTCACGGCGCATCCGCCCCGGGCGCGATAATCGTCCAGGATCTGTTTCACCGCGCCAATGCCCTTGCCGGCCGGCACCACCTTGCCGTTTTCCAGCGCGTCCTTGATGTGCAGGTACTTGATCCTTCCGCCCAGCATCTGCCAGGCTTCCAGGGTGTCCTGGCCGCTTTGAATGAAGTTGGCGGGGTCGAAAATCCCCTCAAGCTCCGGGAAGGCGGTCAGCAGTTCCAGGCAGCGACCGGCAATATCGCCGTAAATGCCTTTCTCGTTTTCGTGGCACATGGCAACGCCGCTGCCCCGGGCCACATCCAGCATCTGGCCCATCTGATCCAATACCTTGCCCCGGTACTCCGCCACCTTGTCCTCCGGCACATAGAAGGAGAACATGCGCAGGTTCTTTGCGCCCAGCACATCGGCCACTTCCAGGGTGTGGCGCAGCTTGTCCAGATGGGCGGGGAATTCCTCGGAAGTAATGCCGATCTTTCCAATGGGCGAGCCAATGGACCAGCATGCAAGGCCGACGTCGTCCAGCTTGCGGCGCACCTCCCGGGCCTTGTCCAGGCTGATATCGGAAACGTTTTGGCCGTCCACCCCGCGGATCTCCAGGCCGCTGAGACCATTGCGGAGCATGGCGGCAATCTGGCCGTCGATCTGGCCGGAAGCTTCATCGGCAAAAGCGTAAATATCCATCGGTTTCATCTGTTGTTCCTCCCTGTGCAGCAGGATTTGTTATTGACAGTATATCCCTTCCCAACCTTCCGGGCAAGCACTTTCCGCACAAAAAAGGAGACGGCCGACGAAGCAGCCATCTCCTGTGAGTGATGGAAATTACTCCTTTTCGTTGAGCAGAGCGTTGGCCTCGGCAAAGAGGGCCTCGGTCTCGGCGGGGACGTTCTTCTTGTCCAGGATGGACACCACCACCGCGGCGATCAGGCCGGCGAGGAAGCCGGGCAGCAGCTCGTAGATGCCGGTGGAGCCGGTCAGCAGGATCATCCAGGCGATGTCCACCACGGCGCCAACCACAATACCGGCCACAGCGCCCTTGTAGGTCATTTTCTTCCAGAACAGGCTCAGCAGGATGACCGGGCCGAAGGAGGAGCCGAAGCCCGCCCAAGCGTTGGACACCAGGCCCATGATGTTGGCAGAATTGGGATCCAGGGCGATCAGCAGCGCCACCACCGCGATGACCACAACCACCAGGCGGCTGACGTTCATCATTTCCTTATCGCTGGCGTTCTTGCGCAGGATGGGCTTGTAAACGTCGCTGGCAAAGGCGGAGGCGGACACCAGCAGCTGGGAATCGGCGGTGGACATGGCAGCAGCCAGAATGGCGGACAGCAAAATGCCGGAAACGAAGGGCAAAGCGGAGAAGATCTTGCGGACCATTTCAATGAACACATGCTCCGTGTTGGCGATCTCGCCCAGGAAGGGCTTGCCTACCAGGCCCACGCAGACGGCGGCGCCCATGGCCAGAACAATCCACACGGTGGCAACGGTACGGGAACGCTTGATTTCGCTGGTCTTGCTGATGGACATGAAGCGCACCAGGATGTGGGGCATGCCAAAGTAGCCCAGGCCCCATGCCAGACCGGAGAGGATTTCCTTCCAGCTGGCCCAGTCCAGCTTGCCGGAGGGCAGCAGATTCCAGTAGTTTTCCGTCAGTTCCACAGCAGCAGCGCCTTCACCGGCAGCCACGGCCTTCCAGGCCAGGATGGGAGCCAGCATGACGGCCACCAGCATCAGCATGCCCTGGAAGAAGTCCGTCCAGCACACGGCGGAGAAGCCGCCCAGGAAGGTGTAGCCGATGATGATCACGGCAGCGATGACCGTCGCCCAGATGGGATCCATGCCCAGAACGGTATGGAACAATTCGCCGCAGGCCTTGAAGCTGGAAGCGGCGTACACCGCGAAGAACACCAGGAACACCAGCGCGCTGATCACCTGCAGGCTCTTGCCCTTGCTGAAGAAGCGGCCGTTCAAGTACTGGGGCACGGTGATGGCGTCGCCCGCAGCCTGAGAGAAGGCACGCAGCCGGGGCGCGGTAAAGATCCAGTTCAGGATGGTGCCGATCAGCAGGCCGATGGCGATCCACACCTGACCCATACCCAGCGCCATGATGGAGCCGGGCAGACCCATGAGCAGCCAGCCGCTCATATCGGAAGCCTGGGCGCTGATGGCCACCACCCAGGGGTTCATGTTGCGTCCGCCAAGGAAGAAGTCCTTGTCAGAAGCGTTTTTCTTCTTAATAAACAGGGAGATGCCAATGCCCAGCATACCTGCCAGGTAAAGGATAAATGCAATCAATTCGCCAATACGCATGGGAACGTCTCCTTTCATTCCGGTTTGGAATGCTATGTATTACATTTTCGAATTATAACCTGTAGATATCCTCATGACAAGTATTTTCGGCCCAAAAACCGAAAAAAGACAAAGCCTGTTTTCTTTTTTGGCTCTTTGGCGTATAATAGGCAAAAATGGAAGGAGGATGACCATGTCTGCGTCCAAGTATCAGGTACTGTTGCGGGTTGTGGAGCTGGGAAGCGTTACCCGCGCGGCGGAGGAGCTGGGCTACACCCAGTCCGGCGTGAGCCATATCATCAGCGGCCTGGAAAATGAGCTGCAGCTGGTTTTGCTCCATCGCAGCCGCAACGGCGTCACCCTGACGGATGCGGGCCGCCGACTGCTGCCCCACATGCGGGCCGTAGTCCGGGAGGACGAAGCCCTGCGCCAGACTGCCGCTTCCATCCGCGGCCTGAAGGAGGGCACCCTGCGGCTGGGCGCGTTTTCCAGCGTCAGCGTCAGCTGGCTGCCCGCCATCCTCAAAGCCTTTTCCGAGGCCGAGCCCGGCATCGACATTCGCCTGAGTAACGGCGATTATCACGACATCGACGGCTGGCTGGCCGATGGTACGGTAGACCTGGCTTTTGTCACTTTGCCCCGGGCCGGCGACGGCCAGGTCATCCCCCTCAAGGACGACCCCCTGATGGTGATCCTGCCCAAGGATCATCCCCTGGCGGGCCTGGAGGCTTTCCCCATCCGGCAGCTGGAAAGTGAGCCCTTCATCAGCCTGCTGGAAAGCTCCAGCCACGATACCCAGCGGGTTCTGCAGGGCCACAATCTGCATTTGAAAACCCGCTTCACCACCAAGGACGACTACGCCCTCATTTCTATGGTAGAAAACGGGCTGGGCATCAGCATTGTGCCCAAGCTGCTCCTCAGGGGCCTGGAGGACCGGGTGGCCGCCATTCCCCCGGAGACCCACATCAAGCGAACCATCGCCCTGGCCCTGCCGGAAAACCCCACCCCCGCGGCCCTGTGCCTTGCTGCATTTATCTCGGACTGGGTCAGCAAAAACGCCTGAAGGAGGCCAAAACCATGTATCACCCGCTGATCGGCATTTCCGGCAGTGTGGACAAAGAAGAAACCCAGAGCTTCATTATGCGCAGCTATTTCAAGCGGCTGACGGATTCTGGGGCGATTCCCCTGCTGCTGAGCCCTGACATGACCCCGGAACAGGTGGAGCAGTGCGCGAAGCAGCTGGACGGCCTGCTGCTGGCCGGCGGCAACGACGTGGATCCCGCCCTTTTCCATGAAGAGCCCATTCCCCAGCTGGGCGAGGTGAACCCCATCCGCGACAGGATCGAGCTGCTGCTGGTTCCGGCCTTTCTCCGGGCGGAGAAGCCCATTCTGTGCATTTGCCGGGGCATCCAGACCCTGACCGTGGCCCTGGGCGGCACGCTGTACCAGGATCTGCCCTCCCAATTCACCGCCGGCGCCCTGGAAAACCACAGCCAGGAGCCGCCCTATTCCACCCCCACCCACTCCGTGAAGGTCGCCCCCGGAACCGCCTTTGCGTTGATCGCCCAGGCCGATATGCTGCAGGTCAACTCCATGCACCATCAGGCGGTGAAGGACGTGGCCCCCGGGCTGACCGTATGCGCCAGGAGCGAAAGCGGCGTGATCGAGGCCGTGGAAATGCCGGGCAAGCCTTTTGTCATCGGCGTTCAGTGGCACCCGGAGCGCCTCACCGATCCTGCGTCCCTCCGTTTGTTTGGCCGCTTCGTTTCCGTCGCCCGGGAAAACCGCTGCTAATTTCTTCAAAAAACTTGGTTTTTTTGCTTGACAGCAAAGGAGCCCTTTGGTAGAATATACGTTGGCATCAATAGACTCCGCTAGCCCCGGAATGCTATTGAACATCGCGGAAGTTTGCTGACCATCAAACGCCGCACCCACCACCTACACAGTTCCGAAGGAGGACACAACCTTGAATACGTACATGGCCAAAGCCGCAGACGTCCAGCGCAAGTGGTACGTCGTGGATGCTGAAGGCGTTGTGCTGGGCCGTCTGGCCAGCCAGGTCGCCGCTATCCTGCGCGGAAAGAACAAGCCTACCTATACCCCCCACGTGGACACCGGTGACTACGTGATCATCCTGAACGCTGACAAGATCGTCCTGACCGGCAAGAAGCTGGACCAGAAGATCTACTATCATCACACCGGCTACGTTGGCGGCCTGAAGGAAACCCCCTATCGCCGTCTGATCAACGAAAAGCCCGAGTTTGCTGTGAAGAAGGCCATCATCGGCATGCTGCCCAAGGGACCCCTGGGCCGCAAGATGGCTAAGAAGCTGAAAGTCTACGCCGGTTCCGAGCATGAGCACGCCGCTCAGCAGCCCGAGACCCTGGTGATCAAGTAATAGGACACGGAAGGAGTTAAAGAAAAATGGCAAAAGTTGAGTATAATGCCGTTGGCCGCCGCAAGAAGGCCATCGCCCGTGTCCGTCTGGTCGCCGGCGACGGTAAGATCCTGATCAATAAGCGTGAGCTTGACAACTACTTCGGTCTGGAGACCCTGAAGATGACCGTTCGTCAGCCCCTGGAACTGACCAAGGCCGGCGGCGACATGGACATCCTGGTCAACGTGACCGGCGGCGGTCTGACCGGTCAGGCCGGTGCTATCCGTCACGGCATCAGCCGCGTTCTGTGCAAGGCCAACCCCGACCTGCGCGACGCCCTGAAGAAGGCTGGTTTCCTCACCCGCGATCCTCGTATGAAGGAACGTAAGAAGTACGGCCTCAAGGCTGCCCGTCGTGCACCCCAGTTCAGCAAGCGCTAATTGGAACATCAAACCCTGGAAACACAACGTTTTCAGGGTTTTTTCTTTTGCCTTGGTTTGACACATTTTGACAGAATTTGTGCCCATTTGTATGGGTTAAATATGGGTTAAATCGTCAAAATGGGTTAAATGATGGGTTAAAAAATGGGTGAACAACTCGGCTGAAAATGCCGCCCAGATCATTTCCTTTCGACTCGCCTCCCAGTGGGTTTGGAGCGATAACAAGCTGATCTGTTTTGACCAAGTTTGGCTGAATCTGACCAAAACAAAATAATCCCGACAAAAAGCGTACAGTGTTTCATACCTGTGCGCTTTTTGTTTGTTGAAATGCAGAAGTATGAATTGCAAAGGAGGTATGAGCTTTGTCTGCAACAACGATTGCCATCGCCAACCAGAAGGGTGGTGTTGGCAAAACGACAACTACCGCCAATCTGGGTATTGGATTGGCAAAGGAAGGTAAAAAGGTACTGCTGGTGGATTGTGATCCCCAGGCCAGCCTGACCATCAGCCTTGGCATTCCCAAGCCGGATGATTTGTCCGTTACTTTGTCCACGCTTATGGGACGCGTACTTGAAGAAAAGCCTATCAATCCAGAAGAGGCTATTCTGCATCATGAAGAGGGCGTTGATCTGCTGCCATCCAATATTGATTTGGCTGGCATGGAACTCCGACTGAT
>JAGBDE010000002.1 GCA_017937655.1 Clostridia bacterium | reverse complement strand
CATCGTGGGCGTAGGAGTCATGAAGGGAGCTGTTCCTAGTACGAGAGGACCGGAATGGACGCACCACTGGTGCAACTGTTGTCGTGCCAACGGCATAGCAGGGAAGCGAAGTGCGGACGGGATAAACGCTGAAGGCATCTAAGCGTGAAGCCCACCTTAAGAATAAGACTCCAAGCAGCAATGCGAGAGACCCCCGGAAGACTACCGGGTAGATAGGTCATCGGTGGAAGTGCAGTAATGTATGTAGCTTGATGATACTAATCGGTCGATAGCTTGATTTAAGTTGATTTGATAAGGCCAAAGGAAATGAAAGAAAACTGATTGATCTACAGAAACTCATATGCAGTTGTCAGGTTGCAGAACTGACAAACATAGCTCACAAATTGCGGTGGCTATGGCCTAGGGGTTCCACCTGTTCCCATCCCGAACACAGAAGTTAAGCCCTAGCACGTCGATGGTACTTGGCTGGTGACGGCCCGGGAGAGTAGATCGCTGCCGCATTTCATATTCCTCAGTAGCTCAATGGCAGAGCATTCGGCTGTTAACCGAAGGGTTGTAGGTTCGAGTCCTACCTGGGGAGCCACACTCCATCAAGTTCGCTTGATGGAGTTTTTTCTTGTATTTGGGAAGAAAAAAGGAATATAATACGTATAATTATAGGAAAGAAATTGAAACGATTTGAGGAGGGGTTGTAGTGAAGAAAATATGGTTCATAATGGAAGTCGTCCTGCTAGTGTGCGTGCTGATGACCGCTGCCCAGGCGGAGGCAAATGAGCAACTAATTCATTTTTGGAATCTACCTTTTAAAAACGTGACTGAAAAGCAAGTCACTCAAATCCTCAAAGATCAACACGATGTTTTGCTTGAAGAATACCCTGTGATCGATTTTTACGGATATCCGATGGAGCTGTTTGTGAACTTTGCGCCTGATGGACATTCTATCGAAAGAATATATTTGGCTGATGCTGAGGAACCATTTGCCAGCCAGGAAGAATTCCATAACTTGAGCCTTCGGGATGTAGAAATTTTTGTTGACTTGGACAAGAGATTTACTGAAATGTATGGTGAACCAGATTATCGCTTTTTTTCTAGCGGCATGTATGGTATGCCATACACAGAAAATGAACGAACCATGTTTGCAGATGGACAATGGACAGAAGAACGGTTGATGCATGTTTTTGACCAGGATGACAGAATGCTTCGCGCATTTTCCATTTGGAACAATGTGCAGCTGGAACTGTGGGTAAGAGGCGATAAACCCCGGGGAGAAGGATACTCCAATGTTCTGAGCGTTTCATTTTTCCCAGAAAAACAGGAAAGAGACATCGTCCTGGTTGAGTATTCTTTTGAAACGAATTGAATCAAAAAACGTTACTCCATCAAGTTCGCTTGATGGAGTTTTTTTGTCAAGAAGGAATAGCCGCCGTCCGTTGTCGAATAAAAAAAGTCCATTTCAAAATAGGAGGGCGCGTATGATCTACGTAATGAGCGATATCCACGGCGAATACGGGAAATTCCAGGAAATGCTTGCCAAAATCAACTTTTCCGACGAAGACACGCTCTACATCCTGGGCGATGTGGTGGACCGGGGGCCTGAGCCCATTAGGCTGCTGGTTGATATGTCGGCCAGGGAAAATGTGATTTTGCTCAAGGGAAATCATGAATTGATGGCACTTAGCGTGTTGCGGAAACTGAATGTAGAAATCACGAAAGAAAATGCGGACACCCATCTTGACAACGATACCCTTCATGCCCTGATGGATTGGTACAGGAACGGCGGCAGGATCACGCTGCAGGGTTTCAAGCAGCTGCCAGGGGAAATGCGGGAGGATCTTCTGGATTATCTGGAGGATACTGCGCCCTATGAGATTGTGGAGGCGAATGGAAAAACGTATTTGCTGGTGCATGCCGGTTTGGGGAATTTTCAGCCGGGGAAAAAGCTGGAGGATTATTCGCTGGGCGAGCTGCTTTTTATGCGGCCGGATTATCAGCGGCAATATTTTCAGAATCCGGATATGTACATGGTCTGCGGCCATACGCCCACAAGATTTGTGACCGGCAAGGACGAGATCTTTCACTCCGCCAATAATCTTTTGATCGATTGCGGCGCCGCATACGGGGGGCGACTGGCCTGCCTGTGCCTGGACACTATGCAGGAATTTTATGTGTGAATGAAATTTTTTCTTGACAAGGAAAAGTTCTGATGCTATGATGGTCGAGCATTTTTTGAAGGAGGGAGTTTTCGTGATGAATTGGAACCGTATTTGCCTAAATCGCGAAAGCTTCGCTACTTTTTGCTGATTTCACAACGGATGAAACGGCGGCGCAGGCTTTTGCTTGCGTCGTTTTTTTGTTCTAAGAAAAAAGAAGTGAGGTGGAGAAAATGATCGAGCTGAAAAACATCAGAAAAACATTCCGGGTGGCCAAGCGGAATGCCGGGTTGAAGGCGGCGGCCAAAGCCCTGTTTCGGAAGGAATACACGGAAATTCATGCGCTGCAGGACGTTTCCTTCAAAATCAATGACGGGGAAATGATCGGCTACATCGGCCCAAACGGCGCCGGCAAAAGCAGCACCATCAAAATCATGAGCGGCGTTTTGACCCCGGACAGCGGCGAATGCCTCATCAACGGCCGGGTGCCCTGGAAGGAGCGGGCTGCCCACGTGCAGGAAATTGGCGTGGTGTTTGGCCAGCGGTCTCAGCTGTGGTGGGATGTTCCCGTCATCGACAGCTTTGAGCTGATTCGCGACATCTACCGGGTGCCGGAGGAGAAATATCGGAAAAATCTGGAGGATCTGACGGAACTGTTGGACATCGGCGAGATCGTGAAAACCCCCGCCCGGCAGCTGTCCCTGGGCCAGCGGATGCGCTGCGAAATTGCCGCTTCCCTGCTCCACGACCCCAGAATTCTGTTCCTGGACGAGCCCACCATCGGCTTGGATGCGGTGTCCAAAATCGCTGTGCGGGATTTTGTGAAAACCATCAACCGGGAAAAGGGCACCACCGTCATCCTCACCACCCATGACATGCAGGACATTGAAGCCCTGACCGAGCGGATTTTGCTCATCGGCAAGGGAAAAATTTTGCTGGACGGCTCCCTGGAGCAGCTGAAAAGCCGCAAGTCAACCCATCGCACCCTGACGGTGGATTATGTGGGGGAGAGGCTGCCCCTCCTTCCGGAGATGCAGGTGAAAAAAGACCTGGACGGCCACGCGGAGATCGTGCTGGATACGGAAAAGCTGTCCATTTCCGACGCCATCGCCCACATTTCTGCTGCCGCTGAGGTGAAGGATATTTCCGTCGCCGGGGAAAACATCGATGACCTTGTTGTGTCGCTGTACAAGGAATTTGCGCTATGAGAAAGTATTTGTCTTTTTTTCGGATCCGCTTTTTAGCGGGGCTCCAATACCGGGCCGCGGCCTGGGCAGGGATCGCCACCCAGTTTGCCTGGGGCGGCATGAGCATTCTGATGTACCGCGCTTTTTACCAGAGCGGCCAGAGCGCTTTTCCCATGGAGTTTTCCCAGCTGTCCAGCTACATTTGGATGCAGCAGGCTTTTTTGGCCATGTTCATGGTTTGGTTCTACGATAATGAAATTTTTGACCACATCACCAGCGGCTCCATTGCCTACGAGCTTTGTCGGCCCTGCGATCTGTATTCCATGTGGTTTGTGAAAAACATGGCCATCCGGCTGTCCCGGGTGGTGCTCCGGTGCGCGCCCATTTTGCTGGTGGCGGCGCTGCTGCCTGCGCCTTACGGCGTCACGCTTCCGGCCAGCCTGGAAGCTGCATTGCTGTTTCCCATCTCCATGCTGCTGGGCTTTCTGGTGATGGTGGCGTTTTCCATGCTGGTCTACATCAGCGCCTTTTACACCATATCGCCCAACGGGGTGCGCATCCTGGTCACCTCCGTTCTGGAATTCCTGGCCGGCGGCGTCCTGCCCATCCCCTTCTTCCCGGACTGGCTCAGGCCGGTGATGTACGCGCTGCCCTTCGCGTCCATGCAAAATACGCCGTACCTGATTTACGTGGGCCATTTTGCAGCAGGCGACGCCCTTGGCGGCATGGTTATGCAGCTGTTCTGGGTCATCGCCCTGGTGCTGATGGGCAAGGGCTGGATGAACCGGGCGCTGAAAAAAGTTGTGGTGCAGGGGGGATGAGAACATGAAGCTGTATTTTCGATATCTTTCCATGCTGCTCAAGTCCCAGATGCAGTACAAGGCCTCGTTTTTCATGATGGTAGTGGGGCAGTTTCTGGTTTCTTTCACCACCTTTCTGGGCATGTGGTTCATGTTTGACCGGATCCAGAGTGTGGACGGCTTCACCTTTTCCGAGGTGCTCCTCTGTTTTGCGCTGATGCTGCTGGCGTTTTCTGCCACGGAGTGCTTTGCAAGAGGCTTCGACCGTTTCCCCGCCTTGATCCGCTCCGGGGAGCTGGACAGGATTTTGGTCAGACCCCGAGGGGTCATCTTTCAGGTGCTGACCGCCAACGTTGAGTTTTCCCGTATGGGCCGATTTGCCCAGGCCATTCTGGTGCTGGCCTACGCCATTCCCACCAGCGGCATCGTCTGGACGGGGGACAAGATCCTCACCCTGACGCTGATGTTTGTTGGGGGACTGGGCGTGTTCACCGCGCTGTTCGTTTTGTATGCAGGCATCAGTTTTTTCACCATTGAGGGCCTGGAATTCATGAACATCTTCACCGACGGAAGCCGTGAATTTGGCCGATATCCCTTGTCCATTTACGGCGAAGGCGTGCTGAAATTCCTGACTTACGTCATTCCGGTGGCCCTGTTCCAATATTATCCACTTCTGTACCTGACCGGCCGCAGTCAAAATCAAGGGTTGATTTTCCTGCCGGTGCTGGGTATGCTGTTTTTGATCCCCTGCTATCTGTTTTTCCGCTTCGGACTGAGAAAATATCAGTCCACCGGTTCCTGAAAGGAGAGACCCCATGCCCAAAATTCTGGTGGATGCGGACGCCTGCCCTGTGGTACGCATTGTGGAGGAAGTGGCGGCCGATTTTGCCCTGCCGGTGATTCTGCTCTGCGATACCAACCATGTTTTGACCTCCGACTACAGTGAGGTGCGGGTCATCGGCGCGGGGGCGGATGCGGTGGACTTTGCGCTGGTGAATCTTTGTCAGCGGGGCGATGTGGTGGTCACCCAGGATTACGGCGTGGCGGCCATGGCCCTGGGCAAAGGGGCCTACGGCATCCACCAGAGCGGCAGGCTGTATACCCAGGACAATATCGACCGGCTGCTGATGGAGCGCCACATGGCCAAGAAGGCGCGGATGAGCAAGGCAAAGCATCACCTGAAGGGGCCGGCAAAGCGTACCAAAGAGGATGATGAACGCTTCCGGAGAGCATTTGTGGAATTGCTTCAAAAAACAGAAAAAGAGCTGGAGGAGCATGGTTGCTGAAAAAAGCCCACAGGGGACGTCATCCCTCTGGTCTGCGGCAGATTTCCAGCCCGAAAAAAGCGACTGCAATCCGTAATGGACTACAGCCGCTTTTATATAGGAAGAATTACAGACGGACCTGGTTGCGGGCAGAAGCATCAGCTTCTTTTTCCCGGGCTTCTTCCAGTTCCTTGTCCCAGGTAAGGTGACGGTATTCCTCGGCCCGGGGATCGGTGGCGAACCAGTGGAGGAAATCCTCGTACATGGCCACCGTCCACTGGGTGTCGATCTGGGCGGTGGTGTAGGTCTTGCTGGCCAGGCGGTCGAAGCCGAAAATATCGCGCACATGGGATTTTTCGGCGTTTACCACCACATGCTCTGCATGCTGGGCGGGGATGAAGATGACGCCGCTGAGGGTGCCCAGCACCACGTCGCCGGGCATGCAGATGGCCTGGCCGATGCGGCAGGGGGTGTTGTAGCCGGTCATGGAGCAGTTGCCGATGCCGGTGGGATCCACGCCGCGGTAGTAGATCTGCAGTCCGTCGATCTTGACAATCTGCTGCAGATCCCGCACGCCGCCCCAGATGACCGCGCCGCCGTTCTTGGTGCGGGTCTTGATGGCAGTGGACAGGTTGCCGCCCACGTAGGTGCCCTCGAAGATCTTGTCGTAAAGGTCAACCACCACAACGTCGTCTTCTACCAGGTTGTCGATGACCCACTGGTTGAAGAAGCCCTTGTGGCCTTCTTCCTTCTGGCCGATGTCCATCAGCGCCTTGTCCAGGTCGGGGCGTTTGGGAACCATCACGGCGGTGACGGCACGGCCCACCAGTACGTCGGAACCGTGGCTCATGCGGAAATTGGTTTCCCAGTTGTAACGGTAGCCCATGTTCCACAGGGGGCCCCAGGCTTCCTCAAAGGTAATTTTGCGCATGCGGCGCAGGATGTCCTGGCTGACCATGGGGCGACCGTCAGGCAGGCGTTCGCCGGTCCATTCGGGGGTCAGCTTGATGATGGTATCGCGATCATTGAAAAAAGACATAATGATTCTCCTTTGTGTAATATCAGGTCATGGCTGCGCCCCGGTCAACCCGGATGCCGTCGCCGTTGAGAGCCTCGCCGGCAGGGCTGCACAGATACCATACCAGTTCGCCCACTTCATCAGGAACAATCAGCCTGGGACGGGCTTTCATGTCAGGGTTCTGCACATCCAGCGGGGAGTGGGAGGTGAAGGGCTGATTGCCGGTCTTGAACTCGATCCGGCAGCCGCCCAGGTCGATAGCGTTGACGGGAATGCCATCGGGCAGCAGCTCCAGGGCCAGTTCCCGGGTAAACATGCGGATGGCGCCTTTGGTCATAGCGTAGCCAGCGTCAAAGCCGGTGGGCCGCTTGCCGTGAATGCTGCTGATGTTGATGATGCGGGGCCTGTCGCTTTTGCGCAAATAAGGCAGGCATTTCACCACGGAGCGATAGTATCCGCCGATGTTGATCTCCCAGAGCCTGCGCAGGGAATCGGCGTCGTATTCGTCAATGAAGCGGTTGGGCTGCATGGCGGCGTTGTTCACCAGGATGTCCAGTCGTCCATATCGCTGGACGATGGCCTCCACCATGGCGGTCAGCTGGGCGTCGTCGGTGATATCGGCCTGGTAGATAAAGGCTTCGCCGCCTGCCTCCTGGATGGCTTGCAGGGTCTTTTCTGCCATCTGCGGATTGGAGTTGCAGTTGATGCAGCACTTCACGCCGTTTTTGGCCAGCACCCGCACCACGCCTGCGCCTACGCCCTTGCCGCTGCCGGTGACCAGCGCCACTCTGTTTTCAGGTCGATCCATAGTAGGCCCTCCCTTCCACTTTATGGCGATGGGTATAGAACATGGTCATGCCGCCGTCTGCACGCAGGTCGGAGCCGCTCAGGGGCTGGGCGGCAGGCGTCAGCAGGAAGGCCAGCAAGCCGTTAAGATTTCCCTGATCGGGCATTTTGCGCAGGGGATAGCGCATATCCACGCCGCAGTAAAGGGAAGAAACGTCGCTGCGGCTGGACAGGTCGTCCTCCGTGATGCCGCGCTGGACAAAGAACACGTTCACATTGTCCGTGCCGTAGTCCAGGTTGATCTCCCGGGCCAGCATCTGCACCGCGCCGCAGCCCATGCTGTAAAGGAAGCCCTTGCCCACAGGCTTTTCTGCGTGGATAGAGTTCAGAAAGATCATGCTTCCCTCCCGGTTGTCCCGCATGATGCCGCAAAATACCTTCGCCACAGCAAAAGCGGCAATAGGGCCTTCTTCCCGGGCCTTAAGCCAGTCTTCTTCCGTGACGGTGTCAATACCGCCGAGGATCCGGGGCGGGGCAGGGTGGAGCACGCCGCAGAGCTGGTTCCTGTAAGGCTCAGCAAAGGAGGAGAGGGCGTTTTCGTCCCAGAGCGGGACGGTTTCCGGCACGGCCACAACCCGGTAGCCAAGCCCCTCCAGATAGGCCTGCGCGTCCCGGGCTTCCCGGGAGCGCAGGTCGGTAATGATGACAGTTTTCTTTTCCATAAGGAACGCTCCTTGTCAGATCAGCTCCAGAGGCGGTCGTGAGAATAGACGTTATCCCAGCGGCTGGTTTCCTCCCAAAGGGTGGGATACTCGGGATGGAGATGCTCCTTGATGACCTCGTCGTTGTAGTCGTCAATGCCCAGGCCGGGCTTGTCGGACACGGTGATGAAGCCGTTCTCAACCAGCTTCTTGCTGGGGCCGCC
Source organism: Clostridia bacterium (assembly GCA_017937655.1). GTDB lineage: Bacteria > Bacillota > Clostridia > Christensenellales > Aristaeellaceae > Limiplasma. The sequence goes on along the minus strand of JAGBDE010000002.1, from coordinate 24,629 downwards.
GATGACCATATCGTCCCACCAGGGAATATCCACGGAGTGGTTTTCCAGCACGAAGAAGTTCTCCGTGGCGGCCACGGAATGGACGCAAGCCATGGCGGATACGGGGCTCTCGGCCATATGGACGGCCATGGCCACGCCATGGCGTTGGGCCAGATCGCCGATCTTTTTGTTTTCCAGGATGCCGCCGCTGGTGAGGATGTCCGGGTGGATCACGCTGAGGGCGCGGCTTTCCAGCAGGGGTTCAAAGCCCTCGGCCAGGTAGATGTCCTCGCCGGTGCAGATCGGCACGGTGGTGGACTGGCTCAGGCGGAGGTACTGCTGGGTGTACTGCCAGGGGATCATGTCCTCGGCCCAGGCGATGTTGTATTTTTCGATGCGGCGGCACAGCTTGATGCAGTCCTCCACGCCGATGTGACCAAAGTGGTCGATGGCCAGGGGGATCTCATAGCCGATAACGTCGCGGACGTCGCTGACGTATTTCTCCAGCATGTCAAAGCCTTTTTCCGTCACGTGGATGCCGGTGAAGGGATGGGGCACGTTGTAGAGATCGTAGTTGCGGTTGCGCCAGTAGCGCTTTTCTTCGGGGGTCTTGGCGATACGCATCTTTTCCCAGGAAGAGTTCATCTCCTCCACCAGGCCCAGGGGCGCGCAGATGGTGCCGGGTTCACCGAAAAGCTCGCCCAGGCCAAGATCCATCTTCAGGAAGGTGAAACCCATTTCCATGCGGGCCTTCAGGGCGTTGCCCATGTCGGTGCCGGTGTGCTTGCCGTCAACGTCGGTGTCGCAGTAAACGCGGATTTTATCACGATACTTGCCGCCCAGCATCTGGTAGACGGGCACGCCGTAGGCCTTGCCGGCCAGATCCCACAGGGCCAGCTCCACGCCGCAGACGCCGCCGCCCTGGCGGGCATGGTAGCCAAACTGCTTGATGCGGCGGAACAGGCGCTCCACGTCGCAGGGGTTTTCGCCGATGAGACGGCTCTTGAGCATTTCGGCGTAGACGCGGTTTGCGCCGTCGCGAACCTCGCCCAGGCCCACCAGTCCCTGATTGGTGTAGATCTTCATTAGGGTGCAGTGCATGGGAGCGCCCACTACGTCCGTGAAACGGATGTCGGTGATGCGAAGGTCGCTGGGATTGGACAGCCGGTTGAAATTTCCTCTGAGTTCATCCATAAGTCATTCCTCGCTTTCAAGAAATCATTCGAAAATGGTTTGAAATTTTTTCGTAAACGTTTTCGCTCTGTAAAATGATTATACTATGAAGCAAGGCCAGAAAGCAATAGAAAAACTGGCTGGCAGAAATATTTAAGAGGCGTTACAAACCTATATGGCATAAGGGATTGAGAGAGACAAAAATGCATAGGAATGTTTGGAGAAATGCGTGAATATATAAGGAAGATTTCACGGAAAAGTGGACAATCATTTTTTGTATGGAATTTTGCAAACGATTGAACAGGATTATTTATGCATAAATTTGCAAAATTAATGAATTAGTTTTGGAAAAAGGTTAAAAAAGTCTGTTATTAAAGTCTCGTTACTTACGAAAAATTTCGAAATGAAGGAATATCTACGTTTTAATGATGTTATGTGAAAAAAATATTTCTTGAAAACGATTTCGAAAACCTTTATTTCCTAAGGGTTTTTGTACAAAAGAGCCAAAATTCGGCTAAATATTACAAAGAAAATGCAAAAAAACGCTTGACAAGAAAATGCAAGTATTGTATATTTTCATCAGATTCATGCAAAACAATTTTGGACGAAATGTAATTCGTGATTTTTGCATGTCAAGTGCATCGGTTGCCGGTCCGGGAAAAGGGTTTTTCCCGTTAAAAACCAGCCCATGTAGATAGCTTTTCTGCGATGCATAAAGGAACCCACTTCAACTATGAGGGAGATGAAACTGTGAAGGCGTTTTTCAGTAACATGTGGAAAAACCGTGCTCACATTGTCATGGCGTTGCCGGCTTTCCTTATTCTTCTGTTCATTATGTATGTGCCCATGGCGGGCCTTGTGATGGCTTTCAAGAAGTTTGACTACACGCTGGGCATTTTCAGCAGTCCCTGGTGCGGTCTGGATAACTTCAAGTTCCTGGTTCAGTCCTGGAAGACCTTCGTCAACATGACCAAGAACACGGTGCTCTACTACCTGCTCTTCACCGTGGTGGGCACCCTGCTGAACGTGACGCTGGCCATCGCCATCGACCAGATGCGCATGAAGAAGCTGGCCAAGGTCAGCCAGACGCTGATGATCATCCCCGTGTTCATCTCCTACGCCGCCGTGCAGTTCATCGTTTACGCTTTCATCAGCAAGGACACCGGCCTGATCAACAACGCCCTGGACATGAACATCAGCTTCTACTCCAAAGCAGGCTACTGGCCCTGGATCCTGCTGATCACCAAGATCTGGAAGGACACCGGTTACGGCTCCGTGCTGTACATGTCCGTGCTGGCCGGTATCGATACCTCCCTCTACGAAGCGGCCGACATTGACGGCGCCAACAAGTGGCAGCAGATCTGGCACATCACCATTCCTTCCCTGATCCCCATGGTTACCGTCATGCTGCTCCTCTCCGTCGGCAATGTGATGCGCTCCGACACCGGTCTGTTCTACCAGGTTACCAGAAACAACGGTATCCTCTACTCCACCACCCAGGTTATCGACTCCTACGTGCTGGGTCAGATCTTCAAGAGTTCCAACTTCGGTTTCCCGGCAGCCACCTCCTTCTTCCAGTCTGTGGTTGGTCTGCTGCTGATGCTGGTTGCTAACTTCACCGTCCGCAAGATCGAACCCGAGAACGCACTGTTCTAAGGAAGGAGTGAGATAAATGGAAATGACTGCAACCAAAGCCCCCAAGAAGTTCAGAGTCCGTAAACGTCTTACTCCCAAACAAATCATCGGCCAAACGATTCTTACCATCTGCATTCTGCTGTTCACGGTATTCTGCTTTGCCCCCGTGCTGCTCACCTTCATCTCCGCTTTTACCGATGAAATGACCATCAACCAGAACGGTTTCTCCTTCTGGCCTGAGAAATGGTCCATGAGCGGTATGTCTTCCGTGCTTCGCTACGGCAACAAGCTGTTCACCTCTTACGGCGTGACCATCTTCGTGACCGTGTTCGGAACCCTGTTCGGCCTGCTGGTGATGAGCATGTACGCTTATTCCATCAGCCGTCGTGGCTTCAAGCTGGCCAGGTTCCTGTCCATTTTCCTGCTGATTCCCATGCTGTTCAACGGCGGTCAGCTGTCCGGCTACATGATCTTCACCCGTTATTACGGCCTGAAGAACAATCTGCTGGCGCTGATCCTTCCCCTGTGCGTATCCACCATGAATGTCATCATCCTGCGTACGTACATCGTCAACAGCATTCCCAACGAGCTGATGGAGGCCGCCAAGATTGACGGCGCGGGCGATTACCGCACCTTCTTCCAGATCACGCTGCCCCTGCTGAAGCCCTCCCTTGCAGCTGTTGGCTTCATGCTGGCAACCGCCTACTGGAATGACTGGCAGAACGCCCTGCTCTATATCTCCGATGATACCAAGAAGCCCCTGCAGCTGCTGCTGGTCAACATTCAGAAGAACATTTCCTTCCTTCTGAACAACACCAACGTTCCCGCATCTGTCCGCGCTGCCATGGGCGGCGCCATCCCCCAGTATTCCGCAACCATGGCTACGGTGCTTGTGGTTATCGGCCCCATTATGGTGGTGTATCCCTTCTTCCAGAAGTATTTCATCAAGGGTTTGACCGTGGGTTCCGTCAAGGGCTGATGCCCATCCCCATGTTTTCTGATATCTCAGGCATGAGATGTTAAGAAATAAATTTATTAGGAGGAAACAAATCATGAAGAAAATCGTTTCTCTGGTTCTGGCTCTCTGCATGCTGCTGTCCCTCGTGACCGTTGCCAGCGCAGAAGAGAAAGTTGTCATCAACGTATGGCGCAAGACCTTCAACCTGCCTCAGCCCGATCAGGCTCAGGTGAAGAAGGTTGAAGATTCCATCAATGCCTACATCGGCGACAAGATCAACGTTGAAATCCGTCTGACCGACATGTCCGGCGAATACGAAGACCAGGCTAAGCTGGCTCTGGCCAACAACGAGATCGACCTGCTGTGGACCGCTTCTTGGGAATCCATCATCGGCACCAACGATCTGGTACCCGCCAATGCTGTGAAGGACATCACTGATCTGCTGCCCGGCACCGCACTGTACGGCTCCATGAGCGAAGGCCAGTGGGAAGCCACCAAGTACAACGGCCGCAACTACTTCATCCCCGTCTACAAGGACAACGTTGAAGGCTACAACTTTATGTTCCGTAAGGCTGTCGTGGATGAACTCGGTTGGGACATCACTTCCGTGAAGACCCTGGCTGACCTGGAGCCCATGCTGCTGCAGGCCAAGGAAGCCGGTCTGAAGTACCCCTTCCTCACCCAGAAGACTGCTATGTTCTATCGCTGGAACATTGACAAGTTCGACTTCTTCACCGCTGACGCTTCCACCAACTTCTTCGCCGTGGATCGCGAGACCAACGAAGTTGTGAACGTTCTGGCCACCCCCGCTTACGTTGACTTCTGCAAGCTGATGGGCAGCTGGGGCGAGCAGGGCATCATCCACGAGGATGACTGGACCAAGGTTACCACCGATACCACCACTCAGTCTCAGGATTGGGCCGTGTCCTGGTGGACCGACATCCCCGTCAATGCCGAAGCTAACGCCCGGTATGGTCAGGAAGTTGTGATGCAGCCCGCTACCGCCCGCTATGCTCACTCCACCTCCGCTCTGGGCTCCTGCTACGCCATCGCTTCTCATTGCGACGACGTGAAGGCCAAGGCCTGCATCGACTTCATGGGCCTGCTCTACACCGACAGCACCCTGGCTGACATGTACACCTTCGGTATCGAAGGCGAAGACTTCGAGTACACCCAGGAAGAAGGCCAGACCATCAAGCACGTCACCCAGCACAGCGAACTGTACAACCACTCCATGTGGGAATCTGCCAGCGCTACCGTCGTGACTCCTCTGAGCAACGAGCCCGACAACAAGGCTGACCTGTACGACGCTTTCAATGGTGGCGCCAACACCTCTTGCGCTGCTGGCTTCCGCTTCGACAAGACCCCCGTTGAAGCTGAATACGCCGCTTGCCAGGCTCTGTTCGATCAGTACGGCTTCGTGCTGGAGAACGGTGGCGTTCCCGCTGATGCTGTGGAAGACTACATTGCTCAGTACCAGGCTGACCTGGATGCCGCTGGCTTCCAGACCGTGCTGGCCGAGTTCCAGAATCAGTACAACGCTTGGAAGGCTCAGTAATCTATTACAGAGTTTCCGTATGACTTAACCGTCAAATAAGCGGAGGGACCGATCGAAAGATCGGTCCCTTTTGTTATGGTTGGGCGGAAAACCGCATAAAGTAAAAGGTAACAACCTAACAAAACGAAAAAAATGCAAAAGGGTAAACAGGAAAAATTTATGGCCAAAAAGGAAGGAAAACATAGAAGAATCAACATGTTTATGCTGTAAGAATTGGAAAAAAACCGCCCACATTGTGACAAAAGCTGAAAAAAAGAACTTGCAATTCCATGGAAGATGATGTACAGTATAAAAGCGAAAACGATATAGAGCGTTCCAATGAATACTGATGAGCATGCTGCCATAGTGACAGCCGGATTCTTGAACCTCTGTTTCGCACCCAAATTTGTTTTTATCCCGGTTTCGGGATAGAAAAATAAAAAGGAGGAAACCAAACATGAAGAAGATTCTCTCTCTGGTCCTGGCTCTCATGATGCTCGTCGGTTGCATGAGCTTCGCGGGCGCCGAGGAAGCGATCACCCTGAACGTGTGGTCCTTCACCAATGAGCTGGAAGGCATGATCAACAAGTACTATGCCCCCTCTCATCCCAACGTAACCATCAACTACACCATCTACCCCACCGACGGTGGCGCTTACACCTCCGCTGTGGACAACCTGCTGGCTGCTAACGCTACTGCCGAAGAAGCTCCCGACATCTTCACTCTGGAAGCTGCTTTCGTTAAGAAGTACGTCAACAGCGATTGGACCGCTGACCTGATCGGCGATCTGGGCTTCACCGAGGAAGAACTGGCTGTGGCCATCCCCGTGATGCGTCAGATTGGTACCAGCAACGTCAACGGCAAGCTGAAGGGTCTGTCCTGGCAGGCTACCCCCGGCGCTCTGATGTATCGCGCTGACCTGGCTGAGAAGTACCTGGGCGTCACCACTCCCGAAGAATTCCAGGCCAAGGTTGCTGACTGGGATCTGTTCCTGGAGACCGCCGCTGAAGTGAACGAGAAGTCCGAAGGCGCCACCAAGATGGTTGTTGGCGAAGGCGACATCTGGAACGCTTACAACTACGGCCGTACCCAGGGCTGGGTTGTTGATGGCAAGCTGGTCATCGACGATCTGCTCTACGACTTCCTCGACATGGTTAAGACCCTCGAAGAAGACGATCTGTCCAACAAGGGCAACGCTTGGTCCGAGACCTGGTTCCAGGGCATGAAGACCGACAGCACCCTGTGCTTCTTCCTCCCCACCTGGGGCCTGCACTACACCCTGAAGCCCAACTGCGGCCTGACCACCAACGACACCATGAACGACGAAGAGCTGAAGGCTGCTTGCGAAGCAGACGGCGGCACCTACGGTCTGTGGAAGATGGTTGCTGGCCCCGTGGGTTACAGCTGGGGCGGCACCTGGATCGGCGCTAACGCTGCTAAGGTTGCTGAAGCTTCCGATGCCAAGAAGGCTGCTATCAAGGACTTCATCAAGTTCTTCACCCTGAGCGAAGAGTTCCTGTATCAGTACGCTCTGGATTCCGGCGACTTCGTCGGCAGCAACGCTGTTGTTGAGAAGATCCTGGCTGAGGGCGGCACTCCCAACCCCTTCCTGGGCGGACAGGACCACTACTCCATCTTCGCCGAGGCTGCTAACCTGGCCAACGGCGCTATCATGACCGACTACGACGAGACCATGAACAGCCTGTGGCGCGACAACGTGACCACTCCCTACTCCAAGGGCGAAGTGGATCTGGACACCGCAATTGCCAACTTCAAGGCTGCTGTGGCTGCTCAGTTCCCCGAGCTGGTTGTTGAATAATTTTCAACACCTGAACGGTTAACGTTCAAGGTCACCGGGGCTGCCTCTTGCAACTTTATTGGGGCGCGAGGCAGCCCCTTTTCTTCCGTTTGTTTTCTTTTCCTTTTATCACTCCGGAATCATACCCCCGGTTTGGGGGATTGAGATAAAATTAAGCGAAAGGAGTGGAAATATGCAAAATATTTCTGCCGCTGCCCCGGTAAAAAAGGGCAAGCGCAAGTCCATCAGCTATGACAAGTACGGTTATTTCTTCGTGGCCCCGTTCTTCATCACCTTCCTGATTTTCCAGCTGTACCCCATCCTGTTCACGTTCTACACCTCTGTGTCTGACGCCGCAGGCTGGGACAAGGTTCTGCATAACTCCTATGCTGGCTTTGGCAGCTTCCAGAAACTCCTTGACATGGGTTCCGACGTGGCCCCCTTCTTCTGGGGGTCTCTGGGCAACACCGTGATCATGTGGGTCTGCAACTTCATTCCCCAGCTGGGCATGGCCCTGCTGCTGGCCAGCTGGTTCACCGACAGCCGTCTGCGGCTCAAGTTCCAGGGCGGCTTCAAGGTGCTGATCTTCATGCCCAACATCATTACCGCTGCTACCATCGGTATGCTGTTCATGTCTCTGTTCAGCTATCCCGTCGCCCCCGTGAACACCCTGATGCAGCAGTTTGGTGTGGCAAGCGCTCCTGTTGAGTACTTCCGTTCCGTGGGTATCTCCCGCGGCCTGATCTCCTTCCTGCAGTGGTGGATGTGGTACGGCAATACCATGATCATCATGATCGCCGGTATTCTGGGTATCAACCCCTCCCTGTTTGAGGCCAGCTTGGTGGACGGCTGCTCTTCCCGTCAGGTATTCTGGAAGATCACCCTGCCCCTCATCAAGCCCATCCTGCTGTACAACCTGGTCACCTCTCTGGTCGGCGGTCTGACCATGTTCGACATCCCCCACATGATGACCAGCGGCAACCCCAACAACACCACCAACACCGTGGCGCGCTTCATCTACACCCAGGCTTTCACCACGCCTAACAACTTCAACATTGCCAGCGCCGCTTCCGTGATCCTGTTCGCGATCATCGTGGTTTGCTCCATGATCCTGAACGCATTTATGAAGGACCGCGAGCCTCGCGCCGCGCGCCTTGAAAGGAGGGCTGCAAAGTGAAAAAGACCAGAACAATCATTGCAGTTCTTCTGCTGCTCGCTACTGTAGCTCTGATGTTCGTGCCCGTTGCAACCTTCAACGATAACTCCGCCGGCGCTATGCTGGAGGACATCGAGAAGGCCGAAGGCAAGGTGGAACGTGAAACCGCCAAGCTGGACCGTCTGGTCAACGGCGGCAAGTCTCAGGAAGAAATCGACAAGCAAAAAGGCAAGATCGAAAAGGAACAGGGCAAGCTGGACGCCCTTCTGGAAGAGTACGAAGCTCTGCAGAACTCCGGCAGCTCCAACGGCCTGAAGTACGCCTTCCTGCCCAAGCAGCTTCCCGCTGAGATCGAAGTTGACATGTCCATTGTCAACGCTAACGCCAACGTTTATCCCACCGACTTCACCTCTTACCACGTTCTGGTGTGGGTGGCCGCCGGCCTGCTGATTCTGGCCGCTGCGTTCATCGCCCTTGGCAACAACAAGCTGGTTAGCAAGTTCTACACCTTCTCCAGCTTTGCCAACCTGGCCGCCATCCTGATCCTGGGCTTCTGCATCCTGCGTGTGCGGGCCATCCCCGTTAAGCTGCCCTACGGCAACGCTGTGCTGAACACCCCCGTGGTTCTGGGCCTGCTGCTTCTGCCCATCGTGGCGCTGTTCCTGAACTGCACCGCTTTGGTCAACACCAAGCGCAGCATGATCTACACCCTGTGCATCGCCCTCTCCCTGCTGAGCATTCTGCCTTTCTGGCTGATGATCGTGAACGCCACCCGTAACTCCGTGCAGATCCAGAGCGGCGTGTCGCTGATTCCCTCCACCTTCCTGGATCACAACATCTCTGTTCTGAAGACCAAGGACTTCCGCGTCATGAACGGCTTCAAGAACAGCGCCATCATTGCGTTTGGTTCTACCATCCTCAGCGTGTACTTCTCCGCTCTGACCGCTTACGGTCTGACCGTGTACAAGTTCAAGGGCAGCAAGTTCCTCTACGCTGTGATCCTGGGCATCCTGATGATCCCCGGCCAGGTCACCGGTACTGGTTTCTACATGTTCATGTACCGTCTGGAGTGGACCAACAGCTTCCTGCCTCTGATCATCCCCTCCATCGCCTCTGCCGGTACTGTGTTCTTCTTCAAGCAGTACCTGGAGGCCAACTTCCAGGTGTCTCTGGTGGAAGCCGCCCGTATTGACGGCGCCGGCGAATTCTACACCTACAACAAGATCGTTATGCCCATCATGATCCCCGCTATGGCGACCATGGGCATCATGGCTGTGATCAGCTCCTGGAACAACTACCTGACCCCCTTGATGATGCTGACCAAGAAGGAACTGGCCACCCTGCCCATGATGGTCAAGGAACTCCGCGGCGATATCTATCGTACCGAGTACGGCTCCATCTACCTTGGTCTGACCCTGACGGCCCTGCCTCTGATGATTGTGTACTTCTGCCTGAGCAAGTACATCATCGCCGGCGTTGCCGTTGGCGGCGTGAAGGAATAATTTTTCCAATACGCTTCATTCCCACCCTTGCAAAACGCAGGGGTGGGATTTTTGATGGAAAAATTTTCCGCGGCAGCCCTTCCATTTCTGGCCGGTTCTGTTATAATGGATAAAAAGATGCGGAGGAATTTCATATGAAGGAATATCGCGCCGAGGTTTTGGTGAACGAGAAATTTCAGTTGTCCGAAGGCCCGGTTTGGGAAAAGGAAACCCAAACCCTTCATTTTGTTGATATTAAAGGCTGTGCCATCCACCGCCTGCATCTGCCCGATGGCAAGCGTTCCACCCTGGAACTGAGTCAGAACATCGGCTGTTTTGCCCTACGGAAAGATGGGGGATATGTGGCCGGTCTAGCGGCGGGCGTATATTTGATCAGCCGGGACGGAAATGCCATTGAGAAATTGCCCCAGCCGGCGTTTGACCCCATGACCCGGGCCAACGACGGCAAGTGCGACCCCGAAGGCCGATTCTGGTGCGGCACGGCCGACCTGGTGGACGGCGTGAAGCGTTCCAAGCTGTACCTGCTGCCCGGCGATGGTCGCTGCATCGAGATGATGGACGGCCTGGAATGCTCCAACGGCCTGGCCTTTTGGGAGGACAAGCTGTACTATATTGATTCGGGCCGCCACCGCATCGACGTGTACAGGGTGGACGAGGAAACCCTGTCGCTGAAGGACCACCGGATTGTTGCGGAGATCCCCCGGGGGCAGATGGTGCCGGACGGCATGACCATCGACGAGGAAGGCATGCTGTGGGCGGCCCATTGGGGCGGCGGATTTGTCGGCCGATATGACCCCAGGGACGGCAAGCTGCTGGAAAAAGTGGTCGTCCCGGCGTCCCAGTCCTCGTCTTGCTGCTTTGGCGGCAGCGATATGCAGACCCTGTTCATTACCAGCGCATCCCTGGGCGTGCCCGGAGAAACAGAGGCAGGAAAAGTTTTTGCGGTACATTTGCCCTATCGTGGCGCGGACAGTTTCCGCTACATGAGATAACACAAGCGTGCACACACCTTGCGCGAAGGAGGAGCACCATGAAGGCAAACCAGAAGGAGAAACCGTTGGAAGTCAAAATGCAGGAAAGCGTGTTTGCCAAGAAAGCGGAGGATTTTTCCTCCTGCGAATATGCCCTTGGAACGGGCCAACTGCTGTATCAGGATGGAAAACTGTTGTCCAGCCTGTCTCTTTGTGTGCCTGAAAACATCGCGAAACTGGGCGCATGTATGGAACGCTGGCCCGTACCGGAGGAACAGCGCCAGGAGCTGCAAAATTTTGCCGCTGAGGTGGAAGCGCAGAACGCGGAGGGCGGAAATCGGCCCGGATACACCCGCTTCCGGGTGGAAAAAGACGGACAGCCTTACTGGGTGGGCATGAGCACCCAGACGGTGCAGGGCATGACCGCCCGCAGCCAGATTTTGCAGTTTTTTGCCATGAACGACCTGATCGCTCAGGGGAAAACCCAGCGGGAAGCGGCCATGCTGGACTCCCTGACCGGCGCGCTGAACCGCGGCACGCTGGTGGACATGGGAAAGAAACTGCTGGAGGAAAAGGAAAAATTCGCCTTTGTGATGATGGACATCGACGGTTTTAAGCGCCTGAACGATTCCAGCGGCCATCTGATGGGCGACGAGCTGCTCAAAGCCTTTGTACGCAACGTCAAAAGCAGCCTTCAGCCTGGCGACGTCATCGGCCGGGTAGGCGGGGACGAGTTTGTGGTGTTCCTGCGCAAGGTGGACACCGAGGCCGAGACGGCGGAACGCCTGAAAAACCTGACCATCCGTACCCATTGGGGAAACAACATTTTCCTGACGGTCAGCATGGGCGTGTGCTTTGCGCCGCTCCATGGTTCCAGCTTTGAGGAGCTGTACGGCAAGGCGGACATCGCCATGTATGGCTGCAAAGTCAACGGCGGCGACGGCTACCGCTTCTATTTTGAGGGCATGCAGATGCCCGGCCCCGCTCCCATTTCCGTGGTGGAGCACAATCAAAGCATCGCCCATTACAAGAGCGGCATGATGATCACCATGAAGGACGGCCAGTTCCACTATCCGGCGGAGCTGAATACCATGCTGGCCGGCCGGTATGATCATCGCCCGCTGTGGCAGATCTTCCAGGAAGACAACGTGTGCGGCCCGGAAACCGCCCAGGCCATCCGGCAGATTGTCCAAGAGCTGCTTGTGGAGCCCTCCTCCGTGATTCGTTATCTGGAATCGATCCTGACCAAGCCCAACGGCCGCATGTCCCATTGCGGCATCGGCGTGGCGGCGCTGGAGCCGGGCCGGGTGCAGATTACCATTACGGACATCAGCGAAGTGCTGGAAAACAGCCAGTTCCTTCAGAGCATGACCGATTTTGACCAGCTGACCAAGGTGCTGAACCTGAGCTGTTTCAACCGCATTGTGGTGCAGCTGATGCACGAAAACCAGGAAGCGGTGGCCAATGGCGAGTACGCCATGCTGTACTTTGACATCAACCGCTTCAAGGCCATCAACGATACCTTCGGCTCCATTGAGGGCGACAAGCTGCTGATGTACATCGGCAAGACGCTGCGGGACGCCATGGGGAAGATCGGCGTGGTGGCCCGCATGGGATCCGACCGCTTTGTGGTGTTCATCCGCAAGAGCGGCGAGGCGCTGGAGCGGTTCGTGACGGATTTCTTTGCCGCCCTGCAGCAGTATCCGCTTGTATATGAAGTGGTTTGCAACATAGGCATTTACGTCACCACGGACGAAATTCTCAATGTGGAGGCCATGATAGACCGGGCAAACATTGCGCTGGCTGGCATCAAGGGCAACTATGCCAAGAAACATGCTTACTTTGACCTGGAGCAGCGCAATGCCATGCTGGGCGAGCAGGAAATTGTGGGCATGATGACCACCGCCCTGGCGGAGGGCCAGTTTGTGCCGTATTATCAGCCCCAGTACGATCACGCCACCGGCAAGATGGTGGGCGCTGAGGCGCTGGTGCGCTGGCTGCATCCGGAGAAGGGGATCATCTCTCCGGCCAGGTTCATTCCCATTTTTGAGAAAAATGGCTTCATCAGCAAGTTGGACCTGTACGTATTTGAGCAGGTTTGCAAGTTCCAGCGCAAGTGCATGGACGAGGGCGTTGAGCTGCTGCCCATTTCCGTCAACCGCACCCGCTACGATATCTTCCAGCCGGACTTTGTGTCCACCCTGGAAAGCATCCGCAAGAAGTACGACGTTCCCGCCAATCTTCTGCACATCGAGATCACGGAAACCGCCATCGTGGGCGCAAACGAAGTGGTCATCCGGGTGATTGAGCAGCTGCACCAGTGCGGCTACGTGGTGGAAATGGACGACTTCGGCAGCGGCTATTCCTCACTTAACACCCTGAAGGACATCAACCTGGACGTGCTCAAACTGGATATGGATTTCCTCACCGAGGACTTTGACAACCGCGGCGGCACCATCCTGTCCTCCGTGGTGCGCATGGCCAAGTGGCTTGGGCTGCCGGTCATCGCCGAGGGCGTGGAAAGCATGAAGCAGGCCAATTATCTGCAAAGCATCGGCTGCAACTATCTGCAGGGCTACCTCTACGCCAAGCCCATGCCGGAAAGCAACTTCCACCAACTGCTCAGCGAAAACACCGGCGATGAGTCCGAGCACAAGCTGCAGCTGATCGAGACCCTGAATCCCGGCAATTTCTGGAACCCGGAATCCCTGGAGACCCTCATTTTCAGCCACTATGTGGGCGGCGCGGCCATCTTTGACTATTATGGCGATCGGATTGAGATCCTGCGGGTCAACGGCAAGTACGTCCAGGAGGTCAAGAGCGACATCACCGCCAAGGAGCTGATCCGCACCGATGGCCGGGAACTGTTCGACGAAGAAAACCTGAAGATTTTCACGGACATGCTGGCCCGGGCCATTGTCTCCGGCGAGGAAGAGGAATGCGAGACCTGGCGCCGCTACAAGAACGGCGACCCGGTGTGCATCCGCAGCAGCGTGCGGGTCATTGGCAAGAGCGAATCCAACTACATCTTCTATGAGATGATTCGCAACATCACCTCCGAGAAGCTGGCCCAGCAGGAGATCCAGCACCGGGAGAAGCTGTTCCGTGCCGCCAGCGAGCAGGTGAACATCTACTACTGGGAGTACGACGTGGCCAGCAAGGAAATGCGGCCCTGCTTCCGCTGCATGCGGGACCTGGGTCTGCCGCCGCTGGTGACCAACTATCCGGAGCCCGCCATTGAGATGGGCATTTTCCCGCCGGAAGTGGCCGACCTCTACCGCGACATGCACAAGAAGATCGAGGCCGGCGTGGCGGAGCAGGAGGTCAGCATCCCCCTTACGGCCGACCGGGTCATGTTCCGGGTGCGCTACACCACGGAGTTCGACGAAAACGGCAAGCCGGTGAAAGCCTACGGCTCTGCGGCCATTCTGTAAAAAATCCCATAACACAAAACCACCAGACTGCACAGACGGTCTGGTGGTTTTTTAGAGCAGTTTTTTAACCAATATGCGCCAGGAACGTTCCGACAGCATACCCAATGCCATAGAGCACAAGCAGCGCCAAACACACCACAAGGATTTTCCTGATCAAAATTTGGTTGCTGGTTCCTGTGTTTGACCAGGTCTTGATACGGCTGATGATATTTCTGATGTTGCTCATGCAAGTTTACCTCCGTAAAATATGATATATGGAAAGTAACATGTTTCTTTGAAAAGAACCATCAATGCAAGGGCGCACCTGTGTAAACTTGCAGTTGCACTTACGAAGGAAGGCTGTTTTGCAAATGCCCGATGAATTGGCCGATCGCATATCCAACGCCGTAAATAAAGCTGACAACCATTGCGACGCAGACACAAATCAACAATATATATAAAACGATCAGCCATTTTCGCTGTTTGCCTGACAGGTTAGACACAAAGTTGTTCCAAATCAGCAGCATGTTTCTGGCTTTGTAGCTTACGGTTGCAGCTTCTTTGCTTTTCTCTTCTGTGCCGCGCATCAGGTAATCCAAAGAGACGTCAAAGAATTCGCTCATGAACAGAAGCCTTGTCATCTCCGGGTATGCCTTATCGTTCTCCCATTTTGAAATGGACTGTCGGGACACATCCAATAATTCTGCCAGCTCTTCCTGGGAGATATTTTTGGTTTTGCGTAATACATATAAACGCTGTCCAAAGGTCACGATCCTCTCACCGCCAAATACAAGTATATCTTTTCTGTGCAAAGTATAGCACAGGGAAACAACGCATTCAAGAAAGGCCGCATGGGGAAAACCACGCGAAAGGGCCATGTTACATTGTTTTCTTGTGAGTAGGAAAAATGTGTGCTATAATAAAATATTAGCAGGGAGGTATTTCCCTAAATTTCGGCATGCGCGCATGGCGCGGCTGTGCCGGAGGAGGAACGTTTATGGCTGGTTATGTATCAGACGCTGTGGTCAAGCGGCTGCCCGCGTATTATCGGCATTTGCAGGAGCTGGAAAAGGAAGGCGTGAACCAGATATCGTCCAGGGATCTGGGCGAGAGGATGGGTCTGACCGCATCCCAGATCCGCCAGGATATCAATTCCTTCGGCGGCGAGGGCCGGCAGGGCTACGGCTATTCCGTCAGCGGCATGCGCAAGCATATCGGCCATGTGCTGGGCGTGGACCGGCAGCACCGGATGATCATCGTGGGCGCGGGCAATATCGGCCGTGCTATCGCCGGGGCGGGATCCTTCCCCCAGATCGGCTTTGAGACCGCTGCCATTTTTGACAGCGACAGCCAGAAAATTGGCGAAATGATCCACGGCATTCCCGTGCAGGATATTGCAGAGCTGGAACGTTTTGTGAGTGAGCAGCCTGTGGACATCGCCGTGCTGGCGGTGCCTGCGGATAAAGCCCAGGGCATCGCCCAGCGGCTGAGCGACCTGGGCGTGAAGGGCTTTTGGAACTTTGCACCGGTGGATATCAAGCTGCCCCGGGGCGCGGTGGTGGAGAACGTCCACCTGGACGAGAGCCTGGAAGTGCTAAGTTTCCGCATTTTGCAGGAGTAAATTTTGGAAAGCGGGAGGATCGGGATGGCGAAGATGGACAACCACAACCGAAACGGCCTGGACGACGTTTCTTTTGACGACCAGGACTATTTTGCCATGCCCGCCGATATGGAGGACATCTCCCGCTATGGCTATCAGAGCATGGTTCCCGCCAGCGAGGCGCCCCAGGTGGAGGTCATCTTTGACGACGATCCTTCCTGGAAGGAGTCCATTGGCAGCCTGCCGGTGCGAAGGGCGCGGCAGCCGGTGCAGCCGCCTCGTCAGCAGCCCGTCCGTCCGCCACGGAAGCGGAAGGGCGGCGCGGGGCGCAAGGAGGACAAGCCCTGGAAGGCGTACCTGTACGTGGGCATCATCACGGTGTGCTTTGTGTGCATGTGCGTCATGGCTGTGATGATGATGCCCCAGATGGCGGGCTATTTCTGGAAGGACTTTGGCAACTACGCCTTCGTCAACGGCGAGCTTCTCCGCTACGACGCCCGCACCGTCAATTCTTATAAGCATTATCGGGATTATCTGGCCCAGGATGTGATCTACCCCGGCGTGTTCATTGACGGGGTACATGTGGGCGGCATGACCATCGCCCAGGCCCGGGAAGCCCTGACCAACGTGGGTTCCGACCACGCAGGCAGCTTTTCCGTTACCGTGGCCATCGGCGATAAGACCTGGACGGTGGATTCCTCCAACGTGCCCGCCGCCCGGAACCTGGGCAATGTGCTGGAGCAGGCCTATTCCATCGGCCGGGGCAACAGCACCGAGATCCAGATCACCCAGCAGACCCCCTTCAAGCAGCGGGTGGACAGCGTGAACCATCTGCAGCAAAACCACGTGAACCTGCGCACCACCTCTACCTATGACAAGCAGGCGGTGTGGGCCATCGTCAACGATATTAGCGCCTACGTCACCCGGGATCCCATCGATGCGCAGATCCTCAGTTTTGATTACAAGACCCGCAGCTTTACCTTCACCCAGGATCAGCCCGGCGTGACCATTGACAGCCAGCTGCTGTTTGACCGCATCTGCGCGGAACTGGACAAGTGGGAAAAGGGCGTGACCGTCACGGTTGACCCCATCATCACCAAAGCGGCGGTCACAACGGAAACCCTGTCCAAGGGCTTTACTTTGATTTCCGCATACACCACCAAAACCACCAGCGATTCCAACCGCAACACCAATATCCGCCTGGCCTGCGAGGCCATCAACGGCACGGCTTTGATGCCCGGCGAAACCTTCAGCTTCAACCAGGCCACCGGCCAGCGCACCACCGCCAAGGGTTATCGGTCGGCGGGTGCCATCGCGGCGGGCCAAAGTATTGAAGAGGTGGGCGGAGGCATCTGCCAGGTATCGTCCACCTTGTTCAACGCCGTGGCCCGGGCCGATTTGCAGATTGTGGAGCGCAGCCCCCACGCCTGGCCCAGCACCTATGTGGGCAAGGGGGAGGACGCCACCGTCAACTGGCCCAACCTGGACTTCAAGTTCAAAAACAACACCGACGCGCCTATTTTCATCATCACCTATTACAAAGACCGGCAGATGTCCGCGGAAATCTGGGGCATGACTTTGGGCGAGGGCGTGACCATCGACCTGGAATCCAGGGTGATCCGCACCATTGAGCCTTCCGCAGAAACCAACTACGTGCTGAACCCGGAACTGCCCTTCGGCACTTCCGAGGTCACCGTCAAGGCCCGTACCGGCTACGTGGTGGAGACCTACAAGGTCTGGTACAAGGACGGCCAGGAGATCAAGCGGGAGCTGCTGCACAAGAGCACCTACAAGGCCTACCAGCAGGTGGTGGAGTACAACTAAAAAACGGCCCCTCCCGCTTGGGAAGGGCCGCCGGATACGCTGTTACCAGATCCACAGGAAAGAGGCCACAACGGAAAGCAGCATCAGGGCCGCCAGGACGATGCAGACAATGCGCACGCCCCAGGTTTTCAGCTGTGCTTTCTTGTTCTTGTGCTTAGACAAGGCACTCACTCCTTTCCTGATTTCCAGGAAAAAGTATAGCACATTTTTTGCTCCGGAAGCAAGAATTCATTGTTTCTTTACAGAAATACCACGGTTTAGATACATCGGCAGAGTATTGTAACATTGCCGAGATTTACAGGGGGACAAACCAATGCAGCCTTACCAGGATCCGAACCTCCCAGTGGAGGCGCCGGAGGAGAAAAAGAAAAATACCTTCGCCAAAGAAGCGTTGAGCTGGGCGCTGCATATTGTTGTGACCGTTGTTGTCATGCTGCTCATCGGCGCGTTTGTGTTCCAGATTGTGCGGGTGGACGGCAACAGCATGCAGGACACCCTGCAGCACAACGACTGGATGTTCGTCACCAAGTATGATTACCTGTTTGGCCAGCCTGAGGCGGGCGACGTGGTGGTCTGCAAGTTCCCCGGCGAGCGCAACGAGGGCAAGCTGTTTGTCAAGCGCATCGTGGGCGCGCCCGGCGATGTGATCGCCTTCCGGGACGGCCGGCTTTACCGCAACGGGGAGGCGGTGGAGGAATACTACCTCACCCCCAGCCGAAACCTTGGCGGCTACACCATGGAGCCCATGGAACTGGGCGATGGTGAATACTTTGTTTGCGGGGACAACCGGGATAACAGCCACGACAGCCGTACCCTCATCACCTGGGATCCGGAGCCCATCCTCCGGGAGATGATTGTGGGCCACGTGCGGCAGGTGGTGTTTCCTTTCTCCCATTGGGAAACCATCGACTGACGCGTTTTGCCAGCCGCTGCTGCTTGCAACTTGCGGCAGCTGGTTGTATAATCGAAATGAATTTTGAAAGCGGGGTGCCAGATCCATGGAGGAGATCCGTCTGGGCGACCTGATCCAGACCCGGAAGGGACATCCCTGCGGCAGCGACCGCTGGACGGTGATCCGCATCGGTGCGGACATCAAGATCAAGTGCTGCGGATGCGGCCGCATCGTGATGATGGACAGGGCCGAATTCGTGAAGCGGCGCAAAAAAACCATTGAACAAGGCCCGGTGCCGGAGGCGGAGACCCTCAGGCAGATGACCGGTCAAAGCGAAGGAGGTACCCCCTGATGCAGGTGGAAAATAAGCCCGAAGTTCTTGAAAACGTTCAGGAAGAAGTGAATGAAACCGCTGCCCCCGAAACCGCGGAGCAGCAGAAAGAGAAAAAGTCTGTGGGCAAGGAAATTCTCAGCTGGATTCTGACCTTGGGCGCGGCGGTGGTCATCGCCCTGTGCATCCGCACGCTGCTGTTTGAGCCTGTTCGTGTGGACGGCGGCAGCATGCTGGACACCCTCAAGGACGGCGAGATCATGCTGGTGACCAAGCCGGAGTACATTTTCGGCAAGCCCCAGGCGGGCGACGTGGTCATCTGCCACTTCCCCGGTGCCAGGAACGAAGGCAAGAACTTTGTGAAGCGCATTGTGGGCGTGCCCGGCGACGTGATTGAGTTCACGGGGGGACAGCTTCTCCGCAACGGCGAAGCGGTGGACGAATTCTACCTGACCCCTGCCCGCAACCAGGACGGCTACACCATGCCTGCCATGACTTTGGGCGAGGACGAGTACTTCGTTTGCGGCGATAACCGTGACAATAGCCACGACTGCCGCACGCTGATCACCTGGGATCCGGAACCCATCACCCGGGACATGATCCGCGGCCATGTGCAGATGGTGGTTTTCCCCTTTGCCCAGTGGCGCAGCATTGACTGATGAATCAGCAACACCCCGGAGACGGTAACAGCCGTTTCCGGGGTGTTTTTTTGTTTATTCTTCCTCTTCCAGGGAGGCCATGGCGGTCTCCACCGCCTGCCGGGCCTCGTCAAAGCCGTAGCCGCGCCGGGCCATGGCCGCCAGCAGCTTCTGCATGGCTTTGCGGGCGTCTTCCTCCCGGGAATACTTTTTCAGCAGCTTCCGGGCCAGCTCCACCGCGCCGTCGGCGGTTTCTTCCTCATCCAGGGCGGCGATGGCTTCCTCGGCCATGTCCTGGGGGATACCCTTGTGCCTCAGCTCCATCAGGATCCGTTTTTTGCCCAGCTTGCGTCGGCTCAGCTGGGCGGCATAATCCCGGGCGAAGGCTTCGTCATCCACGAAGCGCTCCTTTTCCAGCTTGTAGATGACCATGTCGGCGGTGTCGTCCATGTAGTGCCGCTCCAGCAGCTTTTTGCGAAGCTCGCCGGTGCTGCGGCCCCGCAGGGCCAGCAGGCTGACCGCGTAGTTCAGCGCCTCCGGGTACTGCCGGGGCAGCAGCCATTGATGCAGCTCCTCCAGGTCGATTTCGTCCCCCTCGGCAAAGCGGCGTTCCAGCCAGTTTTCCCGGCTGATGTACAGCACCTCCTGGCCATGATTGACGGTGACCAGCGCGCCTTTCTTGCTGGTTTCCACGGCGGTGACAACGTCGTTATTCATGGGCATCGTCCTTCCAGAAAAGGCGGATCAGGTCTTTGTGGATCAGGGCCAGATGGCCCAGCCGTTGCTCGCTGACGCCGCTGTTGAGGGACGCAAATCCATTGCCCTCCGCGTCGAAGAACAGGCCGTTGACCGCGCCGTAGGCAAAGCCCTGGTGGCCCCACAAAGGCCGGGGGCAGATGGCTTCGTCCTCCAGCTGGAACAGGCCCATGCCGTGGCCCATGCGCACCTCCGGCTCCGGCCAATGGCTGGCGGGGGTCTGCATCATGGAAAGACATTCCGGGCTGATGAAGCCGTCGCCGCCGTGCCAGGCCAGCAATGTCAGCCGGGCAAGGGCCTCGGCGGTCAGGTAGACGTTGCCGGAGGCCAGCAGGTAGTGGCTGTCCGGGTCGGGCTGGTCGATGGGGGAGGAGGCCTCCCGGCGGCGGAGGGCGTCGAAGCACTGCTTCTGTGGCAGCACCCGCCAGCTGTCCGCCAGGCGGGCAGCGTCCACGGTGGTGATGTCGTAGGTGGCCTCGATATGAGGCGGGCCAAACTCCTGCCGGAAAAGGGCTTCCAGGCTCATGGAGAAACGCTTCTCCAGCATGCAGCCGATGATTCCAGCGGCAAAATTGCTGTACTTGAATTGGGTGCCCGGGATGGTGGGCGCGTAGGCGGCAGGGTCGATCAGAAGCCGCTGCAGGTTGCCCGGGTTTGCGAAGGATGCGAAATAGGCCTGGCTGTCGATGATGCTGGAAGTATGGTTCAGCAGCATGGCCAGGGTAATGGGGGCCTTGGGGCAATGAGGATTGGAGACGGAGTAGCCCAGGAAGTCGGACACTTCTTCCCGCACGTCCAGCTTGCCCAAAGTTTGCAGGCGGAACACCAGCAGGGCGGTGATGGTCTTGGCGATGGATGCGGTGCGGAAGAGGGTGTTTCCCGCTACCGGCGCTTTGGGGCTGAGCCGGGCGTTTCCGGCGGTGTAGAGGGCGGTGAGCTGCCCCTTTTCAAACCGCTGGATGGCCGCGCCGACGGCGTGGTATTTCTTCAGGATTTTCCGGACTGCGGCGGCTTCTTCCGGGTCGCCGCCCTGGACGGATTTCCATCCGCAGGGCTTTCCCAGGAAGGGCATGGCCAGGCCGTAGAGATCATTCTTCCGTTTTCCGATGGGCATATTCAGGCTCCTTTGCGGCGTCTTTCGTAGCGAGGGAATACACCACCAAAGCGGTGTAAACAGGCAGGGTCAGGCAGCAGATCAGGCTGCGGAGGCGGATGAGGAACGAGGCTGCTCCGGGAAAGAGGGACGGCGCGGCCATGGCAAACAGGTCGATGGCGGCTACCGCCACCACGGCGATGATCAGCCTGGTTTTGCCGGGCATCAGCTGCAGCGCGCTGCCAGCGGCCAGCAGCCACAACAGGATGTACACATACGCCACGGGGCCGTCGGCATTCAGCAGGAAGCACCGGACCCAGAGGCACAGGCAGCCCATCAGCGCGGTGACCAGGCTGCGCTTGTCGTCCCGGGGGGCATGCTTCCAGCAGAGCCACAGGATGGCGGCCAGGCAAAGCAGCAGGCTCAGCAGCTGGGACACCCGGATATTGCCGATGTACAGGCTGTCCTCCCGGAGCCCTTCGATCACGAACCGCCCGCTGCCGTACCACAGAAAGTACCAGAACAGCTGGCTGCCCGCCACCTTCTGCTTTTTGCGAAACGCCCACAGAAGGATGAAGCCTGCCAGGTTCCACATGGATTCGTAAAAGAACGTGGCCATGTGCCAGGTATATCCGCCGCTTGCGGGGATCAGCACGCCCATGGGGAAAAACTGGAACAGGGGGTTGTGAATTTCCGGGCCAAAGGCTTCCATGTTGAAATAGTTACCCCAGCGGCCGATGGCCTGGGCCAGGAGCACGCCCGGCGCCAGGCAGTCCAAAAGGCCGAGGCAGCTCAGCTTCTTTTTGCGGGAATACAGGAAAACCGCCGCCATTCCGGCGATGACCCCGCCGTAGATGGCCAGTCCGCCTTCCCAAATCCGGAGGATGGACAGGGGATCGCCCCGGAACACGTCCCAGCGCATCGCCACGTAGTACAGCCTTGCGCCGATGATGCCGCAGGGCACCGCCCAGAGGGTGGCGTCCAGAATGCAGTCCTGCGGCAGGTTCTTGCGCTTCTGCTCGCTTTCGGCCAGGATGACCGCCAGGATCATGCCCGTTACAATCAGCACGCTGTACCAGGGAATATTCAGAAAAATCGTCCGGCTGTAAGGAATGGCCAAAGTTTTGCGCCTCCTTTTTTCATCGTACCTATTATATTCTGGCAAAAAAGGGGTGTCAAGAATCCCCGCCGTGGGCATCCTTTTTTGGAAGATGGAGGCGGAATGCGGCGCAGAATATTTCTTTTATGAAAATAGAACTGTTTTGGAAAATATACCTTGAATTTTTTTGCCGGAATGGCTATAATGAATGGGTTAATGGAAGGATGAGCATTGGGGAAGGGTTTCCGCCGGTGAATCGTCCACAATAATATGAAGAGGAGTGTTTCCCATGGCGAAGAAGTTTGTCTACCTTTTCACCGAGGGCAATGGCACCATGCGCGAGCTGCTGGGCGGCAAGGGCGCTAACCTGGCTGAGATGACCAACATCGGCCTGCCTGTGCCCCAGGGCTTCACCATTTCTACCGAGGCCTGCACCCAGTACTACGAGGACGGCCGTCAGATCAACGCCGAAATCGAAGCTGAGATCATGGCTAACGTTACCAAGCTGGAAGAAATCACCGGCAAGAAGTTCGGTGACAAGGAAAACCCCCTGCTGGTTTCCGTTCGTTCCGGCGCCCGCGCTTCCATGCCCGGCATGATGGACACCATCCTGAACCTGGGCCTGAACGAGGAAGTGGTCGAGGTTCTGGCTGCCAAGTCCGGCAACCCCCGTTGGGCCTATGACTGCTATCGCCGTTTCATCCAGATGTACTCCGACGTTGTTATGGAAGTCGGCAAGAAGTACTTCGAAGTCCTCATCGACGAGATGAAGGAAAAGAAGGGCGTTACCCAGGACGTTGACCTGACCGCTGACGACCTGAAGGAACTGGCCAACCAGTTCAAGGCCGAATACAAGGCCAAGATCGGCCAGGATTTCCCCACCGATCCCGTGGAGCAGCTGATGGGCGCCGTGAAGGCCGTGTTCCGTTCCTGGGACAACCCCCGCGCCAACATCTATCGCCGCGAGAACGACATCCCCTACTCCTGGGGTACTGCTGTTAACGTTCAGTCCATGGCCTTCGGCAACATGGGCGACGATTGCGGCACCGGCGTTGCTTTTACCCGTGACCCCGCCACCGGTAAGCGCGGCCTGATGGGCGAGTTCCTGACCAACGCCCAGGGCGAAGACGTTGTGGCTGGCGTCCGTACTCCCATGCCCATCTCCGAGATGGCTGACAAGTTCCCCGCTGCTTTCGAGCAGTTCCAGAACGTCTGCAAGATCCTGGAAGACCACTATCGTGACATGCAGGACATGGAGTTCACCGTTGAGAACGGCAAGCTCTACATGCTGCAGACCCGTAACGGCAAGCGTACCGCTCCCGCCGCTCTGAAGATCGCCTGCGACCTGGTGGACGAAGGCATGATCGACGAGAAGAAGGCCGTGTCCATGATCGATCCCCGTAACCTGGACACCCTGCTGCATCCCCAGTTCGACCCCAAGGCTCTGAAGGCCGCTACCGCCATCGGCAAGGCTCTGCCTGCTTCCCCCGGCGCTGCTGCTGGTAAGATCGTCTTCTCCGCTGAGGACGCCAAGGAATGGGCTGCCCGCGGCGAGAAGGTCGTTCTGGTTCGTCTGGAGACCTCTCCCGAAGACATCGAGGGCATGATGGCTGCTCAGGGCATCCTGACCGTGCGCGGCGGCATGACCTCTCACGCTGCTGTTGTGGCCCGTGGCATGGGTACCTGCTGCGTGTCCGGCTGCACCGAGATCAACATGGATGAAGAGAACAAGGTCTTCACCCTGGCTGGCCAGACCTTCCACGAGGGCGACGAACTGTCCCTGGACGGCTCCACCGGCAACATCTACGCTGGCCTGATCCCCACCAAGGACGCCGAGATCGCTGGCGAATTCGGCCGCATCATGGCTTGGGCTGATCAGTATCGTACCCTGAAGGTTCGCACCAATGCCGACTCCCCCCGCGACGCCATCAAGGCTCGTCAGCTGGGTGCTGAGGGCATCGGCCTGTGCCGTACCGAGCACATGTTCTTCGAGGAAGGCCGTATCGCTTCCTTCCGCGAGATGATCTGCGCCGACACTGTTGAAGAGCGCGAGGCCGCCCTGGCCAAGATCGAGCCCATGCAGCAGGCTGACTTCGAAGGCCTGTACGAGGCCATGGAAGAGCATCCCGTGTGCATCCGCTTCCTGGATCCCCCGCTGCACGAGTTCGTGCCCACCACCGAAGAAGACATCGCCGCTCTTGCCGCCGCTCAGGGCAAGACCGTGCAGCAGATCAAGGACATCATTTCCTCCCTGCACGAGTTCAACCCCATGAT
>JAGBDE010000032.1 GCA_017937655.1 Clostridia bacterium | reverse complement strand
TGACAAACATAGCTCACAAATTGCGGTGGCTATGGCCTAGGGGTTCCACCTGTTCCCATCCCGAACACAGAAGTTAAGCCCTAGCACGTCGATGGTACTTGGCTGGTGACGGCCCGGGAGAGTAGATCGCTGCCGCATTCCTTTTCCGGTTCAGGATTTCCTGAACCGGCTTTTTGTTAATCTGAAAGAAAGGATGGATGGCATGGAAAAGAGAATTGAAACAGAGCGCCTGATCCTCAGACCGCTCACAGAAAACGACGTAAACGACGTGTTTGAATGGGCAGGAGACCCCATCGTCAACAAGTACATGCCCTATCCTGTTCACAAAAGCCCGGTCACCGTCCAGGAGTGGATCCGCACCATCAACCCGGAAAACAACGAGTTTGGCTTTGTGCTGAAGGAAAATGGGAAGGTCATCGGCTCGGGGAACATCCGCCCGGAGAGCGAAACCCAGTACACGGTGGGCTACAACATCAACCGCGCCTACTGGGGCAAAGGTTACGCCACCGAGGCCGCCAGCGCCATGATCCGCTGGGCGCACGATACTCTGGGCATCCAGGAGTTCACTGCCCAGCACGCCACAGCCAACACCGCCTCGGGCAACGTGCTGCGCAAGTGCGGTTTCCAGATCGACCATTATGGCCAATACTCCCGCTATGACGGCAGCGAAACCTTTGACGCTACCTTTTTGAAAATGCACATTGACTGAAAAAACAGGCACGGATTTGGATCCGTGCCTGTTTTGGTATGAAACTTTATTCGGCGATGACCAGTCCGCCTTCCCGCTTCACCACCCGATATCGCCAGTAAAGCAGGCCGAAGGCGGCGCAGCGGAGCAGGAATGTGAGCGCGTTGAACAGGTACAGGGCCCGGGTATCGGCGCCCAGGGCGGTGTAGATCTGCACGCCCAGGTAGGGGAGCAGGCTGTTGCTCAGGGTAATGACCATGGTGTACAGGCTGACGATCAGCGAGCGGTTCTTCTCCGGGGCAACTTTCAGCAGAATCTGCACCACGCAAAGGGACACGGCGCATTGCGGAGCGTTGAGAATGGTATTGATGACGATGAAGGCGGCCGGTCGGACAGCCAGGGGCATCAGCGGAACCATCATCATGGTCAGGGGGCAGGTGATCAGGCCCAGAATGGCCAGAAGCAGCGTAAAATCAGCGGATTTGCGGCGATTGACGCCTGCCATGATGCCGATGGAGATCAGCTGGCCGATGTTAAAAACGCCGTTATAAATGGACAGGCTGGTCTCGTCCATGCCGCAGTACTGGGTCTGGCCGATGTACCACATGCTCCAGTCAATGTGCCAGCTCATGTGCATGAACAGGACGGGAAGGAAGAACATCAGGAAATGGCGGTTTGTGGCCACGTCCCGTATGGCGGTGACGACGTCTTTGGCGGAGAAGCGGTGGCTTTCCAGCTCCTTCAGCGCTTCGGGGGAACGCTTTCCGGCGGGGATCCGGGCGATGGCCAGGGCCTGCAGCAGCGAAGCTGCGCCGCACAGATAAAAGAACAGCCGCAGGATCCAAAGCTTTTCGTCGGTGGAATCTCTTGCGCCCATCAGCACGCCGCAGACCACCGGGGCGATGACTCCCACCAGGAACATGAACCGGTTGCGAAAGGTGAAAACCTGGTTGCGGTCCTTCAGCGGGGTAACGTCCCCGAAAAAGGCCTGCCATTGAGCGTTGTAAATGGCGATGCCGCCCACGGTGAAGGCCAGGAAGATGAAGAAAAACACCATCCGGCTATCGCCCATGATGGGCACGGTGCCCAGGCCGAAATACGCGAGCCCCAGCACGATCAGCGTCACCAGGGGCACCGTCTTGGAGGACTTCATCCGGTCGGCGAGGATGCCCAGGGGCAGCAGCGCCGCAAAGGCCACCAGGTTGGGGATCAGTTGAATCAGGCCGATCTGGCTGTCCGTCGCCCCCATGTTGGTGGCGTAGAGATTATTGCCGTAGCCGTTGATGGAGCAGCTGTATTGCAGAAACAGGCCCTCGATGCCAAACAGCACCATGGTCAGGGCTGCAGGCTCCTTCAGCCATTGAAACAGACGGGAAACATGCATGGGGCGGCGGTTCATATGAGTCACCTCAAAATAGAAAAATCCCCGGAAAATGCGTATCGCAGTCATTATACAGAGGAACGGCATGCAAAACAAGTGTTTTTTCTCTGGTTTTTTTCTTTTGTGAAAACGTGTGCCGAAAGGCTTCGGGTTGCCAAATCGGAAAAAATTTCTTATAATACGTTTTGAAGCGTCGGCGCACACAAAACCATTTTTATTATTATTCAGCTATTATCATCGGCGCTTTGAATCAAAATGCAGAAGGAGGACAAGAAAATACCGAAAACTGTATGGATTACCGGCGCCTCCAGCGGCCTGGGTCTGGCAACGGCGGAAGCCTTCCGGAACCGGGGATGGCTGGTGGTGGCTGGCGCTCGTTCATTTAACGAGGAAGCGCCCAACAACGAGGAAAACATGGTCCGGCTGAAGCTGGACGTTACAAGTGAAGAAAGCTGCAATCGCTTTGTTCAGAAAGCATTGGAACTGAGCCCCACGGTGGATGCGCTGGTGTGCGGCGCAGCCGTTTTGGTGCTGGGTTCCTGCGAAATGACAAGCGTGGAGGAATACCGTCGGGTCATGGAAACCAATTTCCTTGGCGCCCTGCGGATGGTTTCCTGCGCCCTGCCCCATATGCGGGAGCAGAAAAGCGGGCGGATCATGCTGTTTTCTTCCATCAATGGTCTTCTGGGCATCCCCTTCCAGAGCGCGTACACCGCAAGCAAGCATGCAATGGAAGGCTATGCGGAGTGCCTGTCCATGGAGACCAAGCCTTACGGAATTCAGGTATGCCTGATAGAGCCGGGCGACCACCGGGGCGGAAGCGACAGAACGCGGCTTCACGCAGCCCGGGAGGACGAAAGCTCTCCCTATAAAGATGCATATGAATCTGCCTGCGCGGTCATCCACCGGGATGAAACCGGCGGACTTCTGCCCGAAAAGCTGGGCCAGAAGGTAGTGCGCAACGCAGAAAAACGGCGGATGAAGTTCCGCCTCAGGGTGGCGAAGTTTGACCAGAGCTTGGCTGTCCTTTTGCATACCCTTCTTCCGGAATGGCTGAACAGCTGGATTTTGCGCGACTATTACCGGGGAGGAAAAAACAAGTGAGTTTGAATATTCTTCGCAACTGCGATTTGCTTTCTGAAAACAAAAAGCTGGAAAACCTGTACGAGCTGACCTGCGGCCATGAGGATGTGACCGCCGCCCTGTGGCTGGAAAACGGCCAGGAAAAGTCCTATACCTACGCCCAGTACCGGAAAATGACGGACAATTACGCTGCCTATCTGGCGAATGTGTTCCCCGCCGACGGCAGCTACGTGGCGGTTTCCATGGAAACCAGCAAGGAATGGTTCCCCACCTTCTGGGGCCTGATCCGCAGCGGCCACAACGTGCTCATGCTGGACAGCGCCATGCCGGACAATCTGGCTGCTTACCTGATGGAACAGGCCGGTTGCAGCAAGATCATCGTGGGCAAGAAGCGGGACCTGAATGAGGATATCCAGCAGCTTCTGGCGGCGGATCTGTTTGCTGCGCCTGAGGTGGATGGTTTTACTCCCACTCTCTGGGGCGACTCCATGGCCCTGTGCACCAGCGGCACCACCGGCACCAGCCGCATCTTCGTATACAATGGCGAGGCCATCTGCGACCAGGTGCTGATCCTGCGCCGCGTCCACCAGGAAAACCCCCGCATTGTGGATAACATCAACCGCCGGGCGCTGGCTTTCCTGCCCTATCACCATGTGCTGGGCCTGATCGCCAACCTGCTTTGGTGCAGCTTTGTGGGCTATGCCAACATCTACATCAAGGACCGTGCGCCCCAGACCATCCTGGCCGCCGCCAAGGCCTTCAAGCCCAACGTGCTGATTTCCGTGCCCCTCCTGGCCAACAACCTCTGCACCGCTCTCAACAAGAAGCTGGCCAAGGAATCCCTGGTGAAGCGGGCCGCCTTCAAGACCATGCAGGCAATCAGCCTGGGCGTGCAGCGCATCTCCCCCAAGGCGGGCCTCAACCTGGCCCAGAAGAAGCTGTTCCGGGGCATTTTGGAAAACCTGCTGGGCACGGAGATGGACGTGTTCATCCTGGGCGGCAGCCATACCCCCGCAGAAAACCTGCGCCTGCTCAACAGCCTGGGCTACTACACCATCTGCGGCTTCGGCATGACGGAAACCGCCATCACCAGCTTTGAGACCAGCATGAATCTGTCCACCCGCATCAACGGCTGCGTGGGCAAGCCCCTGACCAACATGGAATACGTCACCCGCGACGGCGCAGAGACCGGCGAAATGCTCATCCGGGGCAAGACCATGCACAGCGGCCGCATGGTGGGCGGAAAGCTGCTTCCCCCTGACCTGGAGGACGGCTGGTATCCCACCGGCGACATCGTCCGCATGGACAAGGACGGCCGCGTGTTCATCGTGGGCCGCTGCAAGGACATCATCATCAACGAATCCGGCGAGAACGTTTATCCGGACGAGCTGGAGGATCTTTTCACCACTTTGCCCCATGTGGAGCAGTTCACCGTGCTGGGCCTGAGCAAGGGCCAGGATACCCCCTATGAGGACATCGCTTTGGTGATGAACGTGGGCGCCAGCCTGACCGACGGCCACGCCATGAAGGAATTGGCCGCTGCCGTGACCAAGGCCAACCAGGTGCTGCCCGCCATGAAGCGTGTCTCCCGGGCTCTGGTCACCGATGAAAAGCTGCCTTTGGTCAACGGCATCAAAGTGAAGCGCCTGGAGCTGAAGCGGCAGCTGGAATCCGGCGGCAAAGTTTACACCGCCCTGGAACTGAAGGCCGGCAAGGCCCTGGCCGCCCAGACCGCCCCCGAACCCAAGCCCCAGGCCGACCAGCCTGCCAAGCCTGAAGGAGACAAATCTATGGACGAGATCCGCGCCAAAGTGCGCGTCATGTTTGCCGAGGCCCTGGACGAGGACGTTTCCAAGGTGGACGACAACGCGCATTTCATCGACGATCTGGGCGGCGACAGCCTGCAGGTGCTCTCCATCGTGCTAAAGGTGGAGGAGAGCTTCGGCGTGCTGATCGACACCGAGGAATACGGCCGTTGCGCCACCATCAACAGCCTGACCCAGGTCATCCGGGAGAAGCTGAGCGGCGGCGCCGCCGTGAACACCTCCGTGGTGGTGGCCGAGCGCAAGCCCATCACCCGCTTTGAGGATACCCCGGAATACGCCGCCTTCATGAAGCGCGTGGAGGATCTGAACGCTTCCGGCGACGGCAACCCCTACTTTGTCACCCACGACTCCGCCCTTTTGGACAAGAGCAACATGGCAGGCCAGGAAGTGCTGAACTTTGGCAGCTACAACTACGTGGGTATGTCCGGCCGCAAGGAAGTACAGGAGGCCGCCAAGGAAGCCATCGACAAGTACGGCACCAGCGCCAGCGGCAGCCGCCTCCTGGCAGGCGAGAAGACCCTGCACCAGGAGCTGGAGAAGGAAATTGCCGAGTGGAAGCACGCCGAGGCCGCGCTGGTCTGCGTGGGCGGCCACTCCACCAACGTGACCTTCGTGGGCAATTTCTGCGGCAAAAACGACCTGATCGTTTACGACGCTTTGGCCCACAACTCCATCGAGCAGGGCTGCAAGCTGTCCTCTGCCGTGGCCAAGCCCTTCCCCCACAACGACCCTGCCGCCCTGGAAAGCATCCTCCGCACCCAGCGCAACAACTTTGAGAAGGTGCTCATCGTCATTGAGGGCGCATACAGCATGGACGGCGACATCGCCGACGTGCCTGCCTTTGTGCGGCTGAAGAAGCAGTACGGCTGCTTCCTGATGGTGGACGAAGCCCACAGCGCCTGCGTCATCGGCAAGACAGGCGGCGGTGTGGACGAGTACTTCAACCTGGCCCCGGACGATGTGGACATCAAGATGGGCACCCTGTCCAAGGGCCTGGGTACCTGCGGCGGCTATCTGGCCGGCAAGAAGTGCCTGATTGAGTACCTGCGCTACAGCATGCCCGGCTTTGTGTTCAGCGTGGGCCTGTCTCCTGCGCTGGCCGCCGGTTCCCTGGAAGCCGTCCGTCTGCTGCGCCGCGAGCCCTCCATCATGGAAGGCATGGCCCGGAACATCCGCATCTTTGCGGAGGAGGCCCGCAAGCGCAAGCTGGACATCTGCCTGGCCGGCGAAACTGCCATCCTGCCCGTGCTGGTCGGCCCGGACGACATGGCCTTTGCCCTGAGCAATGAACTGCGCCGCCGCGGCGTGTTCGTGCCCCCGGCCGTGTACCCCGCTGTGCCCAAGAATCGCGCCCGCCTGCGCTTCTGCGTCATCAGCGAGCACAAGCCGGAGCAGATTGTCTACGCTCTGGACAC
This sequence comes from Clostridia bacterium, assembly GCA_017937655.1. GTDB lineage: Bacteria > Bacillota > Clostridia > Christensenellales > Aristaeellaceae > Limiplasma. The sequence continues at coordinate 37,506 of JAGBDE010000032.1, read as the reverse complement.
GTTGCTTGAGGCCGCCAAGGACCTGGGCATCCAGCTTCCCCAGCGGGAATACGAATAATCCATCCATCCGCAGCCGATATCCAGCTGCATGCCCCTGTCATCGGATTTCCGACGGCGGGGGTTTTTTGCACCCAAATCCTTCCGGCACATAGGATGGAATTGCGGCGGAATGCCGCATGACGGAACAAAAGGAAGGATGGTTTTTATGCAAGGAAATATGCCGATCAAAAGGAGCAGACCCTTGCCCCTGTCCGTTGCCTCCAAGGACGGTTTTGTGCCTGTGACGGGCGATTTTGGCTGCGGCTGCGATAATGGCTGCAACAGCGCGACCTACTCCAACTGCAACAACGACTGCGGCTGTGACGACTGCTGCGAAAGCACGACCTACTCCAACTGCAACAACGGTTGCGGCTGTGACGACTGCTGCAACGGCGCGACCTACTCCAACTGCAACAACGACTGCGGCTGTGACGACTGCTGCGAAAGCACGACCTACTCCAACTGCAACAACGGCTGCGGCTGTGACGACTGCTGCGAAAGCACGACCTACTCCAACTGCAACAACGGTTGCGGCTGTGACGAGTGCTGTGACGGCACGACTTTCTCCAACTGCAACAACGGCTGTGGCTGTGACGAGTACTGTGACGGCACGACTTTCTCCAACTGCAACAACGGTTGCGGCTGTGACGACTGCTGCAACGGCACGACTTTCTCCAACTGCAACAACAGTTGCGGCTGTGACAACTGCTGTGACGGCATGACCTATTCCAACTGCAACAACGGTTGCAATTCTCAGACCGCTGGCATGGTCTACAGCGCAGATCATTGCCTGAAGAACCGCATGAGCGCCGCTCAGGGCATCCGGCAGGGTTCTCTTTTCACGGAACTGCACAAACCCTTTGCTGCCAATCCTTGCCCCTCCGGCTGCGCCAACGTCACCTCCAGGCAGGCCCTGGCCTTTGCAGCCTGGGAACTGCGGCTGTACCTGGATACCCATCCCTGTGATAAAGCCGCGCTGCGCCTGTTTGAAGAATATGAGCGCCGCCTGAACTGCCAGAACTACGCCACCACCTTCGTGCCGGGCTGCAAGGGCCGCAACCGCTGGACATGGAACACGGATCCCTGGCCCTGGGAAGTTTGCGCCAACAGCGGAAAGGAGTGAATAGCCAATGTTTGTGTATGAGAAGGATCTTCAGTACCCGGTACGCATCAAACGCCCCAACCCCAAGATGGCTTCGTTGATCATCAGCCAGTATGGCGGCCCTGACGGCGAGCTGAACGCCAGCCTGCGTTACCTGAGCCAGCGGTTTTCCATGCCTCATAAGGAAGCCAAGGCTTTACTCACGGACGTAGGGGTTGAGGAGCTCGGGCATCTCGAGATTGTGGGCACCATGGTTTATCAGCTGACCCGCAACCTGCGGGAGGACCAGCTGAAGACCCACGGTTTCGACGCTTATTTTGTGGATCACACCACCGGCGTCTATCCGGCAGCTGCGGGCGGCTATCCCCACACTTCTGCTTCTATTATGGTAAAGGGCGATCCCATTACCGATTTGCATGAAAACCTTGCAGCAGATGCTACAACCCGGAAAAACAAGAAAAGAACAGCATGCCGGAAACTGGTTGCGCTCAAAAATGTGCGGGAATGTTAAGGAGATTGATTTGATAAATAATGAAAAAACGAGGAAAATCGGCACAGGGAAAGGGATAATTTTGCTGATAAAACATATAAAAAAGAAATAAAATTTCTGCAATAAATCAAATGTTAAAATTATATTAAGAACAAATAAAATAAAAGAAACAATCGAGTTTTTCCTTGATTTTCCTTGACTCTGTGGGTAAAATACATTGTGTATGTTTCTACCATTTTATCGATTCCTCGCACTAGTAAAGGCTTTTGGGTCAAATATACAATAATATATAGTGTGTTTGGTTTGATAATGCTTTTACGATATATTTTTCAGGAGGTACCGCGTGAACCACCAAACGAAGGTTATCTTGCGGACTGTTACTACTGTAATGGTTTGTCTCGCAATCGTATTTGCGTTCTTCATATCCGCCATCCGGATTTTCGGTCTGGATATCTACGGCGTGTTGACTGGCTCCATGGAGCCCACTTACCCGGTTGGTTCACTGATTTATGTTAAAAAGGTGAATCCTGAGGAACTTCGTGTCAGGGATGTCATCACCTACAGCCCAACGCCCAACACGGTGGTGACACACCGTATCGTGGAGCTGGTCCCTGATGAAAACAATCCCTATGTCACCCGTTTCCGCACAAAGGGTGATGCCAACAACGATGTGGACGCCTCTTTGGTGAATCCTGCGAGCATTATTGGCAAAGTAGTGTTCTCCATTCCCCATTTGGGAAATGTTGCCAATTACATTCAGAATCCTCCGGGCATATATGTGGCCATAGCCGTCAGCATCGCGCTGATTGTGATTGTGTTTATTACGGACAACGTCACCAGCAAGGATGCATCTGGCAAGGAAGAAAAGCGGATTGAGATGCCTTGGTTGACAAATCTGCTGGCAAAGGTGGGCATCACATGGCCTAAGCCCGAGGATGGGCAGGATTCCCCGCAGGTACGGCAGATGGACAACCCCTATCCCCAGCAACCGCCGCAATACCAGCCGCAGTATCAACAGTCTCAGTACCAGGCACAACCTCAGTACGCACAGCCATATCAGCAGCCGGTACCGCAGTATCCCTCGCAATATCAGCAACCTCAATATCCGCAGCAATATCAGCAACCCCAGCCGCAATATCAACAGCCGTATCAGGCACAGCCTCAGTACCCGCCCCAGTATTCGCAGCCACAGCCCCAACAGCTCCCGTACCCCCAACAGAATTTTGGCCAGGCTGCTTACCCTCAGCAGGCTTATCCCCAACAGCGATATCAGCAGGGGTACCCCGACCGGCCCGTACCCCAGCAGCCCCGAAGCTATCCCACCCAAGCCAATCAGTTGGGCCAGCAGCCGCGGCGCCGCAGAAGCACTCAAAACTGACGGTTTCTGCATGATACGGGAAAAACCGGTAAAGGATATGCTCAAGCATCTACGCAACGTTCCAGAATACGCCAAACATTGCGTTAGAAATAGATAGGAGGTCAATCCCAATGAGAATTGGAAAGCGTTCCCTGATCATGGTTCTCAGTATGACGCTGGCCATGACACTGTCGGTGTTCGGCACAATGGCCTACCTGACCAGCACCGCCAGCGCGACCAACACTTTCACGGTCGGCAACGTTCTTATCGACTTGGACGAAACCGCCGTCGATCCTGAGGGTCATCCCAAGTATGATTTAAATGGCGACAACACTCCGGATATTTCCGTTGACGAGGAAGGAAATGTCACCGTTCTGCCGGAATCTACCGTGAATAAAGACCAGATTCCCCCGAAGGTTGAGATTGACGAAAACGGAAATCTGGTTCCTGAACAGGGCGAACCCATTCCTCCGAGCCGTAACAAGGGAAACCAGTACAACCTGGTTCCCGGCAAAGAGTTCCTGAAGGATCCCACCGTCACCGTGAAGGATGGCAGCGAGGAATCCTACGTGCGTATGGTGGTCACCATCACCAACGCCGCTGCCGTGAAGAAAGCTCTGGGCTGTGAAGCCGGCGACGTGCTTGGCGTAATTGTCCCTGATCTGAACCTTACCGACTGGCCTTTGAGCGGCATCGTGGAAGACACCACCGCCGACACCATCACCTACGAATTCCGCTACTTTGAAACCGTGAACGGCAAGGACGGCGAAAAGGTTCTGCCCGCCCTGTTTGAAACCTTCCAGGTTCCCGTTGACGTAGACAATGAAGGTCTGGAAGCGTTCCAGGGTATGCAGATGAAGGTGGAAGGCCACGCCATCCAGAGCGCTGCTTTGGCAGACGAAAAGGCCGCCTGGGCTGCTTTTGACGGCCAGATGAACTAACCCCCGGATTCATCGCGGGCATCCCCGCGTGAAGAAATAACCCCTAAATCATCAGGAAAGGAGGGACGCAAGTGTACGGTTGGAAGCGCATGATCGACAAGCTTTCCAAGAGCATCGGCAGCAAAAAAATGCTGACGCTGTTGGTGGCTTTGACCATGATTCTGGCAAGCGCAAGCGGCGGCACGCTGGCCTGGCTGGAATCGAGAACGTCCACGGTGGTCAACACCTTCACCTATGGCATGATCGATATCAGCCTTGCTGAAACAGACACCGGGAAAGACGGCGACGACAATCCCAACACCAATCTCTACGAGATGGGACTGGGACAGGCCATCGCCAAGGATCCCACGGTGACTGTGGAAGCCGGCTCAGAGGATTGCTGGCTGTTTGTGAAAGTGGACGAGTCCGCAAACTTTGCCGATTTCATGGAATACGACATGGCTGACGGCTGGCAGGCACTGGCCCAGGGTGATGGCGTGTACTACCGCAAGGTAGACAGCGCGCAGCTCCCGCAGGACTTCCCGGTGCTGAAGGATCACGTGGTCAACATGAAGGAAACCACTACCCTGCAGCAGCTGGCAGCGCTGACCAGCGCCGATTATCCCACGCTGACCATCACTGCATATGCAGTGCAGCGGGATAGCAGCATCACTGAGATCAGCACGCCTGCCAACGCATGGCAGATCATGCAGCTCCAGCTTGAAGCGCCCGTACACTAATCCCTTTCGCGCGCGTCCCCACCTCCTGTAAAAAACCCCAAAACAAAAAGACGAAAGGAAGCAAGCACCATGACTAAGAAATCTCTTCTCCTGATGCTGAGCCTGGTACTGGCTCTGACCATCGGCCTGGGCAGCACCCTGGCTTACCTGACTGACCGTGATGTAGAAACCAACGTGTTCACCATGGGCAACGTTGACATCGACCTGAATGAAGACTTTGAGCAGGGTTCCACCTTGATCCCTGGTCAGGAAATTGAAAAGAAGCCCACCATCACCAATACCGGTGACACCGACGCTTGGGTGTGGCTGACCTTCTCCATCCCCACCGCTCTGGATAATCCCGTGCAGGGCACGGAGCAGGGCTCCAATAAGAACATCATCCACTGGAATCCCAAGGGTGCCACCACTGAAGGCTATGTGACCGACGACCGCGTTAATGCGGCCCTGGAAGCCGGTTTCTTCGATGGCTACATCCCTGAGGGCGTGGAACTGAGCGCTGAATACATCAACGAGAACAAGATGCACTGGAATGTGTTCAACAGCATTGCTGAAGGCGAGAACATGTACCAGGAAGAAATCAACGGCGTGCCTTACAACACTTACGTTCTGGTTTACAACAAGGCTCTTGAGCCCGGCGAAACCACTCTGCCCAACATCGAAAAGGTGTACATGGATGCTCAGATCGACATCGATCCCAAGGGCGACCTGTATCGCGTTGTGAATGGCGAAGTGACTCCTGTTGACTGGAACATCAACGAGGATGGCGCTCCCATCATCTACGCAGCCGCTTATGCTGTGCAGAAGGAAGGCTTCGAGACTCCTCAGGCAGCTTACGCAGCTTACAACGCTCAGTGGGGCGACAAGGGTAACGCCATTGCTCCTTCTACCGTCAAGGTCACTTCTCTCAGTGAGATGAAGACAGCCCTGAAGGAAGCCGAAGAGAACAACAAGCCCGTTTTGATTGACGCACAGGGCAACAACCTGGGCGACCTGGATAACGTTACCTTCCCTGACGGAACGATTGTTAGGAACGCCATTTTCACTGGCGATGCAAGCCATGGTAGCTATGGAAACGGTGCGAAGGGAACCGTTACCTTCATTGATTGCACCTTTGACTCTGAATACGCCTACGCCGCTCATTTCGATCATGGCGACGGTGAACTTGTTTTCAGCAAGTGCAAATTTAGTGGATGGAACAGCTTTGGTACTGCTATTCAGAGCCTGACCTTTACTGATTGCGAATTTACCCACAATGGCTACTACGGTATTGTGCGTGCATATCAGAATGCCTCCTTCAAGGATTGCTCCTTCTCTTCCGATATGGAAGGTGCTGACATCAGCGAAAAAGTACCCGCTGGTACTGTAGTCAGCTTTGAAAACTGTGATGGTCTGGGCGTAGACAAGATTTACTACAATAGTAATTCTAAGGGCGAAACCGCTCAGGGCAAAGCAACGTTCATCGTGGACGGCGTTGATGTTTCCTCTCAGTGCAAAGTGTGGTAACACGCTTCTTCCCCTCCCACCCGGGAGGGGAACTCCCCAAACTTCCTTTAACACAATGCAAAAAGGAGTAAACAATCATGAAGAAGTCTACCCTCTTGATGGTCCTGAGCCTGGTACTGGCCCTGACCATTGGCCTGGGCACCACCCTGGCCTACCTGACTGACACTGACGCTGATGTCAACGTCATGACCCTGGGTAATGTGGACATTATTCAGAACGAGCAAGAACGCGATGAAAACGGCGAACTGCAGGCGTTCACTCCTAACAAGCCCCTGTACCCCGCTGTAGGCACACCTCATCATTACGTGGATGAAACGGGAAAAGAAGTTTCCAGCACGGGTGGTGCCTATAAATTCCTCGCAAAGGCTGACGGTAAGAATTTTCCCAACGCTCAGGATAAGATTGTGACCGTAAAGAACATTGGCAAAAGCGATGCTTATGTTCGTACGATTATCGCCTTTGAAGTTGTTGATGATGTGAAGGAAGTAAAATCTACCGGAACGCATATCGGCCTGATGAGAAACGATGGCGCAAATCGCGGCGACGCTACCGAAGGCGACGGCAACACCGACTGGTATTGGAGCTGGTTGGATGATGTTGTTACTATTGACGAAAAGAACTACGCGATTGCCGTTGTGACCCACAAGGAAGTCCTTGAGGCTGGAGATACCACCATTCCTAGCCTGCTGCAGGTATATCTGAAGAAAGAGGTAGACAACGAATACGTTGCCAAACTGGGCGAAACCTACGACATTCTGGTTCTGTCCCAGGCCGTGCAGACCGCTGGTTTTGACAGCGCTGAAGAAGCCCTGAACGAAGCTTTCCCCATGGGCAAAGACAACGCCAACGTTCCTGGCTGGTTCACCGGCTGGACTAAGGATGATATCGGCAGCCCCGGAGATGAGTGGCTTAACAACAATCCTCCCGCTGAATTTACCGGCGATCCTGCCGAACTGGAAAAACTGCTGACCGAAGCATCTGACGCGGGTTCCGGCAACGTTACCATTGAACTGACCGAAAGCTACGATATGACTGGCTATGATTGGACTCCTGTGACGGTTGATGGCTATCATGGAGCAGATATTGTTACAATCAACGGCAATGGCAATTACATTAAGGGCCTGAATGCTCCCTTGTATGGTGGCGGTTTTGCTGGCGGAAGTGGCATTGTAATCAATGATCTGACTATCATTGATGCCGACATGACAGATGAAGGTGCGTATACCGCAACCGGTTACGGTGCTTTTGTCTGTGCAGAAGATTCTATGGATAAGCTTGAACTGAATAATTGCCACCTGATTAATTCGAAGGTATCCGGTGGACGTACGGGCGGCTTGGTAGGTTGGACATCCGGATACAATGTACAAAGTGACGGCCCCGTTGATTCCTATATTACTATTAAGAACTGCTCTGTAGTAAATTGCGAGATTACCGGTAAAGGTACGGTTGGTGCCATCAACGGTCATGCTGGTTGTAACCCTGCCACTTATACAACAATTGAAAACTGCACCGTAAAGGATTGTGTTTTGACTTCTTACGATGACAGTTATCGTGTGGGTGTAGCAGTCGGAACGGCCAATGTTGGCGAAGTAACGATTTCTAATATTACCGCATCCGGTAATACCATCAAACAAATTAATGGCAGCACGGAAATCGAACGTCCCGAAGGCCAAAGCGATCTTTATGGACGTTTTGTTCCTAACTCTACCGGAAAGCTCGTTATTGACGGCGAAGAAATCAAGTAATTTTCCCCGCCACCCCTCCCCTCCGGGAGGGGCGGCAACCAAAGGGTACGCATCCCCCGTGCCTTTTGGTTGCCGCTATGGCGCACCACTACATACAGAAAGGAGATACGCCTGTGAAAAAAGCAATTGTGCTGGCCGTTTGCCTGCTGCTGGTGGGCCTGCTGGCCGTGAACGGCACCCTGGCCCAGGGCCTGTCTGACCTGTTTGCAGACCTGAGCAACCTGTTTACTACGGGCGGCGCTCCTAAACAGGATACCGAAGGTGAACTGGACGTCCGCCTGGTTTACCAGAAACGCAACGCTGATGGCACCGCCCTGGTGGGTGAGGGAACGCCGGAGCAGCTGGCCCCCGCCCGCTACGGCGCGGATTTTACCTGGGATGACAAGGTCACAATCGACAACGTACAGCTCTGGGATGACAGCAAAATCATCGGTGCGGTGGATAAGTTCACCTCCGTCAGCAACGAGGGCAAAACACCCGCCTACATCCGCACCGCTTTCGCCCTGGACAAATACGCCTATCAGAATGAAATCATCCACCTGAATTTCAACACCGCGTGTGAGTCTTTCCAGTTCCACGAATGGAGGGAAATCAACATCAAGGGCCGCCCCTACATGATGATGGTGGTCACGTGCCTGGAGGAACTGCCCGTCAATAAAACCACCCCGCCCATGCTGCTGCAGGTGGCCATGAGCAGGGACGTCACCAACGCCGACCTGGCCAACATCAGCGCCGATTTCCTGCTGATCAAGACCATGGCCATTGAGTCCGATGTGTTTGTGGAAAAGGTGGACGGCGTGGAGCAGAAAATGTCCGCCGAGAAAGCCTTGGAGATGGCCCTGCCCCTGAACAATTTGCAGCCGTTCCAATAATCTGCTAAAATAGAAGCCTGAAAGGAGGGAGCAAAGTGAATATCCGCCGCAAGTGGGGAAAGCTGATTTTGATCGTGTCGCTGGTCGCCGCGCTGGCATTCCTTGTTCCCACCACGTTGGCCTACATGTTTGACCACGCGGGCTCCCTGATCAACACCTTCGCCCCCAAGACCGATGTGCTGACCGAGGCCCCGGTGGAAATCGTCATTGAGAAAACCGTGCTGAGCAGCACGGACAAGAAGATGGGCCCCGAGGGCTTCACCTTCCAGCTGGAGGATGTGACTACCGGCGAAAAGCAGACCGTCACCACGGACAAGAACGGCGCGGCCCGCTTCCTGCTGATTTTCAAGGCCGAGGACGTCGGCCAGCCCAATGAATTCAAGGTGTCCGAGGTTAACGACGCCCGCAAGGACGTGACCTACAGCGACGTGGTCTACACCGTGAAGGTCAATGTGACCGCGGCGGAGGATCGCCCGACGGCCACGGTTCAGGTGGATGGCAAGGACGTGGAAGCCTGCGTGCTGCCCTTTGAAAACATCTACGACCCCGGCCAGCCGCCCCCGCCCACCGGAGACAGCAGCAACCTCTGCCTGCATATGGCGCTGATGCTTCTGGCGGCCGCCGCCATGACGCTGATGCTCCGAAAACGCGAAACCGAATAAACAAAAAGCCCGCATCCTGAACGGTGCGGGCTTTTCATATGGCCGATGGCCCTCCGCATAAGCTGTGCCGCTGAAAGGAGGGCGATCATGATGAAGGCGGCCATCTATTGCCGCCTGTCCGAGGAGGACAGGAACAAGCGGGCGGGGGACGACAGCGGGAGCATCACCAACCAGAAGAACATGCTGCGCCAGTATGCGGAGGAGCAGCATTGGCAGATCTGCGATATCTACAGCGATGACGACTACGCCGGGGCGGACAGAAACCGGCCGGAGTTCAAGCGGCTGCTCCGGGACGCGGAGGCCGGGCGGTTTGACGTGGTGCTGTGCAAGACCCAGTCCCGGTTCACCCGGGAGGTGGAGCTGGTGGAAAAGTACATCCACGGGCTGTTTCCCCTGTGGGGCGTGCGGTTCGTCAGCGTGGTGGATCAGGCGGACACCAGCAGCAAGGCCAACAAGAAAACCCGGCAGATCAACGCGCTGATCAACGAATGGTACCTGGAGGATATGTCGGAAAACATCCGCAGCGTGCTGGACAACCGGCGGAAGAATGGCTGGCACATTGGCGCGTTTGCGCTGTACGGCTATCGGAAGGACACGGAGCATAAGGGCCGCCTGCTGGTGGATGGGGATGCGGCGCAAGTGGTGCGGGAGATTTTCACGAAATACGCCCAGGGTTTCACGATGAGCGACATCGCCCGCCAGCTGAACGACGCAGGCATACCCAATCCCTCGGAGTACAAGCGGCGTATAGGCATGCAGTACAAGGCCTCCCAGGGGGCGATGGGGGAGAAGTGGCGAAGGGAGACCATCGGGGAGATGCTGCGCAATCCCATGTACATCGGTCATATGGTGCAGGGGAGGAACGGCAGCGTATCGTACAAAACCAAGGAATGCCGGCCCAGGGACAAAAGCCTGTGGTTTGTGGTGGAAAACACTCATGAGGCAATCATTGGCCGGGCATTGTGGGATGCTGTGCAAGAGCGTTTGCAGCGGGGGCCGAAAAGGTCGCCGGGACAGAAAGGGCCGCTGGCCGGAAAGGTTTTCTGCGCATCCTGCGGCTCCGCATTGCAGCGCCACCAAAGCCGGGGCCGCTGGTACCTGCAATGCCCCGCCCACAGCCGGAACAAGGAACATTGCCCCGGGGCGTTCATCGCGGAAGAAAGGCTTGCGGAAATGGCGGGGGAGGGGCGGGACATCTGCCGGATTGAGGTGGGCAGACGTCTTCCGGGCAGCCGGGATGTGCCGGTGACCATCCGCCGGATGGACGACAGGTTGCCAAAATGAGGCAGCAGCAGAGCAGAAGGCCCGCACAACCTACGAGAATCTCATCCTCCAGGCCGACGACCCGGACGTGCTGGACGTGCTGAGGTACCTGCGGGCGCGGGAGATTGTCCATTATCAGCGGTTTGCGGAAATGCTGGGCATTGTGCAGGAGAAGCTGAACTGCAAGAATTTCTACGCTTTCAACCCCGCCCTCAACCTGCGGAAAGGCGAAAGCTGCGATAACTGCAACAAATGCTAAAGAAAAGCCCCGGAAGACATCGCTCTCCGGGGCGATTTTTTGTTGCGTGGATACAGGTTTTTGGCTATAATAGAGGCAACTTTGAGAAAAACACCACAGGAGGCTTCTTCTATGAGCGTGCGCAAAGTGCAGCAGAATATCGACCTGAAAAACGTCCGGGTGCAGGATCCCTTTTGGAGCCATGTGCAAAAACTGATGCTGGACACCGTCATCCCCTACCAGGAGGACGTGCTTCATGACCGCATCCCCGGCGTGGAAAAGAGTCATGCGGTGGAGAATTTCCGCATCGCTGCCGGTGAGGCCGATGGCCAGTTCTACGGCATGGTGTTCCAGGACAGCGACGTGGCCAAGTGGCTGGAGGCCGTGGCTTATGCGCTGATCATCCGCCCGGATGCGGAGCTGGAAAAGCGGGCCGATGAGATGATCGCCCTGCTTGGCCGGGCCCAGCAGGAGGACGGCTACCTGAACACCTATTTTACCGTGAAGGAGCCGGAGCACCGCTGGCAGAACCTGCGGGAGTGCCACGAGCTGTACTGTGCGGGCCACCTGATCGAGGCGGCGGTGGCGTACTACGAGGCCACCGGCAAGGACCAGTTCCTCTGCATCATGCGCCGGTATGCGGATTTGATCTGCAGCCGCTTCGGCAAGGACGGCGTCCGGGGCGTGCCCGGCCATCAGGAGATCGAGCTGGCGCTGATCAAGCTCTATCGGCTGACAGGGGAGAAGAAGTACCTGGAAACCGCCCAGTATTTCCTGGACGACCGGGGCGTGGAGCCCAAGTATTTCCAGGAAGAGGAAGACCGCCGCGGCTGGTATCACTGGGGCGGCGGCCCGGTGGATTTCCACTATTTCCAGAGCCATCTGCCGGTGCGTGAGCAGAGCGTGGCGGTGGGCCACAGCGTCCGGGCCATGTACATGTATACCGCCATGGCCGATCTGGCCACCGAGGTGGACGATCAGCCCCTGCTGGACGCCTGCAAGCGCCTGTGGGACAACGTGACCAACAAGCAGATGTATGTGACCGGCGGCATCGGTTCCACCCGCCATGGCGAGGCCTTCACCTTTGATTACGACCTGCCCAACGACACCATCTACGCCGAGACCTGCGCGTCTGTGGGCCTGGTGTTCTTCGCCCGGCGGATGCTGGAGGCGGAGGTGGACGGCCGCTATGCGGACATCATGGAGAAGGAACTGTATGGCGGCATCCTGTCCGGCATGCAGCTGGACGGCAAGAAGTTTTTCTACGTCAACCCGCTGGAGGTGCTGCCCGGCCTCAGCGGCAAGCAGGAGGAGTACAAGCATGCCCTGCCCAAGCGGCCTGACTGGTACGCCTGCGCATGCTGCCCGCCCAACGTGGCCCGCCTGGTGACCTCTCTGGGCCAGTACGCCTGGGGCCAGAATGCGGACACCATTTTTGCCCACCTGTACCTGGGCGGCGAGGCGGAGTTTGCGCTCAATGGCGGCGTGAAGGTGCGCTGCGAGTCCGGCTATCCCTGGCAGGGCAAGGTGCGCTACACCATGGAGAAGGCCGACGGCCGCTTCACCTTCGCGGTGCATAAGCCCGGCTGGGCGACGGACTGGCAGGTCAGCATCAACGGTCAGCCCTGGGACGTGGATATCCGCGACGGATATGGCTGGATCGCCCGGGAATGGAAGGCGGGCGACGTGGTGGACATCGCGTTTCCCATGGAGGTACGCCGGGTGTACTGCGATCCTAACGTCCGTGAGAACGTGGGCTGCGTGGCCCTTCTTCGCGGCCCGGTGGTCTACGCCCTGGAAGAGGCCGATAACGGCAAGGGCCTGGCGGCGCTTCGTCTGCCCCGGGGCGTGGAAATCGCAGCCGAGGAACAGTCCGGCCCTCTGGGCGACGTGGTGGTGCTGAAGGCCGTGGGCAAGCGGCTGGTTCACGGCGACGATCTGTACTCCGTCAATCCCCCCGCAGAGGTGGACGCGGAGATCCTGGCCGTTCCCTATTACGCTTGGGGCAACCGGGGCGAGGGCGAGATGCGGGTCTGGATTCACGAGTAACCATTTTCATCCCGGCAGAGATGTATCCGCCGGGATGTTTTTTGCCCTGAAAGCGGGGAATTGTATGGCTTTTTGGGCAAAATCATGGTATACTTCATACATTCACAAAAGAGTGACAGCCTGGAGGAAACCAACGTGGAAAAGAGCTACGCCCTGTTTGATTTTGACGGAACCCTGCGCAAAGGGGACTCCATCATCACCGTTTGCCGCTACGCCCACAAAAAGGGGCTGTGCAGCACCGGGCAGCTGCTCCGGGGCGCATGGTACGGCGTGCTGTACGGACTGAAGCTCTGCTCCGCAGAACGCTCCAAAACCGAGGCCATGCAATGGATCAAGGGCAGGCTGAGAAGCGAGATGGACGCCTTTTCCATTGACTTTTGCCTAAACAAGCTGATTCCGGAAATGTTCCCGGCGGGCCTCAAGGCCATCCAGGACGAGAAAGCCCGGGGCGCATCGGTGCTGCTGATCACCGCGTCTCCTGCATTTTACCTGAATGCCATGGAAAGCCTGCTGGGCGTGGAAAGCGTCATCGGCACGCGGATGAACCTGGATAATCAGGATCGCTACACCGGCGAGATCTGCGGAGATAATTGCAAGGGCTTCCAGAAGCCTCTCCGCCTGGCCGAGTACCTGGCCGCCATGGGCGACAGCCTGGTATTTGAGTCGTCCGCCGCTTATGGGGACAGCGCCAGCGACCTGCCCATGATGCAGCTGTGCCAGAGCAAGGTGGGCGTGAACGCCAAGCGCAAACTGAAAAAGGCGCTGGTCACGGAAGAAGGCGTCAGCAACGTGCGCTGGCGCGGCAAGAATCAACGATAACCGTTAGGAGGGAGCAAGGTGCGGGGAATGCCAGATTTTTCCCATGCTGACCGGGTCATCCGGCAAGGGCTGGAGCAGGAGGCGTTTACCGCCGCATGCCTGCTGGTGGGCCGGGGCGACCGGGTTTTGTACCGCCGGGCCTACGGTCGGCTGTCCATTGAGGAAAACGCGGGCCTCTGCAACGAGCAGACCCGCTTTGACGTGGCCAGCATCACCAAGCCGCTGGTGGTGGGCATGCTGAGCCTCCGGGCCATGGAAAGCGGCAAGCTGTGCCTGTGGGACAAGCTGGGCACATTCATCGACGCGCCGGCGGACAAGCAGGACATCACCATCGCCCAGATTTTGACCCACACCGCCGGTTTTCCCAACGGCTTCCACCTGTGGAAGATGGCCCGGGATCCGGAAGAAAGCACAGAGATGCTGCTCTCCGCACCGCTTAGCTACCAGCCGGGCACCCGGGTGCAGTATTGCTGCGCCGGATACATCCTGCTGGGGCAGCTGCTGGAATGCCTCTACGGCCAGCCCCTGAACGAGCTGGCCTTGCAGGAGGTCTTCTGGCCCCTGAAGATGAAAAACACCTCTTACCTGCCCTCTGGCGGGAACATCGCCGCCACGGAAATGACGGACGACGGCATATGCCTCACCGGCATCGTCCATGATGAAAACGCCCGGTTCCTGGGCGGCGTCAGCGGCAACGCGGGCGTGTTCTCCACCATGGACGACCTGGCCCTGCTGATGCAGATGCTGGCCGCCGAGGGCGCGCTGCCGGACGGCAGCCGGTACCTCTGCCCCGCCACGGTGCGGCTGAGCATGGAAAACCGTACCCCGGGCATGGCCCAGGGCCGCGGTCTCGGCTTCTATCTGCCCCGGTTTGACAACGGCTACACCGGCGACCTGTTCCCCAAGGAGACCATCGGCCACACCGGCTTTACCGGCACCAGTTTCACTTTGGACCCCACCACCGGCCTGTATGTGGTGCTGCTGACCAACCGTATCTGCCCCTCCCGGGACAGCCTGGCCATTTACCGCATCCGCCGTCTGCTTCACAACGCGGTCTACGCTGCGGCCTGCCAATAACTGCATCAAAAAAACGCCCCGATCCTCAAGCGAAGATCGGGGCGATATTTTTGGAAATTATTCGGCGGGAACTTCCTCGGTGGTTTCGTCCACGGTGGTCTCTTCCACGGGGGCTTCCTCTTCCACAGGATTTTCCTCGGCGGCTTCCATCTCAGCCATCAGGGTGTTCAGGTCGGAAATGACGCCGGTGTAGGTCACGCCAGCCTCGGCAATCCAGCCTTCCACGGTGGAGGTGTACTGCTCGTCCTGACGGGTGGCCAGCAGCTGCTCATACTTGAGCTGGCGCTGTTCCTCGGTCATCTCGATGGGGCCTTCGGGGATATCCTCCACGTAAAGCAGGATGTGCACGCCGTAAGTGCTGATGTAGGGGGCAGACACATCGCCCACGTTATCCACGCTGAAAGCGGCTTCCACAAACTCGGGCACATAGGTCAGGGTGGAGGCGACGCTCACTTCGTAGGTGTTGGTGCCGGTGGGCTGATAGTCCATGGAGTACTCAACCATGAGCTCATCGAAGGTGGCGCCGGCGGCCAGCTTGTCGTTGATCTCCTGCACGGTGCCGGACACGGAGTCCAGAATGGCAGCCTTGGCGGCGTCCACCTGCTCCTGGGTCACGGGTTCGTCGGTGGTAGCGATGCCTTCCTCAGCATTCGCGGCTTCACCGGCCATCTGCTCTTCCAGCTGGGCCTGCAGGCTCTGGTATTCGGTCATGAGGGCCTCATCCACGGGCAGCAGGATGTGCTTGACCAGGCGGAAGCCGGCGGGGCGATACCAGGCGCGGTCCATATTGCTCTCGGTGCCGTAGTACATGGAGTACATTTCCATCTGGTACACGTAGCTGTTGTAGCTCTCGTAGGCGGAAACGTCGCTGCCGTAGAGTTCCTTATCGGCGGCAACCAGCTCTTGGTAGTAGGTTTCCACGTCTTCATCGGTGACCACCACGTCCTGGATGATGTGGGCGCGGATCTTATCATCGGTGGCGTATTCCACGTAATCGGCCTTCAGGGACTCGGGGGAGTAGCCCAGCTCGGTGAAGTAGGCGACGGCATCCTCTTCGGTGGCGCCTTCGGTGCCGGCCATGTATTCCTGGATGGCAGCGTCCCAGTCAGACTGAGCGCCTTCCTCAGCGGCGGCCTTTTCTTCTTCCGTCAGGACGATGTTCAGCTCCTGCGCCTTCTTGTCCACCACCTTGCCGGTGATGTAGGAATCCAGAGCCACAGCGCGGAACAGATCCACGTTCTCCTGCAGGGACAGGTCGTAGTAGGAGCCATAGTAAGCGATCAGATCCTCATAGGTGGAGGCAATCTGGCCCCAGGTGATGTCTTCGCCGTAGAGGGTGGCAAGAACCTGGTCGTCGGCCAGGGTGTTCTCGGCGACGGCAGGGGCCTCAACGGGCAATTCTTCCGTAACGGTTTCTGCCAGCGCGGTGGCAGAAAGCAGCATGCACAGGCTCAGAAACAGAGCGATCCATTTTTTCATTTTTGCACAATCCTTTCCTTCTGGAAATGGTTCCGTTGGCGGCAGCACGCCCGAAGGCGGCATGCACATCGCAAATATTATTGCACAGGATTGATAATTTCGCAAGGAAAAATCAGTCGAAAGACAGAATGTTACAGAGTATTCACAGCTTGCTCACAATTCTGGAGGATGCTGGAGAAAATGGCAGGAGGCGGCCCATGGAACTGGTTGTGGAAAAAAGCAAGCGGAAAATGACCCTGCTTGACGGCGACGTATCTGTATTCAGCTGCACGGTAGCCCTGGGCAGAAACCCGGTGGACAAGAAGCGGGCGGAGGGGGACGGCTGCACCCCGGAGGGACGGTTCTACATCTGCCTGGTGAAAGAGCAGGGCAAGTACGGCCGCAGCCTGGGCCTGAGCTATCCCGCCCGGGAGGACGCAGAGCTGGCCTTCGCAGAGGGCCGAATCGATCAGGGGGCGCTCCGGGCGGTACATGCCGCCTGGGACGAACACCGTCGGCCGCCATGGGGCACTGCTTTGGGCGGGGAGATCTACATCCACGAAGGCGGCACAGCCTCGGACTGGACCCAGGGATGTATCGCCCTGGAAAGCGGGGACATGAACCGGCTGTTTCCTTTGCGGGACGAGATCGCCGCGGTCATCATCCGTCCCTGAGAAAAAATGAAGATGGTTCTCATTACTTTCTCATGTTTTTTTGATGGCGCTCTCAAGCATTCGGATCTGGAATATGGTATGATTATCCTGTCAGGAGGCGAAGGAACATCGCCCCGACCCCAAATATGAAGGAGGAACCAATTCATGAATAACATTTTTTCTACTCTCTACCGCACCCGCATTAAGGTCACCAAGGATTCCACCACCATCATCAACCTGTCCCTGCTGTTTACCATCGTCAGCGCGCTGCTGGCCATCTGGCTGGTGGTGATCGGCGCGGTGGTGGCCCTGCTGCTGGGCTATCGCTTCTCCATCCAGAAGAACGCCCCTGAGTTCACCGGCGACCTGAAGGAAATTGTGGAAGACGCCGGCGACAACGTGAAGGAAGTTGTTCGCAACTTTACCGGCAAGGATGAGTGACGCCCCCAATGAAGAAAACTGTTGATGCCGGCAGCATGAGCTTCCAGGAGGCGCTGGAGCATACCCTGACCGATAAGCCCAATGGGGTGATTACCGTTGGCGTAATCCGCGGCGGAGGAACATCCTGGGCCGTCTACGGCGAGGGCGGAAAGCAACTGCCGGACGTCGAACATACCTACGAGATCGGCTCCATCAGCAAAACTTTCACGGCGGCGCTTGTAAGCAAGGCCATCCGGGAGGGAAAGCTGGAACTGGATGCACCTATGGATCGGTACCTGGATCTGCCTGCAGGGAATGCATATCCCACCATCGCGGGGCTGCTGACCCACACCTCCGGCCTGAAGAATTTTTACATGGAATGGCCCATGCTGTGGAATATCCTGCGGGGTGAGAACGCCCTGTACGGTGTGAACCGGAAAATGGTGCTGCGCAAGGCGGGCAAGGTTTCCCTGCCGGAAAAGGAGTATCCCTTCCTGTATTCCAACCTGGCCTTTGCTTTGCTGGGCTTGATTCTGGAAAAGGTATACGGCGAAAGCTATACGGCCCTGATGAACCGTTTTGTGAAGGAGGAACTGGGCCTGACCAATACCCGGATTTCCAACTTCTCCGGCGACCTTGGCAAATACTGGCGCTGGAAGCCGGACGATGCTTACATGGCAGCGGGCGCGCTGACCTCCAACATCAGCGATATGCTGGCCTATGCCCAAATGCAGCTGGACGGAAAGCAGCCCTTTGCGGACTGCCATCAGCCCCTCCGCACGCTGAACTCAACGCCGGAGAGCAACCGTGCTACAGGCATGATCATTGATAAAATCGGCATGAGCTGGGTGATTGACGAAGAAAACGGCATCCTGTGGCACAACGGCGGTACCGGCCACTATAACAGCTACCTGGGCTTCCACCGGGAAAACGGCACGGCAGTGGTGGTATTGGCCAATCTGCCGCCCTTTGGCGCAACCATGCTGGGCATCAAGAAAATGAAAGAGCTTCTTGGTTGAAACAGAAAAACCACAGCGAACAGGCTGTGGTTTTTTGTGCGATAAATCAGGTGTCAATTCGCTGCAGTTCATGGATATTGCGGTTGCGGTACACAAGGTCTTCCCGGGAGGAAAAGCCCAGCTTTTCCCAGAAGCCATTGCCCAGCTGGTTATGTTCAAACACCACCAGGGCCGCCTTGTGGATGCCCTCCGCTTCCAGGGCGGCAAGGGCGTTATCCACCAGCCGTCGGCCCAGGCCCTGGCCCCGGTACTCCGGCAGCACCGCGGTGTGGTGGATGAATCCCCGGCGGCCGTCATGCCCTGCCATGATCACGCCCACGATCCGCCCGCCATCGTCTGCCACAAAGCAGGTGGACGGATTGCGGCGCAGGTATTTCTCGATGCCCTCCCGGCTGTCGTCGGTGGTGTTGAGGCCCATGCCCGGGGTGGCAAGCCACAGGGCGTAGACGGCCTGGTAGTCGGCCAGGGTCATCAGGCGGATGGTCATGGCAGTTCGCCTCGCTTTCTCTTGACTGAAAAGATGATAGCATATTTTTGACTGGAGGGAAATGGCTTGTCCTTTTTGGCAAAATGGATTATAATAGACTGTAATATTGTAAAGGAGTTCATGCAATATGTGTTACGATGTGATCATCATTGGCGCCGGCCCCGGCGGTATTTTCTCTGCCTACGAGTTGGTTCAGAATAATCCCGGAATGAAGATTGCCGTATTTGAAGCGGGCCATGCCCTCAGCAAGCGCCGCTGCCCCATTGACGGGGACAAGGTCAAGTCCTGCATCGGCTGCAAGAGCTGCTCCATCATGAGCGGCTTTGGCGGAGCGGGCGCTTTTTCCGATGGCAAGTACAACATCACCAACGATTTCGGCGGCACGCTGTATGAGTACATCGGCAAGCAGAAGGCCCTGGAACTGATGCGCTATGTGGACGAGATCAACATGCGCTACGGCGGCGAGGGCACCAAGCTCTATTCCACCGCCGGCACCCGGTTCAAGACGGTTTGCATCCAGAACGACCTGCACCTTCTGGACGCTTCCGTGCGCCATCTGGGCACTGACATCAACTACGTGGTGCTGGAAAACCTCTACGCTTACCTGAAGGACAAGGTGGAATTCTTCTTTGATACGCCCGTTCAGTCTGTGGACGTGCTGGAAGAGGGCTACCGGATCCACACCGCAGGCGATGCTTACGATTGCAAGAACTGCATTATTTCCGTGGGCCGCAGCGGCAGCAAGTGGATGGAAAAGATCTGCAAGGATCTGGACATCCCCACCCGCTCCAACCGTGTGGACATCGGCGTACGCGTGGAGCTGCCCGCCGCCGTTTTTGCCCACCTGACGGACGAGCTGTACGAAAGCAAGATCGTCTACCGCACCCGCCAGTATGAAGACCTGGTGCGTACCTTCTGCATGAACCCCAAGGGCGCAGTAGTCAACGAGAACACCAACGGCATCATCACCGTCAACGGCCACAGCTATGAGGATCCCGCCAAGCAGACCGATAACACCAACTTCGCTTTGCTGGTGGCCAAGCATTTCTCCGAGCCCTTCAAGGATTCCAACGGCTACGGCGAGTCCATCGCTAAGCTCAGCAACATGCTGGGCGGCGGCGTTATCGTCCAGCGCTTTGGCGATTTGATCCGCGGCCATCGCTCCACCCCCAGCCGCATTGCGGAGGCATTCGTGACTCCCACCCTCAGCGCCACCCCCGGCGATTTGAGCCTGGTGCTGCCCAAGCGTATTCTGGACGGCATCATTGAGATGATCTACGCCCTGGACAAGGTGGCCCCCGGCACCGCCAACGACGACACCCTCCTCTACGGCGTGGAGGTCAAGTTCTACAACATGGAAGTGGAAGTGGACGACCAGCTTCAGTCCCGCCACAAGGGCCTGTACATCATCGGCGACGGCAGCGGCATCACCCATTCCCTGTCCCATGCCTCTGCCAGCGGCGTGCACGTGGCCAGAAGCATTTCCGCAAATTAAGCCCATTCATTCAAAAAAACGCCCGCACATTCAAGCTGCGGGCGTTTTTTGTTATGCTTTGGATTTGGTTGCCGGCGGCGTCCAGGGCGGAGGGGACAAAAGCGTGGTACGGCCGATGTCCGGCAGCACATCGTACACGGAGCATCCCATGCGCTTCTCGAAATTTTCTTTGATCTCGAAGGTCTTGTTCCAGCCATTGACATAGCCTTCCATGATGCCGTAGCGGCGCACCACGTCCACAAAACGCTTCTCGATGATTACAAAGCCGTAGTCCGTGGCCAGGGAATCGCAGAGCTGGATGAGGCGGTCGTAGTCGTCCGGGGTACAGCCCAGGATGTACTCCTTGATGGCGGTTTCCTCCGGGGTGGAGGGGTCGTAGTGGAATTCATCCTGCATCAGCACATAGGAATGGGTCATGCAGATGCGGGCGGCTTCGTCCCAGCCCTTGGACAGGCAGTAGAGGTAGCCCTCGTAGACGTGCTTGGGAATGCTGACAATGCCCACCCTGCGGCCGATATCGTGCATCAGGCCGAGGATATAGGCTTTTTCCGGATCCATGCCAGGCACTTTTTCTGCGATATTCCGGGCGGCAATGCCCACGTTGATGGAATGCTTTACCCAGGGGCCGGGGTTCAGCTGACCGGCCAGTTCCAGTTCTTGCATGGCCTCAGCGGCGGTAGGGAGCATAGGGGTCACCTCCTGTATCTGGGAAGATTATACCCCAGAACCCCGGGGTTGACAACGGTGGTTAGCGGTGTTAAACTAAAACCACCCCACCCCCGGGGGGTGGTAGTATCGTTCCAGGAGGATCCCCCATGAACGAAGAGAAGAAAAAGGCCGTGCAGGCCCTGAAAACCGTGTCCGGTCAGGTGGAAGGCATCATCCGCATGATTGAGGAAGGCCGGTATTGCATCGATATTTCCAACCAGATCTTTGCGGCGTCCGCGCTTTTGAAAAAGGCCAATCTGCTGGTTTTGCAGCAGCACATGAACCATTGTGTGAAGCATGCGGTGGAGACCGGCGACGCGGAGCAAAAAATCAGCGAGATGATGGGCATCCTCTCCAAGGTGATGGAAAGGTAAGGGAGTGGAAGTATGAGCAAGGAACAGAAAACCATATTTAACATTACCGGCATGACCTGCGCCGCCTGTTCTGCCCGCATTGAGAAGGTAGTGGGCAAGCTGGAGGGCGTCAGCAGCGTCAGCGTGAACCTGACCACGGAGAAGATGACCGTTCAATATGTGGCCCCCGCCACCGTGGAGGGCATCATCCAGCGGGTGGAGAAGATCGGCTTCGGGGCAAAGCAGCACATCGAAAAGAAGGAAGCCTTCCCCGAGGACAGCCTGAACCGGGAAGAGCATATCCGCAGCATGTGGAGAAGGTTCATCATTTCGCTGTGCTTTGCGCTGCCCCTGTTTTACCTCTCTATGGGCCCCATGATCGGTCTGCCTGTGCCCGGCTTTCTCTCGCCGGAAACGTACCCCCTGCGCTATGCCATCGCCCAGCTGTGCCTGGCTGTGCCCTGCATGATCGTGGGCCGCAGGTTCTACACCGTGGGCTACAGCGTGCTGTTCCGGGGCAGCCCCAATATGGACAGTCTCATCGCCGTGGGCACCACCGCTTCGCTGCTCTACAGCCTGTACAGCACCGTGCGCATCGCCCTGGGCGAAGGCCACCTGGCCCACCACGGCCTGTATTTTGAAAGCGTGGGCGTGATCATCACTTTGATTTTGCTGGGCAAGTCCATGGAAGCGGTCAGCAAGGGCCGCACCTCCGAGGCCATCCGCAAGCTGATTGCCCTGCAGCCCAAAACCGCCATTTTGCTGGTGGATGGGGAAGAGAAGGAAGTGCCCATTGAGCAGGTGGTTCCCGGCGACGTGCTGGTGGTGAAGCCCGGCTCCAAGATTCCTGTGGACGGCGAGGTTTTGGAAGGCTTCAGCGCGGTGGACGAAAGCATGCTCACCGGCGAAAGCATGCCTGTGGACAAAGCCGCAGGCGATGCGGTGTACGGCGCGTCCATGAACCAGAGCGGCCTGCTGCGTTTCCGGGCCACCAAGGTGGGCCGGGACACGGCTTTGAGCCAGATTGTCAAGCTGGTGGAGGACGCCCAGGGTTCCAAGGCGCCCATTGCCAAAATTGCGGACAAGGTGGCCGGCGTGTTCGTGCCCGTGGTGATGATCATCGCTGCGGTAGCCGCCGTTCTGTGGCTGATTGCGGGCAAGGACATCGCCTTTGCGCTGACCATTCTGGTGTCTGTGCTGGTCATCGCCTGCCCCTGCGCCCTGGGCCTGGCCACGCCTACCGCCATCATGGTGGGCACCGGCAAGGGCGCGGAGTACGGTATCCTCTACAAGGGGGGCGACGCCCTGGAGGCCGCCCACAACATCGATACGGTGATCCTGGACAAAACCGGCACCATCACCTGCGGCACCCCCACCGTCACCGACGTTCTTCCCGCAGCCGATCTGTCCGCCGACCAGCTGCTTTCCCTGGCGGCGGCCGCGGAGCAGGGATCGGAGCATCCGCTGGGTGTGGCCATGGTCGCCCGGGCCAGAGAGCTGGCGCTGAACATTCCGGCAGTGACGGAGTTTGAGGCCCTTACCGGCCGGGGCATCCGCGCCCAGGTGGAGGGCGAACCCGTGCTGGCCGGCAACCTGGCCCTGATGGAGGAAAACGGCATTCAGACCGCGGACCTGGCCGATCGGGCAGAAGCCCTGGCCGACGAGGGCAAGACCCCCATGTACATCGCCAGGGAAGGCGTGCTTTGCGGCATCGTGGCCGTGGCGGACGTGGTGAAGGAGACCAGCGCCCAGGCCATCGCCCGGATGCAGGACATGGGCATTGAGGTCATTATGATGACCGGCGACAATCGCCGCACCGCCGAGGCCATCGCCCGGCAGGTGGGCGTGACCCACGTGCTGTCCGAAGTGCTGCCCCAGGACAAAGCAGGCCAGGTGAAGGCCCTGCAGCAGGCGGGCAAGAAGGTGGCTATGGTGGGCGACGGCATCAACGACGCGCCGGCCCTGGCCCAGGCGGACAGCGGCATCGCCATCGGCTCCGGCACCGACGTGGCCATGGAATCCGCCGATATCGTCCTCATGCACTCCGACCTGATGGACGTGCCCGCGGCAGTAGAACTGAGCCGGGCCACCATTCGGAACATCCGCCAGAACCTGTTCTGGGCCTTTGCCTACAACAGCGCGGGCATCCCCGTGGCAGCGGGCCTGCTGTACCTGTTTGGCGGGCCGCTGCTCAACCCCATGCTGGGAGCCGCCTGCATGTCATTAAGCTCCGTATCGGTTTTGAGCAACGCACTTCGCTTGAAACGGTTCAAACCGTTCCACCATAACAAAAACAGAAAGGATGACAAGCAATGACCATTACCCTGAAAGTGCCCGGCATGAAGTGCCAGCATTGCGAAGCCGCCGTGAAGGGCGCGCTGACGGAACTGGAAGGCGTCAAGTCCGCCAATGTGGACCTTAGCGCCAAGACCGTGACCATCGAGTATGAAAACCTGGACGTGGCTGCCCTCAAGGAAGCCATCGAAGACGTGGGCTTCGACGTGGAGGAATAAGCAACCGCCATGGTAGAACTGGAACAGCTGAACGCGCACAATGAGGAGCAACTTCTCCGCATAGACCGCACAGGCATCCTGGAGAAGTTTGTGGAGCCCGTGGCGGACACTATCGCCCTGGCCAAGTACGGCATGGAGCAGGGCCTGGAGGGCTTCTGCTTTGCCATCCGCCAGAACGGCGCGTATGTGGGCATCCTGCTGGCGGGCCAGGCCCTGGACGACCCCGCCGACCCGGAGGAGATCCGCGGCACGCGTTTCTTCCGGATTCTGGGCTTTGTAATCGACCGGCGGTATCAGGGCCGGGGCATCGGCTCGGAGGCGCTGAAGCTGGCGGTGAAGCGGGTGCGGGAAACCTACGGCAATGTGCCCTTCCTCCTGGAATGCGACAAGGACAACCATGCGGCCCGCCGCTTCTACGAGAAGAACGGCTTTGTCAGCATGGGCCTCAGCAGCCCTGACAACACCGACGATTTCCTGATTCTGCGATGAGCGGCGCAAGGTTTGTGGGCGCTGCCCACACCCGGCAGGGGGATGATCCCCCTGCACCCCGCGCTATTTCGAAAATGAAAACCGGCCTGTGAATTTCACAGGTCGGTTTTGCTTTCCTTTATTTGGATTTCCCGGAGGATTTCATTTTGGCCGTCGGACAGGATCTCCGGCAGCGGTTCCTGGCTTCTTTCCAAGGAAAAGTAGGCCCTTGCAAGGGAAAACACCGCATCCAGATCCCGGCTGGTTTCCATGATGTCTGTTGCCTTGTTGAAGAAGGCCTGATCGTATTGGAACACGGTTTCGTCCGCCACCTGGACTTCCAGCAGCTTCACCTGCTCGGACGAAAAGTCGCCGCTGTCCAGGCAGTCTTCCCGCAGATAGGCAAGGGCTTCTGCCTGGCTGCTGCAGTAATATACGCAGCCGACCCGGCTGACCGAGCGGCCGGGAAATTCCTGCCGCCGGACAAACTCAAAGATGCCTTCCACCGCGTCTTTTACGTAGTTTTCATATTTCCGGAGCTTCAGGGCGCACAACTCCCGGGACAGGGCCATGCTGGCAAAGAACACGCTCCAAAAGCAATCCTGGCTCTTTTCCAGGGCCAGCAGGTAGGGCTCCGCAAAGCGGAATTGCTTTTTGAAATCGTTGATCAGATGACCGCCGCTTTGGTAGGAATCCACCGAGTAATGATAGAGAATCAAGCTTCGTCCCTCCAGGCTTTCAGCAGCTCCAGTACCCGCAGCTCCCGCTGGTTCCAGGCCCTGCGGCCCTCCCGCTGCATCATTTCCCGGTTGATGGCGATGGCCTCCTCCAGGGTGACCCACACCTGCTGCATGCCATATTTCTGCTCGTTTTCCGTGAAGTGAGTGGCTTCCTGGCGGCCGGTGATATGGCAGAAATAGTAACGGTTGATCTGGTGCCAGATCATGGGCTCGTGGACGGACAGCCGCTTTTCCTCCACCTGGCCAAAGGGGCGGATGCTTTCCGGCAAAACGTGGAAGCCGGTCTCTTCCAGCACTTCCCGCAGGAGGGTGGCTTCGTCGGTTTCGCCGGATTCCTGTCCGCCGCCGGGGAACTTCACTTCCCCAAAGGAGGAGCGGATCATCAGCAGTTGATCGCCCTGAAAGATAATGCCCCGGATGCCTGTGCGGCGGATTTCCGGCAGGGAGGGATCGTAGTTGTGTTCGTCCAGAACAAGCAGCTGTTTCATCGGTCGGCCTCCTTATGCCTTGCGCACCTTGCCAATTCCCCAGAACACCAGGAAGGCAAGGATGTTGGTCACCACCACGCTGGCGCCGGTGGGGATTTCCAGGATGTAGGAAAAGCACAGGCCGGAAAAGAAACACACCACAGACACGGCCAGGGCGCAGAGCATCACGTTTTTGTAGCTCTTGCACACCCGCATGGCGGTCAGGGCCGGGAACACCACCAGGCTGGAGATGAGCATGGCGCCCATGACCCGCATGCCCAGAACGATGGTCAGCGCGGTGAGGAAGGCCAGCAGCATGTTGTAGCGTTCCACCTTCTCGCCGGTGGCCCGGGCGAAGGTTTCGTCGAAGGTGACGGAAAAAATCTTGCGGTAGAAGATGGCAAACAGGCTCAGCACCACTACCGTAAGGGCTACGCTGAGCCACATATCGCCCTTGCTGGTGGTGAGGATGCTGCCGAAGAGATAGCTCTTGATATCGCTGGTGGTGCCGTTGGACAGGGAGATAGCGATGATGCCGATGGCCAGCGCACCGGTGGAGATCATGGCGATGAGGGCGTCGCCCTTGAGCTTGCCCCTGCTGGACAGGCGGAGCAGCAGGAAGGCGGAGAGAACCACCACCGGCAACGTGACCGCCATGGGGGCCAGCTGCATGGCCGATGCAATGGCCAGCGCGCCGAAGCCCACGTGGCTCAGGCCGTCGCCGATCATGGAGTAGCGTTTCAGTACAAGGCACACGCCCAGCACCGCGGCGCACAGGGAGACCATCAGTCCGGCCACGCCGGCCCGAACCATGGCCTTGAGGCTGAACATTTCCACAAGCAGCTCAAACATGGTCGTCCCCTCCTGCAAACCGCATGCCCAGCGGCGATTTCAGATATTCCTCCACCGTGCCCAGGTAGCTTTCGCCGTGGCTCAGGTGCAGGATGCGGTCGCCGTGGTGGAGGGCGGCCTGGATGTCATGGGAGATCATCACCACGGTCAGGTTCTGCTCCCGGTGCAGCATGGAAATGATCTGGTACATCTCCCGGGTGACCAGGGGGTCGAGGCCCGCCACGGGCTCGTCCAAAAGGAGCATGGTCTGGGTGGCGCACAGGGCCCGGGCCAGGAGCACACGCTGCTGCTGGCCGCCGGACAGGTCGGCAAAGCTGCGCTTTTTCAGGCCCGTGATGCCCAGCAGCTCCATCTGGGCGTGGATTTTCTCCTGCTGCTTTTTGGTGGTGAACAGCCGGAGGTCATGGCAGCCGGAGGACACCACTTCCCACACGGAGGCGGGGAAGTCCTTCTGGGCCTCGGTTTTCTGGGGCAGATAGCCGATGGCGGTGTTGAGAAAACCCTTTTCATAGGTGATTTTGCCGGCGGAGGGGTTGAGCAGGCCCAGAAGCCCCTTGATGAGGGTGGACTTGCCAGAACCGTTCTCGCCCACGATGCACAGATACTCGCCCCGCTCAATGGTGAGGGACAGATCCTTCAGCACCGTGCGGCCCTCGTAGGCAAAGGACACGTTGTCGCAGGTAATCAGAGCCATCAGTTCAGCGCCTCCTTCAGCGCGTCCACGTTCTGCCACATCAGGCCAAGGTAGGTAGCGCCCGCGTCGATCTCCTGCTGGGAAACGGTGTGGCAACTGTGCAAAAGCAGGATTTTGGCGTCGGTTTCCTCGGCCAGGATGCCGGCGGTCTGGGTGTTGGAAAATTCGATATGGAAGATGACGGGAATGTTTTCTTCCCGGATCAGCTTCACCAGGGAAGCAATGGTCTTGATGCTGGGCTCGCTGTCCTCGCTGCAGCCGGGGAAGGCGGCGTGGCAGTCAAGGCCGTAGGCGTGGGCCAGGTGGCGGAAGGGGAAACGGTCGCCGAAAACCAAAGTGGTGCGCACGCCGGTGGAGGTGACCTCCGCCAAAGCGGCGTCCAGCTCGGTCAGGCTTTGCTGGAAAGTGGCGTTGTTTTGCCGGAAGGCATCCGCCAGCTCCGGGCGGATGAGGCACAGCTTGTCCGTCAGCCCCTGGGCGATGGTCATCACGTTGCGGGGGGACGTCCAGACGTGCTCGTCCAGAAGCTGGTCGTGGTCGTGATCATGATCGTGGTGGTCATGGCCCTCGGCCTCGAGGCACACGTCCACATGCTCCATCATGACGAAGGTTTCCGGGGCGTCGTCCCCCAGGGATTCCAGCAGCCGGGCGACCCACACGTCGCTCTCGCCGCCGTTGTAAATGAACAGGTCGGCGTTCTGGATGGCCAGGATGTCCTGGGGCGTGGGGTCAAAGGAATGGCTGTCCGTGCCGGGGGGCAGCAGCAAAGTGACCTGGGCGTTGCCGCCGGCGATCTCCCGGGCAAAATCAAAAGCCGGGAAGATGGTGGCCACAATTTGCAGGGGCTCCTCCTGGGCATTGGCCGGCAGGGCAAGGGACAGCAGCATCAGAAGGGCCAAAAGCAGGAAAATGCGTTTTTTCATTTGGTTTGCTCCTTTCGGCTGCATTCCTTGCAGCGGCCATACAGCATGGTCTGGCCCTCGTCCAGGGTGAAGCCGTGGCTTTGGTGGATGTGCTGCTTGAACTGCTCCATTTCGCCGCAATGCAAATGCTCCAGCGCACCGCAGGCAACGCAGCGGATGTGCAGATGGCTCTCGCTGCAGGGGTTGAGCTGGAAACGGGCGCAATCACCGCTGCCCTGGGGCGCATAACGGCGCAGTGCGCCGCCCTCGCAAAGGCGGGTCAGGCTGCGGTACACGGTGGTCTTGCCAACCGTCAGCCCCTGGGCGTCCAGAAGCTGGTATACTTCCTCGGCGCTGAGGCAGTCCTCCGGCCGCTGATGAAACAACTGCACCACGGCCTCCTGCTGCCGGGTCTGATAGGATCCACGGGTGGACATAGGGTCTCCTCCAAAACAAAAATCGAAAATGGTTTTCATTTTCGGATTGAGAGTATAGCAGGTATGGGCGAAATTGTCAAGCAAATGCAGGCGTTTTCGCGGCTTTTTGGCAGGTTTTGTCAGCATTGATTTTCATTTTGGCCTTTGGTATAATAAATTTACTTATGTGAATACATTCCATAAGATGCTTTCAAGGGAAAGGCGGAGATTGAATGAAGATCGCTATGATCGCTTTCGGCTCTACCGGTGACGTGCGTCCCTATTCCATCCTGGGCAAGGAACTGAAGCGGAGAGGGCATCACGTGACCGTGTTTGCCACATCGGAGTTCCAGGGCATGATGGAAAAGGCCGGGCTGGACTTTCACGCCCTTCCCGGCGACGCCAAGGAACTGATGGGCAACGTGATGCGGCCCGACGTGAAGGGTCTGGGATTCATCAACCAGTTTGTGAAGTCTGTGAAAACCGTGCTGGATCCCCTTCTGGAGGACTTGATCAACGCCACGGCGGATGCGGAATGCATCATTGCCACCTTCCTGGCCCATGTGTTCAGCTCCGTGGCGGAGTACCACAAGATTCCCTATTTCCAGACCCATTATTACCTGATGGACCGCAACAGCAGCGCGCCCATCGCCGCCGCACCTTTGCAGCGCATTGACAGCAAGGCCTGGAGCAAGGCCACCTATGACATCGGCTATCTGTTCATGAACCTGCTGGAGAAGTATTACCTGGACGATTGGCGCCTGGAGCATGGCCTGCCCAAGCTGAAGGTGCAGAAGGGCCCGGGATACGAGCTCAACGGCCACACCGTGCCTGTGCTGTACGCTATGAGCCCCATCACCATGCCCCGCCCTGTGGGCTGGCCGGACAACATTTACATGACCGGCTACTGGCTCAACGACGTGACCACCCCCTCGGACTACGTTCCCCCGGAAGACCTGCAGGCCTTCCTGGATGCGGGCGAGCCCCCGGTGTACATCGGCTTTGGCAGCATGGTCAGCGGCGATATGACCGAGCTGATGTCCAAGGTGCTGGAGGGCGTGAAGCTGAGCGGCGTGCGTGCCATCCTGGCCAAGGGCTGGGGAGAAGCACAGGTTACGACCGATAATCCCAATATATTCCTGGCGGATTTTGTGCCCCATGACTGGCTGTTCCGTCATGTGAAGGCCGTGGTGCATCACGGCGGCGCAGGCACGCTGGCGGCTGGCATCTGCGCCGGGCTGCCCACGCTGGTGGTGCCCTTCGGCGGCGACCAGCCCTTCTGGGCCAATCGTGTCCGGCAGATGGGCATCGGCCCCAAACCCATTCCCCGCAACCGGCTCACCCCCAAGCGGCTGGCCAAGGGCCTGAAGGAGCTGGTCAGCGAGCGCCGCTTCCGGGTGGCTGCCAAGGAACTGGGCCTCCGCCTGGCCATGGAGGACGGCGTTGCCAACGCGGCCAACATCATTGAGCACGAGCTGCGCAAATACCTGCGGGAAGAAAATCTTCCGCCGGTGCTTGTCAAAACCGCGGATATGTGATGTATTCGTTTTTGGAAAGGGACTCCTATTGGTGGGAGGATTCTTAAGGATGAATTGATCCCACAACGAAAAAGGCGAGCATCTGGCGAATATGCCGGATGCTCGTTTACTTAGGTGGTTGTATAAACGCAATGCTCTGGCACAGTGCGTATAATTGCGCCCTCACCCAATGAGGGAGAGGCGTTATTTACCAGCTCGACAAATTGGAATTTGCATATAAGATAGATGGAGATTTAATCAAATATAACCCTGAATTTGCATTCCGTATCTCCAGATAGAATGGTTTCTACTTGTTCTACTCGGATTCTGTTGTCACTCCATACGAGCTTTGCCACATAAATAATGCTTTGTCGCGAGCATTCACATAGATTATTAGTGTTAACACCAAAAACAGTATGAATATCGCAAGCACACTCTGGGAAGTAAATGAAATATTCTTTATTAGATACGACAATCTCACCACGAACATTACCAATTTCGCTTAATCTGCTGTAAAACGCATCACGCTCTCCGTTCACAGTTTGATATAGCTTCAAATATGACTGCAAAACACCTGTATCAGCACAGCATTTGGCACAATGCTTCAACAGACAGTCTCGGCTGTCCAAATCCATTTCATCTAAACCTTTTTCGAATCCTTTAAACCATTGGCAAAAGAAAGTATTCTCCATGTTTATCCTCTTCTTAATGTAAATGTCAACAAATTCAAGTTTACCATTTCCATTCTATCACAGCAGCACAAGAAAACGCAAGCCAGGCAAGGCTTGCGCTTCCGTTGTTTGCATAATGGCTGGCGAAGAATAACTCCTTCCTTTCCATCCCCCTCCCTGTTGGAATCCCTTTCCAAAAGGGAATAAGTTAGTTGCGGCAAACTTCATTTCCCTGGAATGGGCCTCAGCTCTTGCGATCCTTCCGGAAACATGTTATACTTTGTCAGAAAAGGGTATCCAGATGGAAATCCCTTTCCTTTCGGAGAACGATTAGTCATGACAAACTCGATTTTGCACATAGGATGCCATCAGGAAGGAGACGTCATTCAATGAAGGAAAATCAACAGCCTAAAACCCTGGCCGATCTTGTGCCCGGCCAGAGCGGTATTGTGGATGCGGTGGGCGGCGAGGCCGCGCTGCACCGGCATCTGTTGGACATGGGCATCACCCCCGGCGTGAAGGTGCTGCTGAATAAAACCGCCCCCATGGGCGACCCTGTGGAGATCCATCTGCGGGGCTATTCCCTCACGCTGCGCCTGGACGACGCTGCAAAAATCACCCTGAGGCAGGAGAAAGGCGAGTAAACATGGGATATACGTTTGCACTTGCGGGAAACCAGAACAGCGGCAAGACCACCCTTTTCAATCAGCTGACCGGCGCCAACCAGCACGTGGGCAACTGGCCCGGCGTGACCGTGGAGCAGAAAACCGGCACCATGCTGCACCATCACCATGGCAAGCAGACTCACATCGGCCTGCCTTGGCACGTGAAAAAGTCCCAGACCGAGGGCAAGCCTGTGCCGGACAAGTACAGCGACGTGACCATCGTCGATCTGCCCGGCATTTACAGCCTCAGCCCCTACTCCATGGAGGAGATTGTCAGCCGGAATTACATCGTGAAGGAAAAGCCGGACGTGGTGATCAACATCGTGGACGCCACCAACCTGGAGCGGAACCTGTACCTCACTTTGCAGCTGTTGCAGCTGGGCTGCCCGGTGGTGGTGGCCCTCAACATGATGGATGAGGTTCGCGGCCGGGGCGATTCCATTGACCTGGCTGGCCTGGAAGCCGGGCTGGGTACGCCGGTGGTGGCCATCTGCGCCCGGAAGGGCGAGGGCATCGACCAGCTGGTGAGCCGCGCCATGGAGGCCGCCCAGAAAAAGCTGGTTCCCCAGAAGCTGGACATCTGCGACGGCGCAGCCCATAAGGCTTTGCACGCCATCGTCCACCTGGTGGAGGAATCCGCCGTGGCCCACGGCATGACGCCCCGCTACGCCGCCACCAAGCTCTTTGAGGGGGACGACGTGATCAGCCAGGAGCTGAACCTTTCTGCGGAGACCCTCCACATTATTGAAGAGATCCTGGCCAGCATGGAGAAGGAGATTGGCATGGAGCGGGTGGCTGTCATGGCCGATACCCGTTACCGCTTCATTGAAAAGCTGCTTTCTACCTGCTATCATCGAGTGGCCCCGGAAGGAGATACCCTCACCGACCGCATCGACCGGGTCATGACCCATCCGCTTTTGTCCATCCCCGTTTTCCTGCTGATGATGCTGCTGGTGTTCTACATCACCTTCGGCCCCATCGGCACCTTCATCGCCGACGGATTCTCCGCCTTGGTGGACGGCGGCATTGAGCTGATTGCAGGCGCGCTGGAGCGGGCCCAGGTGGCCGACTGGGTGCAGGATCTGGTGGTCAACGGCGTTTTGACCGGCGTGGGCAGCGTGCTCAGCTTCCTGCCGGTGATCGTGCTGCTGTTCCTGCTGCTGTCCATTTTGGAGGACAGCGGCTACATGGCCCGTGCCGCTTTCCTGATGGATAAGCCCCTGCGCAAGCTGGGCCTGAACGGCCGCAGCTTCATCCCCATGATGATGGGCTTTGGCTGCACCGTCCCCGCGGTGATGAGCGCCCGCAGCATGAACAACACCCGGGATCGCCGGTTTACCATCATGCTGACCCCCTTCATGAGCTGCGGCGCAAAGGTGCCGATCTACGCCCTGTTCACCGCCGCTTTCTTCCCCGAGCATAAGGTGCTGGTGATGACGGCCCTGTACCTGGGCGGCATCCTGGTGGCCATTCTGGCGGGCCTGGTGCTGAAGAAGACCGTCTTCCACGGCGACGCCGCCCCCTTCATCATGGAAATGCCCACCTACCGCCTGCCCACCCCCGCCAATGTTTTGCGTCAGATGTGGGACAAGGCCAAGGACTTCCTCCAGCGTGCCTTCACGGTCATCTTCCTGGCCACCATCGCGGTGTGGGTGCTGCGCAGCTTCAACTTCCGCTTCGAAATGACGGACAACATCGCCGAGAGCATCCTGGGCAAGCTGGCCGGGTTCATCGCCCCCATTTTCGCCCCCGCTGGCTTTGGCAATGTGGAGGCCGCCACTGCGGTCATCACCGGCGTGATGGCCAAGGAGAGCGTGGTCAGCACGCTGGCGGTGCTGGCAGGCGTGGATATGGAAAGCGCCGCCATGCTGACCGCCATGAAGGCCGTGTTCCCCACCACGCTGGCCGCTGTCAGCTTCCTGAGCTTCGTGCTGCTGTATTGCCCCTGCGTGGCCGCTGTGGCCGCCATGCGCCGGGAAATGGAATCCGGCAAATGGGCCATCCTGACTGTGCTTGGGCAGACTTTGCTGGCCTGGCTCATCGCCGTCATCATCTACCAGGGCGGCATGCTGCTGGGACTGTAAGAATGAGGTGCAATTCGTGAAATTATCTGATATACTGATTCTGGCAGGCCTTGCGCTGATCGCAGGCGCTGCGATTCACGCGATCATCGTCCGGAAGAAAAAGGGCGGCTGCATGGGATGCAGCAACTGCCCCATGGCCGGCAACTGCCAGAAGGAGAAAGAAGCCAATGAGTGATACCCCTTCCACCATCCGCCTGTATGGCATGGTGAATTATTCCATCGTGGACGGCCCGGGATACCGGTTTTCCGTGTTCACCCAGGGCTGCCCCCACCACTGCGAGGGCTGCCACAACCCGGAGAGCCACGACCCCGCTGGCGGCACGGTCTATACCCTGGACGAAGTAGAGAAACGCTTTTCCGGCAATCCGCTGCTGAGTGGCATCACGCTTAGCGGCGGTGAGCCTTTCATGCAGCCCGCCGCCTGCGCGGAGCTGGCCCGGCGCGCCCACGAGAAGGGCCTCAATGTGTGGACCTTCACCGGCTCCACCCTGGAAGCCCATCAGCAGAGCGACGACCCCGCCGTGCACGCCCTTCTCAACGAAACCGACGTGCTGGTGGACGGCCCCTTCATCCTGGCTCAGCGATCCCTGGAGCTGCTGTACTGCGGCAGCAAAAACCAGAGGATCATCGACATGAATAAGACCCGGCAGCAGGGCGAAATCGTCCTGTGGGAGGCCCCGGAATGGTAAACTTTGCGCAAATTGCCGCCCGGCTCCGGCTGGGCGGTTTGCTTCATGAGCCGGAGCGGGTCAGCGGCGGGTATATGCACCGCATGTATCGGCTGGACGCGGAAAGCGGCAGCTACGCCTTGAAACTGCTGAATCCGGAGATCATGAAGCGGCCCGACGCCCGGGCCAATTATGCCAGGGCGGAACGGCTGGAAAAGCAGCTGGAAGCCGCCCATATGCCGTTGGTGACCGCCCTGGAATTTGGCGGCCAAAAGATGCAGCACGTGGATGGCCGGGACTTCTACCTGTTCCCCTGGGTGGAGGGCAAGGCCCTGTCCCCGGCGGAGGTAACCCCCGCCCACTGCGCCATCATGGGCGATCTGCTGGCCCTTCAGCACTCGCTGCCCTGTGATGGATCGCCCGGCCCCTGTGAGGCCCAGCCCATCGACTGGCGGGGGCTGCTGTTGGAAGCCAGGGTTCGCCAGTCGGCAGAGATGATCCGCCTGCTGGAAGATCACCTCGCTCTGCTGGAGGAAACGGAGCAGCAGCGCGTTCAGGCCGCGGCAAGGCTCAAGCCCCAGGTGTGCATCAGCAACGGCGATATGGACATCAAGAACGTGCTGTGGCAGGAGGGTCGGCCCCTGATCATCGACCTGGAATGCCTGGATTACGGCCACCCGGAGCGGGAAATGCTGATGCTGGCGCTGATGTGGGCCGGCTGGGAGACGGGCAGCTGGAAGATAGACAATCTGCGGGCCTTTGCGGAGGCCTATGTGGCCCGGCGGGGGAAACCGCAGAATGACATTCTCACCCTGTATGACAGCATGGACACCTGGCCCGCCTGGCTGGAATACAACGTGAAGCGGGCCATCGGCCTGGAGGCCCAGGACGGGGAAGAACAGCAGCTGGGCCAGAAGCAAGCGGCGTTTGCCATGGAGCGGATCCTGCTGAGCAGGGAAATCCGCGGGGATGTGGCGGCTGCTTTTGAATGATGCAAAGGAGGGTGCATATGGATCAGCACTTCACGAAAGCGGAACGGCAGGCGTTGGACACAATCCGTACGTCCTGCGCGGATCTGTTTGTTTTCCTGGCTGATAATATGAAGATCATGATCAGCAACTGGGAAGCCGCCAACGATCACCGGGAAAATGGCAAGCCCCTTAAGCTCCGCCGGACGAAAGAATACCCTGGCCAGGTCCTGCCGGAGGAAGAGCCGGACCAGCCCGACAAAACCGGCTGCTTTACAAAGGCGATCCATATCATTTCCACCTATTTGCCGTGGCTTGGGGCAACTTTGGGCAAGCTCCTGGGCATGACCTTTCTGGACACCAAGCCTCAATGGGTAAGTTTTTCCCCTCCGCCGGTGTTTCAGGAGCATGAAGAGTCCTACGAAGATGCCGACGGCCTCAAACGCGTTCGTGAGTACAACGCCGCGCTGCGGGGCATTGCAGGCAGGTACATCATCCCGCTGAAGGCGCTGACGGAAAAGATCCAGGCCGACGACAAGGCTCTGCTGGATTGCTACAGGTATCTGCTGAAACTGCCCCGGCGTTTGAGCGGAAACGAGTGGAAACTGCTGCTGAAGGTGTTTGACCGCAGCGGGATCGAAGCCCCTATCAACGCCCAGGAGGTGGACGATTTGCATCTGGGCGGCCTCAAGCTCTGCCTCAAGAAATCCATCCGCCGTTTTCCCGCGGTTGGCAATCTGGAAGCCCTGCGCGCCAAAGTGAAGTCCCAGGCCGATAAATAAAGCAAACAAAAAACACATGGAGCCAAAGCTCCATATGTTTTTTTGTATAGATCCGGCCGGGCCGGAGGCGCACCCCGCAGGATGCGCCCGGGCCCAGGAGCATAGCTCTTAGTCGGCCAGGCTCTTGTACTTGAGGTAACGGTTCTTGGCGTCCACTTCGTTCTGAGCGAACAGACCGTCGGCCACACCGGGGAACATCTTGGCCAGAGAAGCGTAACGGTTCTCGGACTTGATGAAGGCCTGGTAGTCGCCGCTGGGCTCCTTGGAGTCCAGAGTGAAGGGGTTCTTGCCTTCCTCGGCCAGGTCGGGGTTGAAGCGGTACAGGTTCCAGTAGCCGCACTCCACAGCCT
This sequence comes from Clostridia bacterium, assembly GCA_017937655.1. Taxonomy (GTDB): domain Bacteria; phylum Bacillota; class Clostridia; order Christensenellales; family Aristaeellaceae; genus Limiplasma. The sequence continues at coordinate 1,280 of JAGBDE010000032.1, read as the reverse complement.
TCTTGATCTCAGCCTGGGCATGGCCCATGTTGATACCATGGTTGATGCAGGGAGCGTAGGCAATGATCAGAGAGGGGCCGTGATAGGCTTCTGCTTCGGTCATAGCCTTGATCAGCTGAGCGGGGTTGGCGCCCATGGCAACCTGAGCAACGTACACATAGCCATAACTCATGGCCATCATGCCCAGATCCTTCTTCTTGGTGCGCTTACCGGCAGCAGCAAACTTGGCCACGGAGCCGGTGGGGGTGGACTTGGAGGACTGACCGCCGGTGTTGGAGTACACTTCGGTGTCCAGAACCAGGATGTTGACGTCCTCGTTCTGAGCCAGCACGTGGTCCACACCGCCGTAGCCGATGTCGTAGGCCCAGCCGTCGCCGCCGAAGATCCAGATGGACTTCTTGGTCAGCAGGTCCTTATCAGCAACGATGGCCTTGCACAGGTCGCAGTCGCAGTTCTCGATCAGAGCCAGCAGTTCCTGACCGGCAGCCTTGGAGGCCTTGCCTTCGTCCTTGACTTCTAGCCACTTGGCGGCGGCAGCCTTGACTTCGTCAGAAGCGGCGGACTCGGCCAGAGCGGCAACGTTATCGGCCAGCTTGGCGCGGCGCTGGTTGATGGCCAGGTTCATACCGAAGCCGAACTCAGCGTTGTCCTCGAAGAGGCTGTTGGCCCAAGCGGGACCATGGCCGTCTTCGTTGGTGGTGTAGGGGCAGGTGGGGGCGGAGCCGCCGTAGATGGAGGAGCAACCGGTGGCGTTGGCCACGATCATACGGTCGCCGAAGAGCTGGGTAACCAGCTTGACGTAGGGAGTCTCGCCGCAGCCAGCGCAAGCGCCGGAGAACTCAAACAGGGGCTTGAGGGCCTGGCTGTTCTTCACAGAAGAAACGTTCTCCAGGTTCTTGACTTCGGGAACGGTCATAGCGAATTCCCAGTTGGCTTCTTCCACCTTCTGGCTGTCCAGAGGCTTCATGACCAGAGCCTTTTCCTTGGCGGGGCAGACCTCAACGCAGTTGCCGCAGCCGGTGCAGTCCAGGGGGCTGACCTGCATACGATACTGCATGCCGGTGAATTCCTTGCCAGTAGCGGGCTTGGTAGCGTAGGTTTCGGGAGCCTTTTCCATGACCTCAGCGGAGGCATAGATGGGACGGATGCAAGCGTGGGGGCAGACCAGAGAGCACTGACCGCACTGGATGCACTTGTCCAGCTGCCACTCGGGAACGGTCACGGCGATGCCGCGCTTCTCGAACTTGGTGGTGCCGGTGGGCACGAAACCGTTGGCAGAC
>JAGBDE010000031.1 GCA_017937655.1 Clostridia bacterium | reverse complement strand
TCCTGACACGCTGATGATCCTTCCGTGGCGTCCTGAGCATGGAAAAGTCGTTCGGATGTTCACCAGCATATCCTATCCGGACGGTACACCCTTCGAATGCGATACCCGCAGTCTGCTCAAAAGGGCGGTGGAAGATGCGCGGAGGGCAGGATATACCTTTGCCTTCGGCGCGGAACAGGAATTCTATCTGTTTGAGCTTGATGAAAAGAACAAGCCGACAAAGATCCCCTACGATGAAGCAGGATATATGGATATTGCTCCTGAGGACAGGGGGGAGAATATCCGCCGGGAGATCTGTCTGACATTGGAGCAGATGGGCATCCGTCCTGAAAGCTCGCACCACGAAGAAGGTCCCGGCCAGAACGAAATTGACTTCCGTTATTCTGATCCGCTGACTGCGGCTGACAATACGATGACCTTCCAGACCATCGTCAAAACGGTTGCGCGCCGCAATGGCGTACATGTGGATTTCGGCCCGAAGCCGCTTGAAGACAAACCCGGCAATGGCTTCCATATCAATATGTCCGTCAAGCCCTGTGATGATCCTGACAACCTTTACTATATGATTGCCGGTGTGCTCGACAAGGTTGTGGATATGACCGCGTTCCTCAATCCCACCGAAGCGTCCTATCAGCGCTTTGGCAACCATAAAGCTCCTGGTTATGTTTCATGGTCGAGTGAGAACCGCTCCCAGCTCGTGCGGATTCCTGCTGCCGTGGGCGAGTACCGCCGTGCGGAGCTTCGTTCCCCCGATCCGCTGGCCAATCCATATCTTGCCTTCGCGCTCATGATCTATGCAGCGCTGTCCGGCCTTGAAAGCAGGCAACCGCTGCCGGAAGCCGCCAATATCAACTTGTATAAGGCGGATACCCAAACCTTGTCCAGGTTCAGAAAACTGCCCGAGACGCTGAACGCCGCCTGCAGCATTGCAGCAGAAAGCGACTTCATCAAGGCGCATATTCCTGCTGCAATTCTGGACATCTACTGTCATCAATAAAGCTGAATAAAAGCTTAGAAAGGAGGGAGCAGCATGAGCCTGAAGGAACGGGTTTACAGCGTTCTGGTCATATCAGCGGCAGAAGGCTTCAATGATGCGCTCACCGCCCTGCTCCCTGAGGCAAGATACTCCCCTGTGCAATTCGCAACGAATGTCGGCGCTGCCAGGCGTGCCCTTGCCGAACGTGCTTTTGATATTGTTATCATCAACTCGCCTTTGCCCGATGAAACGGGCATACGGTTCGCCATTGACGCCAGCAATTCAAAGGAAACGGTCGTGCTTCTGATGATCCGGGCAGAGCTTCATGAGGAAATATTCGACAGGGTCGCCGAGCATGGCGTATTTGTTCTGTCCAAGCCGACCGCAAAGCCCATCATCACAACTGCGCTCAGCTGGCTGTCAAGCGCCCGGGAAAGGCTCAGAAAAACCGAGAAGAAAACGCTCTCCATCGAGGAGAAAATGGAAGAAATTCGCATTGTAAACCGTGCGAAATGGCTGCTGATCAGCGAACTCAAATTCGATGAGCCTGGGGCGCACCGCTACATTGAGAAGCAGGCAATGGATCGCTGTGTGTCCAGGAAAGTAATTGCGGAAGAGATCATTACGACGTACTCGTGACCTGTCGATATTGGGCAAAGATGTTCTTGACACCTTTGGTGAGATTGTGGCACAGGCAAAAGCGGAGCTCATCAAGTTTGGCATGATCCAGAGAATTGGGATCTGAACAATCTGTGCCGAATTTGGACGCATCATGTATATGCCGGGGGAAAACAATGCACGAGATCGCTGTGAGTACAAAGGATTTATATCGTGGGATGATGCAACAAAACAATCCACCTTACCTCTTACTTAATCAGTAGATAAAAAATACCGCTGGCACAATAAAACTTTGTGCTGGCGGTATTTCGTTATAAATGTCTGAGTCTATCAACCATCCTTTGTGTTGCGATCAGTTGCCGGTAAGAAATGTGTAAACACCCTTGACAAAACAACGCGGAGCAGAAGACGGATTGAAATGGAGAAAACCGTTGTATTACAACAAAAACGGGCCGATATGCAAATGCTGCATCCCCTCCCGCAGGAGGGGTGTATTTTCGCTGTATATCCCACTTAACAACTTAACCGATTTCAGTCCAGTAAACTCAAGGGTTTGAGGGTCAATTTGTTTTGTAAAAACGTTAATAAACCTTCTAAAAAAGGATATTTTTGTCTCAAAACATGTACCGAATTGCGTTGTCAGGGTTTTTAACGAATCTTTATAATTGTCCTAAATGGAAGAGAGCTTCCCAGATTGAATATGGGACGGCTTCCAACAAATTAAAGGAGGAACCCCAACATGCGTAAATTGGTAGCTATGCTGCTGGCTCTGATGATGGTTCTGTCCATGGCTTCTATCGCCGTGGCCGAAGAACCCATCGTTGTCACCGTGTTCCGCGGCGATCCCGGCGATCAGCCCGCTGACGACAACAAAATCTACAAGATGATCGAAGAAGAATTCGGCATCAAGTTCGAGTTCGAATTCCTGGCTGGCGACCTGGACGAAACCCTGGGCACCAAGCTGATGAACGAAGACTTTCCCGATCTGTTCGACGGCGGCAACTCCGCTGAGAAGCTGATCAACGGCGGCGCTCTGATCGACCTGCTGCCCTACATCAGCGAAGAAAAGACCCCCAACCTGTACAACCACATCAAGGATCTGCTGCCCCAGCTGGTCAATGATAACGGCGAACTGTTCATCATCCCCAACTACGGCATCAACTACAATGGTCAGATCGTGAACGCCTGCAACGGCCCCGCTTTCTTCGTCCAGAAGCAGGTTCTGGCTTGGGACAACTATCCCCAGATCAAGACCCTGGACCAGTACTTCGACCTGATCGAGCGCTTCCTCGCTGCTAACCCCACCGATGAAAACGGCGCTAAGTACGAAGGCTTCGCCATCCTGTGCGAAGACTGGCGTCACTTCTGCCTGATCAACCCCGTGCAGCACCTGATGGGCCAGCCCAACGAAGGTGAAGTGTTCATCAACCGCACTCCCGACGAAAACGGCGTGTACGCTGTCGAAACCTTCATCGACAAGCCCTATGCCAAGCCCTACTACAAGAAGCTGAACGAAATGTACAAGAAGGGCCTCATCAACCCCGATACTTTCGTTATGACCTATGACCAGTACATCGCCAAGCTGTCCAGCGGCACCGTCCTCGGTATGTTCGACCAGACCTGGGACTTCGGCACCGCCACCGCCGCTCTGGAAACCGCTGGTATGTATAAGAACACCTACGTCGCTCTGCCCCTGGTGTACGACGAGAGCTACGGCTTCGGCACCATCTCTGAGCAGTACCTGAACGGCGGCGTGCCCAACAAGGATCGCGGCTTCGGTATCTCCGTGTCTTGCGAATATCCCGAGCGCATGATCAACCTGTTCGAAAACCTGCTGTCTGACCGTTGGCAGACCATCCTGCAGTGGGGCATCGAGGGCGAAGACTACTACGTAGAAAACGGCCGTCTGCTCATGACCCCCGAACAGTACAGCGTCCGCAGCGATGCTACCTGGAAGATCCAGAACCAGGCCCTGACCATTTGGGAATCCGCTCCCAAGAAGCAGGGCAGCATGGACGATGGCAACACCTGGGCTCCCGGTGACCAGCCTGAAATCCTGCAGCTGAACATGAGCGACTATGACAAGGAATTCCTGGCCGCTTATGGCTACGGCAAGTGGGCCGATTTCTTCAATCCTCCCTGCGAACTGGCTCCTTGGGGCGAAGCTTGGCAGATCGACTCTGCTCCCATCGATGATGACAACAAGGACTTCCTGGCCTGCCAGGATCAGTGGCTGCCCAAGATCATCATGAGCGCTGATGACGCCGAATTCGACGCCAACTGGGATGCTTTCGTTGCTGAAATCGCTCCCTTCGCTCAGGTGAAGACCGAGTTCATGCAGGAAGAAGTCATGAAGCTCGTCAACAAGTAAGCAATACCTTTATGGCTATGGGGAGAGACTCTTCTCTCCCCATAGTTTTTTCGGAAAGGGGTACGTACCATGACGACTGGAGCAGTAAATAACATTCCACTTCTGCCTACCAGGAAAAAGAATATTTGGAAAGTGCTTTGGGATCAGAAGTATTTGATGCTGATGTCTGTTCCCGTCCTTCTTTATGTGCTCTTTTTTAACTATTACCCCCTGTGGGGCTGGCGTTATGCTTTCCAAAACCTGAACCTGAACAACATTAAGAAGGGCGCCGACTGGATCGGCATGGGCAACTTCGAATGGCTGTTCAATCGCGAAGACTTTATCAACAGTATTCGCAACACCCTGGCAATGAGCACCATCAACCTGATTGTTGGTACCATTGCTTCCATTCTGCTTGCAATCCTTCTGAACGAAGTGCGCAACAAAGGCTTCAAGCGCACCGTCCAGACCGTTACCTACCTGCCTCACTTCCTGAGTATGGTTATTGTTGTGGGTATGGCTCAGAACATGTTCATGTCTGACGGCCCTATTAACAACCTGCTGATGGCCACCAAGCTGGTGGATAAGCCGGTTTACTGGCTGGGTGAAGGCAAGTATTTCTGGTTCCTTGTTGCGATTATCAACGTGTGGAAGGAAGTTGGCTGGAACTCCATCATTTACATTTCCACCATGACTTCTATCGACCCCACCCTCTACGAAGCTGCGAGCATCGACGGCGCTGGCCGTTTCCGCCGCATCCTTCACGTTACCCTGCCTGGTATCAAGTCCACCTTCATGGTGTTGCTGATCATGAATATCGGCCACCTGATGGAGGCTGGCTTCGAAATCCAGTACCTGCTGGGTAACGACCTGACCATCGACTTCTCTCAGACCATCGACGTGTTCGTGATGAAATACGGTATCTCCGGCGGTAACTATGGCCGCGCCATCGCCTCCGGTATGTTCAAGAGCGTTGTTGGTATTATTCTTCTTGTCGGCGCCAACTTCATTGCCAAGAAGCTGGACGAAGATACTTTGCTGTAAGGGAGGGATATCTTGTGAGTACTGCTACGCTGCCTAACTTCAAACCCAGAAAAAGCAAGAACCGGGATATCGTCTTCCCGCTGGTGAATGGCCTGATCCTTTGCATCCTGATGTTTGTGACCCTGTTCCCGGTTCTCAACACCGTGGCCATTTCCTTCAACGATGGTATCGACGCCGTTCGCGGCGGCATCGGCATCTGGCCCCGCGTGTTCAGCACCGAGGCTTACAACGCCCTGCTGTCCGATAAGCTGACCTACAACGCCTTCGGCATCTCCGTTGCCCGTACCGTGATCACCACCCTGCTGAACCTGCTGCTGACTTCCATGCTGGCCTTCGCTCTGAGCCGCAAGGAGTACGTCTTCAACAAGTTCATCACCTTCATCGTGGTCATGACCATGTACGTCAACGCTGGTCTGATTCCTAATTACCTGCTGATCTCCAAGACCCTGAAGCTGACCAAAACATTCTGGGTTTACATCATCCCCACCATGTTCAGCTGCTTCAACATGATCGTTATCCGCACCTACATCCTGGGCCTGCCGGAAGCTCTGGCTGAATCCGCCCGTATCGACGGTGCCAACGACCTGCGCATCTTCTGGCAGATCATCTTCCCCCTGTGCACCCCCGTGCTGGCTACCGTGGCCCTGTTCGTGGCCGTGGGCAGCTGGAACCAGTGGTTCGATACCCAGCTCTACAACGGAAGCAAGAAGAACCTCTACACTCTGCAGTACCTGCTGAAGATGAAGCTTGCTACCTCCATGCAGAGCGCCAACGCCGCCAACACCTCTGTTGACGCTTTGGCCAACGCCACCAAGTCCACCCCCGTCACCGTTCGCTGCGCCACCACCGTGATCTCCGCTGTGCCGATTCTGGTTGTGTACCCCTTCCTGCAGCGCTACTTCGTTACCGGCATGGTGCTGGGCGGCGTCAAGGGTTAAGTCACTTTTCTTTTCAAAGAAAAGTAACCAAAAGAAAGTTTCCCTTCTTTTCTTTTCAGTGAAAAGAAAAGAAGCAAAAGAAAACCAGCTTCTACCCAGGGTGATGGGTTAGAAGCTGGTTTCTTTTTTTGTTGCAATTATGGACTGCTCCATGTGGCTGAAAACCATTAGGAGGCCAATCCCCGGCAACCGTCCAGTAAATAGCGGTTTTCTTTTGGTACTTTTCTTTTGACACAAAAGAAAAGTACAGAGGTTTTTCTTTGGTTCTTTCTTTTTGACTCAAAAAGAAAGAACAGTGCTTTTCTTTTGCTTACTTTTCTTTTCTCAGAAAAGAAAAGTAAGTCACACTCTCTGGAAGCCAGCATAAGCCGCGTTCAGCAGAAGGCGGGTGAAACGCTGGGCGTCGGTGGAGGCGTTGGTGAGGAAAACGGCGAAGAAGCCGTCCTCGGGGCTGAGGGCGATGACGGAGCCGCTGGCGGGATCCCGGAGGCCGTAGCCGTCGCTGGGCCAGATCAGTCCCAGGAAGGGGTTGGACCGCTTGGTGATGTGGAAGCCGTAGCCGCGGGCGGCGTTCATGCCGCGGGTGCGCTCGGTGATGGCCAGGTGCACCGCCCTGGGGGACAGGAACACGCCGCCGTCTACGCGGCCGTCCTGGGCCAGCATGGAAGCGTAGCGGGTCATATCGTCAAGGCAGGTGAACAGGCCGGAGTGGCCTGCCACGCCGTGCAGGTAGCGGGCGTTGGCATCGGCGCAGGAGCCGGTCTCCAGCACGCCGTTGTTGTCCCGGATCAGGTTGGGGGCCACGTCCGTGCCTGCGGCCAGGTAGCTGGTGCGGGTCATGCCCAGGGGATCGGCCACGAATTTCTTGGCAGCCTCGTCCAGGGGCATGTCAAAGACCTTCTCCAGCAGGAAGCCCAAAAGCAGGAAGCCCATGCCGGAGTCGTTCACCTTGCCGCCCACCGGGCCCGCCAGGGGATGCCGCAGCAAGGCCGCCAGGGCGTCCTTGTGGTTCCTGGCTTCTTCCTGCAAAAGGAAGTGGGGGGACAGGCCGGAAGTTTGGGTCAACAGCTGGGCAATGGTGATGTGCTGCTTGTCCTGGGGCACGTCCGGCAAAAAGCGGCGGATGGTGTCCTCCGGGTCCAGCAGGCCCTGCTCCACCGCGGTGAGACACAGGGGCGTGGTGACCAGTACCTGGGTCAGGTCGCCCACGTCATAGCAGGTGCGGCTGGAAACGGCTTTCTCGCCGTCCTTGGCCAGCAGGCCGCAGGTCTTTTTGTAGAGCACCTTGTCCCTCTGGCCCACGGCAAAAGCGCAGCCGGGAAATTGTTCGGTTGTCAGGGCTTCGTCCAGTAAACGGTCCACTGCTTTCCACATAGGGCTCGCTCCTTTTTTGGCAAATTTATCGGGCGGTAACCAGCGCGATGATCATCTTCACGCTGCGCTGCATTTCCTGCACGGAGGCGTATTCCAGCACGCTGTGCATGTTGTACACGCCGGTGGGCAGGTTGGGGCAGGGCAGGCCTTCCCAGCTGAGCCGGGCGCCGTCGGTGCCGCCGCGAATGGGGATCATTTTGGGTTCGTCGCCGGCAGCGCGGATGGCGGCAAAGGCCCGCTCGGTGATGTCAGGATACTGGTTGATGACCTCCACCATGTTGCGGTACTTGTCCACAATGTCCAGCTCCACGGTATTTTCGCCGTAACGGGCGTTGATCAAAGTGGTGCAGGCCCGCATGAATTCCTTCTTCTGCTCGTACTTCGCGCTGTCGTGGTCACGGATGATGTACTTGAGGGTGGCGGTGGTTTCGTCGCCCTGCATTTCGCACAGGTGGTAGAAGCCTTCCCGGCCCTCGGTGTGCTCGGGGGTCTGGCTGTCGGGCAGGAGGCCCGCAAACTCCATGGCGATGCGGCAGGCGTTCTTCATCTTATCCTTGGCGGAGCCGGGGTGGATGTTGACGCCGTTCACCTTCACGTCGGCAGAGGCGCCGTTGAAGTTCTCACACTCGTACTCGCCGGCAGGGCCGCCGTCCACGGTGTAGGCAAAGTCTGCGCCAAAGCCCTCAATATCGAAGAAATCCGTGCCGCCGCCGATCTCCTCGTCAGGAGTAATGGCGATGCAGATCTTGCCGTGCTTCACTTCCGGGTGGCAAAGCAGGTATTCTGCCGCGGTGAAGATCTCGGCCACGCCGGCCTTGTTGTCGCCGCCCAGGAGGGTGGTGCCGTCGGTCACCACCAGCTGGTGGCCGACATGGCTGTTCAGGCTCTGGTAGTCGGCGGGGGAAAGTACCGCGCCGCTGGCCAAAACGATATCACCGCCTTCATAGGTGATCAGGCTGGGCTTCACCGGGCCGGTGGGCACGGCGGGGGCGGTGTCCATGTGAGCAATCAGGCCGATGGCGGGCTGGCCGTCCACGTTGGCGGGGATCTCAGCGTAAACATAGCAATGCTCGGACAGGCGCACGTTGCTGGCGCCCATGTCCTTCAGTTCCTTCTCCAGCACCCGGGCCAGGTCCCATTGCTTTTCCGTGGAGGGATGCAGGCCGCTTGTTTCGCTGGAGCCGGTATCGATGGCGGCGTATTCCATCAGGCGTTGTTCAACGGTTTTCATAACAAAACTTCCTTTCTGTCCCGGTCAGGGCCGGGTGATCTGAATCCGGCTCTCTCTGGCCAGAATACAATGCTTGGGTTGGATATGGGGCAGGGGGCTGCCCCCGTGGCAAAGAAGCTCAAAGGCCGCAAAATCCGCCCCGGCTGCCATGGAGAAGCCCACGCCGCCGGAGAACCGGGGATTGACTTCCAGGAAATAGTATTCCCCATCGTGGGCAATGAACTCCATGTTCACCACGCCCACCAGCTCTGCCGCCTGGGCGATCTGCTGGCAAACCTCCTCCAGGGGATGCCCCGGCACGGTTTCTACCGTCATGCCCAGGCCGCTGGGGCTGCGGAGGATCTCCCGCCGGGCCAGGGCGACGCACTTGCCAGCCTTGTCCCGGGCCACGTCCACGCACCAGATATCGCCGGTGAGGTAGGGCTGGACGATGTAGTCGTCCCGCTTTTGGAGGGCGGCGAGGTATTCGTCCTCATTGCGGACGACGGTCAGCCCCTGGCTGGAGCGGCCGCTGCGGGGCTTCATCAGGAGGGGGAAGGGCCAGGGCGGCAAAGTTTCCGTGGCGGTCATGGTGGGAATCACCCTGCCGATGGAACGCTCTTCCAGGAAGCGGTTCATCTGGTCCTTGGAGCGGAACAGCCGGGCCTGGTCTTCGTCCGGGGTGCACAGAACGCAGCCCAGAGCCAGGAACTCCGCCTTCCGGGGGGACAGCACGTCCACCTCCGGGTCGGTCAGGGGGATCAGGAAGTCGATCCGGTCGCGCCGGACAGATTCCAGCATCTGCTGGACATATTCCTCGCCCCGGGTGGCCAGGTGGGACTGGAAAAAGCCGTCGGCGTAAAGGGGCGCGGTGTTGAAGGCCCGGTCGTAGATATCGCAGGTGAACACCTGGTGGCCCAGCTCCCGGTAGCGCTCCAGCGCCGGCAGGGCGGACATGGAGCCAATAGCGGTCAGAAGGATGCGGCTCATGCTTGCGCCCCCTTTCGTTTGTTGAGGAAGGCCTGCAGGGTTTCCACCAGGTAGCGGAAGGCCGTGGGCCGGAAAATCAGGCTGAGAAGGAAATACACGAAGACGCCGCCCAGCACCTGCAAAACCAGCATGGGCAGGGGGCTCAGGTTCAGAAGGCCGATGAGGCTGACCGCGCCGAACATGATCAGGGACAGGATCATGGGGGGCAGGATGTCGCGAATTTGTTCCAGGTAGCCGTAGCCGATCAGCTTCTTGTTGGGGTGGGCGTTGACGAAGCTGGAAAGCACGGTGGACACCACCGCGCCCCAGGCGATGGCCAGTACGCTGTCAAAGAAGAACACGGTGATCAGCAGAATGCCGATGCCGTAAGCCTTTTTGATCAGCTCCAGCTTGAGATAAACGTCGCTGCGGCCCATGGCATTGATGGCCTGCAAATTGGCGGTATGGATGGGATAGAAGGCAAAGTCGATGCAGCAGATCTGCAAAAACGGCACGCAGGGCAGCCATTTTTCCGTCAGCAGCAAAGTGACCAGAGGCTTGGCCACTGCGGCCAGGCCCGCCATCATGGGCAGCACCATGAAGCTGGACACCATCACCGACCGGCGCATGGTCTGCTTCATGCGGGAAAGCTGATCCTGCTGCTCGCTGAGAACGGGCAGCATCACGCTCTGGATGGAGCCGTTGACCGCGTTCATCACCAGCTCCGGGTACATGGCGCCCTGGTCGTGGGCGGCAAGGGCCTCGGAGTCAAATTTCAGGCCGATCACAAAGGAACGGAGCTTCTTGTAGCCGGTATCCAGCAGGCTGGAAACCAGCAGCTTCCAGCTGAAGCGGAACAGGGACGCGCCCCGCTTCAGGGAAAACGTGAGATGGGGCCGCCATTTCACGGTGATGAACAGAATCAGGCTCAGCACCACCTGGCTGGTCAGCTGCTGGCCCACCAGGGCCCAGATGCCCAGGCCGCCGTAGGCCATGGCGATGCCCACCACGCCGGAGATGACCGTGGCCACCAGGGTTGCCAGCATCGGCTTGCGGAACTCCATGTTTCGGGCCACGTTGGCGTTCTGCACGCTGAGGGCCGCGCCGGGGAACAGCATCAGGGCGATGACCCGCAGGTACTGATCCAGCCCGGGCATTTTGCACAGCACGGAAATGGCCGGGGCGGTCACAAACAGCACGCCGTACAGCACCGCGGCGATGCCCAGCCCCAGATAAAACACGGTGCTGCGGTCGGTCTCATCGATGGTTTCCCGCTGGATCAGGGCGGTGTTGAGGCCGCTTTGCACAAAGGTCTGGGCCAGCGAGGTAAACACCAGCAGCATGGACAAAACGCCGTAATCCTCCAGCGTCAGGATCCGGGCGATGACGATCTTCACCACCAAAGCGATGATCTGCGCGCCCAGGCTTTCCATCAGCTTGAACAGGAAGGAGGATGCAGCCGCCTGGCTGCGTTTTTCGCTCATGGGACAGTCCTCATTTCTGTGTCAGGATGCGGCAGATGCGGCTGATGTCGCTATCGGCCAGGCCGGGGTAGAGGGGCAGGGTCACCACCTGGGAGGCCACCCGCCGGGCGATGGGAGTCAGGCTGGAATCAAAGCCGGGCATGCCGTGGTAGCAGGCAAAGTCCGAGGTGAGGGGGTAGAAGTACTTCCGGGCGTAAATGTCCTCCTGGAGGAGCCGTTTGCACATCTCTTCCCGCACGTCGGGGCCGCCGGTGAACAGCACCGGGTAATAGGCATAATTGCTGCTGACCCCTTCCTGGGCCTTGGGGGTGATGATGTCCTCCCGGCCGGAAAGCAGCTGGTTGTACATCTCCACCGCGTGGCGGCGCAGGTTCAGGTTTTCTTCGGCGTGGCGCAGATTGCACAGGCCCATGGCGGCCTGGAACTCGCTCATTTTGGCGTTGCCGCCGGGATGCACCACGGTCACCTCGTCCAGGATGCCGTAGTTCCGCTCCAGCTCCAGGGCGGCTTTCAGCTCGTCGTCCTGGGTGGATACGCCGCCGCCTTCGATGGTATGGAACACCTTGGTGGCGTGGAAGGAGAACATGGCCGCGTCGCCCATCTGGGCCGCCGATACGCCGTTTTTGCTCACCCCAAAGGCGTGAGCAGCGTCGTAGATCAGCTTCAGCCCATGCTTTTTGGCGATGGCGCTGAGGGCCTCATGGTCGCACAGGTTGCCGTACACATGCACCGGCAAAATGGCGCAGGTGCGGGGGGTGATCAGGCTTTCCACCTTGGCGGGATCCATGGTGTAGCTGTTTTCCTCAATATCGCAGAACACCGGCGTGAGGCCGCAGCGCACCAGCGCGTGGGTGGTGGACGCAAACGTGAAGGGGGTGGTGATGACCTCGCCCTTCAGCTTCATGGCCCGGAGCAAAGCCTCCAGCGCCATGTGGCCGTTGGTGTAGGTCACCAGGTGCTTCACATCCAGAAAAGAGCGCAGCTGATCTTCCAGGCGGCGCAGCTTTTCGCCGTTATTGGTCAGCCAATGGGAATCCCACAAATCCCGCAGTTCATCCACGTATTCCTCCATGGGGGGCAGCGCGGAGCGGGTAACATTGATGCGCATGAACGTACCTTCTTTCGGTGGACGGATTTACAGATTCCGCCACTATACCAGTATCAGTATACCATTTGCGGGATTGGTTTTCAACAGTTGGGGGCAAAGGAAAAGCCCTGGGAAGGGCCATGTTCTTGCGCGGGAAAAAAAGGCATGATATACTTGATACACTTGAAAAAAAGGGTTTGGGAGCGATGGAAAAATGATCAGAAAAATGCAGCAGGCTGACCTGGAACGCTGCGGCATGATTTATGCAAAGGCATTTCCAATGGAATACTGGGGGATAGATTGGACGGCAGCGAATGCAACGGAATATCTTCGAGACTATTTTGAACAGAAGCGGTTTGTCGGGTTTGTCTGTGAGGAAAACGGGCAGGTATCGGGCTGTGTTTTTGCGCTCTGCAAAATTTCCGGAAGCAAAGAGGAAATATACATAAACGAGATGGCTGTTCTGCCTGAACGGCAAGGCTGTGGAATAGGCAAACAGCTGCTGAACGCTGTGAAGGACTACAGCAAGAGCAAAGGCCTTGCGGGTATGGTGCTCTACACAAACGAGCACGCACCGGCGGCACGGTTTTACGAAAAAAACGGCTTTCAGTTGTCCCGGGGAACCATATGTATGTATTGTGAATAAAGCAACCCCGCCAGAATGCGAATGCAGCCTGGCGGGGTTCATGTTTCAGCATTCTTCTCCCTTTTTGTATTCCAATAGATCTCCGGGCTGACAGTCTAACGCCTCGCACAATTTGATTAAGGTGGATATCTTGAGGGCTTTTGCCTTTCCATTTTTCAGGACCGATACATTGGCAATGGTAATTCCCACTTTTTCAGCAAGCTCGGTGACGCTCATTTTCCGTTTGGCCAGCATAACGTCAATGTTAAAAAGAATCTCTCCGTCCATGGAAATCTCCTTATATGGTCAAATCACTTTGCTCTTGCAATGCGGCGGCTTTCTTGACCAGATGGGATAGAGCAGCGGCCGCCACGGCAATGGCAACGCCAATAAACTCAACGGCAAAGGATGCAAGCACTACGCCGGGATGACTCATGCTGAGCAGCAACAGTACAACGTTTCCAACAAAAAAGAAAGCGGAATCTGCGGCGGCGAGGATGGAAATGCCTTTGAGCAAAGAAGCGTTCTGGTTGGAGAAAGAGCGGTCATTGCCGATGTTGTCAGCAATTTTCCAGATAAAAACCAGCACCACAAAGCAAGGAATGCCGGACAGCAGAAGGAAAATCAGCCAGGGCCAGAAACGGTTGGAAAACTCGGGATAAAGGCTGCGCAGGCTTAAGCCGTACATGGGGAGAACGAAAGCATAAATGATTAGGCCGCAAATGGCCATGCCAATCAGGATCATTTTCAGCCATTTGGAAAGGTGTTTTTGTTCCATGCAAATCAACCTCCTTCATTTGCTGGAGACAATATACCATTTCCACAGGAAAATGTCAACAAAAAATTATCGCGTTACGATAAATACAAATCGTAACGCGATAAAATCAAGGTTACTTCTTCGGTGTAGGCGTGGGTTCCGGGGTGGGCGTGTTGTTCATCAGCACTTCCTCGTAGATCTTCTCCAGGGTGGCACGGTTGGCCACGCCGTCGGCCTTGAGACCGTTGTCCTTCTGGAAGGCCTTCACCGCGTCTTGGGTGCCCTGCCAGTAGGCGCCGGTGACGGTGCCCTGGTAGTAGCCCAGTTCCTTCAGCTTCCGCTGGAGCCAGTACACGTCCTCGCCCTTCTTTTCCAGGCGCAGGGTGCGGAAGGGCTGGGGCGGCATCAGGTCGGCGGAATATTCCGGTTCCGGGGTGGGGGCGGGGGTGCGCTTGGGCAGCATGTAGCTGCGGTCCAGCGCTGGCGGCAGCAGGGATTTGGTCAGCTCCTGATCCACCGGCAGGTCTTCCGTGATGTGGATGGTGCTTCCACCCCGGACGTTCTCATAGATCCACTTGGCGTCGCTGACCAGCATGCGGATGCAGCCGTGGGAGGCCCGGCGACCCAGGCGGGCGTAGGACTTGACGTTCAGGGCGTGGTTATCCACCTCGGTGTAGATCACGCTGTGGAAGGCGATGTTCTCGTTGATCTTGGTCCAGTACTGGGCGTGGCTGCCGTAGAGGCTGAAATAGGCCCAGCGGGCGCGTCGGCCGTCGGTGATCCAGTCGCCGGGGGTGCTGTCGCAGCCCTTGACGCCGGTGGAGCAGATCATCCGCTTGACTTCCTGGGTGTATTCGTTGTTCTCGTCCAGGCCGTAAACGAAGGTAACCTGGTTGGTCACGTCCACCACCACGTAGTAGGGGGGCAGCGTGGGTTCCGGACTGGGACGGGGCGTGGCGTTTACATCCACCACGCCGGGGTCGTTGAAGAGGGCGTCCCAGGTGGCCTCGTTCATGGTGCCTTCGATGAAAAGGCCGTTGTACTCCTGGAACTTCTTTACTGCGGCGATGGTCTGGTTCATGTAGTAGCCGCTGATGGGCCCGTCGAAGAAGCCCAGCTCCGTCAGCCGAGTCTGCACCTTTTTCACGTTCTCGCCCTCGGTGCCGCGGACCATCCGCTGGGCGAAGGGCACGTCATCCCGGGTGTCGTCGGTGCTTTCGCCGTCGCCGGCGATAACCACGTCGTTGATGTCGCCCAGGTCGTTCATGGGATCGGGGGTGGGGGTGGGGGCGACGCCCTTGCCCAGGGCCGTGTCCGCAAAGAGCTGCTTCTGGGTGTCCAGGTCGGCAATGCCGGTGGCTTCGATGCCCTGCTGCCGCTGGAAGGCCTTGACCGCGCCCTCGGTGGCGGAGCGGAACTTGCCGGTGGCCTTGGTGTTCAGGTATCCCAGCTCAATCAGCCGCTCCTGCAGGCGGGTGACAGCGTCGCCGTCGTCGCCGTTTTTCAGGACGCGGTATTCGGCCACAAGCAGCAGGTCATAGGTGGCGCTATCCAGCTCGCCGGTCTTTTCCAGGCCGTAGTCATTTTGCAGGCGGCGCAGACCGGCCCGGGTACCTTCCAGGAAATTGCCGGAGATCTTGCCGGAATAGTAGCCCAGAGCGGTCAGCCGCTGCTGGACGAAGGTGACCAGCTGGCCGGAGTCGCCGTATTTCAGGTGTTCAAAGGCGGGGGTGTCTTCCTCGCCCATGGAGGGGATGTAGCACACCGTCAGGGTGATGAGCAGCAGGAGGGCAAGCAGTCGTTTCATTGGTGGTCACCTCACAGAAGATGGTTCATGGAGGAAAGGCGGTCGAAGATCAGATCGGGTTTGATGGAGCCGAAGTTGACGTCGGCCATGGTGGCCTCGCCGGTGAGCACCAGGATGCTCAGGATGCCGAAATTCAGCCCGGTGGCGATATCCGTATAGAGGCGGTCGCCCACCATGGCCAGCTCATGAGGCTGGAGGCCGGTCTTTTTCAGGGCCTCCTCCACGATGCCGCTGTTGGGCTTGCCGATGACCCTGTCGGGCCTGCGGCCGGTGCTGGCTTCAATGAAGGCCATGATGGCGCCGATATCCGGCGCGAAACCGGTTTCCGTGGGGCAGTTGAAGTCGGGGTGGGTGGCGATGTAGGGCAGCCCGGCACGGACAAAGTCGCACACGGCGGTCATTTTGGCATAGTCCAGGGTGGTGTCGTAGCCGATGAGCACGTAGTCCGGGTTCTGCTGGTCGATGGTGAGGCCCATGTCCGTCAATTCCTGATGGAGCATTTGGTTGCCCAGAAGGAAGGCCTTTTTGCTGGCCATGTTGCGAAGGCACCAGCTGCCGGCGGCCTGGCCGGAGGTCAGCACCTGGCAGAACTCCGCGTCAACGCCCATGCGCCGGAGCTTTTCCACATACACCTGGGCCGACTTGCTGGAATTGTTGGTCAGAAACAGATTGGTGCGGCCCGTCTCCCGCAGGCGTTGAAGGAAGGAGAGAGAACCCTCCAGCAGCTTGTCGCCCAGGTAGAAGGTGCCGTCCATATCCAGCATAAAGCAGCGGATTTTGCTGAGTTTTTCGCGGATTTTCAGCTCCGTCAAAACAAACCCTCCTGTCAGGTGAAAGAAAACACGGGAAAAAGGCCCCTTGTGCGAAGCCTTTCTCAGTTTGATGAAATTGTACCACATATAGTGGTGTTTTACCAGAGGACGGACGGTTTTTTCCAGGGTTTTACAACGCTATACGCTCAGCTGGCCGTCCAGGGTGTCCACCATGAGCAGCACCTCCACCTCGTGGCCGGTCAAGGCGTCCACGTAGATGCGGTAATCCTGGCCCTCCAGCTGGCCCCGCACCTCGTAGCAGAGCCGCTCCCTGCCCCGGTGGGGGATGAGGCACAGCCGGACGTTTTTGTCCGTCAGGTGGTCGCCCACCACGGCGGAGGCTTCCTCCGGGGTGATGACGGGGGACAGGTTCTGCCGGGGGCCGTGGTTCAGCAAATACTCGTGCGCTTCCAGGCCCACCACCTCGCCGGTGTCCATGCGTACCTGCACCTTGATCAGATCCGGGTAGAGCAGCACCTCCCCGTCCAGGGGCGCGAAGCTGATTACCGCCAGGCCGTCGTACACCTGGAAATGGGCGCTTTCCACCGGGCCGTAGCCGTGGGCTTCCAGGAACTGCTGGGCGCCTGCCCTGCATTCCTCCAGGGTGAGGGATGCAGGGAACTCCGCGTGTTCCGGCATCATCCAGAGGAGCTGGCCTCCTTGCTTGGTGATGGCAACGTTGAGGGTGGTGCCGTCCACCAGCGTGACGGACACCCCGTAGCAGGGCAGATGTCCGGCTACGTCGGCCCCGTGGACGGCCTCCTTCACCCGCTCCTCACCAATGTACTGGATGGCCAGGCGGATGGCTTCCGCTTCATCCACGGTGTTCTGGCCAAGTGCCCTGGGGGCGGAGAGGGCCTGGCCGTCGGAGTAAGCGCCGTCGTAGATCATGGAAGGGTAGGCCATGATGCTGTCCCCGGCCATTTCCATGGGCCGGGTCTGGGCGGCCGCCTCCTGGTAGAACACGTTTTCCCGGCCGGTGAGCCGCATGCTGTTTTCCAGCATGGTGTTCCAGGCCAGGGCAAACTGGCCTTCCAGCAGGCGGCACTGGCTGCACAGGTCGGCCAGGGTTTGCAGCTCTGCCTGGCTGAGGGGCTGCCCGGCGGCCAGCTTCAGGGACAAAAGCAGCGTGTACTCCGATACCTGGTTGGAAAAAGCGATGGCCTCCTCCATGGCGGCGTGGGACAGGGGCAGCGCCGACAGCCCGCTGACCAGGCTTTCCGCCCGGATGGAGGTGGAGGACAGCAGGTCGATGAGGGTTGCGGCCTCGGAGGCGGCGGGGATCTTGCTCAGCTTCAGGGACATCTGCTGCAGGTGTTCCCGGCTTTCCATCAGCCGGCGGGTGTAGCCGTTTTCCAGCTGATCCCGGGCCCGGAAAGCTTCCCGGGCATAATATGCGCCAAAGATGACGCTGACCAGGAAAGCCGCCCCCAGCACGGAGGATAGAAGGATCATTCTGCGTTTGCTCATGGCGTTCACCTCAGATTGCGAAATGATGCTTGCCGATGGTCAGCTGGATGGTGCGGGTCCAGATCCACTTGCTGGTGGCGGTGACCGGGTTGAAGTAGTACAGGCAGCCGCCGGTGGGATCCCAGCCGCCGAGGGCGTCCTTAGCGGCCCGGATGCTGTCCGCGTCCGGGGTCAGGTAGAACTGGCCGTCGGCCACAGCGTCAAAGGCCCCCGCCTGGTAGATGACCCCGGCGATGGTATTGGGAAAGGACGCGCTTTTGACCCGGTTCAATACCACCGCCGCCACCGCCACCTTGCCCACATAGGGCTCGCCCCGGGCCTCTCCGTGGACAAGCCGGGCAAGCATATAGCTTTCGCTTTCGTTGTAGGCGGAGGCGGATACGCTGCTGTTCAGGGTAACGCCCAGCGCGGCGGCGGTCTTTTTGCCCACCACGCCGTCGGCAGACAGGCCGTTCTTGCGCTGGAACCAGACCACCGCGTCGTAAGTATCCTTGCCGAAGACCCCGTCGGCAGCGCCGTCCATGTAGCCGTACTGGATCAGTTTCTGCTGCACCTGGCGCACCATATCGCCCTTGCTGCCCCAGGCCACGTCCGCGTCCGCCCGCACGGCAAACACAAACAGGGCAAAGGTCAGCAGCGCCGCTGCCAGCTGCAGGGCAAATTCCTTTATATCGAAGGGTTCTTTCATGAAAAATCATCCTCCAGACTGCCGCCATGAATGCGGTTTTGTACTGGTAGGATGCGCCAGATTTGCACATTTCATGCAGTCCTTGATCAAAAAGGAATTTGGCAAAACGCAAATTCAGTTAAGATTGACGGAAAAGATTTGACATCTTTTAATAAGAAGCGTAATATGGAAAAGATTTTTGGATTTCCGTCAGGAAACGCTGAAAAACGGCGTTTTCCTGCACACGAGGGAGGCCTTGGAATGGCGGTTTTGTTCTTTGCGCTGTGGATGATCCTCAACGGCCGGATCACGCTGGAAATTGTGCTTTTCGGCATTGTGATCTCCGGGCTGTTGTACTGGTTCTGCGTCAAATTTCTGGATTACAGCCCCAGGCGGGAATGGCAGGCCATCCGCCTGATCCCCTCCGGGCTGAAATATGCCTGGACGCTGCTTTGCGAGATTGTGAAAAGCAACCTGGCTATGCTGCCGCTGATCTATTCCAGCCGCAAGCCGGAGCCCAAGCTGGTCACCTTCAAAACGCCCCTGAAGCGGAAAAGCACCCGGTGCATCCTGGCCAACAGCATCACCGTGACCCCGGGCACCATTTCCGTCTATCTGGAGGAGGATACCCTCACCGTCCATTGCCTGGACACCGCCATGGCGGACGGCATTGAGGATCTGGAATTCCAGCGGCAGCTGCTCAAAATGGAACAAATGCTGGAGGAGGGAACCAAGAAATGATTGAGAATGCATATCACCTGCTGTATGTTTCCGCGCTGGTCATCCTCAGCATTGTGACTTTTGCCTGCCTGGTGAAGGCCATTGCCGGCCCCCGCATTGCGGACCGGGTGGTGGCCATCAACATGATCTGCACCCTGACCCTTTGCATGATCGGCATTCTGGCGGCCATGCTGGGCGAGGGCTACCTGGTGGACGTTGCGCTGATCTACGCGCTGCTGGGCTTCCTGGCGGTGGTGGTTCTGTGCAAGGTGTACATCGGCGTGGCGCTGGAAAAGCGGGAACAGGAAGCAAAGGAGGCCGAAAACCATGATTGAGTGGATCCGTTTTGTCCTGACCGCCCTGTTTCTTTTGGGCGGGCTGTTCATCCTGATCAGCGGCGTGGTGGGCCAGTACCGTTTCCGCTATGTGCTCAACCGCATGCACGCCGCCTCCATGGGCGATTCCCTGGGCCTGATGCTGGTCATGCTGGGCCTTTGCATCAGCCAGAACGACGTATTTGTCATTTTGAAATACCTGCTGACCGCAGCCTTCCTGCTGCTGACCAGCCCTACCTCCGGCCATCTCATCGCCCGGCTGGAGATTGCCACCAATGAACATCCGGAAAAGGAAATGGAGCTGATGCAGAAATGAACGCCTTTGGAATGATTGTGCTGGTGTTTCTGGTCATCTGTGCCATCGCCACCAGCGTGAGTAAGAACCTGCTGGTCAGCGTGGTTATTTTCATGGCCTACAGCGTACTGATGAGCATTGTGTGGATGATGCTGGAAAGCCCGGACCTGGCCATTACCGAGGCCGCCGTGGGCGCAGGCGTCACGTCCCTGCTGTTCTTCATCACGCTGAAAAAAATTCACGCCATCCGCGGCGACGAGGAGGAGGATCACCATGACGAACAGGAATGATCCCCCCAAGAATCGCTTTGTTGGCTGGCTCATGGGAGAAGAAAATCCCCTGGACGACGAGCTGGAGCTGATCGTATCCACCTCCCAGCAGGAGGGCCGGGACGTGCTGAGCCTGGAGGAGGCGGAGCGCCAGGAAGAGGCGGAGGAACTGCGCCGGGAAAAGCTGGCCATTGACGAAAAGAGCCAGTCGGTGCGCATCCATTCCTGGGCCAAGCACCAGGGCGCCCATTGGCTGGAAACCCTTTACCGCATTGCCGCGGTGGTGCTGTGCGGGGCCATCATCTTCTTCCTGATGACCACCGTGGTGGCTTTGCCCCCCTTTGGCGCGGAGAACAACCCCTATAACAACGAAGTGTCCCAGCGGTACATTGAGCAGGGCATTCCGGAGACCGGCGCAGTGAACTTTGTGGCGGGCATGATCCTGGACTACCGCGCCTTCGATACCTTCGGAGAGTCCACGGTGCTGTTCGTGGCCTCCTGCGGCGTCATCTTCCTGCTGAAGCTGAACGATCACTCCTCCGGCAAGCCCAGCCGGGCCATGCTGGAAGCGGAATACGACGACCGCCACCACGAGCCCAAGAACGACGGCATCCTGCAGTTTGCCGCCAAGCTGCTGACCCCGGTCATTCTGCTGTTTGGCTTCTACATTGTGTTGAACGGCCACTTAAGTCCCGGCGGCGGCTTCTCCGGCGGTGCGGTGATGGGCGCGGGCCTGATCCTGTACCTGACCGCCTTCGGCTTTGAGGATACCCGGCGCTTCTTCACCTACAAGATGACCCGGTGGATCAGCTGCCTGCCCCTGCTGTGCTACGCCGGCATGAAGAGCTATTCCTTCTTCACCGGCGCCAACCACATCCCCGGCGGCGTGCCCCTGGGAACCCCCGGAGCCATTCTGTCCTCCGGATTTATCCTGCCGCTGAATATTTGCGTGGGCTTCATTGTCATGTGCACCATGTACACCTTCTACGCCCTGTTCCGCAAAGGAGGTATGTAAAGATGGAAAACTTCTGGCAAGTGATGAACCAGCACCTGGACGAAATTGTTGCTGTCATCCTGTTTGGCGTTGGGTTCACCACGCTTCTTTTGCACCGCAACCTGATCAAGAAGATCCTGGGCCTGAACATCATGGACACGGCCGTATACCTGTTCCTGGCGTCCCTGGGCTATGTGGAGGGCCGCACCGCCCCCATCCTGACGGACGGCATTACCAGCGCGGAAAAATATATCAACCCGGTGCCCAGCGGCCTGGTGCTGACCGGCATTGTGGTGTCCGTCAGCGTGAGCGCGCTGATGCTGGCGCTGACCATCCGCCTCTACCGCCGCTACCACACCCTGGACTTTGACCAGATCACCCTGATGATGAAGGGAGAGGACGACTGATGGCTTTTGTACAAAATGTCCCCTTCCTGTGCATTATGGTGAGCATGGTTTCCGCGGTCATCAGCAGCATGGTTCCCGCCCGGATTGCCCGGTGGTGGACGGTGTTCCTGTCCGCGCTTGTGGCGGCGCTGAATGTGTGGCTGCTCACCTTCCTCTTGCAAACCAACGAAAGCTACACCTACATGATGGGCCACTTTCCTGCGCCCTGGGGCAACGAGCTCAGGGTGGGCATCCTGGAAGCGCTGATGACCATCGTGTTCTCCATTACCATTCTGGCCAGCGCGCTGGGCGGCATGGACAAACAGCAAAGCCAGATCAGCCGCCCCAAGCAGAACCTGTTCAGCGTCATGCTGGATTTGATCCTGGCGGGCATGATCTCCATGCTCTACACCAACGACCTGTTCACCGGCTATGTGTTCATTGAGATTATGACCCTGGCCTCCTGCGTGCTGATCATGGCCCGGCAGAACGGCCGCACCATGGTCTCCGCCACCCGGTACATGATCATGAGCCTCTTGGGCAGCGGTCTTATTACCATCGCCATCACCATCACCTATTCCCTGACCGGCCACCTTCTCATGGAAAACATCCACGAGAGCATGGCCGCCCTCCATGCCTCCGGCGAGTACGAGGTGCCCATCACCGTGGTGGTCGGCCTGTTCTTCGTGGGCATCGGCATCAAGAGCGCCCTGTTCCCCTTTCACACCTGGCTGGCAGACGCCTATTCCTACTCCACCCCCTCTGCGTCCTCCATCCTGAGCAGCGTGGTCAGCAAGACCTACATCTTCCTGCTGATCAAGATCCTCTACCGCACCATCGGCTTTGAGATCATCCAGGAAAACCGGGTATTGCAGATCATGTTCGTCTTCGGCATCGTGGCCATGATGGCCGGCAGCATCGACGCCATTGGCAGCAACGACCTGCGCCGCATGTGCGCCTTCAGCTCCGTGGCGCAGATCGGCTACATTTACGCCGGCATGGGCCTGAAGCTGGAAGCAGGCTTCGTGGCGGCCCTGTACCACATGCTGGTCCACTCCCTGGCCAAGAGCAGCATGTTCATCGCCGCCTCCGCCCTGTCCGACGTTTCCGGCGACAGCAAGCGCTTCAGCGACCTGCGCGGCGCAGGCTACCGGCACAAGATGGCGGGCGTCTGCTTCAGCGTGTCCGCCATGAGCATCGTGGGCATCCCGCCTCTGGGCGGCTTCATCAGCAAGCTGTACTTTGGTCAGGCGGCCTTCGCTTACGGAGGAGCCCATCAGTGGATCATGCTGCTGGCCCTGGCAGTCAGCTCCCTGCTGAATGTTTTGTACTTCATGCGCACGGTCATCACCCTGTACCGTCCGCCCCGCAGCGATTTCCAGCTGCCGGAGCATCGCCCCAGCCGCCGGGCCGACATTGCCATGTGCATGATGACCGCCGCCAACCTGCTGGCGGGTTTCCTGGCCCAGCCCATTGTGGATCTGATCAGCCGTGGCCTTGCCATGTTTGTGTAAAGAAAGAAGGATATGTTCATGCAAACTGTTCTGCTTTTGATTCTTCCCCTTCTGCCCCTGCTCAGCGCGTTGGTGCGCTGGTTTCTGATCCGTGAGGACGACGGCAAGGCAGCCAACCTGTTCCACGCCGCGGCCCTCGTGCTGAACCTGGTGCTGACCGTGTGGCTTTTGTTCCTTGGCGACGCCGAGATCACCCTGTTTACGCTGATGAACCGCCTGCCCATCGTTCTGAGGAGCGACCTGCTGGGCCGGGTGTTCCTGACTTTGGTCAGCGTGATGTGGCTGCTTTCCGGGCTGTTCAGCTTCGGCTACATGAAGCATGAGCCGGAAGGCCGCCGCCGCTATGACAGCTTCTTTCTGCTGACCCTGTTCGCGCTGAACGGCCTGTGCCTGTCCGGCACGCTGGTGACCATGTACCTGTTCTTCGAGCTGATGACCCTGCTGTCCATTGCCATGGTCATCCATACCGGCAGCAAGGAAGCGGTGGCCGCCGGCGTGAAGTACCTGCTGTACTCCGTGGCCGGCGCCATGCTGGGCCTCCTCGGCATCTTCTTCCTGACTGGCGCATCGGAAAGCCAGGTGTTTGCCATGGGCGGCACCCTCTCCGGCGACGTCCCCCTGTGGGTCGTCCTGCTGGCGGTGATCGGCTTTGGCGCCAAGGCGGGCATGTTCCCCCTCCATGGCTGGCTGCCCACGGCACACCCCATCGCCCCGGCCCCTGCCAGCGCGGTGCTCAGCGGCGTTATTACCAAGATGGGCGTTCTGTGCATCATCCGCATCCTGTACTATGTGGTGGGCGCGGAATATGTGGCCGGAACCTGGCTGCAGACCGTGCTCATCATCCTGGCCCTGCTGACCGTGTTCATGGGCTCCATGATGGCTTTCTGCGTCACCGGCCTGAAAAAGCGGCTGGCTTATTCCACCATCAGCCAGGTCAGCTACATCTTGTTCGGCCTGTTCCTCTTCCAGCCTAACGGCTTTACCGGCTCCATCCTCCACCTGATCTTCCATGGCGTCATGAAGAACCTGCTGTTCCTCTCCGCCGGCGCCATCATCTGCAACACCGGCCTGACCGACGTGCGGGATTTGACCGGCATCGGCAAGAAGATGCCCGTGACCATGTGGTGCTTCACTTTGGCGGGCGTGGGCCTGGTGGGCGTGCCGCCCCTGCCGGGCTTCCTCAGCAAATGGGAGCTGGTGTCCGGTTCTTTGGCCACCGGCATTCCGGTGCTGAGCTGGCTGGGCCCGGTGGTGCTGCTGATTTCCGCGCTGCTGACCGCCGGCTATCTGCTGCCCATCTCCATTTCCGGCTTCTTCCCCGGGGAGGGCGCAGGCGAATGCAAGTACCAGGAGGTTCGTCCCCTGATGCTTGCGGTGCTGCTTTTCCTGACGGTTGCTCTGGTGGCGCTGGGCCTGTGGCCCGATCCGGTGCTGAATGCCGCCCGGACGCTGGCCGCCGGGCTGATGTAAGGGAGGCGCGGCTATGCTTCTTCTTGCAATCTGCCTGCCGCTGGCAGCGGGCGTGGGGCTGATGTTCCTCCGCCCCAAGAGCGGCGCGGTTCGCGGCTGGTACGTGATGGCGGCCTCTGTGCTGACCAGCATCCTGGCTGCCGTGGCCATTTTCACCCCCGGCGACCATGCTTTCACCCTTCTCCGGCTGACCCAGGAACTCACCATCAGCTTCCGGCTGGACAGCCTGGGCAAGGTGTTTTCCGGCCTGGCGGCCTTCCTGTGGCCCTTGGTCAGCCTGTACGCTCTGGAGTACATGCACCATGAGGGCGGCGAGAACACCTTCTTCGGCTGGTTTTTGATGGCCTATTCCGCTACCCTGGGCATCAGCTTCAGCGAGGACCTGATGACCCTGTTCATCTTTTACGAAATGCTGACCCTCTCCACCCTGCCGCTGGTCATGCACGGCATGCGCAGCCAGAACGTCCACGCGGGGCAGAAGTACCTGTACTACTCCATGGGCGGCACCGCGCTGGCGTTTGTGGCCCTGATGACCGTCATTCACTACGGCGGCGGAAACTTCATCCTGGGCGGCAATCCTGCGCTGCGGGAGGCTCCCCTGGGGCTGCTGTTGCCCATGTTCGTGCTGGGCTTCTTCGGCTTTGGCGTGAAGGCGGCGGTGTTCCCCCTCCACGGCTGGCTGCCCACCGCAGGCGTGGCCCCCACCCCCGTGACCGCGCTGCTCCACGCTGTGGCCGTGGTCAAGGCCGGCGCCTTCGCCGTCATCCGCCTGAGCTACTACTGCTACACCCCCTCCCAGATCAGCGGCACCTGGGCCCACCAGCTGTGCCTGATTGTGACCATCGCCACCATTCTCATCGGCAGCGCGGTGGCCCTCCGGGAGCGGCATCTCAAGCGTCGCTTTGCTTACTCCACTATGAGCAACCTGAGCTACGTGCTCTTCGGCGCGCTGCTGCTCAGCCCCGCCGGTCTCCAGGCCTCCCTGATGCACATGGTGTTCCATGCGCTGATCAAAATCGGCCTGTTCCTGTGCATCGGCGCGGTGATGGTTCAGCTCCACGGCCGCTTTGTGGTGGATCTGCGGGGCCTTGGCCGGAAAATGCCCGTGGTCAGCGCCGTGTTCCTGCTGGGCGCGGCTGCGCTCACCGGCATCCCACCGCTGGCCGGATTCCAGAGCAAATGGCTGCTGGCTGAGGTCGGCATCCAGGGCGGCGTGGTGGGCGTGATCGGCGCATGCGCGCTGATCGTCTCCGCGGTTTTGACCGCCATGTACGCGCTGGTGCCTGCCATCAGCATGTACCGGGAGCCCGCCGGGGAAACGGCAAACGCTGATCCGGGCTGGAAGATGCTCACCTGTCTGATTGTCCTGGCGGTGGCGCTGGTTGCCGCCACGTTCCTTTCTGCGCCGCTGATGAGCTGGATTGGCGCAGCATTCACACTGTAAAGGAGGCCGCACGATGCAACAATCTATCCTGCTGCCCCTGGCGGCGCTCCTGCCGCTGCTCTTGGGCCCTGTGGCCTACGCCTTTGGCAAGAAGGACTGGAAAAAGGCGGTTTACGTGATGATCGCGGCCACGGCGGCGGAATTTGCGTTGCTTACGTATCTGCTGATCCGTGCCGTCATGGGCAGCCCTCTGGGCTTTACCACCAGCCTGACGGGCCTGGGCCTGCGCATGCAGGCGGACGGCTTCCGGGCCCTGTACGCGCTGATTGCCGGCGGCATGTGGCTGATCACCTCCCTGTTTTCCCTGGACTACTTTGCCCACGGTGAAAACAGGGGCCGATACGCCCTTTTCACTTTGATGACCCTGGGCATGACGGTGGGCCTGTTCCTTTCCGACAGCCTGGTGACCACCTTCCTGTTCTTTGAGTGCATGAGCCTGATGAGCTATCCCTGGGTGGCCCACGAGGAGACCCCCGGCGCCATGCGGGCAGCCCAGACCTACCTGTACATCGCGGTCATTGGCGGCCTTTGCACGCTGATGGGCATCGCGCTGCTGCCGGAGGGTATGGCCACCGCTTCCTACGGGGAGCTGTCCGCCCCCGAGGGAGGTATCCCCATGCTGACCGCCATCCTGATTTTCGTGGGCTTTGCCGCCAAGGCGGGCTCCTTCCCGGTGCATATCTGGCTGCCCAAGGCTCACCCGGTGGCCCCTGCCCCGGCCAGCGCGCTGTTGTCCGGCATGCTGACCAAGACCGGCATCTTCGGCATGCTGGTCATTACCGGCCGGCTGATGACCCACAGCCTGCCCTGGGGCGACCTCGTCTTCCGGCTGGGCGTGATCACGATGCTGCTGGGCGCGGTGCTGGCCATCCTGTCCGGCAACCTGAAGCGCACCCTGGCCTGCTCGTCCCTGAGCCAGATCGGCTTTATCATGGTGGGCGTGGGTCTCATTGCCCTCCTGGGCGAGGAAAACGGCCTGGCTGCCTTTGGCGTGGTGGGCCACATGGTCAACCATTCCCTGTTCAAGCTGACCCTGTTTATCTGCGCCGGCGCCATCTACCTCAACACCCATGAGCTGGATTTGAAAAAGCTCCAGGGTTGGGGCCGGGGCAAGCCCCTGCTGATGATCCCCTTCCTGATCGGCGCACTGGGCATTTCCGGCGTTCCGCTGCTCAGCGGCTACCTCAGCAAGTCCCTGCTTCACGAGGCCATTCTGGAGTACGTCCATCACCTGCAGGCTCACGGCCATAACGCCTTCATCTACCAGCTGTCCGAAAAACTGTTCCTGCTGGCCGGCGGCATGACCTTCTGCTACATGATGCGGCTGTTCATCATCCTGTTTGTGAAGAAGAACCCGGAAAAGCAAGCGGAGTACGATCGGCAGAAGCCCGTCCTCCGGCCCGTTCCCCAGATCGCGCTGCTGCTGGCGGCTGTGCCCATCGTCCTGATTGGCGTTCTGCCCCAGGTGTTTGAAACCGGCATGGGCATGCTCAGCCTGCCCTTCCTGAACGCCGAGGTTCCGGCCCATCTGCCTGTGCCCTATTTCAGCCTGGAAAACCTGAAGGGCGCGGCCATTTCCCTGCTCATCGGCGGGGCGCTGGTGCTGCTGTGCTCCTTCCTGGAAAAGCGCAAGCTGCCCAAGATCACCTTCGACCTGGAGGACATGATCTATCGCCCCCTGCTGAAGGTGTTGTGCTGGGTGGGCGGCCTGATGGCCAAGCTGGCCGACGGCCTGACCGACCACGCGGTGCCGGTGCTTCGTGGCCTGGGCAATTTCTCTGCCCGCCTGTGCGACTCTCTCATGGACAACGCCGCGCTGCTGATGCGCAAGTCGGCCCTGAGTCCCAAGAAGGAAGCCAAGACCGTGCCTGTGGGCAACCGGGTCACCTACGCCATGGGCGTGGTGGCGGACTGCGTGGTGGGCGTGCCGGAAGGCGGCGTCAGCTACATTTCCGAGTTCGCCGCCCTGCATGAGGAGATCGTCCGGGACCGGAGGAAGATTACCAAGTCCATGTCCTTCGGCCTGATGCTGTTCTCCCTGGGCCTGCTGGCAACATTGATCTACATGCTGGCATAAAAATTTACAATTTGCGCCGCCTTTCCTCCAGCGGAAAAGCGGCGTTTCCCTTTTTCCAAGAAAGGACAATGGCCCGCCCTTCGCGAATGTATACATATAGAATCCATACCATGGAGGTTTGTTCCATGAGCGAATTTTTGGCCCCTTTGAATTATGACCGTGCCCGGGACGCCCTGCGGAAGCTGAGCACCTACGGCGCGTACAGCCCGGAGGGCGCGGCGGAAGCCCTGGCCCATTTGCGGGAATGCTATCCCTTGGTGTTTGCCAAGACGGAGCAGAAGATGTTTGCCGCCGGCAGCGTGCTGATTGAGCTGCGGGGCGCCAACGTGACCGACCCGCTGGTCTTCACCTCCCATCTGGACGTGGAAGGCGGACTGCCGCCCCAGGAGATCCCTGCCCAGCGGGAGCTGCCCATGAGCGTGCCCCTGAGCCGGGCCCATGTGGTGTCCCTGCTGGAGGCCCTGGAAGAGCTGCTTCGGGATGGGTATCGTCCCGGGGGCGATTTGTTCCTGGCCCTGAGCATGGACGGCCTCAGCGGAGGAGCGGGGGCGAAGGAAATGGCGGCCCACCTCAAAAGCCGGGGCGTGACCCCTTGCTTTGTGCTGGATCACGGCGGATATGCCACCATGGACGCCTTCCGCACCTTCCTGCCCGAGGGCGCGCCGTTGGCCCTCATCGGCATTGCGGAAAAGGGCCTGCTGGTGGGCAAGGTGACCGCCGAGCAGAAAAACCAGGGCGGCATGCGCCCTGCGGAGCGGATCCTGCAGGCGGGCGCAAGGCTGGTGCGTCATCCCCGGAAGGCGGCGCTGTGCCCCGCCTCCAGCCAGATGCTGAAGGCCATGAGCCGCAAGGCCCCCGCCTTCCAGCGGTTTTTGATGGAGCATTCCCGGCTCACCTTCCCGCTGATCCGCCTCTATTGGCGCAACCGGTCGGTGATGCAGCAGTTTTTCATCTCCGAGCTGACGGTGTTCCACCTGGAGGCTCCGGGCCAGTCGGCCTCCCCGGCGGACAAGGCGGAGCTTGGCTTCAGGCAGACCGTCATCCCCGGGCAGAGGACCTCCCGCATCCGCCACAAGCTGCGCCGGAAACTGCGGGACAAGTCCCTCCAGCTGCACGCAGAGGTGGAGTACGAGCACAGCCGCCGCAGCGAAACCAAGGGCGAGGCCTGGGACGCGCTGGAAACCGCCATTGAGATCCAGTTTGAGAAGGTGGTTATCGCCCCCTGCCTGTGCCCCCGCACCACCGACGGCCGCTTCTACACCGCCCTGGGCGAGAAGATCTACCGTTTCTCCCCCTTCATGGTCACCGGCGAGGAAGCCCTCCGGGGCATGTGCACCGTCTCCGACGGCGCGCTGCAGACCGCCGTGCAGTTTTTCCGTTCCATGCTTTCAGTCTGACCCTCCGGGAGGTTTGTGAAGTTGTTTTCTGTACTGTACCTGATGTTGTTCCTCTGGGGCGGCGTGTTCCTTGCCTGGATGCTGCTGCCCCGGGTCAAGCCCGTGCTGCGGGTGTATCTGGGCGTATCTCTGGGCGTGCTGCTGATGATGTGGCTGCCCGTGCTCTGGGCCTATGCGGTCCGGTTCAGCTTTACCGCCCATTGGCTGGCGGCGGGCACGCTGGCGCTTTTGTGCGTGATGGGCTGGGTTTGCCGCGACAGGCGGGATCCCCTGCCCTTTGACGATGAGCAGAAAAAGCTGCTCCTTTCCCTGGCCGTGATGGTCATCCCCCTGAGCATTCTGGGGGGCTATTTGCAGTACACCCACTCCATCCGGGAGGCGGCGGACGGCAGCTACCATGTGGGCCAGAGCACCTACGGCGATCTGAGCCTCCACCTGGCGGTGACCACCAGCATCGTCAACGCGCCCTTCCCCCTGGAAAACAGCCTGATGCCCGGGGCCACCATGGCCTATCCCTACCTGTCGGACTCCATTGCCAGCAGCATGTACATGATGGGCATGCCCCTCAACACCTCCATGGCTTTCACCGGCACGCTGATGCTGGTTTTGGTTTTCGCCGGCTATGCCCTGCTGGCGGACCAGCTGTGCCGCAAAAAGGGCGCTAAGTACCTGGCGTTTTTCCTGCTGTTTTTGAACGGCGGCCTGGGCTTTTTCCACACCCTGAGCGCGGATACCGGCAGCGGCACCGTCACCGTGTGGGATAATCTGCGCAACGCCATGACCGGCTTTTACAAGACCCCCACCAACCAGCCCGATCCCTACAACCTGCGCTGGGTCAACATGATCTGCGATATGTTCGTGCCCCAGCGGGGCATTCTGGGCGGCTGGACCATGCTGATGCCCTGCCTGAACCTGCTCATCCCGCCCCTTTGCCGCCGGGAGAAGCATTCCCCCCGGGAACTGGTGCTGCTGGGCCTGTTCGCCGGCGGGCTGCCCCTCATCCACACCCACAGTTATCTGGCGCTGGTGCTGTTCTCTTTGGGCGCATGCCTGTACACCGTGGTCACATCGCCCCGGGGCAGCCGGGTGCAGGCCTTCCTGCCCTGGGTGCTGTACGCCGCCATCGCGGCCGCCCTGTCTTTGCCCCAGCTGATCTGCTTTACCTTCCAGCAGGCCACCGGCAGCGATCATTTCCTCCGCTTCCAGTTCAACTGGTGCAACAACCGGGGCGGCAGCGGCATGGTGGATACCTACTTCTGGTTCTACATCAAGAACATCGGCCTGCCCTACCTGCTGATTTTGCTGGCCATGTTCCGGCCCCTTCCCGGCAGCCGCCAGGGCAAACTGGCCCGCTGGCTCATCGGGGCGATGATCCTGGTCACCGGCGTATTGGCCTACACCCTGAACGTGGATCTGATGGGTACTGCCACCAAGAGCCTGAACACGGTTTACAGCTTGCTTTACGCCCTGTGCATCCCCCTGAGCTACGGCCTGCTGCTCTGCCTGCTGCTCCATCGCCCCCGGGAAATGGAGGACGAGGAAACCCGGGCGGTGATGCAGAACCGGCTTATCGCATGCGGTGCGCTGCTGATTTACGTCATTGCCGAGTTCATCCTGTTCCAGCCCAACGAGTACGATAACAACAAGCTGCTCTACGTCTGGTTTGCCCTGTGCCTGCCCATGGCTGCGGACTATGCGGTGGAAATGTTCCACAAGCTGCTGGGCCTGCCCGGGCGGAAGGTGATCGCCGCGCTGTTTTTGTTCTGCTGCTTTGCTTCTTCTTCCATCACCGTGGCCCGGGAATGGGTCAGCGACTATCAGGCCTACAGCCGGGGCGACGTGAAGGTAGCAGAGTTCATCAAGGACAATACCCCGGAGCACAGCGTGTTCGTCACCGGCAACCACCACCTGAACCCGGTCAGTTCCCTGGCGGGGCGGACCATCCTCCTGTCCACGGACTCCTACCTCTACTACCACGGCTTCAACACCTACGCCCGCAAGCAGGAGGTGCGCGCCTTCTACGAGGAGCCCCAGACCAACCTGGATGTGCTGCGCCGCTACAATGCGGAGTATATCTACGTGAGCAGCTACGAGCGCAACTCCAGCTGGTTTGAGCTCAACGAGGACGCCATCGCCCAGCTGTTCCCCCTCATTTATGACGACGGCGATCACCGCATCTACCGGGTGCCCAAGGAGGTTTTGCAATGAAGCGATTTCTCCGCTATTCCCTGGAACACGGCCGCCGCATCCGGGCCATGCTGATGCTGGACGGAGCGATTAAGCAGCAGCCGGTCACCGTCCTTGCCTTTGACGAGGATACCGCCACGCTGCTCATTGGCCAGCGGAAAAAGCCGGTGGACGTGCCCCTTGGCGATATCCTCAGCTGCGACTACGCCCGGGGCGACACCGGCGAAGACTGAAGGGAGGCATCCAAATGAAGCAGAAAATCAAAAAGCTGCTGGAAAACCAGCAGCTGATGGAGCTTGTGCGCTATGTGATTGCCGGGGTGCTGACCACGGTGATCAGCACGGTCATCTCCTTTGGGGTGCAGTTCCTGCTGGCGGAGAAGCCGCCCATGGACGGCGGCGTCCTCCAGTGGGTCATCGCTGCCATCGAGGCCGCCACCCCCGGACAGGTGCTGATTGCCAATGCCGTCAGCTGGGTGGTTGCGGTGCTGTTCGCTTTCTTCATCAACCGGGGCATGGTGTTCCGGGTGGAGGGCAAAACCGGCCTCCTCAAAGAACTGGCAGAGTTCGCTCTGGGCCGGGTGGTCAGCTTCCTGCTTCTGGAGCAGGGCCTGGCCTGGCTGCTGGCGGTGCTCGGCGTCAGCAATATCCTGAATAGGATCATCATCCAGGTGCTGGTCATTGTGTTCAACTATGTGGTCAGCAAGTTCTGGGTCTTTCGCAAAAAGGACAGCTAAAGGGCCCTCAGCCCGGTAAAAAGCAGGCAAAGCAAATATCCCATCGCCCCGTGAAGCAGGCGGATCAGAAGCAGCTTCCCGGGGCGTATTTCTTTGCCGATAAACAGCAGGCACTGCATCCAGATGGATAGCCCCCCAAAGGAGCAAAGGCCGCACAGCAAGGGCAGCGGCGCAGGAAAAGCGTCCGCCACCGCCAGCCCGCCCCCGCCGATTTCCATCACCGCCCACAGGACGGCGAAAAGCTCCGGCTTCTGCCAGGCCGGGGGCAAGAGCCGGCTGACCAGGCTTCTGCTGAGCGCCGCCAGAATGCCGAAGAGCATCATGGCCCCCAGCACCATGAGCAGGCTTTGCATGCTCTGGCCGATGGCCCGGGGCAGGACGGTCAGCAGGGAGACAGGTTCTTCCGGCGAGGTTTCACGGACGGTCCGGGCGATGCGCCTTTGGCGGTCCATCCGCCACAGGAGGAGGCCGGTCAGCAGCGCGGCCATCCAATGGCAAAGCAGCAGCATCAGCCCGGAGCCTTGTGGCAGGCGGCTTTGCAGCGTTCCCAGGAAAAACAGGGGGCTCACCACGCCGCAAAATCCCATCATTTCCGCGGTCAAACATGAAAAACGTTCGTCTTTTTGGCGCAGTTCCGTCACCCGCTTTGCGCTGGCAGGAGAGCCGGACAGAAAGCAAAAGCAGACGGTTTCCAGGAAAATCATCCACCGGGGGCCGCGGCCGCCGGGCAACGCGCCCAGCAGGGAGGAAAGCACCATCATGGGAAACAGGGCAGGCAGCACGCTTTTCGCAAAAACCGCCGCCGTGTCCACCGCCGCAGCCATGCACTCCCCGCTGAAAAGAAGCGCCAGGCACGCGCCGCCGAAGATCATCCACCGGATCATGGTTTCTCCTTTCAAATTTGGAAAAAAACGTACCTTTTTCGACAAGAATAAATAAATGTTCCTTTTCTTTCACAAATCCCTTTTCGAAAACGTTTTTTTGCGCTATACTATCTACGGTAGTCAGATACCCGCTATGAGGAAAAGGAGCACGAAAATGACTGATTTTGTGAACACCTGGAACAACGAGCTGCTGACCACTCCTTACGCACCCCTCGGTCTCATCGCAATGCCGGGCTGCGAGGCTCTGGGCGAAAAGATTAACGCCTGGCTGATGAAATGGCATGAACAGCAGGAAGCCCTGGAGGACACCCCTCTTTACTCTCTGATGGGCGCAAACCGTAACAGCTTTCTGATTGACGCCTTCTGCCCCCGGTTTGGCACCGGCGAGGGCAAGGGCATGCTCAACAGCACCGTTCGCGGATACGATATCTACATCCTTTGCGATATTGGCGCTTACAACAAGACCTACAAGATGTACGGCCGGGAAGTGCCCATGTCTCCGGACGACCACTATCAGGACCTGAAGCGCATCATCTCCGCCATCGGCGGCCGCGCAAAGCGCATCAACGTGATCATGCCCTACCTCTACGAGGGACGGCAGCATCGCCGCACCACCCGCGAAAGCATGGACTGCGCCATCGCCCTGCAGGAGCTGTACAGCCTGGGCGTGACTAACCTGATTACCTTTGATGCGCACGATCCCCGCATCCAGAACGCGGTTCCCTTCATGGGCTTTGACAGCGTGAAGCCCAATTACCAGATCCTCAAGGCCCTGTTCAAGAAGGAAAAGGACCTGAAGATCGACCCCGAGCACATGATGATTGTCAGCCCGGACGAAGGCGCCATTGATCGCAACATTTTCTACAGCTCCGTCATGGGCGTGGACATGGGCATGTTCTACAAGCGCCGCGACTACACCCGCATCGTGGACGGCCGCAACCCCATCGTGGCCCATGAATACCTGGGCGACAGCGTGGAAGGCAAGGACATCCTCATCTCCGATGACATCCTCTCCACCGGCGACAGTATCCTGGATCTGGCCCGCGAGCTGAAGAAGCGCAAGGCCAACCGCATTTTTGCCGCTGTGACCTTCGCCCTGTTCACCGGCGGCCTGGACGCCTTCAACAAGGCCTACGAGGAAGGTTACATCAGCCGCATCATTTCCACCAACCTGACCTACCGCACCCCCGAGCTGCAGAAGGCTCCCTGGTTCATTGAGGCCGATATGAGCAAGTACATTTCCTACATCGTTGCCAGCCTGAACCACGACCGCAGCCTCAGCACCCTGCTCAATCCCTACGACCGCATCAAGGATCTGATCGGCCGTTACAATCAGGAACAGACCGCCGCCGGCTTCCGTCTGGTGTAAGCAGTGTATGCGGTAAAAATGTGAAAAAAGACCAGCCCTACTTTTCTTCTGTGTCAGAAGAAAAGTAGCAAAAGAAGACCAGCTTCTACCCGGGTTGATGGGTGGAAGGCGGGTCTTCTTTTCTTTTGTGTCAAAAGAAAAGAAGCAAAAGAAAACCTGCTATTGAGTTGCTTGGGTTTCGGCGGGAGAGTGCGTGCGTCTGGTTTGTCCAGACGGGGCGGGGTGATTATGCTGCGTTTTTTGGTGCGCTGGGATTTGGGTTGGCGATAAGTGCAGTTTTTTACGGGGAAAGACTTCTTCTTTTTCTTTAGGGAAAAAGAAGCAAAAACCAGAGCGACACGCTCGTTCCGGCAAATCCCCTCATTCGCCACATTTTCGGAGCGGCCGCGCACGATCTCGTGATGTTGGC
>JAGBDE010000030.1 GCA_017937655.1 Clostridia bacterium | reverse complement strand
TACCAACACATCAAGGAACGCATCCCTGTACCCCGGGCCGCCGAGCATTACGGCATGAAGATCACCCATAACGGTATGACCACCTGCCCCTTTCACGAGGACAGAGACCCCAGCATGAAGCTGAACGAGCGGTACTACTACTGCTTCGGATGTCTGGTGTCGGGAGATGTGATCGATCTCACGGCGCAGCTGCTTCAGCTGAGCAAACGGCAGGCAGCGGATCGGCTGGCGGCAGATTTTCATCTGACGGACAGCCCATCGGCGGTGCAAACCACACCCGCAAAGACCACTTGCTCCGTACAAAGCAGACTCAGCGAACTGCGCAGCGTGCTGCTTACATACGAGGCCACCCTGAAA
This sequence comes from Clostridia bacterium, assembly GCA_017937655.1. GTDB lineage: Bacteria > Bacillota > Clostridia > Christensenellales > Aristaeellaceae > Limiplasma. Next base: position 88,301 of record JAGBDE010000030.1, on the reverse strand, counting down.
AAACAGAAAGCCATTTTTGCGCCGGCAGCGCCCGAAGACGAAATCGACCAGCGGTACATTGCCACCTGCAACCTGCTGGAAGGCATCCGCTATCTGATCGATTCGCTGATCTTCGGCACCGCAGAAGAAAAAGAAATGACGCTGGCAGCTTTCCATCAGGATGGGCTGAAGGAGCAGCTGGAAGAGTACATTCAAACATTGATACAGGAGGAACAGCTTGCAATCGGCGAGCAACCATTTTCGTGAAACCATCTCTGCTCCCCTCTGGCTGGACTACAAAGGTCGGGTCAACGAGGCAACCTTTGCCACCGACTTTCTGCGAACCCACCCCATGATCTGCATTCAGGGCAAGCTGTTTACGGTGGATGGATTGATTGAGGACGAAGCCGCATTGCTCCGGGAGATCTTCGAGATGATCAGCGGGCATGTGACCACCAATCTGGCGAAGAAGTCCAAGCAACTGCTGGAAGCCATCAAGCTGGCGTGTCACTCTGCGCCGCTGCCGGTACAGTCGGACCGCATCCACATGGCCAACGGAACCTACTTTCTTGACGGCCGGTTCGACACCGCCAAGGACTTCTGCCTGAACCGTCTGCCGGTTCGTTATGATCCATCCGCGGCGGTGCCGGAGCGTTGGCTTCAGTTTGTGGATGAGCTGCTGATGCCGGAGGACATCCCTGCCCTGCAGGAATTTTTCGGGTACGCTCTGCTGCCCGTTACCAAGGCGCAGAAGATGCTGTTGCTCGTAGGCAAGGGCGGCGAGGGCAAGTCCCGGATCGGGCTGGTGCTGCGCTCGCTGCTGGGAGCCAACATGAACACCGGCAGTCTGCAAAAGGTGGAGACGGATCGTTTCGCCCGGGCAGATCTGGAATACAAGCTGCTGATGGTGGACGATGACATGCGCATGGAAGCCCTCACCGAAACCCATCATCTGAAATCCATGGTGACGCTGGAGGATCGCATCGACATTGAGCGCAAGGGTGTACAGAGCACTCAGGGCGTGCTGTATGTGCGCTTCGCCGCCTTCGGTAACGGCGGTCTGCATGCGCTGTACGACCGCTCCAACGGATTCTACCGACGGCAGCTGCTGCTCACCACCAAGGATCCCGCGCCCGGTCGGGTGGATGATCCATACCTGATCGAGAAGCTGCGCTCTGAGAAAGAGGGCATCCTTCTCTGGGCATTGGAGGGGCTGCACCGGCTCATCGATAACCAGTATCACTTCACCATCAGCCCCCGGATGGAGGAAAACCTCCGGGAAGCGGTGGCAGAGAGCAACAATCTGGTGCAGTTCATGGAGTCCTCCGGATACATCATTCTGGAGAAAGGCTCCGTCGCCCGATCCACCAGTCTGTACACCGCCTATGAGCAGTGGTGCACCGACAATCTGGAAAAGCCGCTGTCCCAGAAGACCTTCGTCCAGTTCCTTAGGCAGAACGAAGTCACCTACGGCATCTCCTATTCCAAGCATGCGGTGGGTGATCAGCGCGGGTTCCACGGCATTCAGGTGAAGTACGTGAACTGATGCGAAAGAACCTGCCCCAGCCGCCCGGTGCGCCCATAGCAGGGCAGTTTGGGCGGCTGGGGCGGGTGAAATGGAGTTTGTTTTCATGGATAAGTGAACGGTAATTTGCCAAAACTTAACAATGTTAAGGAGGATATTGCAATTGGAGATCAACGTAAATGACGAGATGAAAATGGTGGATATCTGGCTGACCAATGCGGAGAAGAATGATCCCGCCGTGAAGGCGCAGCTGGATCAGGTGTATGCCCAGTACAAAAAGAAGAAGTACATGGTGGCTACGTTTTTGTCGGGGAACCAGCCGCTACAGCCCAGCATTTCGGATCTGCTGAAGTACAACCGACGCAAGAGTGCGGAGGTTGCTGTGCAGAAGGCGAAGGGGGCCGGGAGACCGGTGGGTATGGATCGCTGAAAGGGTGATAGGAAGGGAGGGAGCGGCGGTGCCGCTCCCTCCCTCAAGGTCATCAATCATCTCCAGAGTTCCCAAGAGCACTTAGCAATCCCAGAATAGCACTATTATTCTGTTGATCAATTCTGTCAAAATCTATTCCGCTTTGCTTCTCGTATTCAAATTCCAGTTGACGAACTTGCTTCTTGACTGATTCCATCAGATGACCCTTGTCAGGTTCAAGATGCATACAGGCAGAATTATAGGCATTGAATACCTGCTTTATTGTGCTTGGGATAGAATTATTCTTTCTTTCCTTCCATTCTAAAGACATTGCCAGAATGTAGTATGCATACCCAAGGCTGATTGATGCTTGATCTTCTTTTATGCTCACAGCCAGTGTTGCATATCGATATGCGTTTTCATAATCTCCGATTTCGAAATAATGATCTGCCAATTTCAAAGCGCACTGTGCGCATTTGTTTTGGGTTCTCATATCCATAGTTGCCTGTTTCAAAGCATTCAGTGCATTTTCTTCATCCCCTTTGGAACTGTAGTAGGTATACTCCATCATGTACGCTTTTTCACAGTCAGATTGATCTTTCAAATATTTAAAGTTGTCTTGGAACTGCTTAATTAACGAAAAAATAGTGTCCTCCCACGCAGTTAACTGATCATCGTTCTCCGCGTCTGGCAGCCGCTCCATCCAATAATCAAACGAAAACTGATAAGCGCGCCAAGTCCAAAAGCGTTCGTTAATCCTTTCCAGTTTTGTATACCAACACTCCAGTTCCTCCAGTGGTCTGCAATGCAAGCCATAGCACAACAAATCCCCCAGCAGGTCAGTATTACGCTTGTGTCGATATTGCCCAACCTTGGCTAAAGCATATGCATAATCATAAAAACCAGCGTGCGCCAATCGCACGGTTGCGTTATGAAACTCATCTCCATTTCCGGCTATAGTGTAAGCAACATCCATATTTTGTAGATACTCATCGACTTCTCGCAACTGATCATAACGCTCAGCTCGGTAATACTGAACGATCTTTTTTGCAGCCTCTTCTGCGCTCGGAATATACATCATAATTCTTTTCCTCCCTATTAATCATGGATTGTTACGTGAGAATCAAGCAGCGGAATTTCTGGTGCATGTACCACCTTTGGCAATGAGCCAGAATCAGAGAATCATGCTGATCGTAATGCTTTTTTGATCTTATCAACAATAATCGTTGCCAATCCTCGCAATTCAAGATTTGCATCATCCGCTTTATCTTTATACTGATAAAACAGAGAATACTGCTGAAAATCACTCGGCTTTCTCCAGTCTAATTCTTTGCCTGCTTTAGTTACCGTATTTTGGGGACACATTGCGAACACATGCGAAATACCCAACATACCAACAAACAAGCCATATTCAAGCCAAACGTTGTCTCGGGAGCAGAACTGTGACTTTCCCCGCAACTCTACCACATCGTCAGGAGTAAACACTGCTAAGACAAATCCGCCTTCACGCTTCAATTCTATTGCCATATCAATTAAGGATGGTAACGTAGTGCTGCCATTTTTCCAAATCAATGGATTATTCCATAATACGCACTCAAAGTCCAACGGCTCGTTACTGAAACGTTCTGATAAAGCCATGGACATTCTTTCAGCATAACTCAATTCGTCATTAGAACCCAAGATCAAGATTTTCTTTCTCATAGAATTTTCCTCCCAATATTAGTCTTGTTTTCTGTTTTCAACAAAATAACGGGAATATATATAGTCTTTTTTATCTTCCGTTATTCTGGCGAATACAATATAATCATTTTTGCCCCGATCAACTTCAACATTAACACGGAACACTCTATCATGGCCGCTAATGGTGCTTTCGTTCAATACCATTCTGCTTTGCTCATATCCACCATTTGGACGATTTTCAAAAGAAAGCTTCAGCGGAGAATTCAACCCCAATCTCTTCAGGTTGTACTCTGCACTATCCACATACAACAGAAGCTCTTTTAAATCCTCACTATATTCCTTCAGTTTTTCCCCAAGAATCGCTTTCACACCGGCATTCACGAATCCTTTGGGTACCCAAAATGAAATCTGTTGCATATATGAAGGAGTTTCTTTGATTAAGCAATTCAGGATTCTTCCCATATGAATCCATATCTGCTCATCGTAATGAGGCTCACATACATCACTCATTGTTCTTTGTGGTGTCAAAACAAACAACCAAAAAAGAGAACCGTACCCAGCACTTTCACCGGCAAATTCCACAACTCGCTCAATTCTTTCTTGTTCTCCATCGCAAAAAGAATACATATCAAAAATATTCTTATTGTATGTATAGCATATAGCACCCTGAGAACGACTTTTTAAATGCGAAGTTATAATATCCGCAATTCGATTCGATGCAATCGTTTCGGTGGAGACAGATACAACAATGTATGTACTTGGCACCTGTTCACCTTCTTCCAAAAATACATCTTATACCAATTATACAGATATCAAACTCATATAGCAATAGAAATACAACAAATTACTTCAAAAACTGCTATACGCTCCCTCATTTACAGCACTCAAGAAAAACCACAACTTGATACGACGTTTACTTGTTCTACCATGTTGAGAGGTGTATAATATTTCCGATATATGTACACGAGAGATCCAACACATCCAAATCCATATATCAGTAGCGTAATCAATCCCACAACGTAAAATGATGATTTGGGGAGTTTATCCCGGAGGCAGGTGAAACGCATTGACGCCCGAACAGAAAGCTCGCGAGATCATAGACAAAAAACTCAACCAGGCTGGTTGGGTCATACAGGATATGAAGCAGCTCAATCTGTTCGCTGGGTTGGGCATCGCGGTGCGCGAGTTTCCCACCAGCACAGGCCCCGTAGATTACGCTCTGTTTGTCGATGGTCTTCCTGTGGGTGTTGTTGAAGCCAAGAAAGACGATGCAGGCGAAAACATAACCACTGTGGAAAGCCAGTCCAGCCGCTATGCTAACAGTACCTTCAAGTGGATCAAGAACGATTATCGCATCCGTTTTGCTTATGAAGCCACCGGCAAGCTTACGCGATTTACCGATTACAAAGATAGCAAGTATCGTTCACGCACAGTATTCCATTTTCATCAGCCGCAGGAACTGCAGCGCTTACTGAAACAGGCGGATACTGTCCGCAACAGAATGAAGCAATTCCCGGCTTTTGATACGACCGGTTTTCGCAAGTGCCAGATCGCAGCCATTGGCAATCTGGAACAGTCTTTTGCTGCCAACAGACCCAAGGCATTGATCCAAATGGCAACAGGTGCAGGAAAAACATTTACCGCCATTACGGCTGTTTACCGCCTATTGAAGCATGCGAATGTCAATCGTGTTCTGTTTCTGGTCGATACCAAGGGCTTGGGCGAGCAGGCGGAGCGTGAGTTCCTCGCTTACCGCCCCAATGATGACAACCGCTCTTTTTCAGAGATTTATGGTGTTCGTCGGTTGAAATCATCCTTTATCCCGGATTCTGCCCAGGTTTGCATCAGTACCATACAGCGCATGTACTCCATCCTCAGCGGCGAAGTGCTGGACGAAGCCACCGAGGATGAATCCGCTTTCGAGAATCCGTCCATGGATAGGCAAGCTCCCAAGGAAGTGGTGTACAACGAAAAGTACCCGCCGGAGTTTTTCGATGTGATCATCATTGATGAATGCCACCGCTCCATCTATAACGTGTGGAAGCAGGTATTGGAGTATTTCGATGCCTTCTTGATCGGTTTGACTGCCACGCCGGACAAGCGCACTTTCGCATTTTTTGATCAGAATATCGTCAGCGAATATTCCAGAGAACAGGCCATTGTTGATAATGTCAACGTGGGCGAAGATGTGTTCCTGATCGAAACCGAAGTGGGTAAGCAGGGTGCTACCATCCTCAAACAGATGGTGGAGTATCGTAATCGTCTGTCCCGAGCAAAGCGCTGGGAACAGTTGGACGAGGATGTAAATTATCGTCCGTCTCAACTTGACCGGGATATTGTCAACCCCAACCAGATCCGTACAGTGATCCGTGCCTTTCAGGAACATCTGTATACCTCTTTGTTCCCGCGCCGCAAAGAAGTGCCGAAGACCTTGATCTTTGCCAAGACGGACAGCCATGCCGACGACATTGTTCAGATCGTGCGTGAGGAATTCGGCGAGGGCAATCAGTTCTGCCAGAAGGTTACATACGCTGTGGAGAATCCCGAAGCCGTGCTCAGTTCCTTCCGCAACGACTACTATCCCCGAATTGCTGTTACCGTCGATATGATCGCCACCGGTACGGATGTAAAGCCCATCGAGTGCCTGATTTTCATGCGTGATGTGCGCAGCAAGAACTACTTTGAGCAGATGAAGGGCCGCGGCACCCGCACACTGGGCAAGGATGACCTGCAAAAAGTGTCTCCCTCTGCCACCGAAAACAAGGATCACTTTGTGATCGTGGATGCCGTGGGCGTCACCAAGTCAAAGAAATCTGATACCCGTACCTTGGAGCGCAAACCCACCGTCAGCCTGAAAGAACTGATGATGAATGTAGCCCTTGGCGCACGGGATGAGGACACCTTAACCTCACTGGCCAGCCGTATCATCCGCCTGAACAGCCAGATGACAGTTGCCGAGCGTAAATCCTTCCATGAGCATGTGGGCGCACCCGCTGGCACGCTTGCGGAAAACCTGCTGAATGCTTTCGATGAAGATGTTCTCACAGCCAAAGCAAGGGCGCAGTTTGCCTGTGATGAGCCTACGCCGGAGCAATATGCGCAGGTACAGAAGGAAAGCATCACTGAGGCTGTGAAGCCCTTCCACAACCCGGAAGTCCGTGAGTTTATCGAGAACATCCGCCGGAGCCATGAGCAGATCATCGACAACATCAATATCGATACCGTAACCTTTGCGGGTTTTGATGCGCAGCAGGAGGCCAATGCCGACCGGGTGATTCAGACCTTCCGGGATTTTATTGAGGCCAATAAGGATGAGATCATTGCTCTGCGGATTATCTACAGCCAGACCTACAAGGATCGCCCCATGGTGATCGCACAGCTGAAAGCGCTCTATGAGAAGCTGAAAGCCCAGGGCGTGACCATTGACCGGCTGTGGGATTGCTATGCCATCAAGAAGCCGGAAAAGGTGCGCGGCAAGAGCACTGTCCATCAGCTGGCAGATTTGATCGCCATTATCCGCTTTGAAATGGGCTATGGGGATAACCTGCAGCCCTTTGCGGAAACGGTGAATTACAACTTCATGCGCTGGACACTGAAGCGTAACGCCGGTGCTGTGCATTTTACCGAGGAGCAAATGGAATGGCTCCGCCTGATCAAGGATCACATTGCGGTGTCGCTGAGCATTGAGCCGGAGGATCTGGATCTGAATCCCTTTGACCGCAAGGGCGGTTTAGGCCGGTTCTATGAAGTGTTCGGTGCGCAGTATGAAGCGATTTTGATGGAAATGAATATTGAATTGGTGGCGTGAGAATGTTACGAATAATTAGCGATGTGTGTCTCATGAATCCCAAGACTCCGTTGGATGGTTTGGATGGAAAAGATATTTCCTTTGTTCCAATGGATGCCGTTTCAGTTGCTGGACAAATCAATACAGAAAAGCGAATTTCGGCAAAAGACATTAAGAACTATACTGTTTTTTGTGAAGGAGATGTGCTCTTTGCCAAGATTACACCTTGCATGGAAAATGGCAAAGGAGCAATCGCTGTAGGTTTACACAATGGATATGGTGCAGGAAGTACAGAGTTTATTGTTTTGCGACCTGAATTGTCCCTGATTTCAGCAAGGTGGCTATTGCTGTTTCTTTCACAGAAAAGATTTCGTCTATATTGCCAGCAACATATGACAGGAAGTGCAGGACAAACGAGAGTACCAGTCAAATTTCTGGGAGCATGCAAGATTCCAGTTCCATCATTGGAGGAACAACAACGGATTATTGCACGAATTGAAGAACTGTTTTCCGAACTGGACAACGGCGTGGAAACCCTACAGAAAATCAAGCAGCAGTTGGCGGTGTATCGGCAAGCGGTATTAAAAGAGGCATTTCGTGATTGTGAAATGTGGGAGAAATACTCGTTTTCAGATTTGATGTGTGAAATCAGAAATGGCTACGGACTAAAGCCTGACGACTGCGGAGATTATCGTATTCTGAAAATCAGTGCGGTTCGTCCGCTGTGTTTGGATTTGTCAGAAAGCAGATTGAATAAGACTGAGTTTTCTATTGAAGATACTATTGCTGAAAACGATCTCTTGTTTACTCGGTATAATGGCAGTAAGGAATATGTCGGTGTGTGTGCTGTTGTTCCACACCTCACACAACAATATGCGTATCCAGATAAATTGATTAGATGTAGACCGAAACTGAACAACTCGATACATTCAAAGTATTTGGCGTACTATATGAGCCAAGGCGATGCAAGAAACTATCTGCGCAGCAAGATCAAAACAACCTCTGGACAAAATGGTATTGCTGGAGCAGATATAAAGAAAACAATCATCTATCTGCCGGATATTGATACGCAAACAAGAGTTGTTGCAGAAATAGAAACAAAGCTTTCTGTTTGTGAAAGTATTGTAAAAACAGTAGATACCGCATTACAGCAGGCAGAAGCCATGCGGCAGAGCATCCTAAAGAAGGCGTTTGAAGGAGGATTGTAATTTGGCAGATTTAACAAAAGGAGCAGTTTATCGAGAAGCGAGAGAAAAAATTGCGCCTGTAATCAATAATACAGAGAGCAGAAAAAAGAAGTTGTTACAAAATGCTGCTGCGATTGTTTCTCTTGCAGTTATTGTGTTTTCTATCGTTCTGTACGCATATAATACAGGTTATTGCAAGGCGTTCAATCTTCCTCCGGCAATAATGCCTATTGACATGAAAAGGCTTCTTCCTTTGGCTATTCAAGTGTTTGGTATAATCGTTTATTTATTATACTATATTAGTTCGATTAAAGCAGATCGCGCACTAAAGAAAAATCGGTTTAGTTTTATGCGACTCTTTTGGGGATCATACATCGTTTTATACTTCCTATCCGCCAATAGCTTCAATATTGTGATTGGCCAATTGTGGACGTTTCTTCTCGCCTTCTTGATTCCGTTACTGACAGAGGCAACATTTTATTGGGCAAGAATACCCAAAAAGGATAGAAGAATAGAAGATGTGGCACATCAGATTGTCTTAGAAGACGCTGTAGAAAGCTCTATCTTTTATACGTATTATTTTAAGTATGGCATTTTTCTCATGGCTCTGTCGTTAGTGTTCGCACCTATGCTGGGAAGTTTTTGCGCCAAAGCTCAACGTGAGTATCAAACATGTGTTGTTCATGGCGTTACCTATGCTGTGATTGTTGATTACGAAGATAGAGTTCTCGTACAACCTGCTATAGAACAAGACGGAACCTTGCAGATTACCACAGACTGCTATAAATATCTTGAGAAAAAAGATTTAGATTTAGGATATTCAAAGTATGAGGTAGTTACTATTGATACACCTTCAGAAGTGTTGTCAGCACCTGTGCAGAACAATTCGTGGACTAAGATAAAGGGAGTGTTGAGTATGCCGTCTATCACTGATTGGTTAATGGTAATTATTACGGTTGTATATGTCATTGCTACTATTTTTATTTGTTTGGCAAATATTAAGTCTGCCAAAGCATCAAAAGAGCAGCTCTCAGAGATGAAACGGGAACACGAAGAAGCCATTCGACTTCAGATTATTCCTTTTCTGCAAATTGAGGAGACAAATGATAGCGAACATACGCTATCGCTTGACTTACCACTTGCTGAGACAGATAATAGTGATTGTGATATGGATAATGTTGTTCGAATAAAGAATCTTGGAAACGGAGCGGCTACAAACATTACATACGAATGGACCAGTATGCAAAACGGCATTTCATCAAATGAAGTGTTTCCCATTAATGCAATAAAAGCAGATGGAGAGTATAATATTCACATGTCTTTTGATTGTGTAGAAAATGAAATAGCCTCAACTACTGGCATCTTAATCCTACACTTTGATGATATGAGGGGGTATTCGTATACTCAGCGATTCGTTTTTCATTTTTGCAAGAATCGTACATATTCAGGAATTCTGGAAATCGCATCTGATGCACCTAAATATACAGGTATAATGGAAAATGCCTAATAGGGAGAACATAAGCATGAGCAAAAAAACGCAAGATGCTTTTAGGGATACCTCATTTTGGTTAGATTTATGCTGGATGTATGTGAGTGCTGCACTGTTAGTTGCTTTAAAAGTTTCGTGGAAGATACTTGTGATTATTGCGGTAATATGTGGACTGATCGCACTTTTGAAAATTCGAAAAGAATTCTGTAGCCTAAAAAACACAAGAAAACTTGAGAAGAAATTTTACAAAGCACTTAAAGAAGCCAGAAAACAAGGTAATATGACAATGGCATATAAAGCCATAGATACCGAGATTCTTCCTGAACTTCGAAAAGAATTGCCCACAAAAATATACAAATATTATCGGCTGGATGAGAATATTACAAACAACCAAATGAGGTTGGATACGCTAAAAGAGAATTCGATTTGGGCATCAGTGCCATCTTTTTTCAACGATCCTTTTGAATGTCAATTTATGTATTTGGATAAAGAGGATCTTAAAAAGTCAGGGTTTCCGCTTGAAATAGAAAAAATATGGAATCAGATTATGAGCCGAATTCGGCAGCATATTACTACGATCTGTTTTAGCCAAAATCCTAATGATATGCCAATGTGGGCATACTATGCAAATGAGCACAGGGGATTCTGTGTTGAATATGAAATTGTCAATAAGCAGCATTTGTATCCTGTTCTATATGCTGAGAACAGAATAAATACGCAAAACTTATTTGTAGAAATGATTTATGGTCTGTTTAATCCTGAGGCAACATCGGAAGAAATAACAAGTCTCTTTAAACATCTTTTGCTTTTGTGCGCATTCAAGGATAAAAGTTGGAAGGCCGAGAATGAAATACGTGCTATTTTTCTTAACCCAAGTGATGAGATAAATAACAACGGCAAAAGATGTACATGCGAAGAAGTTGGTGTCAAACCTACGAAGATTTACATTGGTGTTCAATGCAGTAACGAGCATTCGGAAGAATTAAAAAAGACAGCAGAAGAGTTGAAAATTGCTTATGAGGTCTGCCAATTGTCAACTGGGAAAATTGCAAGTGTAATAAATGAACAGGAGAATTTCTATGCCTGAACAAACATCATCCATCATCTCCAAAGTTTGGAGCCTGTGCAATCCCCTTCGGGACGACGGCGTTTCCTATGGCGATTATCTGGAACAGCTGACTTACCTCATCTTTCTGAAAATGTCCGATGAGTATTCCAAACCACCCTACAAAAAGAAAACCGGCATCCCTGAGGGCTATACCTGGCAGGATATGAATGCCCTCAAGGGCGCAGAACTGGAAGAACAGTACAAGGTAACGCTGGAAAAACTGGGCGAGCAGAACGGTCTGCTGGGTCAGATTTTTAAGCAGGCCACCAATAAGATCAGCAATGCCGCCATCCTCTACCGAGTGGTGCAGATGATCGATAAGGAAAAGTGGGTCTCCATGTCCTCTGATGTGAAGGGTGAGATCTATGAAGGATTGCTGCAGAAGAACGCAGAGGATATCAAATCCGGCGCAGGCCAGTATTTCACGCCCCGTCCACTGATCAAGGCCATGGTCAAGTGCCTGCGCCCTGAACCGGGCAAGACCATCGCCGATCCCTGCTGCGGCAGCGGCGGTTTCTTCCTGGCAGCGCAGGAATTCCTCACCGATCCCGCCAACTACACCCTCACCCGCGAGGACAAACAGTTCCTGAAAAACGATACCTTCTATGGCAACGAGCTGGTGCGCAACACCTTCAAGATGGCACTGATGAACCTGTATCTGCACAACATCGGTGATATCTATGGCAAGGTGCCTGTTACCATCGGCGACGCTCTGCTGAGCGATCCCGGCTACAGGGTGGACTATGTGCTGACCAATCCTCCCTTTGGCAAAAAGTCCTCCATTTCCGTCACCAATGAGGAGGGCGACGAGGAGGACGAGGAGTTGGTCTACAACCGTCAGGATTTCTGGACGACCAGCTCTAACAAGCAGCTGAACTTCATCCAGCACATCAATACCATTCTGAAAGCTACCGGCAGGGCTGCTGTTGTGGTGCCGGACAACGTGCTGTTTGAAGGCGGTGCAGGCGAGATCATCCGCCAGAAACTGCTGCAGACCACCGACCTGCATACCATTCTTCGTCTGCCCACCGGTATCTTCTACAAGCCCGGTGTTAAGGCAAATGTGCTCTTCTTTGACAAGAAGCCTGCCAGCCCGGATATGCAGACCAAGGAAATCTGGATCTACGATTTCAGAACCAATATGCATTTCACCCTGAAGCAGCATCCCATGACGGATGCAGACTTGGTGGACTTCATTCAGTGCTATCATCCGGAAAACCGGCACGAACGCACTGAAACCTGGTCGGAAGAGAATCCCGATGGCCGTTGGCGCAAGTTCAATGTTGAGGATATTCTGAAGCGCGACAAAACCAGCCTGGATATCTTCTGGATCAAGGATAAGTCGCTGGCCGATCTGGACAGCCTGCCCGATCCTGATGTGCTGGCTGCGGATATTATTGATAATCTGCAGGCGGCTATGGATAGCTTTAATGAATTGATGGCTACGTTGCAGAAGGGGAAGTAACTTGTTTTGTACGACAGCTTCAAGCTTGACGATACGAAGAAGAATACCGCCATGCACGCCATTGCTAATTGTTCGTGATTGTGGATAATCAGTAGCCCAGAGTTGTACATCCAGCTGAAAACAACCACATCTTTCGAGTATTATAGGTTCTCTACTGACGGATATCAGCAGACTCCTGATTGCCTGATTCTGCAGTTTTTTGAAGAAGAGAAACAAACTGGTGGTGGGATAATATGAGTTACTGTTCCGAAAACAAATTACCACTGAATACGCCGCTTAATCGTGTTATTGAGGTTATTGAACTTCTGGGATACAAAAAAGGAATTGACCAGCTGAAAATCGAGAACCAACTTGCGTTCTATTATTGGAGCGGAGATACTGATCACATTTCTTTCGTAGGAATAACTCTCCACATTTTTAGAGACGAAGAGTGTATTTCTGTTACAACCAGAACGCGCATGGGTAGGAGTTATTGGGATCTTCAGCAACAAAACAAGACAATCAGTCTGCTAAAATCGCTGTTTGGAGGCACTTTTAGCACCGATGAAGGTGCTAACAGATACATGAAATTTGATGTCTCAGAGCCTTCAAAACTGTCGTGCTCATTGTATGTTGCTCGTTGGGTTCTTCATAATGCTTTATTGAACCCATCTGTCTATTTGTCTTCAAGAAAACTCACTGGAGCATTAGCAAAGCAAGAACTTACCGGTTTCTCGTGGTTGGATGAATTGAATCCTCGTGTGTTGTCAAACAACATGCTGATTCCTTACATTATAGGCTGTTGGGAAGCCTATTTTCGGCAATCTTTTATGTCAATAGTCAAATATGCTGATGATATCTCCGATAAAGCACTTAAGAATTGTAGAGTAAGTAGTCAGGAAATGCTTCGAGCTATACAGCAACCAGAATTGCTGGCACATTTTGTTGCAGACAGTCTTTCTTTTCAAAGACCATCTGTAATTGCGGATAACTTCAAACAGCTAAACCAGAGAATTGATATTGCATCATGGTTGCGAAAACCATACCACAATCGAAGAAAAACGCTTTTTGATTCTATTTCGGAGATTGTTGACTTGCGGGATAATCTTGTTCATACAGGAACTCTATCGACGAATATATCTGATAAAGAGGTAAATAGAATAATTACAGACTTAACAGCAGCCGCGGACAGAGTATATGATGGGTTCGGCACAGTGTTTGATTTTGTTCCAAACTACAACTTTTGAGTATGCAGTACAGAAAGTGAAGCGCACCTCAATAAATCATCGAAACACTATCTCTGGCGGACGGCAATTGTGAAATGCTTTGAGCAATTGATGGGGAGAAGTTCCCATGGGATTCAGGCGCGTTATAGATCAAGAATCCCAGCCTCGACGGTACAACCCTATCTTGCCAAGTTTGTTTCTTACGACGGTGAAGTCAAAGGATGGATTCTATCGGGAAAACCATCACAAAGCTGGTATGGGATCAATATCTGCATTGCCATCTAAATCTGCTATAGCTATTATTGACAATCACTATTTGTAGCCACAAAGCGACCTGCTCTCCACGAACGGAGACAGGTCGCTTTGTCATTGATGTGGAGGAAGAAAAAGCGGTTGATTTATTAAGAGTCACTCGAAGAAAAGCCCCTGTCTTCCCTCCCAATTTCCCGCCTATGCCGTTACTGCAAAGCCATCACTTGTGTTCTGAGTTCATACAGCGCAGTTCCAATAACCTCAAACGCAGTAGCCGCAACAGGCTGATCGTGCGATAGCCCCAGCCGGAACAGGGGACTGGCCTCGTCTTCGTACAGCGTAATGGCCCCTTCTACCAGCAGGCGCACGTTGGCAACAATATTGCCTGTAGTCAACACAAAATCGTCAAAGACATCGTTTCGTTCACCCATCACTCATACACCAATTCTTTCAGCACCACTTCCTCCGCACAAGCCCGCAGGTTATTCATCTGCTGCATCCAGCCCATCGGGTCGGCGGCTTTCATATCCTCGTCAATCCCCTCACGGGCAGCCATCTGCCGGATGAGGGTTTCTTTACGCACTGCAGCCTGCCGGTTTACCTCTGCCAGATGCGGCTCCAACGATCCGTTCAGCAGCATGGTTACAAAGATCAGCGGTCGATGCTCTTTCAGAAACATTTTCCTGAGCCGCCCAAAGTGACCAATGGGCTCGGAAGCATCAGGAAGCCCGATAATAGGAAACAGATAGTCCCCGATTGCTTGATAGGGAATGGCGGTAGACATATCAACATTTACATTCATCTCGATTCTCCTTTCCGGTGTGTAGCAGAATATCTACTGTTCATCTTCACCATACCGAAAAAGAAAGGCTCATGCAAGGATGCGAAAGTACAACTTCTGTGTAATTTGCACAGAAGTAAGCGCCAGCTAATCGTTAAGGGCAGTATGAGCGACTTATGCAGCTGCTGAAAAGAAAAAGTCACCGGCGTGACCGATGACCCTGTTATGTTCATCCTATATGCAATTGAAACAAGTACCCGTCACAGATCCTGCAAATCCGCATCCGGCAGATCGTTCTCCATATTGTCCCGTGCCAGATCGTTGTCCAGCTCCTTATAGGCTTTGGAAATAGGACGCTCTGTATGGAATACTTTCTGATCGGGGCCAGATGTACCGCTGATAATGGGATTGGCTTCTGTCTTGCCAGTCTTGGCTTTCCCCTGAATCTCCGGCACGGGCGGCATCTCGTTTTTTGGTTTGGTATGCGTGCGTTCGGGTCTTGCCATGCCTTGCTTTGCCATATCAATCACCTCCGATTTAGTTTTGCCTGCTGCCGATGCCCTCATTCACAGGTGGCTCGTTTGTGGGCGGCAGGCAGCTGTGCCCATGGCAGATGTAGTAGGTGGTTTTCCCGTCCTTCAACGGGTACTCGTCCGTAGCCTCCTCCAGCAGCGTGATGGCTGCATCCATGGGCAGCTGCAAGGGGAGATTGGAAGTGTTCGCTCCCTTTGCCAACACCACAACCACCTTGGGCGGAGGATATTCGTGGTTCAGCTGCGCCAGCAAGAACATAGCATGCCCCGTTGGATACTGCGCTGCCTCCTGCGCCAAAAAATCCAACTGCTGCTGGGCTTCTTGCTGGTATTCTTCCTCCCCGGTCAGCTGTGCCAGCCATACCAGATTCCACGCCATCAGGCTGTTGCCGCTGGGAATAGCTCCATCGTAGGCTTCTTTGGGGCGCAGGATCAGCGATTCATTATCAGCACCGTAGAGGAAATAGCCGCCGTTCTCGTCCCTGAACTGCCGGTTTGCCTCTTGGCACAGGCGTTTCGCTCGTTCCAAATACTTAGTATCCAGCGTAGCCCCATACAAGGCCAGTTGTGCAAACAGATACGCCGCATAGTCATCCAGAAAACCCTTCACGCCACGCTTTCCCTTTCGGTAGCTCACATATAGTGTATCGCCCTCCATCAGGTTCTCGCTCAGAAAACGATCAGCCTGCTTGGCAGCTTCCAGATAAACCGCTTTTCCGCTTACCTGATACAACCGGCACAGGGCAGCAATCATCAAGGCATTCCAACCAGTCAGGAGCTTATCATCCAGATGCAGGGAATGGTGCTCCTTTCGGTATGCGTACAGCGGCTGCAATAATGGCTCAAAAGACTTGTCCTCCGGGTCGCTCGCCAGCAGGTTGGGGATGCTCTTTCCCTCAAAATTACCGGATGGCGTGATATCGAAATGCTGGCAAAACCGCTTTCCATCCCGCTTGCCCAGCACCCGCTGGATTTCCTCCGGCGTAAACAGATAATACTTGCCTTCCTCGCCTTCGCTGTCCGCATCCTTCGCGCTGTAAAAGCCGCCTTCCGGCGCTGCCATCTCCCGGAGGATATACGCCGCCGTTTTCTCTGCAACCTCCAGATACAGCGGCTTTTTCGTAATGGCATACGCCTGACAGTATGCCATCATCAGCAGCGCATTGTCGTACAGCATCTTTTCAAAATGCGGAGCCAGATAACGTTCATCCGTGGAGTAACGGCAAAACCCGAAACCGATATGGTCGAACAAACCGCCCCGGTACATCTGCCTCAAGGTGTGTTCTGCCATGTGCAGGCACTCTTCATCCCCATACCGCTCATAATAGGTCATCAGGAACAGCAGATTGTGAGGCGTGGGAAACTTGGGTGCAGAGCCAAAGCCGCCATTTTTGCTATCGTAGATACGCTTGTACACCTGAATGGCGGATTCCATCAGATCATCCGGCGGCGCAAATTCCGCTCTTTCCTCCTTTTGCAGATGGCTGACCAAATCATCCGCCTGATCCAGCAATTCTTTACGGTCGTCTTCCCATCGCTCATGGATCACTTCCAGCAGCTCCGGGAATCCGATCATCCGACCACGAGTAGACGGCGGGAAGTAGGTACCGGCGAAAAACGGCTTCTGATCCGGCGTCATGAAAATGCTGGTAGGCCAGCCGCCGCTGCCGGTGAACGCCTGACAGAACGTCATGTAGATACTGTCCACATCCGGGCGTTCTTCCTTGTCCACCTTGATGGATACGAAGTAGCGGTTCAGAATGTCGGCAGTTTTCTCATTCTCGAAGCTTTCATGGGCCATTACATGGCACCAGTGGCAGGTACTGTACCCGATGCTGAGAAACACCGGCTTGTCCTCGGCTTTGGCCTTGCGGAAGGCTTCCTCGCCCCAAGGATACCAGTCCACCGGGTTCTGGACGTGCTGGAGCAGGTACGGGCTGGATTCGTTCTGCAAACGGTTGGGCATGGTTTCACATCCTTTTGTCGTCGGTTGCGGGGTTGTCGATGAGGGTACCGTCTTCAGAAAAGCGGGAACCATGGCATGGGCAATCCCAAGTATGCTCAGCCTTATTGTATTTGAGGGCACACCCCATGTGGGGGCAGCGGGGGACGGTAGGGGTCAGCAGGTTCAACGTGGTTTCGGCAGCATTCAGGAACAGTTGAGGATGCAGGACGCTCCGAGATGGGTCATACACACTGGCATACGGGTTTTGTTTGCCCTGCACCAGATCGGTCAGAATGTCCGCCGCCACCATAGAGGAGGTCATGCCCCATTTGTTGAAGCCGGTGGCAACAAACAGATCAGGCGTGGCTTTCGCATACTGCCCGATGTAGGGCACATGGTCAAGGCTCATGCAGTCCTGTGTGGCCCAGCGGGCGATGATCTCCGCCTTGGGGTAATGCTGCCTTGCAAATTGCTCCAGCTCCCGCCAGTTTCCGCCTTGCTTGCCGCTGCGGTGGCTGCCGCCGCCAAGGAGCAGCAAATCCTGATAGTGCCGGAAGGACAGCCCCTTCTCGTTTTCGTCCACATACATCCCGTCAAAGGACGGCGCATTTTTCAACGCCAGCACATAGGAACGGTGCTGATACAGCTTGATGAAATACCCGCCGTGCTTATTCAGCATCGGAAAATGGGTGGCAATGATGATTTTCTTTGCAGCGATCGTACCGCCATTTGTGATGACTTTTCCCGGCATTAGTTGGCGTACCTTGGTATGCTCGTAGATGTGCAGTCCTTTAGCGATCCCGGCAGCAAATTTCAGCGGATGAAACTGCGCCTGACGGGGAAAGCGTACAGCCCCGGCAACCAGGAAAGGCAGCGGTAGTTCCTTTTCGAAGGTTGCATCAAAACCCAGACTGCGCAAGGCTTCCAGTTCCTTATCGATCTTCTGCCGATCATCCAGCGCATACACCATTGCGTCCTGCTCCACAAAGTCGCAATCCATGTTCCGGCACAAGTCCCGGTACTGCTGCAAGGCGTTCTGGTTGGCTTCCAGATAAAGCCGGGCTTTCTCCTTACCGAACTGACGAATCAGCGTATCGTAGATCAGGCCATGCTGGGATGTGATCTTGGCTGTGGTATTCTTGGTGATGCCGCTGCAAAGGGTGTCAGCCTCCACCAGCGCACAATCCGCGCCCGCTTGTGCCAGACGATAGGCACACAGAATCCCCGCCAATCCGCCGCCGACGATCAGCACATCGGTCTTCAGATTCCCTTTCAGGGATTCAAAGGATGGCATCTGCACCGTTTTTGTCCATATTGCGTCCATTTTCTCACCTCTGGGGAATATCTTGCGTTGCAGCGTGGTAAATATGCGCGCAAAAAAAGAGCGGCGAACCGCTACTTGCGTTATTCGATCAACCGCCCATCTGTCTTCGCCACCAGAGCAGATAGAAAGCAAAGCTGAATTGATATGCGACGTTTTGCATACCCGCTGATCGACTGACCAACACAACCAATTCGCCAACGAAAAAATGTATTTCGATAAAAAAAGTCGCTCATTTTTTGCGATTTGCATTGAAAAACTCCCTCATCTTTTGTATAATCAAAGCGGTAAGAAAGGGGTGAACGTTATGGCAGAATTGTATTTGCGGCGTAAGATAGACCGGTTTCTTCAATTGTGGAAAGAAGATGATGACCGGAAGCCGCTGATCGTGAAAGGCCCGCGTCAGGTTGGCAAAACAGAATCACTGCTCCGCTTTGCCAAAGCGAATTATCAGAGCGTGATTTACATTAACTTTGTTGAAGAACCAAAGTATAAAATGATTCTTGAAGATGGCTACAGCGCAGAGGATATTATCAAGAACATCTCTCGGATCGATCCATCCAAGAGGTTTGAAACCGGCAATACGGTTCTCTTTTTTGATGAGATTCAAGTGTTCTCGCAAATTGCGACAAGTCTCAAGTTTTTCAAGATAGATGGCCGCTTCGATGTGATTTGCAGTGGATCTCTGCTGGGAATCAACTATCGGCAGATTGAGAGCAATAGCGTAGGCTATAAAACCGACTATACCATGAGCTCGTTGGATTTTGAAGAATTCCTGTGGGCAAAAGGCTATGGGGAGGACACCATTCAGGATATGCTTCGGCATATGGAGAGCTTTCAGCCCTTTAATCAGCTTGAAATGAACATTTACAGCGGACTCTTTCTGGATTACTGTATTCTCGGAGGAATGCCCGCGGTTGTTCGTCAGTACATTGAAAAAGGCACCTTCGAAGGCTCGTTGGAAATTCAGCGGCAGCTGCTTGAAGACTACAAGGAGGATATCCGGAAATATGCGGACGGGGTGGATCAGACCCGCATCATCAATGTATTTGAACAAATCCCCAATCAGCTTGCCAAAGACAATAAGAAGTTCCAGATATCAAAGGTGGCCCACGGAGCGCGGTTCAAAGACTATCGTGGTTGCATTGAATGGCTCAGGGATGCCGGGATTGTTCAGATCTGTTATTGCCTGCATTCTCCGGAGCTTCCTCTCAAGGGCAACTATGATGACAGCAAGTTCAAGCTATACTTTTTTGATACAGGTTTGTTTGTTGCTATGTTGGATGAAGAAGCGCAGGATGATTTACGGGCTAACAAGAATCTGAATGTGTATAAGGGTGCGCTTTACGAAAACATGGTAGCTGAAGCCTTTGTGAAGAGTGGCTATTCGCTTTTCTATTACAAAAAAGACGATTCGACCCTGGAAGAAGATTTCTTTGTCAGAACTGCAGACCAGTTGTTGCCCGTGGAAGTAAAGGCTACACGCGGAACCGCCAAAACACTGCGAACGCTGATTTCAAGCGCCAGTTATCCCGACATACAGTGCGGGATCAAGCTCACCGGCGGGAACGTTGGATATAGCGACAACATAATGACTTTCCCGTATTTCTGTGCGTTTTTATTGAGAGACTTCTTGAAACGAGGAAAGTACAGCTTGCAGGATCAAGAATGATGCGTGCAAAACAATGAATACTGTGCAAAACAGGAGCCACGGATGTATTCCGGTGGCTCCTGTTTTTGGATGGTTTTCAAAAAGAACGATGATATACCGCAAAGGAACGCATATGCAAGGATGCGAAAGCACTTACTTCTGTGTGATCTGCACAGAGGTAAAAAACAGCATTTTCGGGTCACCAATACTGCTCAATCTTTTTTCAGTTCCCCAACAGAATGTGTTTGATATTCTCATCCATTTCGTTTTCTGTTAAGCCTTGCTGAATCAGCGGCAGAATCACCTCTCTGCTCTCTCTTGTATGCGGAAGCTCCGAAGCCAACTGCTTTGCTTTATCCCTGTATCCTGCTTTCAAATACAGGAAGCACAAGGCTGCCCGTATGGTGGATTTTTGCTTTACATTGGCAGATATGGGCAGCCCTCTTTCTATCAATCCGATGGCCTCATCCGTATTGCCTTTCAGGGCAAGCGTACTTGCCAACCCTAAAATCATGCCTGTGTTGTTGGGATAAATGAGCAGCGCCTCACGATATGTCTTTTCAGCTGAAGTGTAATCTCCTTGCTGCTGATATTCAACTGCACTTTTATGAATATTATGCTGGGTTTCTGCTGCACGAATGGTATCCATCCCCATCAGCAGATCGATACTTGTTTCAAAAATGTTCGCCAGCGCAGGCAACAAAGCAATATCCGGACACGACTCTCCCCGCTCCCATTTGGAAACGCTCTGCGGGGTAATCCCTAAAAGTTCTGCAACATCCTCCTGTGTCAGATTTTTCAATATACGATACTTCTTTAGGTTTTGCGGCAAGTACAGCATAACACCCTCCTGACGAAATGATCTGATAAGATCATACCATGAGTTTCCATCAAATCAATGGCGCAATGGTTGTTTCAGACTCAACCATTCTCCTAATGATGCTTTGCTGTGATGACAACAGCCCGATTTATTTCTGTTTGAGTCTGTACAGTAAAACAGCATACCCGGAGATTATCCTCCGGATATGCTGTTCCTCGGTTCGTCGTTATTCCTTCAGCCGACCATCCGTAGTCACCGTCACCACCCGCCACGGAATGAACTTCCCGCTGGCTTGCAGCGCCCGCTTCGCCGCATTCTCGATCCCGCCGCAGCAGGGCACCTCCATGCGCACAATGGTCAAACTCCGAATATCATTCCCCGCAATGATCGCCGTCAGCTTCTCGGCATAATCGCCCTCATCCAGCTTGGGGCACCCGATCAGCGTGATCCTGTTCCGGATAAACTCCTGATGGAAGTTGGCATAGGCATACGCCGTGCAATCGGCGGCGATCAGCAGATTGGCCCCGTCAAAATAGGGCGCATTCACAGGCACCAGCTTGATCTGCACCGGCCACTGCTGCAGCTGGCTGGTCACGGGCGCACAAGCAGCAACCTCGCTCACCGCTTCCCGCTTGATGGCCCGGCTTTGCGTCCCCGGGCAGCCGCAGGGCAGCTTCCCGGCAGCTTTCTTTTTCGCCTGCGCCTCCTTCACGGCGGCTTCGTCGTAGGCAGGGGCCTCCCGCTCCTCAAAGGAGATGGCATCCACCGGGCAGGCGGGCAAACAATCGCCCAGACCGTCGCAGTAGTCCTCGCGGGTCAGCTTGGCTTTGCCGTTCACCATTTCGATGGCTCCCTCGTGGCAGGCATCGGCGCACAGACAGCAGCCGATGCATTTTTCTTCGTCTATCTTGATGATCTTTCTTACCATGTTAGTCCCTCCCGGGTTGATTTTTACGGTCACATCATACTATACTATCAGCAACAAGTATGTTGTTATAACAACAAGGAGGCAAAATGGATACGCTTTTTCTATCCAAGACCGATCTGTTCCGGGGCATCCCTCCGGAGGATATCCAAAGCATGCTGGGCTGCCTGAAGGCGGCAACGAAAACCTATCAGCGGGGCGATTTCATCTGTCGGGAGGGGGAGACCGTCACCGCCATGGGCATGGTGCTCTCCGGCAGCGTATCCATCGAGAATGATGATATCTGGGGCAACCGCAGCATTCTGGATCGGGTGGGAGCAGGACAGGTCTTTGCGGAAAACTACGCCTGCCTGCCCGGCGAACGGTTGATGATCAGCGCCGTAGTCAACGAGCCGACGGAGGTGCTGTTTCTGAGCACTGATTGCATGTTCACTGTCTGCTCCCACGCCTGCGTCTTCCATAACAAGCTAATCCGCAATATGCTCACCATCGCCGCCCGGAAAAGCCTGAACCTGTCCCGGCGCATCATGCACACCAGCTCCAAGAGCATCCGGGGTCGGCTGCTCAGCTACCTGTCCTTTCAGGCAACGCAGCACGGCTGCCGGGCGTTCGATATCCCCTTCAACCGTCAGCAGCTGGCGGATTACCTGAGCGTTGACCGCAGCGCCATGTCCAACGAGCTGAGCAAGATGCAGCGGGATGGGATTGTGAAGGTGGAGCGGAATCATTTTGTTTTGTTGGAATCGGATGGTTTGTGACAGATGAAGGACAGGTCATCGCTTGCGCCCTTTATCTGGTAAAACCAAGTGGTTGAGTGGAACAGAAAAGCAGATACAGAAACGCCTTCCGGTGCAGAGAAATGCGCCGGAAGGCGTTGGTTTTGGTGTTGTCTGTCTGGCTTGTTCCATACAGCCGGGTTTCCACATCCTGCCCACCCGCTTACCGGTCAGAAAGGCGCAGCCCTGTGCATTCCTCCAGCCAGCCGATGAACCGGTCAACAATCCTGTCCTCAAACGCATTGCTGAAGCCGAATTTCTGCGCCAGCTCCCGGTAGGTGTAGAACGCAAGGTCGCCGTTCAGCTCCACAAATTTCCGATAAACCGACTCGGACTGCTTGCGGTAATCCTTGGCGATCTCCACCGCGCTGATCCATGCAGGCACATAGCAAAATTGATACTTCGGCATGGTATAGACGGTTACTTCGTCGTAGAGGCTGCGTAGCATAGTGGTTTCATCCGCAGTGGCGGAGGGATGGGTCTGGCGGTAGAGGGAGAAATAGGTTTCTTTTCGCTGCTGTGGGGTGGCATCTACGTGGTGGTAGAGCCAGTGCTCAAACTCTGTGGACATAGCAAAGTTGATAATCGAGCTAAGCAGCCTGTCCAGATGGAACAGGGAAAAACGCTCCGGGTCTTCGTAGAGGCGATCGGCATGAACATGTAGAAACAGTTCCGCCAGCCGGGAGGAGATCTCCATCACATCGGCGGAGGCGACGGCGCTCAATGCAAGCGGCTGTTTGCGAAATGCCAGATATTCCTGAAAGGAATGCCCGAACTCATGGGCAAGCACCCACCCATCGTTGAAGTCTCCTGTGGGGTTGGTAATGATGGGGGCAAGCCCCTCTTCTTCGATCAGCCGCTGTAGCCCCATGTTGGGCATTTTTACCGGCGATGGTTCGATATCCAGCGCATCGGTATCGCTGAGCATCAGCCAGTATTCGGCAGCTTCCTTGCCCAGCCGTTCGGTATAGGCAGCCATACCCTGCCGCAGATCCCGGGGCTTGGGCGCACCCTGCTGCAGCTGGTTTGCGTAGGTTTTTTGGAAGACCTCGTAGCAGGGCACGACCTTTTCGCGGATCTGTCTGCAAAGGTTCATCATCTCCGCCTCGCCGTAGTCGAAGCGGGAATACAGCAGGTTGGCATAATCGTTGTAATCCTCATAGCCGTAATACCGCGCCGTTTCGTGGTTGATGCTCACCACTTCCTGCAGCAGGGCATCGAACTCGTCTGCAAACCGCTCGTAACACCCCTCTGCTTGTATCACCAGATTCTGATACCGGGAGGAAGCCTCGTCAATGGTGCGCGGCTTGGTTTCGTTGCCCGTGGCTCTGCTTTCGCAGTCTGCGTTGAACGCCAGCAGCAGGATGGCAGGTTTGCCGTAGCAGGCTTCCAGCTGATCGCGCCATGGCGATTCCGCCACCGCCGAACCAAAGGGTGCATAATGCACCAGCTCGTTCAAATGCTCAATGCTGGCGGCTAACTGCACCATGGTTTCCTCGCAGGATACATCGTGGTACAGCTTCAGAAAGATGCGGGCATACCGGGAGGAAAGCTCCTTGTATGCTTCGTTGTAACGCCGGAAAGCCTCTTTGGCATCGGTAAAGCTGTCCGCTTTGCGTATCATGGCAGCGGCAATATCCAGATCGGCTTTGATTTTTGGATAATCCGGTTCCCTTGTTTCAAAAATCATGGTTACGTCCCTCCTCGGTGCATGCACATGGGTATCGCACTTGGAAGCAAGCTTCATTCGCTGTCCCGTCTGCGCATGGTCGCCCCATAGATCAGCAGGAATGCGCCCAGAAGGATGATCCATGTGGAGTACGCATAGAGCGTGTAGATCACCTTCGCAACGATGGCTTCTTCCTCGTCTGTGCCCTCCAGCAGATCATCCAGCGTGATGGGCTCTGCATCATCGATGCGGATGCCCTTTCCCAGCAAGGCGGATACGATGCCGGGATCGACCCTTTCGATGCCAAGTTCCGCTGCATGTCCGTCCAGTGTATAGATATCGGGTTCGCTATCCGCCAGCACCCGTATGCCGATGCCCACCAGCAACAGCAGCAGGGACAGGAAAATGAGAATGCCGCGCAGGATACGCATGGTGATCCCCTCGTTTCGTTCGTGATGAGTTCAGTATAGCGGAGCGGGGGAGGGAATGCAAGGAATTGGTGGAGGGATGGTGAGCTGGTTGATGGGGTGGCAGGATTTGGCGGTAGGGATGGCGAAACAGAACAGACAGTAATATTGTGATAACAGGCAAGAGGGATGGATGGTTACGTGAAAAGGAGATGATGAATATGAGCATCTTCGACTCATTTCATTTTTTCGATTCCACCCACTAACAAGCCATGGAGGATTGAATGTTTTTTCGATTGCTGGATTCTAAACCATGACATGACCTTTCATGCCTGGTGTCACCATTATGATATGAAACGACTCAATAAATCGTGTTTTAGTTGCAGAATTTTGCCACTCATTTCGCCGTTTGATCATTTCAAGCATAAACGAACCAACAAAATAGGAAGTTGCTTTTCTACATATATCAATCATCTCAAATTGGTTTTTGATAGGCTTGCTCATCTTTTATCCCTCCTTGTTTCGAATATATTATAACATAAGAAGGTGCAGCTGTGTTTAGCTGTGGACATCGGGCTACAAAGAAGCTACGACTGATTCTCGTCGTAGCTTCTATGATATTATAGATACTCTGTCTACCTCATTTCCTCCAGCAGTTCATACCGTGTCACCGCTTGCGGATAACGTTTCAGATATTATAAATGATTAATCTGCATGTTCATAATGACATTCGCCAGAAAAGCAAGAAGAACATTAACATCCCTTACTGTTTCGTGGTGCAATGCTTGAGTGTTTGCTCTTTTGTTTGTGTAATATACTGAGCCACAACTTCAGCCATATCTTGAACTCGTTTGTGCGAAGTTCCACGCTTGTCCGGGCGCTTACAGACGATAATTTTAGTTTTTCCGACTTCTCCCGTTGCAACAATGGTATCGCCGGATAGAGTTTCTTCATAATTGTTTACAATATCCTTGAACGATCTCAATCTGGACCAACGGACAAACCATCCATATATATCTGTTATAAAAATCGCCACATCGGGCTTATAATGCTTTATGTAAAGTTCCATCAAATCAATGTAGTCATTTATTCCTTGCTTGGTCATAGCATTATCAAAATGCGAATCAAGCATAGTAGTTGGATTTCTTGGAGAGATACAATACAGATTTGTCCAAACAAATCGCTGGTTCCAGCGTTTTGAATCGCTGTACCATGTATTATCTAAATCGGTATCTGATTCACCAACAAATTCAAGGATATGTTTGATGAAACGAAAGAAATTTGAGTTCTTGTGATAGTATTTCCTTTTACCATTTCCAAATCCGCGTGCATCAACAAGAGTATCTAAAGCACCTTCTTGGTGTACGATCGATTCGACTGTATTTCTCAGCGTTGAGCAGTCACTCAATCCCGCATCCCAACCGTTCAAATCTCTTCCTACAAACATAATCTTGGTATCGGCTGCGTAATACAAGTCTCCCTCAAAGGCAGGAGTTGCACTCAAAACCCCATCGCGAATATGTTCCCATATTCTTTTTTCATTCCACTGCATCGCAAATAGCGATGAGAATATTTTTTCGCGTTCAGACTCAAAGCTTTTTTCTGTCATATTTCTTTCCTCCTGCTCATGATAGTTGCAGTATCTTATTCAAAAACCAGGTTTGCGTCTATAGAAACGAGAAAAATGATAAAGTTAGGCTTGTTTTTGCTTTTGTTATATGTTTCTATCTTACTTATATTATAACATAAAAGGATACAGTTTGCACAACTCTCATCATCAAGTGATCGTTAATTATGGCACACCCTTGCATCAAGGCAGGGCGAAATAGATAAATGGAGCTTATAACGACTGCATTGTATCTTGAAAAATGATCTTCACCACCCAGCCCTCTTCGCCAAATCACTCATGGCAAAGCAAAACTTTTCCCACGCTTTCCCTGTTATCTGTGACGGGTCGCCCTCCCGAATCCTGAGCGTTCTTCTGATTTCCTTGGGGATAACCACTCTCCCCAGCTCGTCAATCCTGCGTACGATACCTGTTGCCCGCATAGACCCTGCCTCCTTGACGGCGTTTCATTTCCTTTTTTGCCGCCGTTTGTCTTTGCATGGGTAGTATGGAATTTGGTCTGGCGCTTATGCAAAAAAACGGATTGGCAAAAACAGGCGGAGAATACCCAAAGGCTATTTAAAAAGATCCGCTCTTTTTGCTTCTACAGCTTGTTCTTTTTCAACTCAAAAAAACTCGGAGGAAAATCTTCCCCCGAGTAAAATATCGCGTTTCTTCGCCTTGTTAATACACGCAGTCGTTGTGTTGCTGAAGGAAAGCTTCAATTTGGAGGTTTTGTCTGTACTGTTCCGCGATATCCGACCATCTTCTTTCAGAGACAATGGCTCTGTTTATAGCCTTTGCTAAATCCTCTTCATTTTCCGTTTGAAACGTTTCTCCCAAAACATACTTTTTGATGAGATCTCCCATGCTTCCATGTTCTGCTCCAATGATATATTTTCGATACCATATACCTTCTACCATTGGGCCGCTTGCCCCATCAAATCCTTTCCGATATGGAAGCACGATACAATCGGCTGCTTTGATTGCATATGCAAATTCATTCTCATCTAAAAAGCGCAAGGCTTTCGTGACTCGGTCACAATAACTCATTGATAAATCGTCAATAACCTTCAGAGGAATATCTGTTTCTTTTCCAGCAATCAGTAGATGAAAATTTCCCTCCACGTTCTGAAATGCTTTTAACAATATGTCCAAGCCCTTGTACTGTGCGGTCGCCCCAATTGCAGCGAAAACAACTCTGTCTTCTGGCAAATCAAAATAATCCCTTGCTTCTTCACGTGACATTTCTGTCTGGATGCTCAATTTCGGATAATCAATCGTAACCACATTTCTGATTCTGCGTTTCCCTAATTCCGTTGAAAGGTGCTCCGTATGAACCACACATTTAGCTACCTTTCTGCAAATCAATAAACGACTCCAATCCTTAATAAATCCCCATCGAATTTGATGAAAGGTAACAACAACACGAAACCTTCTCAGTTTATTAAGGCCAAATCCAAAAAAGCGATACAGTACATCACCGTACAAAAAGTGAATACAATCAACCTGTTTTGCACAAGCAATCCGGTAGATTTGATCTATCCATTTCAAATAACCAATCAATCCGTCCGGACGAAACTCACATCGAATTTGTTTTTCTAATGGTATTTCATTTATGATATCTGAAAAAACATATATTTGTTCTGTATTTTCATTTTCCAAAAATGCACAAGCATATGATTTGTGATGTCCGCTCATCAAATGATCAACATACAAAACCTTTTTCATATACCTTCATACCTCGTCTTATCGAGAGTTATCGATCAGTTCCAAAGGCGATAGCTCGTCTGGCGATGTCCGAATAGCTGAACGCGCGCCGCGCATCGCTCTGGGCGATTTCCAGCATTTTTCCGTAGTCCTTTGCTACGATGGTTTGGAGGATGGTCTCAAGCGCCTCGGCGGAATCGTTCTCGAAAAACAGCACATTTCCGCCCATATCCACATGGGTGGTTCCGTCCCAGCGCTTGCATACCATAGGAATGCCCACGCCGGCCACCTGCTCCCAGAAAACGGAATGGCGGCCCGGGAAGACTGCCAGATCGCAGGCGGCCCAATAATGGTAGGAATCCTTGGCCTGCACCCAGCCGATGTACTGCACCTTGGCGCCGTCTGCCAGGTCGACCACTTTGTCCTTCAATTCCGGGGTGACGGAACCAAATACGATCAGCTTCACCTTCGGATTGTCGATGCGCCGGACAGCCTCCATCAGCAGCAGGGTCTGGGTTTTCCACGCGTCGATCTTGCCGCCGGTCATGATCAGGAAATCGTCGGGGGCAATTCCGTATTGCTGCCTGATTTTCTCCCGCCAACCGCCGTCAAAGGCTTCCTGCACCATGTCGTCGTCGGCGCCCATCACCAAAAGCTCGCACTTTTCCCTGGGCAGATGGTACATGTTCACCAGCCAGTCCACCCGGGCAGGGAGTACGCCGTAAAACTTGGTGGTGTATGGGTTGATCATCTGGGCAGTCCTTCTCCAGAGAATCTTGTGGAGGATGTTCCTGGAGAGAAAGTTTCGACCGCTGTTGGAAAAATCGGCATGATTGTCCACGTAAACCGTGGTGGACGGATGGGCCTTCAGGTACTTGACCACCACGTCCATATCCATAAACTGGCAGCCGTGAATGAAGAGAATATCCGGAGCGGCCTTTTCCAGGGCCTGATAGGTTCCGTGAAAACGCTTAAGCTTCCTGTAAATTTTCAGCGGCTTCCGATTTTCCAGCCTGGTCACCGGAATCCCGTATTCGTTGAGATAGGAGCCGCCCTCGGGCAGATAGACGCATTTTCCGTTCTTGTCAAAGCTTACCAGAGAGGCGATCACTTCCACATCGTATCCAAGCTGCTTGTGAAACTTGGGAAACATGTTTTCCTGATAAGAATAGTTGTCAGGAAAGAAGGATCCCAAACAAAGATGCACCACTTTCATTCCCATTCTCCCCTCTTTCTCAGGCTCAATCCCGACGGAACAAGTCCCTGGTGTAGACCTTTTCCTGAACGTCGTCCAGCGCCGCGTCGTAACGATTGGCGATGATGGCGTCGGATGCAGCCTTGAATTTGTCCAGATCGTTGATGACCTGGCTTCCGTAGAAAACGGTTCCGTCCTCCAGGGTGGGCTCGTAAATGATGACTGTGGCCCCTTTGGCCTTGAGCCGCTTCATCACGCCCTGGATGCTGCTGTGACGGAAGTTGTCGCTGTTGGCCTTCATGGTCAGCCGATAAACCCCCACCGTGACCTGCCGCTCATCCTCCGCATTCCAGGCATCCCCTCCGGGGCGATATCCCGCCTTTTCCAGCACACGCTCGGCAATGTAGTCCTTCCGGGTGCGGTTGCTCTCCACGATGGCTTCGATCATATTCTGGGGCACGTCCTGGTAATTGGCCAGCAGCTGCTTGGTGTCCTTGGGCAGGCAGTAGCCGCCGTAGCCAAAGGACGGATTGTTGTAATGGGCGCCGATCCGCGGATCCAGGCACACGCCGTTGATAATGTTGGCGGTGCTGAGGCCCTTCATTTCCGCATAGGTGTCCAGCTCGTTGAAATAGGAAACCCGCAGCGCCAGGTATGTGTTGGCAAACAGCTTCACGGCCTCTGCTTCCGTCCAGCTCATGTACAGAACGTCGATGTTTTCCTTTTCCGCGCCCTCCACCAGCAGCCCGGCAAAGGCTTCTGCCGCGGCTTTGCTCTTTTCATCGCAGCCCACAATGATCCGGCTGGGATAGAGATTGTCGTACAGCGCCTTGGACTCCCTGAGAAACTCCGGGCTGAACAAAATGCGGTCGGTTTGAAACTTCTGGCGGACGCTTTCGGTGTACCCCACCGGAATGGTGGACTTGATCACAATCATGGCGGTATCGCTGTTTTCCAGCACCAGCCGGATCACCGTTTCCACGGCGGAGGTATCGAAAAAATTCTTCTGGGGGTCGTAATTGGTGGAAGCGGCAACCACCACAAAATCGGCGTCCGCATAGGCTTTGGCGGCGTCCGTGGTGGCGGTCAGTTCCAGCTTTTTCTTGCCCGACCTGTCTTCGTCAAGAAATTTTTGGATATAGTCATCCTGAATGGGAGATTGCCGGCGGTTGATCATTTCCACCTTCTCCGGGATCACGTCCACCGCCGTCACCTGATGGTGCTGAGAAAGGAGCACAGCCAGCGACAAGCCAACATATCCCATTCCTGCCACAGCAATCTTCATCTGGCTAAAATCTCTCATTATCAAATGTTCCTTTCGCATCAGCGTTGCGCAGGCAAACATAACCATGAAGATTATATCACATGGTACAGAAGCCCGTCTACCTCACGGGCCGCACAAACAATTGTAAAAAAAGAATAAAACAACAAACCCACCTTTTCGGTGGGTTCATTCATGTAATTCAAATCTGGAGGTGCCATCCGGATTTGAACCGGAGAATAAAGGTTTTGCAGACCTTCGCCTTACCGCTTGGCTATGGCACCGAGTGTGGAGCGGTAGACGGGATTCGGACCCGCGACATCCACCTTGGCAAGGTGGCACTCTACCACTGAGCTACTACCGCACACTATGGTGCCTTGGGGCGGAATCGAACCACCGACACGCAGATTTTCAGTCTGCTGCTCTACCGACTGAGCTACCAAGGCACAATGGCGACCAAGAAGGGGCTCGAACCCTCGACCTCCAGCGTGACAGGCTGGCATTCTAACCAACTGAACTACTTGGCCATCCTAATGGTGGGAACAACAGGGCTCGAACCTGTGACCCTCTGCTTGTAAGGCAGATGCTCTCCCAGCTGAGCTATGCTCCCTTGGCGTCACCCTCTTACGGCGACGTGTTATATAATAAACCAAGTCGGCAGATTTGTCAACCACTTTTTTCAAAAAAAAGCCGTTTTTTTGCATCCCTTGTGTTTCCCCCGGAAATATGCTACAATTCCTGCCATTATACCAAGGAAAGAAGGTGGCAATATGCCAGCAATGATCCGCACCGCTTCCCCCGGCGACCTCAACGCCATCCGGCAGTTGGAGATCCAGATCGCCAAACAGCACAACGCCCTCCGGCCCGACCTGTACCGCGCCAATCCCGGCCTGATGGCGGAGGACTATTTTCTCAATCTCCTCAATGACCCCAATCAGTACGCCTTTGTGGCCCAGAATGACGGGGGCGATGTGGTGGGCGTTCTCCTGTGCGAGATCAAGGCATATCAGAACAGCTTCAGCATTCGCGATATGAGCCTGATGCATGTCCACCTTCTCTGCGTGCGCCAGGATTGCCGCCGGCAGGGCATCGGCAAAATGCTGATGGAACAGTGCCGCCAAGCCGCCATGGAGCGGGGCTGCTACTCCGTGGAGCTGAACCTGTGGCGGGGCAATGCATCCGCCGAGGCCTTCTACCTGGCCCAGGGCTTCCACGACAAGACCCGGCGCATGGAGCTGGTGCTGCCCGGCAACCAGGTGGACGTGACCCACGCCTGGATCCAGACCCCGCGGCTGACCCTCCGCCCCTGGCGCGAAAGTGATCTGGACGACTTCTACGCCTACGCCTCCACCCCCGGCCTGGGCGAGATGGCGGGCTGGCCCCATCACGAAAGCATCGAAACCAGCAAAATGATTCTCCAGGATTTCATCAGCGGCAAGCAAGTGTTTGCCCTGGAGCACCTGGAAAGCGGCAAGGTGATCGGCTCCCTGGGGCTCCATTCCTCCTGGGCCGACGAAGATCCCGCCTTCCAGGGCCTCCGCTGCATTGAGGTGGGGTATGCCATGTCCCGGGACTACTGGGGCCAGGGCCTGATGCCGGAAGCTGTGAAGGCCGTCATCGCCTACTGCTTCGGTGCGCTCCGGGCCGACCTGCTTACCATCGGCCACTTTGACTTCAACGACCAGTCTCGCCGGGTCATCGAAAAGACCGGTTTCCGCTACTATCGGGACGGCGTCTTCCACGCAGAACTGCTGGGCAAGGACATCCCAGAAAAGAAGTACATCCTCCCCCGCCCCGGCCTGGAGCTGTTCTGAGGAGGAAGCCATGGTACATTTGCAACCCATCACCCCGGAAAACCTGGACGACGTCCTTAAGCTCAGCGTTTCCGCCGACCAGCAGCCCTTCGTATCCACCGTGGCCCATTCCCTGGCCCAGGCCTGGGCGTACCGGGACACCGCTTTCCCCTTCGCCATTTACGCGGGCGACGTTCCTGTGGGCTTTGTGATGCTGGGCTACTACGAAGCCCGAACGCAGTACACCCTTTGGAAATTCCTGATCGACCAGCGCCATCAGGGCAAAGGCTATGGCCGGGCGGCCCTCGGCCTGGCTGCTGAATACCTGCACGGTACTCATCGCGCCCGGGAGATCTACACCGGCGTTTCCCTGGGCAACGAGGTGGCCAAGCGGCTGTACCTGTCCTTCGGCTTCAGGGAAACCGGCCTGATCCGTGACGGCATGGAGGAGCTGAAATACATCTTCCCATAAGCAAAAACAACCAAGGCAACGCTTAACTGCGTCCCATTTGTTAAACGATGCAATATGGTATACTCAATAACAAGTGGGGTGTTTACAAGGCTTTGAAGCCACAAATGGCAGACCTGAAAAATATGCAGCCGACGACGAACAAAGCGCGTTGGCTGCGTTGGATGACTTTGCCAAAAACCGGGAAGAAATTCCCTAAGATTTCTGAGGCTTGGCGCAAAAACCGGGCTAATCTCAGCTCCTATTTCAAGTTCCTCGAGCAGCTTCGTCGCATAATTTACACCACCAACAACATCGTTGGATGCAACCTCCAGCTCAGGAATGTGACCAAGTCAAATCGGTTTCCAAACAGATGACGGTTTTTTTCAAAAGCTGTATTTAGCCATACGGAATATTATAAAAACTGGACCGACCGCAGGATCGACTAGAGCAAAATTCATGCCTAGCTTACTGTATTTTTACGCCGAGTGTATTCGCTTTCATTTTGCACGATTTTGGGATTTACACAGAATTTTGGATGGAACCTTTTCTCAAAAGTGGATTGCTTTACATGCAGAAATTTTCCTCCATGGAGCACTTCAAAAAGAACTCTTGGAGGATCTTGATTACTATAATAATCGGCGTATCAAGCTCAAGTTAAAGGGCTTGACGCCTGCTCTTCACAGACTTCAAGCCCTTTTAGTTGCTTAATTGTTTTTCTTCTGTAAAACTTTTTTGGGCACTTTCCAAGGAACCTGCCGGGTTTTCTTTTTATTCAGCTGTATTCTGATGGGAAACCGCTTCGCCGTCCAGCTTCTCGCTCTCGCCCTTTTTCTGGCCCAGAAGCTCCTTGATTTTCTCCGGGAAGGGCACCCCTGCCAGGCTCATGTTTTCCAGCAGGCTCAGCCCTTCGTTGGCGATGTAAAACCAACACACCGCGTCGCGGCAGACGCTGTTCACGCCGCCCATGGCACGGTCCACCAAAGCAGCCACCAGCACCACCAGCAGCATCAGGCCCTTCTTGGCAAGGCCCTGCGCGCCCACTTTGCTGCAAAGGCCGCCGTATTCTGTCTTGGTGCTCTTGCCCATGAGGGCCACCATCACGCCGCTGATGTAGTCAATGGTCATCATGGCCACCATCACAGTCAGCAGCAGGCTCCAGCCGCCGAAGAATCCGCTGATGGCGCCCACCGCCAGGGCGACCCCCTTCACCACTTTATCCCAGATCTGTTCCATTGTTTCTCCTTTCCGTCACCTCTGCAGCAGGGCGTCCGCCAATGCAGTCTGCAACCGCAGCGCGTCCTCTCTGTCAAGCAGAAGCTCCACTTTTTCTTCTTCCCTGGGCGATGTTTCGCCCTCCATTTCCAAAAACGCAGACAGCATATAGCCGCTGATGCCCTCATAGCCGATGCAGCTCCATTCCCCGCAGGTGCCGTACACGCTGACTCTTTCCCCCAGGGGGATTTTCCGCAGGGTCTCCGCCTTCTCCGACGGGTTTTTCCGCATGCGCACATTGCTGCCGTTGGGGGCTGTCACCACCGCCGATATCGCCTACTGCACTTCGCCGTAATCCACCTGCTTCAGATAACCCACGCCGCACCAGGAGCCGTCCAGCTTCGAGCGCACAAACCCGGTTTTGCTGCTTTGCGCGTTCAGCACGCCGCCGCCATCATCCACCAGGCCGATGTGGTAATAATCATTCAGGTCACCGTTATAGTGCTTTCCGCCGGGCTGATAGCTTTCCGGCAGGGCATACCCCTGCTGACCGGGCGTGCGCCGCTTGAATGCCGCCATGCCCGGCTTCCACCTGTCAATGGGCAATAAAGCCACTATTTCCGTGCGCAATATGCGGTTGGAGCCGTGAAAAATGCTTTTCCCATGCTGTCCGTAGCTCCACACAAAGGCCCCGGAGCAATCCACTGCCCCGGGGCTGCTGGAAGATAGCACGTACTCCCATTTTTCACTTAGCATCCGCTGAAAATCCGCAATGATCTCCCGCTGTGTCATTCTGCGGAAACACCGTACTTTTCCAGGATCCTGGCGCAGGTTTCGTCCTTCATCAGGTTCTTTACCTGGCCGGGGGGCAGCGCGCCAAGAAGGGTCATCAGGTCGGAAGCCTTTTCATCAGCCAGGGCCCGCTTTTTGTTAAACCGCAGCACCTTTTCCTTCCAGGGATTAGCCATCCGCGCTCACCTCTTCCGTCTCGCCGGAAAGCAGCAGATCCAGCGCTTCCTTCAGCTGCTGGTTCTCGGTCTCCAGCTTCTCAATACGCTCCGCATAAGTGGGCGTGTGTACCGGATTGCGAATCTCCTCCAGCTGTTCCTCCGTATAGGGCACGTATAGCAGAATGGGGATCTCCTCATCCCAAGCCTCCTTAGCCTCCACGCCGGGCACGTCCACCACTCGCTCCACGTCCTTGCCGCCGTTGGGATATTCCCGGATCACCTCATAGTGAAACTGATCGGGCACATACTCCACCGCCTCGTGGTGCTCCGTTCGGGTGGAAGCTTTCAGCCAGCCCAGCTCCAGATCAGGGTTTTCCAGAACATTTCCCTGCTGATCGTAAATCACCTTGCTCATTTCCATTCCTCCTTACGCCGTCCGCTGCCAGATATAAGCCGCAACAAAGGGCGGCATGTTGGTATGCGCCGTTCCGCTGCCCGCAGCATTCGTAGTATATCCTGCATCCACCACAACATGGCTTTCTGCAGTACCGGCGGTCAGACCCTGCCTTTCAACGGTGGTAATCACGCTGTTCACCGTTTCAAGATTGTCAGACCATCCCATACGCATTCCATGGGTATGATAAGGCAGATTAGCAATGCTCAAAGAAACGGTCTGCGCGCCACCTGTTTGTCCGACGTAATAATTGCTCCCTGCTGCATAAATGAACTTGTCAGTAATCTGCGTCCAACTGCCTCCAAAAAGACTGGCCGGGCTGGTTGCGTTCATGCTGAAAAACAGACTACCGACAGGATAAATTGCGTTCACAATTTCCTGATAAGTTTTTCCCCCCAGCTTGTTTGCGTTGTCCACCGTACCGGACGATGTCAATGCGCCAATATTTGCCACCGCCTGTGCTTTCTGGGTAGCGTTCAGGCTCATCGCCTTGTCAAAGCGGACAAATTTTCCCTGAATCCCGGCCCATACTCTTGCAAGGCCGGCCTTGTCCAAATAGCCCATCTTTTCTTCCTTTCCGCCTTACGCGTTCATCATTGCGTCAATCTCTGCATTGGTGATCGACTCTACCGTAAACTGCTGTCCCAGTTTATCTCCAGTCAGCCACACCGGCACCGCAGCGCCGCAAAGATTTTCGTCCATACGTTCATCCACAATATCAGTCGCAGAAATAGCAGTTGCACCAGGGCGAACGCATACCTTTGCCAACGAAAT
This sequence comes from Clostridia bacterium, assembly GCA_017937655.1. Lineage (GTDB taxonomy): Bacteria > Bacillota > Clostridia > Christensenellales > Aristaeellaceae > Limiplasma. The sequence goes on along the minus strand of JAGBDE010000030.1, from coordinate 51,981 downwards.
CTCATATACATAATCGTTGCGCGTTAATGCCGGAGCATCCTGACCAGAAACGCCTACCAGCAGTTTCAGACTAATTCGACGTGCATCCACACGCTTATCCAGCCTGGCAACAATCCGATCCCAACGCTGACTGCCTACTGCCGCCACATGTTCGAAGTTCATCCATTCACCGCCGTCGTCAGACAGCACGTACAGGTATCCGTTAATTACACAGCCACCGGGTGTAACCTTGGTGCGCAGAGACGAGCCGTCCTGAACCACCCGCAGGCCGTTTTCCGCGTGGCTTGTAATACCATTGCGCATAGAGGCGCGCAGAATATGTGCAAACTCTTCCGCGTCGTACTCTCGTTCATCGTCGGATATGCTGTCAAAAAAACCGAAAAATTCCTTTGCCATTTATCTTGCCGATCCTTTCTCCTTCATTTTCAGAATGCTGGTCAGGGTCACCGGCGCGTCCCCGAAGGTTGCCTTCAGGCTGCGCCTTCCATCCTCCAGCACCTCTTCCATTTCAATCAGCCGGGCGTTCATACCGTACCCCTCCGCACGGATGCAGATCACATCCCCCACGTCGTAATCCCGGCCGTAACGGCACAGGCCGTTGTCGGTCATCTCCACGGTCAACGTCCGCTTTTCCGGGGCGATTTTCCTCTCTGCTCCCATGCGCAGCATTTCCGCGTCTTCTGCGCCGGCCACATCTGTCCAGCCCTCCCTGCGAGCAAAGCCTTCCGTCTCGTTTCCCACGCTGAGGATCAGCCGGTTTTCGTCCTCACCGCCGCCCCCTGCGTACACCGTGCCAATTTCCCCACTTCTATCCACGCAGAGCCTTGCGCCGTCCACGTTTCCCAGTTCCCGGCTAAGAGTGGCCAATCGGCCGCCGCTGGTCAGGTCTCTGCCTTCCCAGGCCATGAACACAAACTGCCTGTGTTCAAAATCCGGGCGGATGTCCCAGCCCAGTCCCGTCGCCTGGCCGATGTCCTCCAGTAGGTCATGCAGCCTGTCAAACCGAGCCTGCCAGGGCAGTACCTGGCCCCGGTGAGCGTTCTCTGCCAGCACCAGGCCGGGCATCTTCCGCTTTTCGTCCTCCGGGGCTGTCAGATTGTTTTCCGCATAATGCAGGTACGCGCTTTCCGCATCCCCATTGAACCGATCCCATCCAAAGGCCTGGTAAGCTTCGTCCGCATTTTCCAGCCGGGACGGCACGCAGATGCGCCGCTTGCACAGCCCTTTGAGCTGCACGCCGGTAATGGTCACCTTGTTTTCCGTGCGCAGTACCTTTTCTGTAAGCAGCATCACCTCCGGCCGTTCGGGCAGATACAGCAGCCGGTCAGGCTCCACCTGATCCCAGCCCATCATCCCCCTATCCAGGGTCAGCTGAAATGCGCCCACCCCCCAAAAAGAGCGGCGAATGGTCAGGTTCACAAAATGCGGGATCTCGCAAAGCAGCCGGAAGCCGAAGTCCATCATCAAAATCGTCTGCATCAGATGGTCTCCTCCTTACACACCCTCAAAGCGTTCGTACCAGCTCACACGGATCTCACTGGAACTTCCACCATAGCCTGCCACATATTTCAACTCGTTCATGCCAGGCTTCAACCAAAATGCGGAAACGCTGCTCTCCGGGCTCAGCAGCCCAAAGCCATTTTCCTCGCTACCGTCCGTGTGCCTGATCACCGCCCGTAGGGAGGTAGAATCCGTATCCACAGCCAACACGTCCCCATAGGGCAGGGGCGATACCAGCCGGATCACTGCCCCGGTGGTCTTGTTCAGCAACTGCGGTGCTTCGCCGTTACCCACCACGGTTATCCTTACCGGAGCATCATTCGTACCGCCGTTGTATACCACTTGACCAAACACCTTATTGCCCAGCTGAAAGGGTAACTGCATGGGCAGCTTGAAACCGGTCTTTCGTTCCAGAAATACAGTTTCCTTCTTTTCCATGCCGTACCAGAAGGGACTTTCGCAGCGGAAGGTCACCGTCAGGGACGGGTGAACGTTCTGCTTGCGCTCGTTCCAATGGCTGCCGTATTCCGGCGTGGCCCAGGTCCACCGGGTGCAAAAGTCATTCTGGTAGATGATCCTTGCACGCTTTGTGCCGTCGAAGGCCTTGTCCGGGCTAAGCCTGCCCACCAGTTCTGACCGCAAGCGATACAGCTCCTCCCGACTTTTTGCCATCAGATGCAGCGCCACCTTCACCCTGCGGCTTTCCCGCTTCAGCCCGGTGATCACCTCGCCCTGCTGGTACGACCCGGAAACGGCGCTGATCTTCAGTTCATTCATGCCTGTGCCCTGCACGCTGCAAAGCACAAAGGGCGCATGATAAAATTCCACCTGCTCCCCCAGAATGTTTTCATAAATCAATCTCTGCATTCCATCACACTCCTTACGCCAGCAGCTGCCCCAGCGCGTCATTCACGTCGGACATGCGCCTTGCCACCTGGGCGGGGCTTTCCACCGGCTCGTTGAAGTTCACGCTCTGGTTCACCACCACGCCGCTTTGGCCCGCCGTCAGGCTTTCCCGGCCAGAATAGAAACCGTCTGCCGCAGAAAGCGCGTTCTGCGCCAAGCTTTCTTGCATCCCCGCAAGCTGCGCGCCAAAATCCTCAAACCAGGCCGTGATGTTCCCCACCCGGCTCATAAAGCCGTCCAGCAGCTTTTCGCCCAAAGTCTGACCAAGCGCGTTGTATTCTGGCACATACTGATACAGCAGTTTCAACAGCTGATCCTGCTCCGTTGCCAGGATCAGTCTTTCTGCCTCCGCCTGGATGTTGGCCGCCTTCAGCCGCTCCTCGTAGTAGGCCTCTATTCGCTTTTCTTCTTCATCCAGGGCCGCAAACTGCTTTTCCGCCTTTTCTTCAATCAGGCCAATTTCCTTCTCCAGGGCCGCCTTCTCGTCCTCCAGCTGTAGCCTCCGCAGCCGTTCTTCCCGGCTCTTTTCGGCGTTTTCCAATTGGCGGGTCAGCTTTTCCCGGTTGAAATCGTCCTGCTCGTACAGGATCTCCTGCCGCAGCTTCTCAATCTTCCGCAGCTCCTCCGCATCCTTGGCTTCCCGGTCCTCAGTTTCAGCCAGCCGGTCCAACGCATCAATCTGCTCTTCGATGGCCCGGACACTATCGTCCCGCCATTTTTCCCAGGCCGACCGGCTCTCCTCCAGCCGTTGCATTTCCGCGGTTCGCATAGCGTCGTACCGACGTTCAAGCGCCTCCGACACGCCGTCGGACAGCCTGTCCACCGCCTCTGCATCCCGCTCCAGGATGTCCTGCTTCAGGTCGTAGACCTTCTCTTCCCACTCCATCCGTTCCTCGGCGTTCAGCTGATGCTTCTTCGCCAGCGCGTCCAGCATTTTGATTTCTTCTTCGAAGCTGATCTCATTCATATGCCTCTTATGGGCAATGATCTCATAATCCGCTTCGATGGCTTTGCGGCGTTCCTCTTCGGCCTTGTCAGCTGCACTTTTGCCGCCGCCACCGCCTCCGCCGCCGCGTTTTCCCCCGGAGGATGCCCCGCCGGACTGTGCCACACCCAACGCGCTCAAAACCGCCAGCGCCTGCTGTGCCACGGCGATCAGTCCATTCAGGGACGATATCGCAGGCCCCGTGTTGACGCTTGCGCTGCCAGAAATCTGCAGGCTGTTCTGGGCGCCGGTGGCCCAGGAGATGATGCTCTCCAGCTGCCCGGCGATGTTCCCTGCGGCAGTCTGTACTCCCTTTTCCGCCTGGCCGATGGCCTGCTCCATGCTGCCCATTTCCTGGCCTGCATCCCCAGCAGATGCGCCTGCCTTCTGCATTTCGTTGCCCAGCTGTTTCAGCGCATCCCGGTATTCCCGGCCGCCCTTTTTGCCTTCCGACAGCTGCTGGGCCATCTTTTTCACGTTGTTCAAGGCCGACGTCTGTCTTCCCAACTGATTCAGCTGAGTCAGAGAATCCTTCAGCGCAGCTTTCTGCTCCTTCAGCGCCTCCGACATGCTGCCCGTCATCTGGGCCATACTTTCCATCTTCGTTCCGGCATTTTCCGCCTGGGTGCCGCTTTGCATAAGCCCATCGCCCATTTCCAGCGCAGCCACTCCCGCTTCGTCCATGTTCAGCGACAGGGCCATCAGTCCCTGTGCCGCCATCTCCGTGATGCCGGGAATATCGCTGAGCAGCTCCACCAGCGGGCCGTCGTCATCAAAAACCTTTTTCCACGCGCCGGTCATATCCGTGCGCTGTGCCTCGTTCAGCCGTTCCATGCCGTTTGCCATGGCGTCCCAGTAGCCGTTCAACGTATCCACCGCTTGGCCCAGCATGGGGTCACGCATGGCGTCTGCCAGTCTTGCCAGGGTGGATGTTACGCTCGTCTCCAGTTCCCCGAAGGAATCAAACTCCGCCAGAGAAAACGCATTCCTCAGCACCTGATAGAAGCCCTCCCGCATTCGGTCGGACACCTGCACGCCTTCGCTTTCCAGGCTTTCAATCATCCCGTCGTACTTATCCCTGAGCCACTTCTCAAAGTCCGGCACCAGGCTGTCCAGCTGAGAGCGCGCATTCAAAAAGCTTCTGCGGAAATCCAGCGTCTTTTCCACGCCGTCCGTGTTCACGCTGATCTTGTAGCTTCCGCTGAAAGCGTTCCGCAGTTCCTGCTCCTTCTTAATCAGTCCGTCAATGGCTGCCATGGCCTGATCGGCCGCCACGGATATCTTTACTGTCAATTCATCCAGCGTCAAAATCTCTCACCTCTTTTCTATTCCAGCCATTCTCCGCCTTCGCCCAGAAACTCCTGGGCGTCCACCTCCATGGTCTCCACCCTGTCCGGGTTGTGCAGGCGGTTCCACTGACCCAGAATGTCGCCAATTTCGTCCATGTAGTAATCCTCCATCAGCTCCCGTTTGCCAATGCCCATGCAAAGGGCGGACGCAATCAGCCTTTGGAGCCAGCGGTCCTCGTCCACTGCCGGATTTTTCGGCCGACTTCCGCGGCTCCCCGCAAAAAATTTTCCAGCCCGTTGACCTCCCAGAACGCTTTCATCAATTCCAGCAATCCATCCAGGCCGATGTCCGGATCCGAAAGCAGCTTTTCCTCCTCAATGCCCGATACCTCAGCAAACAGGCTCACCGCCTTTTCCGGCAGCACCGCCGCCGCGTTCAGGAACACCTTCTGCAGCTGGGAAACGTCCATCTCCTTCAGGGCCGACAAAACAGGCATACCGTCCCTTTCCGGAAGGATCTCTCGCAGCCACTCCTCCGGCGCCTCCTGCAAAAGTCGCAGTGCCTGCAAATATCTGCCGATGGGCATCCGCTCCACTCGATAGCCCCGCACCAGCTTTTCTCTGGGCAAGGATTTGATCACGCTGTTCTTACCAGTTGCCATCTTTTTCATCCTTTCGCAAAGCCATCCCAACCCACCCGCCCGGCCTTGCCAACAAATTATTCAGGCTTGCTTTCGTAGTCAGTCAAAAACTCGTTACACATAGTCTGATTGCTCTTGTCTTCCTTGAGCTGCATGACGGTCCAAGGAGCCAGGCCAGGCAGTGCAGGACGCTTAAACACGCCGGTGATAATCACTTCGCACACGTTTACGTTGTCCTTCTTGGTATTGAAATTGTCAAACTTGATGCCAGTCACCTGGAATACGCGATAATTGAAGTAGAAGGGCAGACCGCTGACGGTATCCACCACAAAACGCAGGGCAAACTCTTTGCCAGCCGCATTGAAATCAGCCTCCAGGGCTTCGTTTTCAATGTCAAAATGTCCCAGGCCCAGGTAATCCATCATGGACAGGGGCACTTCCGCCAGGCGGATCTCCACATCCTCACCCATCACGTCCTTGATCTGAGCGTAGAGATCATCATCGTAATACAGATCAGTCACACTTTCCTTGGCCGTACGGGTCATGCTGCCAGCATACGGCAGGGGAGTGGCACCCTCAGTCAAATATTCGGTCATAGAGTTCTCAATCACAGGAGCAAGGGCCATACCCTTAAAACCGGTTGCAGCACGTTTCTGAATCATTCATCCTCATCCTTTCAAATATTGGTCAAATAGGTTTTGTATCTTTCCACCAGCCCGAGGGCGGCGCCATTGCCGTCCTCCCAGGCAAATTCCCGCTGATATCCCAGGCCCTCCATGGCCTCTCTCACCAGCGGAGCGAGCATTTCCAGCTCACCAGCGTTTTTGCCATAACAGCGCACGTAAGCGGTCACTTCCGTCAGGTATTCCCGGTCGTCCCAATGTCCGGCGGTTTTTTCGCCCGACATCTGAACAACGGCACAGGGCAGCTTCATCTCCCCCTCGTGCCAGCCCCGGCTGACCTTTCGCAGCATCCCGATCTCACCCAGCGCATCGGCAATCCGCTTTCCTTCCGTTTGCAGCATTTCATCAACCTCCCAAATGCGCGGCGATTTTTGCAGCCACGGTTCCCTTTACCGCGCTGAATGCGGGGTAAAGAAAGGGCTGGGCGGCCATTTTGGCCGTACCCAGCTCCACAAATCCGGCATGAGCGCTCCCCGCTGATACCTGGCCCGACAGGCCGCCACCGCTCACCGCGATGCTTCCCTTCAGGTCGCCGGTATCCACGGGGCACATGTCCTGGGCCAGCGACTGGATCTCCGCGCATGCCTCGCCGATGCCGCTTTCCGCAGCCGCCAGGATCATGGCCTTAAGGTTCTCCAGCGCCATCTTCATCCTCCCGAAGCCGCCTGAGAATGGCCCGCTTGTGGCCCATCCAGCGTTCCACCGGCCTGGCAATCTGGAAATCGCACACACCGTCCTGCCGTTCCACGCACACACCAAAGCCTTCTTTCAGCTCCATGGCCGTGCTGGTCAGCATCAGGCACAGCTCCGCTTTTTCCTCGCCGTACAGCCGCTGCTTCATCTCGGCGCTCACAGGCTGGATCGCCGCCAGGATCTCCACGCCGCTTTCTTCAAAGCAAGGCTCCACCGCATCCGTCACCCGCTGAAACACAGGCTTCTTCACGGTCACCCTGCTTTCTCCCGCTCTCAAGACGTTCATGCTCACACCACCCTTGCCCGGCGGTAGCGGTTCAGCACCAGCCGGATGTTTTCAGGCAGTCCCTCCGCCGTCACGGAGATCCCGCCCTCGGCATGGCCGGTTTCCCCCTGCATACCCATGCGGTTATGCAGCACGCAGGCCAGCTCCAGCTTCGTCCCCGCCAGGCCCTGGGGCAATTCCGTCAGGCCCGTGTACGCAAGAATGTACCCCTCGGCGTCCTCAAGTAGGTCGGTCAGCAGCGCATCCTCCAGGTCGGTTTTGCCCAGTCTCCGGCGCAGCTTTTCCAGTTCCGTCATCGCCGTCACACACCCTTGTGATGGACGTAAATACCGGCCACCTTGTTTTCGTACACGTCGGCAATGCCCACCTGACGGTAGCCAAACTTCCAGGCGTCAGCGTCAGGATTCTTGTCGGGGGCGACCACCTTGGGGGCGGCGTGCTTGGTGAACTGAATCACAGCGTTCTTCTGCACCACCATGAAGTTGATGTCAGCGCCGTCGTCAGCCTTCACGTAGCCGCCGTCGGTTTCGCCGCTCTGGCCGCTCTTCTGCTTGATGCTGGTGTAGAAACGGCCCTGGGGCACGGTCACCACCTTGGCAAAGTTGTTCAGCACATAGCGGCTCTTGGTGGTGTCCAGGTCCTCCACCATGCCCAGCAGCGCAGGGGTGATGAACAGATAGCGATCCTCACTAGGCACCTCGTTCATGTCCAGATCGTTGGCAGCGGCGCGCAGGGCAGCCAGTACCTCGCCGCCGTCAGCCAGAGTGCCTTCCTCGCTGCTGATATTCTCGGCCTGGGCATACTTGGCAAAGCGGAAAGCGTCCAATTCCGGCACCACCTTGGTGCGGATGAACTCACCGGCCAGCATGCCAAAGGCCACGCCGGCGGTTTCCTCGTTGTCCATCTGGTCGATGACGAACATACGGCCACGGTCGAAGTTGCACACCACGGTTTCGTTGGTCAGGGTCACGTCGCCGCCGATGTAACCGCCGTTGCGGCTGTAATCAGCCAGGCCGTCCATGCTGATCTTGGGAATGACCAGTTCGTTGGCGTTGGCGCCGGCACGAACCAGTTCCTGGTTGCCGTCCAGCACGGCGCTCTTGCTGGAAGCGGTGTAAACCTCGTCCAGCATAGGCACTACCTGGCTGAAAAGAGTAATATTGTTTGCCATTTTCTTCATCCTTTCTTAGTTGGTTATTTCAGTCCCAGTGCGGCGCGGATCTGGCCCATATGGCCGGAAGAATGTCCGCTGCTCTTGGGCGGCAGCCCCCGCAGCTGATCCTCCACCGCTTTTCGCACTTGCCCCTTGAAGGCAGTTTCCAGGCTTGCCATGCTCAGGTTCAGGCTTTCCTCGTCGGTCAGATCCAGGCAGCTTTCCAAGTCGCCGGGCAGTCCCTTCTCCTGCAGCGTGATCCGGGCCAACGCCTTGCGTTCCCGCAGGCTCAGCTCCGCCTCCCGCTGGCTGAGCAGCCGTTCCTGCTCCTGCGCCTTTTCTTCCGCCTCCCTGATCCTGGCCGATGTCTCTCCATGCTCCTTTTCCCAGCCGGCTCTTGCCTTGCTGAGGGCCTGGCTGATCTTCCGGTCAAACTGGCTCTGCAGTTCCACGTTTGTCCGGAGCAGCTCGTCCAGCTCGCGGTTTCCCTGTTTTTCCTCCAATGCAGGTCTTTGTTCCATGATTCCTCCTTGCCCGCGCCGTTCAAGTCCGGCGCGTTCTTGTTATATAAAAAAAGCCCGATATGAAATCAGGCTTCTTTTATCTCCTTTTCCGCTTCCATCTCCCGGATAGCCGCATCCACGTCTTCCACAAAGGGAATCTGGCTCAGCAGCAGCTTTCTCGGCAGCAAGCCGTCGTATTCCCGGATGGTCTTTGCCACCTCCAGCTTGTTCACCGGCAGGCTTCTGGAAAACTGAATGCCGATGTCCTCCGCATCAGGCAGCGCATATCCCTTCAGGCGCAGAAAATGCACCATGCATCTCAGCCGCCACAGCAGCCCTTCCCTAAACCAGCGTTCCTTGGTGCGGGTCAGCTGTTCCAGGCCAAACAGCTTGTACTCCATGGCCACCCCGCTGACGTTCCCCGCAAAGGCCTCGTCGGTCAGATCCGGCACAAAGCACAGCTTGTGGATGTCCGCCTTCAGGCCATTCTTGAGCACCTCCGTGTCGCTTTCGGAAAGCTGCTTGGTCAGGTACTCCACCTTGGCGTCGGATGCAGGCATCTCCAGCGTCCGGGTCTCCCTGAGCCGCTCCTGGATGGTCTTGCCGTCCGCATCCTCCTCCACCGTGGCGCCGTAGATCACCATCAGCGCGTCGGTGAACTGCTGCTTGTCGTTGAGACGGTTGCTCTGCAAAACGTCGTAGGCGTCAATCAGGCTCATCACGCCCTCAAAGTCGCCCTTTTCCCGTTCGTTGTTCCAGAATTCGGTCATGGGCACATGCCCGAAGAAATGCCGCTCCCGGCTTTCCTCCACAGGCTTTTCCTGGCCCTTCCGCTCCATCTCAATCACCCAGCGGTCGGTCATCACCGTAATCCTCTGGCCGATTTTCCTGTACTGCGCATCCAGTCTGTCCGTAAGCATCACGCCAAACAAAGGCGCATGCTCCACGGTGTTGTCATACACCACAAAGGCGTTCTCTGCGCTGGCCTGGCACAGCCTGGGCACCGCGTTTTCGTCAGCGTAATACAGCTCCACCGCCTTGCCGTAGATGGCCGCATCCGCCGCCAGCTCGCTGTCCACGCTGGAGCTCATGCTCTTGCGCAGTGCAGCCTTCAGGGCCGCAAAGTCCTTCCATTCCTCTTCGGCAGAGTACTGGATGGGCTCGCCGGCCAGGTAACCGCTGGTCATGGCCACGATGTACCCCGGCAAGTCATGCCACAGCCGGTGATTGGGCGCACCCTTGCCCCGCCATTTCTGGGCGATGGCGTGCTCGCCGTCGTAGAACCGTTTCAGTTCATTCAGGCGGCTGCGCTGTCCCTCAAACTGCTTCAGCACTTCATAGACAATCTCCGGCGACGGCTCGCCATCCGTCAGCCAATCCCTGTCCACAAAAATCATTGGATCCCTCCTTTTTTCAGTTTTACCACCCGCTGGGAGATCATGGGTTCCAGGGCATATCTCACCGCGTCGATGGTATGGTTGTTTCTGTCCGGGCATTCGGGGATGATCCCGCCGCCCTTTTCCCGGGCGTACTCGTAGGTAGCAAACTCCCGGGCCGCATGGGGGCATTCCTTCGGGTCGATGACGATCTCCTCCAGTTCCTTCAGCCAGCGGATGCCGTGCTCCACGCTGCCTGGGCCTTTTTTCACGTCCACCGCATTCACGTTCAGCCGCCTCAGTTCGCTGATCTCCCTGGGCGATGCGCTGTCGCACCGGACCACCCTGCCCGGGGTCAGCTCGCCGCATTTCTCAGCCAGCTGGTGGATGCTTTCGCCTGTGCGCACATGCTCTTTCAGAATGTACAGCGTCCGCCGCTTGCGGTTATAGCCGCACAGGACCAGCGCATCCGGGTCGCTGGCAAAGCCAAAGTCCAGTCCGGCGTACACCGTCCCGATCCCGTCCACCTCGCCCTGCCCCACTTCCCTCAGCACCACGTTGCCAAACACCTGTCCGCCGGTGCCTACTGCCTCGCCCAGGTACATGTGCCGGTAAGCCTTTTCGTCCCGACGTTTCAGCCTTTCGGCCTGCCGGAGAAACGTCTCTCCCAGCCATTCCCGGGGCATATCCCGGTAGTCGCTCCCATGCACCCTGCGCCCCTCAGCCTCGGCCAGGGCCTCCCGATTCACCCAGTTTTGTGCGCTGATGGGCGGATTGTAGCTGAGAATGGTCACGCCCTTGCCCCCACGGAGGATGCTGGCCTGAATGGTCCGTATCTCCTCCATCCCATGAAAGGCGCTGGCCTCCTCAAACCAAAGCGCCGCAAAGTACCCGCTGCTCAGCTTCACGCCCTTGCTCTTCTCCGGATCGTCCGCGCCCCTGAACAGAATCTTCTGTCCCGTGGGCTTGTAGATCATCTGCATGGACGATAACTGGTAGCGGAAGTACCCGTCCAGCCCCAGTTGCTGGGCCGCCCATTGCATCTGGGCAAACACGCTTTCCCGAAGGGTTTCCGCAATCTTGCGATAGATCACCGCATTGGCCTGTCTGTCCCGGAGCAGCAAACACAAAAGCGCGATGCTCACAAAGCTGCTTTTGCCGCTGCCCCGGCCGCCTTTGAGCCAGAACTCCTCGTACTTCCCCTCGTAGATCTCCCAGAACAGCTCGTAAAACGCAGGCGGCAGGCATTCCTTAACCCTGATTTCCACCCTTGTCCCTCCGTTTTCTGGGCACGTTCACCACAATGCAGGGCGTTTCCCCAGCCGACCAATCCTTCTCGCCAAACAGGCCGTACTGCTTTCCAAGCAGTTCAGCGGCCTTGAGCACCTCGCCCGGCCTGGCCTCGTTTTCCCTGCGAAGGATGCTGGTCAGCGCAGCCAGCACCTCCTCGGTATCCGCTACTTTTTCATTCTTCAAACCCCTCCCCCCTAACTTCCGCGGGCACAAAAAAACCGAAGAGGTCATTTCCTCTCCGGTTTCCTTGCTCCACCTTTTTCCATTTACAGCATAACACAGAAATCTGTTGCAGGGCGTGCCCTTTTGTCTCATTCTGTCTCCACATTCATGTCATCAGGCGGAAAGCATGATATTCTCTTGTTTTCTCAGAATTCCAGCGTAATGAAATCCGAGAACGTATAGTCGCCGTAGATATCCGTCAGGCAGAAGCCGTACTTGTAGTCCACGTCCTCTTCCACCTTTTCAAAGGAGAAGGGGATGTATCCATCTTCGCCGGCGATAATGGGTTCATCCAGCTGGAAGGGCTCGGTCTGCTGTTCGCCGTACTCGTCCCAGTAAATCAGCTCATACTGCGGATACACCACGTCGCCCTCTTTCAGCTCCACGATGTTCCGGGCAGGGTTGCCGTTCTCGGTGTAGCCTTCGGTAGCGCCCACCACAACGCCGCCGGGGTTTTCCATGTCAAACACCACAAGGATGTACATTTCTTCCCCGTTCACGGTGGCCGGGATCAGCGAGCGGATGTACCGCTCATTGGCAATCTGGTCATACATGCACACCATCTGGCCGTCCAGGGTAGCCCAGGTACCGTCAAACATGCCGTAGATCTTGCCGCTGCTCCAGTCGGTAACCACCTTCTGCACGTAGCCCAGCTCCACGTAGCACTCAAAATCCGGGTCGCTCATGTCCATCATCAGGTTGGCTTCCACCTTGCCCAGGTTCCGGAGCTGTTCGTCCGTCAACTGGATGGTGTAAGCATATTCGCTGTTGGCATCCGCAAAGGGGTTTTCCAGGGTCACTTCACCCTCAGCGGTGGTCACGGTCACTTCCTGGCTGCTTTCCTCGACTTCCTCGCTGCCGAACAAGCTGCCCCACAGGCTGTAGATGTCGTCATCCGCAGGCGCAGCGGTCACCACAGGCTCCTCGGTCGCTTCCGGCTCGCCGCCTCCAAACAGCTCGTCCCACAGGCTGGAAGAGCTGGAGGACGCAGGCGGATTGGTGGCCACCGGCGTATCCACAATGGTATTGGAGGATGGATTGCCGGCGTTCCAGTTTTCAGCGCCGTAATCGGAGAACATGCTGCCCCACAGGCCGCTGCCGTAGCCGCTGTCCTGGGCGAAGCTATGGTCGCTGTATGCGTCCATGTCGCCCCACAGGCTGGTGGAACTGCTGTCATAGCTGCTGTCGAAGGTGGTGCTGCTGGAGGTATCTCCGCCGAACAGATAGCTCAAGAATCCGCCCAGAGAGAAATCGCTCTGGTTGGAGGATGTCATGTCGGAATCGCTGCCGTACAGCTGGCCCCACAGGTCGTAGGCGTCGCTGGAGTAGCTGCCGGAATCCGTTGCATACTGGGAGAACCAGTCAATTTCCGCAGACTGGATGCTCTGCTGGGAAATGGACGGAATGCCAAAGTTGAAGCTGCCGCTGCCGGAAGAAATGCCGTTCAGCATATCCTTCACAAACTGGGCATATTCGGGGTACATGTTCATCTTGGTGTAATTGCCCATGTACTGGCTGGAAGTATAGCGGGTGGAGAAAGGCACCAGAATGGACAAACCGCTGATACCGCTCAGGTTGGAGGTGTGCTTGGAGTAGATCACCATGTCATCCAGCGCGTTCTTCAGGTTTCTGGCGGACTTCTCGTCAAACCGGGCGTACACTTCCGCAAAGGTGGTCATGTCCACCATGTCGGAGGCGGAGTTGTAGATTTCGCCAAAGGAGCGCACGTTCTGCCTGAGGCGGGAGATGGTGCTCAGGTTGCCTCCCTTGATCTCGGCGGACAGGCTTTCGCCCATATCAGCCACGGCAGCCTTCAGGTTGTCCATGCCGCTCAGGTCGATCACGGACAGCGTGGCGTAATCCCTGCGGTTGGCGCTCAGCGTGGCAGAAATAAAGCCGTCGACGATCTGCGGGCCCAGCTCTTCCATATCCATGCCGGGGTCGCGCACCAGCAGCTTAAGCCAGCTGTCGTAACGCCAGCCGGTGCCGGGCTCCAGCTCTTCGCTGGCGATCATGTACTCCGCAAAGGGCTCGATGTGGCAGGCCACCTCAAAGGTAGCCATCAGGCATGCGTCAAAGCCGATGAAATAGAAAGGCTTGTCCTTGCGCACGCTCTTGGTGCCGGTTTTCAGGCCGTTGTAGATTTCCGGCAGGTAGAGCATATCGCCGCTGACCTCGTCGTAGCACAGGCCGCCGGTGGCGCCGGTGCCGTGGTCCCACATGATCAGGCCGTAGCGGTCTGCGGGGAAATTCTTGAATCCATAGGCCAGGAAGTCCGCAAAGGTCTCCTGGGAGCCCATGTTGACCCGTCCCAGATCCTGCAGCTTTTCCATGCCGTTTTTGCTCATGGTCCAGCGCTGGCTTTCCCGGTTTTCAATGCCGTTGACTTTCCAGGTCTTGGTACCGCCGGTCTGGATGTACACCGTCACATTGCCCCCCTCGGGGATGTTACCGGCCATCATTTCCTTCAGGTCAGCGGTAGCCATGCCGGACTTGCTTTCCAGGTCTGTGCCGCACATGTAGATCATCAGCGTAAAAGTATCGCTGGCGGCGATGCCGGTTTCCGGCACAAAGCCCAGCACCAGCACCACGCACAGGATCAGGCTAAGCAGTTTCTTCATCGTGGTCCCTGCCTTTCGTATCTCTCGTCAGATGTCAATAAACTCCCGGAACTCCCTCATAATGCCGATGCCGTCCGGGTAATGGGCCGCAAACTGAGGCACCGCATGGCTGGGGAAGCTGTTGCCCTCGATGAACACCGGCCCCTTCTCGGTAATGGCCACGTCCCAGGCCACGAAGCGCATCTGGGGCACCTTCTGGGCGGCCTTGAGGCACATGTCGCAGGCTTCCTGGAAGAAGGGAATCTTGAACCCGATAATGGGCGTTCCGGTAATGGGATGCTCGGTGAAAGTGTTTCCCTGCTTGTCCGCGCCAACGGTCAGCAGCGTGCCGGTGGCCAGGTCGACCCGGGCAGCCATGCCACCCTGATCCACATTGTCCATCACCTTGCCGTTGCCGATGCGCAGGAACGCATACACAATGCCCTGCTTCTTGTCGCCCAGCAGAGTCGCGATGCGGATGGTGTTGACAGAGGAGGGGCTCATTTCCATCATTCTGGGATGCTGGATAACCCGCTCTTCCAGAATGCCCACTTCCTTGTCCACCAGCTCTTTCAGGAATTCCTCTTCCCGGCCCAGCCAGTATTCCTTTTCATACCGGGCGATGCCCACGCCGCTGCTGCCCTCCAGGGGCTTCCAGAACAGGTCGTCGTTCCGGGAAAGGAACGCCTTCCACTCTTCCAGGTCGGTGTCCTTGGTCACCTTGATCCAGTCGCGGGCCACCTCATCCTTGAACAGGTTGTTGAAGGTAGCCTTGTCGTCAAACAGGTACCAGTAGGACTTGTCGTTCATCCGCCGCACGATGGTATTGCTCAGTCCCCGGGTGATCTGGGTCTTTTTCTGCTCATCGTTCAGCCGATAAAACTGAGCAATTTTGTAATCCACATACCCAGCGTTGTACTTCACAGCACAGCGCAGCATGTCGCAAAGCAGCCAGATGCGGCTTTTTCCGCTGCGCTCCTTGAGGATGCCGGTGGTCTTCCACATGGCCTTCCAGTCCATCCGAACCAGCCGTTTGAAAAAGAAACTCAACCTGCTCATGGAAAAACTCCTTTATTACACATTGAACCGGAACAGCACAATGTCGCCGTCCTTCATCACGTATTCCTTGCCTTCGCTGCGCACCAGGCCTTTTTCCTTGCAGGCATTCATGGTTCCCAGCTCGTTCAGGTCGTCGAAGGCCACCACTTCCGCGCGGATGAATCCCCGCTCAAAGTCGGTGTGGATCTTGCCCGCGGCCTGGGGCGCCTTGGTTCCCCGGGTGATGGTCCAGGCGCGGCACTCGTCCTCGCCGGCGGTCAGGTAGGAGATCAGGCCCAGCAGCTCGTAGCTGGCGTTGATCAGCCGGTCCAGGCCGCTCTGGCCGATGCCCAGTTCCTCCAGGAACTCGGCCTTTTCTTCCGGCTCCATGTTGGCAATCTCTTCCTCAATCTGCGCGCTGATCACAAACACCTGGGAGCCTTCTCCCTGGGCAATTTCCTTTACAGCCTTCACAAAGGGCAGCTCCTCTGCATCGGGGCCGACCTCGTCCTCCGCGATGTTGGCGGCATACAGCACAGGCTTGTCCGTCAGCAGGAACCAGCCGGCGGTGATGGCCTTTTCATCCTCGTTCAGCGGATAGGTACGGGCGGGCTTGCCCTCTTCCAGATGCTTCAGCAGCCGCTGACCCAGTTCCGCTTCCAGGGCCTGCTTCTTGTCTCCGTTCTTCACCAGCCGCTGGGCCTTTTCCACCCGACGCTGCAGGGTTTCCATATCGGCCAGAACCAGTTCCAGCTGAATCACGTCGATGTCCCGGGCAGGATCCACGCTGCCATCCACATGAATGATGTTCTCATCCTCAAAGCAGCGCACCACATGCACAATGGCGTCGCATTCGCGGATATGGCTGAGGAACTTGTTTCCCAGGCCCTCGCCACGACTTGCACCCTTCACCAGGCCGGCGATGTCCACAAACTCCACGGTAGCGGGGGTCACCTTCTTGGGGTGATACATTTCCGCCAGCACGTCCAGGCGGCTGTCAGGCACAGGCACGATGCCCGTATTGGGCTCGATGGTGCAGAAAGGATAGTTCGCCGCCTGGGCGCCAGCCCGGGTGATGGCGTTAAAAAGCGTGCTTTTTCCAACATTAGGCAGACCAACAATACCAAGTTTCATAATCGTCCACTTCCTCGGTACAAACAATTTCACCCTGTAGTATAACCTTTCCGGCCAAAAAAAGCAATTTCTTCTTGCAAGTCCACCATTATACAGCTGCATTACAACAAAAAACAGCATGATGCCGGTCAGTCCCCTCTGCCGTGTCTTCCCGCATAAACCATCGCGTCTCAGAGTTTATCAAAAACAAACTTTCACATAACAAAGCAGCTGTCTCCCTTGCACGAGAAACAGCTGCTTGCATTTTCTCCAAGCAACAAAGCAATCAGCCCTGCTTCCAGAAACCGCCCCTGTGGAAATTCTCATTGCCCAAAGGCTTGGCGGTAAGCCGGAACAGCACGCAGCCGTCCGGGCAGACGATGGTCTTGGCATACTTGTCATCCCCGCCCAGGTTGGTCAGGTCGCCGCCGGCGCGGACAGCCTCCATCAGGGGGTAGAGCATCATCATGGTCTTGCTGCAGATGCCCTCACCCTGGTCATTCACCGGGCAGCCGTAGGTGCAGCGGTACTTGTCGCCGATTTCCTCGCCGTTGCGGCAGTAGTTTTCCGTCTTTTCACCCCGGAGAAAACCGGTGACCTCCACCTCAAACTCGTATTCTTCGTCGTACCATTTTTTCATGATGATGCTCCTTTCTTGCTTACTTTTCCATCATGAGCCAGAAATGGTTCTGGCCGTCGGGGCTCCTTTCAATTTCGCAGCCCATGGATACCTGAGCAGCCTTGCGCTTGTAAACCATGGCGCCGATCATGCCGATGGGAAAGGCAATCTTGCTTTTGAAACGATCAACGTCCGGCAGGTGGAACAGCAGGATATAGGACTTGCCCTCCGCCAAAGCAGGAATTTCGTCGATGAACTCATGCACATGCTCCCAGCCGTGCTTTTCCCACACAACCCGGTTCGGATCCACCTCATAGCGCTTTTCTGCCACTTCATCCTCATCGCCCAGAAGCAGTTTGTCCAAGCCGTTCTGGTCAAGGCTGTCCAGCTTCTGCAGAATATTCTCCGCACCCCTGACGGTCTGGTCGTTGAACACCAGTTCCACATTCTCTTCATTCTTGGAGGATTCCAGCATCCATTTTTCCAGGTAGTCGGCAATCTCCTTTACCACCTGTTGTCCTTCGCCGTTGTCCAGGCCAAATTCCCGCAGGATCTCCGCATCGTCAATCTGGCTGAGCATAACGCCTGAAAGCTTCTGAATCACTTGTTCCATCATGGTTTTTTCTTTGAGATATGTCTTTTGGATTTCAAGGATCCGGCTCAGCTTTTCCTGATGCTCTGCAATTTTCCGATTGAAGGCATCGTAGATCTCCTGATCCGTCTGTTGCAGCAGCGCCTTGATTTCCTCAATGCTGAACTCCGCCAGCTGCAGGTTTTTGATCTTCACAAAGTCAATGGCCTGCTTTTGCTCATAATAACGGTATCCTGACCACTCATCCACCCTGGCCGGCCGGAGAAGCTGGATGCGGTCGTAATACCGCAGCGTTTGGGCATTGCAGCCGCAAAGCCTTGCAAAATCCTTGATGGTCATCATATCTCTTCCCTCCTTGACTGGACTGTATCATTGCAGTTCAGTACAAGGTCAACCCCTTCCGGAAAAAAATCACATTTTCTTCCTGCGGTGCCGCATTCGTTGCGGTTTGTGAATGATCTGCTCCTTGCTTTCGCCCTTGAGCTGGAACAATTCGTCACGCAGCTTGGCGGCCTTCTCGAAGTCCAGGGCCTTGGCGGCGGACAGCATCTGATCCTCGATGGACTTCATCAGGGACTGGAGTTCTTCCTCGCTCATGGATTCCGGCGCGCCCTTCTTCATGTCCTCGGTGATGCGCAGCAACGCCTGCACCGTGCTCTTGACGCTTTGCGGGGTGATGCCGTGCAGCTCGTTGTAAGCCTGCTGCAAAGCCCGGCGGCGGTTGGTTTCGTTCATGGCCTTTTCCATGCTCTCGGTCAGCACGTCGCCGTAAAGGATGACCCGGCCGTCCACGTTGCGGGCGGCGCGGCCGATGGTCTGGATCAGGCTGGTCTCGCTGCGCAGGAAGCCCTCCTTGTCCGCGTCCATGATGGCCACCAGGCTCACTTCCGGCATGTCCAGGCCCTCGCGGAGCAGGTTGATGCCCACCAGCACGTCGTACTCGCCCAGGCGCAGGTCGCGGATCAGCTGGGTGCGCTCCATGGTCTGGATGTCGCTGTGGAGGTACCTGACCCGGATGCCCAGGTTTTTCAGATAATCGGTCAGGCTTTCCGCCATGCGCTTTGTCAGGGTGGTCACCAGTACCCTTTCTCCCTTGTCCACCGTCTTATGGATCTCACCGATCAGGTCGTCCACCTGGCCGGTGGCGGGGCGCAAAAGGATCAGCGGGTCGATGAGGCCCGTGGGGCGGATGATCTGCTCCACCACGTTTTCCGCCACTCCCAGCTCGTAGGGCGCAGGGGTGGCGCTGACGTAGATCACCTGGTGGATGCGCTGCAAAAACTCGTCAAACACAAGGGGGCGGTTATCGTAGGCCGACGGCAGGCGGAAGCCGTAGTCCACCAGATTTTTCTTGCGCATGTGGTCGCCGTTGTACATGGCCCTGACCTGGGGAATGGTCACGTGGCTTTCGTCGATGATGAGCAGAAAATCGTCCGGGAAGTAGTCCAGGAGACAAAAGGGGGCGTCGCCGGGCTGGCGGCCGTCAAAATACCGGCTGTAGTTCTCGATGCCCGTGCAAAAGCCGATCTGCCGCATCATTTCCAGGTCGTAATTGGTGCGCTGCCGGAGGCGCATGGCATAGAGGGGCTGGTTTTCGTCCTCCAGCTCCTTGACCCGCTTTTCCAGGTCGATCTCGATCTGATCCAGGTTGCGGTTCATCTTCTCCCGGTCCATGGCGTAGTGGGTGGCCGGGAACACCATGGCGTGCTCCAGGTTGGAGATCACCGCGCCGGAAATGGCGTCTATCTCGCGGATGCGCTCAATCTCGTCGCCAAAAAACTCAATACGCAGGGCGTGCTCCCGCTCGCTGGCGGGGATGATCTCCAAAACGTCGCCCTTGACCCGGAAGCTGCCGCGGGTGAACTCAAAATCGCTGCGCTCGTACTGGATCTCAATCAGCCGCTCAATCAGCTGGTTCCGGCCGATTTCCATGCCCGGCCGCATGCTGACCATCATGCCCTCGTATTCGCTGGGGTCGCCCATGGAATAGATGCAGCTGACGCTGGCAACGATGATCACGTCCTTCCGCTCGCGAACGGCTGCGGTGGCGCTGTGGCGCAGCCGGTCGATTTCCTCATTGATGGACGCGTCCTTTTCAATGTAGGTATCGCTGGCGGCGATGTAGGCCTCGGGCTGGTAATAATCGTAATAGGAAACAAAGTATTCCACGGCGCTGTCCGGGAAAAAGGCGCGCAGCTCGCTGCAAAGCTGGGCGGCCAGGGTCTTGTTGTGGGCCAGAACCAGCGTGGGCTTTTGCACCCGCTCAATGACGGACGCCATGGTAAAAGTTTTGCCGCTGCCGGTCACGCCCAGCAGCACCTGATGCTTCTTCCCGTCCAGAACGCCCTTTGCCAGCGAGTCAATGGCGGCGGGCTGGTCGCCCCGGGGTTCATAGGGAGCCTTCAGCACAAATCGATCCATGATGTTTCCTTTCCAACGCAAGTGTTTCAAGATGATGGGGTCATTATAGCATGGTTTCCAGAGTCGGTAAAGATGAAAAAAAACCAACTATCGGCATGGAAACCCTGATTTCTAAACGTTTTTCGGCCGATATACTGTCAACCCCTTCCAGGGCGAACGGTTCCTCCGCCGCTGAAAAACCTTTCCACAGCTCATGGTTGTGAGCCGGCCGGGCCACAATGTGGGCTACAGGAGGGATGAACATGCGCAAAGCATTGATAAATCTTGGTTCCTCCCAGGCCGGGAGGAATGCGAAATGGCCACTTATCTGATACGGCACACCAGGAGCCTCAGCGGCGAGGTGGAGCTGTGCACCGCAAAGAACGCTGTACTGCCCCTGCTGGCAGCGGGGCTTTTGACCCAGGAGCCGCTGGTCATCAAGGACGTGCCCCAGATTACCGACGTGGATATTCTCCTCAGCATTCTCCGGGACTGCGGCGCGGAGGTGGTTCGCAACGGCAACGACGTATCCGTCTGTGCGCTGCACCCGCAAAGTCCGCGGCATGAGGAAAACATGCGCAAGCTCCGGGCCAGCATCCTGATTCTGGGGCCGATCCTGGCCCGCTGCGGCAGCGCCTGCGTGGGCCTGCCCGGGGGATGCGCCATCGGCCAAAGGCCTATCGATCTGCATTTGAAGGGCTTCCAGAGCCTGGGTGCGCAGATCTGGCCCGTGGGCGGCAAGCGGCAGCTGTCCGGACAGCTTACGGGCGGACATATCTACCTGGATCTGCCCAGCGTGGGCGCCACGGAAAACCTGATGATGGCCTCCGTGCTGGCCAAGGGCGTCACCGTGCTGGAAAACGCCGCCAAGGAGCCGGAGATCGTCGATCTGGCCCAATGCCTGAACCGCATGGGCGCCAACATTTCCGGCGCAGGCACCGGCACCATCACCATATCAGGGGTGGAACGGCTCCACGGCGCGGTGTATCACCCCATTCCCGACCGGATCGAGGCAGGAACCTTGCTCTGCGCCGCCGCCATCACCGAGGGCAGCGTGCTCATCCGCGGCGCCTGCGCGGAGCACCTGAGATCTCTGCTATTTAAGCTGGCAGAAACCGGCGTGGGCATCCGGGAGACCCATGTGGGCATCCGGCTCAACGGCTCGGCCGTCACGCCTTTTGACGTGCGCACCTTAGCTTATCCGGGCTTCCCAACGGACATGCAGGCCCCCATGACCGTGGTGGCCCTGCGCTGCCACGGCTCCAGCATGATCCACGAAACCGTGTTCGAGAACCGCTTCATGCACATCGCCGAGCTGAGCCGCCTGGGGGCCCACATCCGGGTGGAGGGCAATGTGGCGCTGGTGGAAGGCGGCCATACCCTCAAGGGCGGCCAGGTGCGCAGCACGGATCTGCGGGCCGGGGCTGCCTTGATGCTGGCCGGCCTTCTGGCAGAGGGCGAGACCATCCTCAACGATCCCGCCGGGCACATCGAGCGGGGATACCAGAATCTGCCGGAAAAACTGCGCATTCTGGGGGCGGATATTGAGCGTCTGGAGGATCATCCAGTATAATTTTCCTATTATTGGAAGGAAAACTTGACATTTTCATTCATAAGATGTATAGTAAAACAAACGTTTGCACATCTCGATATTCCTGCAAAGGAGGTTTCCTGTCATTATGAAGGTGACCATTAAAGACGTGGCAAAAGAGGCCGGTGTATCCCCCTCTACGGTGAGCCGTGCCCTGCAGAATAACCCCCGCATCAGCCAGGCGGTGCGCGACCGCATCCGGCAAATTGCGGACGATATGGGCTTTCGGCCCAACCAGATGGCCCGCAGCCTGGTTAACCGCCAGACCCGGGTCATTGGCGTGGTGTTTCCCGCCAATCTGTCCCACAGCCTTTCCCACCCCTTCTATCCCAAGGCGCTGCAGGGGCTGGGCCAGGTAGCCGCCGAGCGCAACCACTACGTGCTCATGGGCACCGGCAAGGAAGGCCAGTCCACCACGGATGTGGTCAACCTGCTGGCGGACAGCGGCTACGTCAGCGGCCTGGTGCTGCTGGCCGCTCAGGAGGAGCTTCCTCCCCTGCATGGCCTTCCCGCCGTGGTCATCGGCCGCCCGCCCACAGAGTCCGACTGCTACCACGTGGACAACAACAACGTCAGCGTGGGCGAGGAAGCCACCCGGTACCTGATCGACCGGGGCCACCGGAAAATCATGCTGCTGGGCTATGACAAGCAGTTTGTGGTGACCTCTGACCGCCGCAAGGGCTACGAGCAAGCCCTGGCGAAAAGCGGCATTCCCTTCCGCCGGGAATGGGTGGTGCCCACCCGCTTCCTCAACGATGATACGGACCAGGAAGTGCTGCTGTCCATCTTCCGCGACCCGGATCGCCCCACCGCCGTGGTCTGCATGGACGATAATCAGGCCATCGCCCTGTGCGCCTGCCTGCAGTCCCTGGGCCTTTCCGTGCCGGAGGACGTAAGCCTGATCAGCTTCAACAACACCATGGCCGGCAAGCTGAACAACCCGCCTTTGACTTCCTTTGACGTCAACCCCTACCAGCTGGGCGCCAGCGCCATGGAAATGGTGCTGGACCTGATTTCCGAGAAGGAGTGCCCCCTCTGCGTGGAGGTACCCTTCCTGCTCAAGGAGCGCGGCAGCGTCGCCCCCATCAACTGATTTACACAGGAGGATTTTTTCCATGCGTACCGTTCATTTTGGTTCCATCCACCACATGCCCTGGCTGGAGTACCGCTACGCCACCCCCGAGGGCGACGTGACCCTGCGGATCCGCACCGGCAAGGACGAATTCAGCCATGTGGAGGCCCACGTCACCAGCAATTATGATGGCCCGGATTTCTTTCTGAAGCCCCTTATTTACCCCATGAGCGTGGTGTGCAGCGATGAATGGCACGACTGGTATGAAGTCACCTTCCAGCCCCACGATCCCCGGCTAAAGTACCTGTTTGTGCTGGAAAGCGACGAGCAGGTGTTCAAGCTGGACGCTTCCGGCGTGCATTTTGGCCGGGACTATGAAGAAAACGTCAGCGAGGCCTTTGCCTTTGCTTACGCTTACCCCGCCGAGCCCGCTCCCGAATGGGCCCAGGGCGTCATCGGCTACGAGATCTTCCCCGACCGCTTCCGCCGCGCCGGCGAATACGAAGAGGGCCTGGAACCCTGGACCAGCGACCGGGTGCAGAATGAGTTCCGTTTCGGCGGCAACATCCGTGGCGTCATCGAGGCGGTGCCTCACCTGAAAAAGCTGGGCGTGGAAATGATCTACACCACTCCCCTCTTCCTCAGCGACACCTCCCACCGCTACAACACCTTTGACTATTTCCAGGTGGATCCCCTGCTGGGCACGGAGGACGACCTGCGGGAGCTGGCGGACACCCTCCACGCCAACGGCATGCGCCTGATGCTGGACGGCGTGTTCAACCACTGCGGCCTGGAATTTGCCCCCTTCAAGGACGCCCTGGAAAAGGGCGAGGCATCCCCCTACCGGGACTGGTTCTTCTTTGACGGCACCGACGAATGGGGCTATCAGACCTTCGGCCATTGGCGCTACATGCCCAAGCTGAACCTGAGCAACCCGGACTGCGCCCAGTATTTCCTGAACGTGGGCCGCTACTGGCTGAAAAATTGCCATGTGGACGGCTGGCGTCTGGACGTGAGCCCGGAAGTGTGGCCGGATTTCTGGCGGCAGTTCCGCAAGATGATCCTCAGCGAAAATCCGGAAGGCCTGATGGTAGCCGAATGCTGGGACGACAGCCGGCAGTGGCTCACCCTGGGCGATATGTTCCACTCCACCATGAGCTACGTATGGAGCCGCAATGTGTGGAACCGCCTGTGCTATAAGAAGATCAGCCTCAAGGAATTTGACGCGGTCAATAATCGGGCCCTGATGCTCTACCCCCATTATGTGAACGAAGTGCTGTGGAACTTCCTGGATTCCCACGATACAGCCCGTGTGCGCACCCGCGCCGGCGGCAGCGTGGAAATGCAGAAAGCCGCGTCCTTCTTCCAGTTCACCTTCCCCGGCTCCCCCATCCTCTACTACGGCGACGAGCTGGCCATGGAAGGCGAGGACGATCCCTTCTGCCGCTTCCCCATGCCCTGGGACAAGGTGGACGGTCATCCCATGTTCAAGCACTACGCACGGCTGGCCCAGCTGCGCCGGGAGTACCCCGCCCTGCGCCACGGCACCTTCCGCACCTGGCATATCGAAGAAAACGGCCTCTACGCCTACCTGCGCACCTACAAAAACCAGCAGTTGCTGTGCATCCTCAACACCTCTGACAAGCCGGTCAGCGGCATGATCGCCCTGCCCGAAAGCATGGCGGATATGAGCATGCTTACCGATCTGTACTCCTCCTCCGGGGTGGAGGTCCAGTCCGGCTGCGTGAAAATTGCTCTTTCTTGCGGTGAGGGCTTGATTTTGCACTAAAACCTTCTTATAATATGCTTTATTACCACTAAGGAGGCGGCTGCCGTGAAGGAACTGGTTGAGGCCATTCAGGCACAAGGCAAAGGCATTGGAACGGACATTGTGAAGGTAGACATGTTTCTGAATCACCGTTTGGATACGGAACTCTATGTGAAAATGGGACAGGCCTTCGCGGATGCGTTCGCGCCGGAAAAACCCGATCTGGTTCTGACCGTGGAAGCCAGCGGCATCGCTGCGGCCCTGACCACCGCCATGGCCTGCGGCAATGTTCCTGTGGTGTTTGCCAAAAAGAGCCGCACCCGTAACGTCACCGGCGATGTATATCAAAGCACGGTGTTCAGCTTCACCCACGGCGTGGAAAACCATGTCCGGGTAGCCAAGGAATACATCCCTGCCGGCGCCAAGGTGCTCATCGTGGACGACTTCCTGGCCAACGGCGAGGCCGCCCAGGGCCTGTGCGACATCGTCTGCCAGGCCGGCGCTGAAGTGATCGGCATTGGCGTTTGCGTGGAAAAGACCTTCCAGCCCGGCCACCAGAAACTGGAAGAGGACGGCTACAAGGTAGTGGCTCTGGCAAAAATCATTGGCATCCGAGACGGTCAGCTTCTGGTAGAAGACTGACGCCCATCCCCTCTACCAAAGAAAAGGAGAATTTTTTTCGTGGACACACCGTCGTTGCAGATCGTCATCATGGTTCTGCTGGTTCTCTTCTCTGGCTTTTTCTCCGCATCCGAAACCGCTTTTTCCGCCCTCAACCGTACCCGCCTGAAAAGCATGGCGGACCGCGGCAACAAGCGCGCCGCCACCACCCTGGCTCTTTCCGAGCGCTATGACGATTTGCTCTCCACCCTGCTGGTGGGCAACAACATCGTCAACATTGCTTTGGCCTCTATCGGCACGGTGTTCTTCGTGGCTCTCATGGGCGATAACGGCGTCAGCGTTTCCACTGCGGTCATCACCGTCGTGGTGCTGATTTTCGGCGAGATCTCCCCCAAGAGCATCGCCAAGGAAATGCCGGAAAAATTCGCCATGCTGGTCACCCCCATCCTGAAGCTGCTCATGCTGGTCTTGACCCCCATCAACTGGCTGTTTAGCAAGTGGAAGCTGCTGCTGAGCAAGGTTTTCAAGCTCAAGGGCGACCGCACCCTCTCCCAGGACGAGCTTCTCACCCTGGTGGACGAAGTGCACCAGGAGGGCGGCATGGGCGAGGTGGAAAGCGACCTGATCAAGAGCGCCATCGAGCTGTTTGACGACCGCAGCCTCTACGATATCCTCACTCCCCGGGTCCGGGTGGACGGCATCCCCCAGGACGCCACCAACGACGAGATCGTGGCCATCCTCAAGGAGAGCAACCACTCCCGCATGCCGGTCTATGACGAAAGCCTGGATCACATTGTGGGCATCCTGCACCAGAAGGATTATTTCCAAAAGGTGCTGCCCGGCGAATGCTCTTTGGCCGACGCCATGCAAAAGCCCCTGTTCGTGCCTGAAACCGCGCAGATCTCCAGCACCCTGAAACTGATGCAGAAAACCCACAGCCAGATGGCCGTTGTGGCGGACGAATACGGCGGAACCGCCGGCATCGTCACCATGGAGGATATTCTGGAAGAGCTGGTAGGCGAGATCTGGGACGAGCACGACGAAGAAACCGTCAACATCAAGGAATCCGCCAACGGCACCTACATTCTCTCCGGCGATACGCCTCTGGATGAGCTGGAGGACGAGCTGGACCTGGAGCTGGACACCGACGCCAGCACCCTTGGCGGCTGGGTCATGGAGCAGACCGAGAAGGTTCCCAAGCCCGGCGACAGCTTCCAATGGGAAGGCTGGAACTTCCAGGTCAACAAGGCGGACGGCCGCCACGTGATTGAAGTGGAAGCCCACGCCGCGGAAGAGACGGAAACCAAGGAATAAAATACAGCAGGCAGTTCACTTGCGAACCGCCTGTTTTTTCATGGAAAAAGGGAAGGGGCCGGAGCCTCTTCCCTTGCTTGGTTAATCCACGGTAATGCCGGTCATTTCCTTCCACTTTTTGCGGATGGCGTTCTGGTTGGTCACGCCGTAGTCCGGATCCTTCTGCTTGCACTCGTCCATATCCCGCAGGAAGTGCACGCACAGGTGGCCGTTGAATTCGTTGTCCTTAATGGACTGGCTTTCATGGGGAACATTATGGGTGGTGGCCAGAGACCAGCGGCCGTCGGGCAGCAGAACGTACACGGGCTTGGGCGTCCAGGTGTTCTTGTTGCCAAAGGCCTTATACATGATCTTGGTATCGGTGGCGGTGAGGGGCTCGCTGTCGCAATGGCGGCCCGGGCTGAGCACCCGCAGCGTCCACTGCAGGTTGGTGGCAGGGTCGAACACGGTCAGGCGGCTTCCGCCCTTCACAGTGGGCTTGACCTGGTTGTACCAGTGCAGCAGCTGCACCTGGCTGGTGCTGGGGCCATCGGCGTAGCCCACGCCGTCAGGCAGGCTCATGCCGTTGTCGTCGTTGGGGTCGGCCTCGATGCCCTTGCCGCTGTAAAGCAGCTCCAGGGTGCTGCTGCCGGCCACGCCGTCTGGGGTCAGGCCGTTACGCTTCTGGAAGGCCTGCACCGCAGCCTGGGTCAGCGCGCCGTACGCGCCGTCCACGCCCACGTTGTACTTCAGATCCTTCAGGGCCTGCTGCAGCTTCTTGACCTCCGTGCCCTTTGCGCCATAGGAAAGAGTTGCGTAGGTACCAGTAGATGCGCTGGTATCGGGAGTAGGCTGCGGAACCGG
Source organism: Clostridia bacterium (assembly GCA_017937655.1). Lineage (GTDB taxonomy): Bacteria > Bacillota > Clostridia > Christensenellales > Aristaeellaceae > Limiplasma. Next base: position 24,880 of record JAGBDE010000030.1, on the reverse strand, counting down.
TGTGTTGCTGATTTCAGGGGCCGGTGTTTCAGGAGAACTGGTATTTCCGTTAACGCTGGCAGAAAATAGAGCCGTATAGGTCTGCTTACCCACCAAACCGTCAGCAGTCAATCCATTGGCCTTCTGGAAGGCCTTCACAGCCGCGATGGAGCCATTGCCATACACGCCGTCCACATTCAGCTTGTAATAGCCCAGGGCTTTCAGCCGGGTCTGCACTTCCTTCACGTCGGAGCCGGTGTAGCCCCGGCGCAAAGTGCGGGTGAAGCCGGAACTGGTGGAAGTGGTGGGTGCAGAAGTCGAGGAACTATCAGAAGAGCTGCTGCCGCTGCCGGACACCTGTGCGGCCTTGGCGTAAAGAACCTGCTGGGTCTGGCTTCCGGCCAGGCCGTCGGCAGTAAGACCATTGTCCTTCTGGAAGGCCATGACCGCGCTCAGGGTGCCCTTGCCAAACTTTCCGTCCACGATGCCAGGGTTATAGCCCAGCAGCTTCAGGGCGGTCTGCAATTCCCGCACCCGGCTGCCACTTTCGCCATACTTGATGGTATTGGGGTTAGTGGAGGTGGCGAGGCCGCCGGTCACGTCCGGCACGATGGGAGCGGTGGAAGAATTAGAGGAATTGTCCTCCGCCTCCGCATACAGCTTGGTCAAAGTCTTGTTACCTGCCTTACCGTCCGCCGTCAGTCCCATCGCTTTTTGGTACTGCTTCACGGCCTTCTCCGTGCCCCGGCCAAATTTTCCGTCGGTGCCGTTGGGGTCATAGCCCAGTGCTTTCAAAGCCTGCTGCAGCTTGAGCACATCATTGCCCCGGGAGCCATATTCCAGCGTGGCATAGGCTGCGTTGGCAATGCAAGGGCAAAGCGTCAGCACAACCATCAGCACCGCGATCATCTTTCTGAAACACTTGGGCATTTTCATGGGTATTTCCTCCTTGAGGCTGCATGGGGCAGCAAATTCGTATATTTGCCATCTTTCGTATCAATTGTTGTTGGACGAGGATGCGTTGGTTCGCATCGTTCGTGGAGTAGTATAGCAAAATATTTCTAAAAAGTAAAGAGTATTACAAATCTGTTACAAAAGATAATTTTCTTTTTCTCAAGGCTTAGAAAGTCTGTTATTTCTTTACATCCCGGGATGATAATGTTAAACTGAATCGTTCCTATTAATGGACGAGAGATTTGCCTCTATTCTGGAAAGGATGAACGGACAATGCGCCTGATGGGTTTGAAAAAAGCGACTCTGCTTTGCCTGGTTCTTTGCCTGCTGCTGACATCTGCCAGCGCTTTTGCGGGCAGCGAGGACTTTTTCACCCTCAATGTGGATACCCTGGATCTGACCCTTCTCAATGACAACCAATACGTCATGGCCAACCTGTCCTCCCCCGCGCCGGGCCTGCGCATTTTGAAGCAGGTCAGCGCCTCCAGCGAGCTGGTCCAGCCCGTGCGGCTGACCCTGGTGCAGATGGACACCCAGCTGCTGCTCATGGACAAGGACTACGGCTACCAAAGCAAGCTGTTTGACAGCGGCGTCCTCTATCTGCCCTATTCCTCCAGCTACACCACGCCCTACCTGATCACCCTCTACGTGGGCGATATGGTCTACGGCATCCCCTACATGCAAACCCAGCCCCGGCTCAGCTACAACACGGGCTGCACCTTCGGGCCCCGGCTCCGGGATCTGAATCCGCTGCTCTCCTACGACTGGCCCATGGGCACCATGCTGGATCTGAACGCCTTGCGCCAGACCGGTTTCCAGCAGGTAGACATCTGCGCCAGCAACTACTACACCATCGGCCGGGCCACCCTCACGGTGGAGGACAACTGCCTTTGCGTCATGCCGGAGTTTTTTTCCCAGGCCAATCCGGAAATCCACGGCCTGAGCATCTACCTCATCACCGACTGTGCCGCCCTCACCTGCGACCCCGCCTACAGCGACCTTCCCGTCCATGTTCCCGGCGAGCGCATCCCCCTGGGCGATGCATCCACCGCGTTGCTTTACATGCCCCTGTCCATCAGCTACGATCCTGTGGGCCTCAGCTCCTTCTACTACGACCTTTACGACCCAGCTATCCAGCGGCAGATGGAGCTGTGGAACCAGAACTGCTACGGCGCCTCGTCCGACGACTTCACCTGGACCGATTCCTCCCCCTCCTCAGATTTCCAGTGGATCGACGTCACGCCCGACCCCTCTTTCGGCGATTTTGACAACAACAGCTTCCAGTGGCAGACCCCGGAAGATCATGTGATCTTGGAGGATCTAAACGTTCCCTCCGAATAAATCTTCCATCAATCATACTTGTTTCAAAGCCTTCCTATTTGGTAGCACATATGATGAACCGACGGGATATTCCTTTCGGTTCTTTCTTTTTTTATCCTATATGTTTCCGCTATGTTTTGAAGGTTTGAACTTTTCTTAATAATTGTCGAAAAAGGCATTTTTTTGCTTGTGCTTCGCCTTTCATGAAGAGTATAATGGGACGAATGAGCTTTGGTTCCTACCAAAGAGAATAGGGAGGAGTAGATCATCATGGAAAACAAAGAGATCCAAAAAGTTGACATCGACTACACTCACGAAGCGGTACCTCAAACTGCCCGTAAAGGCTTTGGCGCAATGTTCGTCATTATGCTGGGCTTCACCTTCTTCTCCGCCAGCATGTGGACCGGTGTTGACCTGGCCAATGGTCTGGACCTGAAGGGCTTCATCTGGGCCATCCTCATCGGCGGCGCCATCCTGGCCCTGTACACCGGCGCTCTGGGCTACATCGGCTGCGATTCCGGCCTGTCCTTTGACCTGCTTGCCCGCCGTGCCTTCGGCGACAAGGGTTCCTATCTTCCTTCTGCCATGATTTCCCTGACCCAGATCGGCTGGTTCGGCGTGGGCGCTGCCATGTTCGCCATCCCCGCTGCTCAGGTTCTTAATCCCAACTCTACCATCCTGCCCTACATTCTGGTTCTGGCCGTGGGTGTCTGCATGACCGCCTCCGCTTACTTTGGCATCAAGGGCCTGGAAATTGTCAGCTACATTTCCGTTCCTCTCATCGCCATCCTGGGCACCTACGCCATGGTGACCGCTACCATCCAGGGCGGCGGCCTCACCGCGATCTTTGACAAGTCCTCCGGCAGCCTGACCCTGTTTGCTGCCATCGGCCTGGTCATCGGTTCCTTCGTCAGCGGCGGCACCGCTACCCCCAACTTCGTCCGTTTTGCCAAGAGCAACAAGACCGCTGTCATCACCACCGTTATCGCCTTCTTCCTGGGCAACACCCTGATGTTCTGCTTCGGCGGCGTGGCTGGCGCTTTCACCGGCACTAACGACATCTTCTGGGTCATGATCGAGCTGGGCCTGGGCGTGTGGGCCTTCCTGGTTCTGGGCGCTAACATCTGGACCACCAACGACAACGCCCTCTACACCGGCGCTCTGGGCCTGGCCAACATCACCGGCCAGAAAAAGAAGCCCATGGTTATCCTGTCCGGCATCATCGGCACCGTGGCCGCTATGTGGCTGTACAACAACTTCTGCAACTGGCTGACCATCCTCAACGCCACCCTGCCCGCCGTTGGCGTCATCCTGGTGGCCGACTACTTCCTGGATCGCAAGAAGTACGCTGCCGACGCTACCGAACCCAAGGGCATCAACTGGGCTGCCATCATCGGCGTTGTGGCCGGTGCCATCGTGGGCAACCTGACCGGCGGCAACATCATCCCCGGCTTCACCTGGGGCATCGCCGCCATCAACAACATGGTCGTGTCCTTCGCCTGCTACTTTGTCGGCAAGCTGATCGCCAAGAAGAAGTAAGGAGATAAACCATGCTTTATCGCAACCTCTATATTGAAAACGCAGAGGCCGCCAGCGATATCCGCGTCCTTGACGGCAAGTTTGCAGAGATCGCGCCCCATCTGGACCCCATGGAGGGCGAAGAAGTGGTGGATTTCGGCGGCAAGCTGGCCCTGCCCCCCTTCATTGAGTCCCACGTGCACCTGGACACCTGCCTCACCGCAGGCGAGCCCAAGTGGAACATGAGCGGCACCCTGTTTGAGGGCATCGAGACCTGGGCCCTGCGCAAGGAGACCCTGTCCAAGAAGGACGTGCACGACCGCGTGAACAAGGCTGTGCGCCTATATGCCGCCAACGGCATCCAGCACATCCGCACCCACGTGGACGTGACCGACCCCAAGCTCATCGCCATGGAAGCCATGATCGAGCTGCGGGAAGAACTGAAGGACGTCATGAACATCCAGATCGTTGCTTTCCCCCAGGAAGGCATCGAGAGCTATCCCAACGGCCGTCAGCTGATGGAAGACGCTGTGAAGATGGGTGCTGACTGCGTCGGCGCTATCCCCCACTTCGAGTTCACCCGTGAATACAGCGTGTCCTCCCTGAACTACGCCATGGAACTGGCCGAGAAATACGGCCGCCTGGTGGACGTTCATTGCGACGAGATTGACGACGAGGCCTCCCGCGGCCTGGAGACCCTGGCAGCCCGTGCGCTGGAAAGCGGCCTGACCGACCGCGTCACCGCCAGCCACACCACCGCCATGCACTCCTACAACAACGCCTATGTGCAGCGCCTGATGCGCCTGCTGAAGATGAGCGGCATCAACTTCGTGTCCAACCCCCTGGTGAACACTCACCTGCAGGGCCGTATCGACACCTACCCCAAGCGCCGGGGCATCACCCGGGTCAAGGAGCTCCGCGAGGCCGGAATCAACGTTTCCTTCGGCCATGACGACATCTTCGACCCCTGGTACCCCATGGGCACCGGCTCCATGCGCGACGTGGTCTTCATGGGCCTGCACGTCTGCCAGATGATGGGCTACGAGGAGATCCGTTCCTCTTACAACTTCATCTCCAACAACGCCGCACGCACCCTGCACCTGGGCGACAGCTACGGCATCGAAGCGGGCCGACCCGCCAGCTTCATCGTGCTGGACGCCAAGGACTACTACGATGCGCTGAACACCAACGCACCGGTGCTGGCTTCCATCAAGAATGGCCGCAAGATTGCGGAGTCCGTTCCCGGAACCAAGAAGGCATTGTTCTGACAAAAAAAGAAAGCCTCCGGCGGCCTGCCGGGGGCCTTCTTTTCTTCTTAGAAGAAAAGAAGCAAAAGAAGTTCTTTGGGGGAGATTTGCCTCCGGCGGCTCTGCCGAGAGCCTACTTTTCTTCTAAGAAGAAAAGTAGCAAAAGAAGTTCTTTATGAATGTTTCTTGGATATAGAAAAGGCCGGAAGATTTATCTTCCGGCCTTATGCAGGGTGCAGGGGCGTCACGCCCCTGCCAGGTGTGGGCGGAGCCCACGAACGCCCCAAAATCTTCCGTCGTTGCGTCTCACTGCCCGGACAGCGTCCTGAGCTGGAAGCTCACGCCCCACACGTAGTAGCTCACGATGATCTCCCGGACGGGATGGGTGTCCTTGGGGGCCAGGATCATGGCGGAGAAATCGGCTTCCTGCTTGGCTTCCAGGGAGTGCACCTGGCGGTCTGCCAACTGGAGGATGTCCGTGGGCTGAGGCACGACCTGCACCTCCACCATGTCGATGGGCACAAGGCAGCCGTTGCGAAGGCGGACATTGAACTGCAGGTAGACATAGTCCTCGGCGGATTTCCACTCCTCGGGCTTGTGGAACAGGGTGCCCATAAAGGTGTTTTCGTCCAGGGAGGCCTGGAGGGTAGCGAAATCGTCCGGCTTTTCCCCAGCGTTGATGCCGCTGGAGGTGACAGCCTCCACCGTGACCTCCGCGGTCAGGAACAGGTAACCCAGCATCAGCAGCATGACCATCAAAAGCGAGACCATGATGATTGCAGCAATTTTCAATGCGCGCATCCGTTATCCCTCCCCGCCTGCAGCATCGCCCGGCGCTTCCATGGGCAGATCCATGCCGTAATCCTGGTCAAGTATGGTGCGGATCTCCTCAATCATCTCCGCATCCTTCAGGCTGAATTTGAACTCCACGCGGCGGGACGCATCCATGTCCACATTGCCGTTTTCGTCATAAATGGGGTTGGAAAAGCTGCGGCCCTTGGCGGTGAGGATGGTGCGCAGAAGATCGCGCTGTTCATCGGTCAGGCCGGGCATTTCCAGGCAGTAGGACACCACGCTCAGGGCGCGGTCCTGGGACAGTTCCAGATTCATCAGGTAATCGCCCGAAGTGTCCGTATGCCCCTCAATGATGATTTCCCCAAGATAGTCCGCGTATTCCGGGGAAAGCAGCACGCCCAGATACACGGGGATGAAGGTGTCCAGCAGCTCCTTGCCGCTGTCCTTGATGGTGTTTTTGCCCACGTCGAAGAACACGGTGCTTTCCAGCACGATGTCGCCGGTGGCGGGGTCCACGGTGGCCTTCAGCTTGGCCCGGGACAGTTCCTGGCTCAGATCCGTGATGATGCGGGTTTTCACGCCCACCAGGTCGTCCAGTTTTTTCTGCTGATTGTCCAGCGCTTCCTGCTGCAGGGCCATGATCTCGCTGGATTTTTCCAGCTCCAGGCGGCTTTCCTCCAGCTCCAGCTGGCTGGCCGCCAGGTCTTCCTCCGCTTTGCTCAGCTGGCTTTCCCGGAGCAGCAGCAGGCCGTTGGCCACTTCCAGCTCGTCTTCCTTCTGGCTGAGGGCCTCCGCCTGCAAGGCCAACGTACCCTCTTGCTCCAGCACCAGCGCCTGGCTCTTTTGCAGCTCCAGGTTGGAGGTGGCAAGGCTCTGCTCCTTGTCGCTGATTTCTGCGGTTTTCATTTCAATTTCCTTGGATTGCTCCAAAATGGTGCTGGCCTGCTCCAGCAGCTGATCCTCCTGCTGCAACAACAGCGCAGCTTTTTCGTCGATCTCTGCGGTCTTGGTTTCCAGCATCAAAAAGTACTGGTACACGCTGTAGCAAAGCACCAGCACAAACAGAAGCAGCAGCGCAGCCATCATATCCGAATAGCTGATCCACGCCGCACCACTGTCTGTGCCGCGCCTGCGCCTCACTCTGGTTCTGGCCATCTGCGCCGCCTCCTTCCGTTTTACTCCTGGACCTGATCCATCTCGTCACAAAGCTGATCCACCTTCACCTGCATCCGGGCAAGGGAAGCGGTCAGGGCCTCCAGCTGCTGGGCCAGGAGCTGGCTTTGCTGCTCCACGCCGCCCAGAGTGCGGATGCGCTCTTCGCTGCCGGACTGCATTTCGTCCACCCAGTCCGTCATCTTCCGGGCGATTTCGCTGCTGGCCTCCTGCATCTGGCGGGCGTTTTCCGCCATGGCCTGGGCTGCATCCAGGGTGACCTGAAGGTTTTCCTGGCTCTGCTGCTGGCTTTCGGACACCATGTTGATGGTGTGCCCAAGGTTGGTCAGCTCGCCGGAGAGGGAGGTATTCAACTGCTGGACAAACTGCCCCACGATGCGCCGCACGCCCTCCACCTGTTCCTGGGTCGCCCCGCGAAGGAAGCTGTCCATGGACTGGCTCATGGGCACCATGGCCCGGGCCAGCGCGGCCTCGAAGCTGGCGGCCACCTTGCTGCCAACGGTGTCGGCCACGCGCATCATGCGCACGTCCTCGTCCTGGTTGAGGCAAAGCATCTGCACATCGCTGGTCAGGGGCCGGGGCATGGCCAGCTCGTAGAAGGCCTCGTCAAAGGCGTCCAGGGCGCGATAGGCCCGGCCCACGCTCATGCGGAAAAACACGTTGAAAAGCAGGGAACAGGCGATGCCCGCCACGGAAGTGGCAAAGGCAAACTTCATGCCGCTCAGCAGCAGGGGGATGCTCTGGATGGTGCCTTCCGCGTCCGCAAAGTTAATGCTGCTCAGGCCGGTCATCAGGCCGATAAAGGTACCCAGAATGCCCAGAGAGGTCAGCAGGCTGGGGATCAGCTCCGCCAGCTGGGTGTGACCGGGCTTCTCGATGACGGTCTCCTCGTTGATGAATTCCCCTACGTCGCAGGGCATGCCCCGGGCGTCCAGCTGGCCGGCGTTCATCAGAAAGCGCTGCCAGTCCGCCCGGAGGGAACGCCCGAGGAAACGGGATTCCCGCCAGACGGCGCGCTTGCCTGCGGCAACGGTTTTTTCCAGCTTCACAACCGCCCGGTTCAGCAGCGCGCTGTTGCGCAAAACCGGGTAGATGCACTTAATCACGCCAATGAACGTAACCAGGCCAATGGCAATATAAATCACCGTATCAGACAGAAACGAGCTGACAACGGAAAGGATCTCTTTCAGCATTTTCGGCACCTCCTGAGGATGTCCTGTTCCTGTCTATCTTAACATTTTTTTCATATAATGTAAATATAGATGAAACAAGCTCGGCTTTTGTCAAGAAAGCAGCGGGGTAAATGCTCCCGCGGCCACAAACCCAAGCCGGTGCAGGGGTCTGGTGCACAAAACGTACAGCAGCTTGGCGTAGAAGGGCTCGTCCGGGTAGGTCTTTTCCTCTGCATCCGCAATGATCACGCCGTCAAACTCCAGGCCCTTGACCATGGAGGAATCGGCCACCTGCAGGCCTCCGGCGAAGGTGTCGTCCGTCTGTGCCATGAGGCGCACGTGCGGCAGAAGGGGCAGCAACGCCTTATGCAGCGCCGACGCCGCACGGGCCGATTTTGTTACAATTGCGACGGATTGCAGGCCATCCGCCCGCCATTTTTCCACCAGCCGGGCGATGGCCTGGGGTTTTTCCTTTTCCGCTTTCACCAGCGAGTACGTTGGGGTTTCTCCGTGACGCTCCACAGGTTTGGCGGCGGATTCGCCGGGCACGGGATGCTTTTCCAGCACCCGGTAGGCGGTTTCCATGATCTCCACGGTGCTGCGGTAGGAGGTGCTCAGCCGGCATACCTCCGGCGTTTCCCCGAAGATCCCCTGGCCCAGATCCTGCCAGGAGCGCAGGCCCTCGTCGCCGTAGATGCCCTGGCACAGGTCGCCCACCAACGTGAAGGCGTCGTGACCCATGAGCAGCCGCAGCACCTTGACCTGCAAGGGGGATACGTCCTGGGCTTCGTCAATCATCACATGGCGGATGTTCAGCCGTTCCACCCCTACCAGGCCTTTGGCCAGCATCAGCAGCGCAGGCAGGTCTTCCTGGGCTACGCTCTTCTTTTCCAGCAGGGGCAGCGTGGCTTCCAGCACCGGCGCACAAGCCGGATCCCGCTGGGCCATGTCCTCCCAGAAGGCCTTGTAGACGGGCAGCAGCTCCACCGTACCCCACAGACCCTCGTATTGGGGCCAGAAGGCCTTTTTCCGCTCCTCCAGCTCCATGAGGCGTGTCTCTCTTGCCTCAAGCAGCGCTTTGGCTTTTTGGCGCCTTTCAGGGCCGTCCGGCATGGATCGCAAAAGCGCGTCCAGCCGCTGGTCCACCAGCTTCTTCAGCCCCTCCCGGGCTTCTTCCGCTGCGCGATTCAGCCGCTTCTCCAGCACCTTGCCCACTTCCTGCTTGCGCACGGCCAGCGGAAAGGGCGCAAAGTCCACCAGATAAAACTTTTCCAGCTCCTGGCGGGACATCAGCGTCCGACCCAGGAAATCCACGTCCTGCCCGGGCAGAATGCGCCGCTGCCAGCCTTCCAGGAAATCCGCGATCTCCTTTGCCAGGCTCAGCGCGCCTTTCCGGCGAAGCACATCGTCCATCTGATCCCGCTCGGCGCGGGTCATTTGCAGCCGCTGGGTCAGGCGGGCATTCTGCTTGATTTTCGGCATGTTCTTTTTCAAAAGCTGCTTGCACAGGCCCGCGAACGTGGTCTGCCGCACGTCCTCCACGCCCAGATCCGGCAGCACCCGGCTGATGTAACTAAGGAACAGCGGGTTGGGCGCCAGAATCAGCATCTGCTGGGGCGTGACGGTTTTTTGCAGGTGATACAGCAGCCAGGCCATGCGGTGCAGCGCGATGGTGGTCTTGCCGCTGCCGGCCACGCCCTGCACGCACAGGGGCCGATATGCCCCGTAGCGGATCACCTGGTTCTGCTCCGCCTGGATGGTGGTGACCACCTCGCGCAAGCGGTTGGTGGTCATCTGGCTGAGGGCGTCGGTCAGGTATTTTTCCTGGCCTGCCAGGCCCGTGTCCTGATAATCCTTCAGCTGGCCGTCCTCAATGGTGAACATCCGCTTCAGGCTCAAATCGCCCTCGATGCGCCCATCCGGCGCATCGTAGCTGACACGGCCCAGCTGGCCGGAATAGTACAGGTTGGCCACGGGACTGCGCCAGTCCGCCACCCAAACCTTGTACCCCGGCGTCTCGAAAATGCCCCACCGGCCCACGTACACCGGCGTGGTCTGTCCCGGGGCCAGCATGCCCATGTCCGACGTGCCCGGATCGGGCGTGAAGTCCATGCGGGCAAAGTAAGGCTGCCGCTGGCTCAGCCTGAGCTGATGCAGGCTGCGCAGCTTGGCCTTGACCATGAACAGCTCCACGTCGGAGTCGTTGCTGCCGTCTGCCTGCACGTGAATCAGCCGGTCATTGCCGTCCACAATTCCCAGCTCATCCTCAATTTTCCTCCGCTCCTCCCCCGCCACGCGCAGCGTGTCCGAAAGCCTTGCAGATTCTTCGTTCCATATTCGGTTTTCTGTCATGAGATTTCACCTCCGCATCATTTGAAGATGCAGCGCTCCGGTTTCGTGAACGTTTCGCATTGCGCTAAAAAGGGATGCGGCGCAGGCGGCGTTCAGTGGAAAAAAGAGATGCAAAAGGCCACCCATGCGTACCAAAAAACGTCCTTCGGGCGCAGCGAAGGAACTTTGGCAAACATGCGGTGGCGCAGAGGTTTTCTCCTTGTGAAAGGGAAGGCAAGTATAACACGGTTTCCAGGCGCGGTCAAGGCTTTTCCAAAAAAAATGGTCTTTCTTGGCTTGTTTCTCCTTACCCTTCTCACTCCACACAATCCCTTACCTTGCATATCTTTCCCGATTATGATATCATAAATCAATACATAAAAACCTTACTCGAACAGGAGGATGACGATGAAACGGCGCAGAAAACGCGGAATCTCTCTGGGCACCATCGTCATGCTGATGACCACATGCCTGGTGCTGGCCGGCTTTTTCCTGCTGATGCCCCGCCTGGCAGGCCAGACCGACCTGCGCTTCCATGCGGGCGATGTTTTTGTGGTGCTGGATCGCACTTTGGGCGAAATGACCAGCGGAGCCACCCAGCAGCCCGCTGAAACCCCAACCCCTCTGGCCATGGCAATTTTCACTCCCGCGCCCACCCCGGTGCCCACGCCCGCGCCGGAATACCGCTTCACGTTCTGCGCCAGCGGCGAGATCTCCTTTACCGGCGCGGTGCAGAAATCCGTCACCTATGACGACGGCTATCATTTTGAGCAGATCCTGGAGCCCATCAAGGACGACCTGGCGGCCGACCTGACTTTGGTCACGCTGAACAACTCCACCGTATCCACTGACAAACTGACGGACTACAACATGCCTGTGCAGATGCTCCAGGGTCTCAAACAGAACAACATCGACGCGGTGAACCTGGGCCACTACAACGCCCTGAACGGCGGCCTTAGTGCCCTGTCCACTACCCGCAACGAGCTGGTCAGCGCGGGCATGATGCCCTACGGCGCCTATTCCCTGCCCGCAGAGCGCAACACGCCCCGCATCTACAATGCCGGCGGCGTTTCCGTCGCCCTGATCAGCTTTGTGGCGGATTTGAGCAACACCAGCAAAAAGCAAACCACCGCCGAGGAACGGGCTTTTGCCGTGCCCGCCCTCAACCTGGCCGATATTGAGACGGACATCGCCAAAGCCCGCAGCATGGGCGCGCAGGTGATTGTGGTAACGGTCAGCTGGGGTAAATCCGGCGATACCAAGCCCTCCGCAGAGCAGCTGGGTCTGGCCCAGTCCATGGCCGATCTGGGCGCGGACATCATCATCGGCGTTCACCCAGAGGCCGTGGAAACGGTGCAGATCCTGACCGCCAACCGGGGCGACGGAAAGTATCACCCGGTGCTGTGCGCTTACAGCCTTGGCAATCTGTTTAGCGCCGACCGAGAGAAGCGGGTCAACCTGTCCGGCCTGCTGCTCCACGCGGAAGTGGAATACGACCCCGTCAGCCAGACCGTTGCCTTTGACAACCTGCATTACACGCCCACCTACTGCTGGCGCGGCAAGCAGGACGGCGCCTACCGCTACAAGGTGTTTGCCAGCAATCTGGAGACTTATCCGGACTACGTGGACAAGGACCAGCGCAGCGTCATGAGCCGCTGCCTGAAAGTGATTACCGACGCCATGGAGGGAAGTATCTTTGACCAGTAAGCCTGACGCCATCCTCATGCATCCCATCGGTTACGTGCACAATTCCGTCCGGGAGAAAAAGGATTCCTTCTGGGGCGACGACACCTCCGTCATCCGCCTCCATGAAGAGTATCACGGCGGTTTGCTGGGCCTGGAAGGCTTCTCTCACGCCACGGTGCTGGTGTATCTGGACAAGGCCCGGTACCAGCGGGACAAGCACCTGCAGCGCCATCCCCGGGACCGGGAGGACATGCCCCTCACCGGCATTTTCGCCCAGCGGACGAAGGATCGGCCCAATCAGATCGGCATGACGGCGGTGGAGATCCTGGCTGTGGACAAGGCCTCGCTGACCGTCAGAGGCCTGGACGCCATCGACGGCACGCCGGTGCTGGACATCAAGCCCTACTTCCCCGCTTTCGACCGCCGGGACGCCCGGACGCCGGAGTGGACGGATCGGCTGATGGAAAACTATTTCTGACAAGCATTAAGACGGCTGCCTTGGGAGGCGGCTTTTCGGAGAAAAGCCCCTCCCAAACCCACCCGAAAAGCACATCATGGACGGACAGTCCACCCATTCCTGCAACAGAAAAACCGGCTGATACTGACATAAAACTGGGTATCAGCCGGTTTTCTTTATTTTCTTTGTGAGAAGCCGCTGTTTTCTGCTTTATTGCAGCCCAAAATAGGCGATGACCCTGTCCGTCAATGCGTCCACGGAGGCCGTTCCATCATTGATGAGGGATGTATACCCCAGTTCGGCGCATTGCTGCTGCACCGCCAGCGCAAACAGGGCGTCCCTGTCCATCCAGTTGGCAAAGGCTTTCTCCTTGTTGCTGCATTCCGCAAGCACATAGGGCACCCATTCCCGCTTGCTGTAATGGAACACCTGAAACTCCTTGGTGGGCGTGATGGAGATGTACTGCTTCATCGGAATGCCCGCCATCTTTGCCAATGCGGGCAAATAGGCCGCGCCTTCCGTGATGACGCCGTTTTGACAGTCGATGTTCTCCAGGTCTGCCAGGATATACTCGAAAATCTCTTCGTAGATCCGCAGTTCTTCCTCGCACTGCACCGTCGGCTGCCGCATCCAGGTCTGTTCCGGGGTCAGCCGTAAGGCTTTGCTGCAATACAGTTTCCTGTCATCGGCGGCCAGCTGCATGTACCTGTCCAGGTAGTCGTCCACCTTGAAGTAATGCAGTCCGTACCGTTCCGAGAGCGCCTCGGTAACGGTGCTTTTCCCGCTGCAGGGCGATCCTCCAATATAATAAACGTTCATGGGCACCTCCAAAAAAGAGAAAGTGACACAGCAAGGGATTTTGCTGTGTCACTTTCTGAATGGTTTTTACGCCAGCAGGCTCTTGCCGGTCATTTCGGCGGGAACAGCCAGGCCCATGCTGTCCAGCATGGTGGGGGCGATATCGGCCAGACGGCCGCCGTCGCGCAGTTCCTTGCCGATGAGGGCGGGATCGCAGGCGATGAAGGGCACGGGGTTGGTGGTGTGCGCGGTGAAGATCTCGCCGGTGACGGGATCCACCATCTGGTCGGCGTTGCCGTGGTCAGCGGTGACAAAGGCACGGCCGCCCTTTTCCAGAATGCGGTTGACCAGCAGTCCAACGTCCTTGTCCACTTCCTTCACGGCGGCAACGGCGGCGTCCATCACGCCGGTGTGACCCACCATGTCGCAGTTGGCAAAGTTCAGGATCATCACGTCGTACTTGCCGCTGTCGATGAGCTCCAGGGCCTTCTCGGTCACTTCGGGGGCGCTCATTTCGGGCTTCAGGTCGAAGGTGGCAATCTTGGGGCTGTCGATCAGGAAGCGATCCTCCAGGGGATTGGGGGCTTCCACGCCGCCGTTGAAGAAGAAGGTCACGTGGGCGTACTTCTGGGTCTCGGCGATGTGGGCCTGGGTCAGGTTCAGGGAAGCCAGGTACTGGCCCAGGGTGTTTTCCATGGAAGCAGGAGGATTGACGACCTTCAGGAAATCGTTGAAGGTGGCGTCGTACTGGGTCATGGAAACAAACTGCAGGGGCATGAAGCCCTTCTTGCGCTCGAAGCCGTCGAAATCGGGCATGATGAAGGTGCGGGTCAGCTGACGGGCACGGTCGGGACGGAAGTTGAAGAACACCACGGAATCGTTGGCATTGACGGTGCCGATGGCCTTGCCGTCTTCCACGATGACGGTGGGCAGCATGAATTCGTCGGTCTTGCCGTTTTCATAGCTGTTCAGCACGGCCTGCACGGGGCAGGTCTCTTCCACGCCCTCGCCCATGACGATGGCATTGTAGCCCTTTTCCACGCGCTCCCAGATATTGTCGCGGTCCATGCCCCAGAAGCGGCCCTGGATGGAGGCAACCTTGCCCACGCCGATCTCCTGCATCTTTTCCACCAGCTGCTTCATGTATTCGGCAGCAGAGGTGGGCGGCACGTCGCGGCCGTCCAGCAGGCAGTGAACAAACACGTTCTTCAATCCGCGCTGCTTGGCCATTTCCAGCAGAGCATACAGGTGGGTGTTGTGGCTGTGCACGCCGCCGTCAGACAGCAGGCCCATCAGGTGCAGGTTGCCGCCGTTATTCTTCACAGCGTCCATGGCCCAGACAAGGGGCTCTTTTTCAAAGAAAACGCCATCCTGGATGTCCTTGGTGATGCGGGTCAGCTCCTGATACACAATGCGGCCAGCGCCGATGTTCAGATGGCCCACTTCGCTGTTGCCCATCTGGCCGTCCGGCAGGCCCACGTCCATGCCGCTGGCGCCCAGCTGGCAGGTGGGAAATTTCTGCATGAGCTTATCCAGTTCGGGAGTGCCGGCAGTGTAAATGGCGTTGCCTTCGGTGGCGGGGTTGATACCGAAACCGTCCATAATGATCAGAGCGGTCATGGTCTTGTCCATAGAAAAGAGCTCCTTTCAACTTTCAAGCGATAAACTGGCGAATGCGGGGCGCGCAGAAACGGCCCCGCAAAGAGAAATTACTTGTTGTACAGAACCACCTGGCTGAAATCGGGGGCCTTGAGGGAAGCGCCGCCGATGAGGCCGCCGTCGATCTCGGGCTGAGCCATCAGGCCCTTGACGTTCTTGGGGTTCATGCTTCCGCCATACTGGATGCGCACAGCGTCGGCAACATCCTTGCCGTACTTGCGCTCGATGGCCTTGCGGATGACGCCGATGGTCTCGTTGGCCTGCTCATCGGTGGCGGTGAGGCCGGTGCCGATGGCCCAAACGGGCTCGTAGGCGATGACGGCAGCCTTGATGGCTTCGTCGGTCAGGCCGTGCAGAGCCATCAGGGTCTGGTATTCCACGATGATGTCGGTGTAGCCGGCTTCACGCTCGTCCTTCATTTCACCCACGCAGATGATGGGGGTCAGGCCAGCTTCCACAGCGGCCAGGGTGCGCAGGTTGACGGTCTTGTCGGTCTCGCCGAAGTACTGACGGCGCTCGCTGTGGCCGATGACCACGTATTCCACGCCGCAGGCCTTGAGCATGTCAGCGCTCAGCTCGCCGGTGTAGGCGCCGCTCTTGGCAAAGTGGACGTTCTGAGCGCCCAGCTTGATGTTGGTGCCCTTGATGGCCTCGCCGACCACGGTGAAGTCAGCGGCGGGAACGCACACCACCACGTCGCAGTCAGCATCCTTGACCAGGGGGATCAGCTCGGAAACCAGCTCGGCGGCTTCCGCGGGGGTCTTGTTCATTTTCCAGTTGCCGGCAATAATGGCTTTACGCATAGGAATGTACCTCTTTCTGTTGCTTGTCCGTCAGGCATGGGCCATGACTCAATATGTGCAATGCTTTGGCGGAGTATCCGCTTTCGCAAAGTTTGCGCAGGCCGACGGGCAGCCTGCGCAAACAACGATACGGGTTGAAAATTACTTTTCGTCCAGAGCGGCAACGCCGGGCAGGACCTTGCCTTCCAGATATTCCAGAGAAGCGCCGCCACCGGTGGAGATGTGGGTCATCTTCTCGTCCAGGTTCATCTGCTCAACAGCAGCAGCGGAGTCGCCGCCGCCGATGATGGTCACGGCTTCGCTGTCGGCCATAGCCTGGGCAACAGCCAGAGTGCCGGCGGCCAGGGTGGGGTTTTCGAACACGCCCATGGGGCCGTTCCAGACAACGGTCTTGGCAGCCTTCACGGCCTCGGCGAACAGTTCGCGGCTCTTGGGGCCGATGTCGCAGCCTTCCTTGTCAGCGGGGATCTTATCGGAATCGGTGATTTCGATTTCCACGGAAGGATCGAAGGTGAACTCGTTGACGCAGACGGTGTCGATGGGCAGGAGCAGCTTGACGCCCTTCTGCTCAGCCTTGGCCATCATGTCCTTGCAGTAGTCGATCTTGCTCTCGTCCAGCAGAGACTTGCCGATCTCGTAGCCCATGGCCTTGAGGAAGGTGAAAGCCATGCCGCCGCCGATAATCAGGGTATCGACCTTTTCCAGCAGGTTGTTGATCACGTTCAGCTTGTCTTCAATCTTGGCGCCGCCCAGCACAGCCACGAAGGGACGGTCAGCGTTGTCCAGGGCCTTGCCCATCACGCTCAGTTCCTTGCCGATCAGGTAGCCGGCAACGTTGGGGCTGAGGAACTTGGTCACGCCCTCGGTGGAGCAGTGAGCACGGTGAGCGGAGCCGAAGGCGTCGTTCACATAGCAGTCAGCCAGGGAAGCCAGTTCCTTGGAGAACTCTTCGATGTTCTTGGTTTCTTCCTTGCGGAAGCGGGTGTTCTGCAGCAGAACCACGTCGCCATCGTTCATAGCGGCAACAGCGGCCTTGGCGTTGTCGCCCACAACGGTATCATCGTTGGCGAAAACAACGGTCTTGCCCAGGTACTCGCTCAGGCGCTCGGCCACGGGAGCCAGAGAGAACTTCTCTTCGGGGCCATTCTTGGGCTTGCCCAGATGGCTGCACAGGATGACTTTGCCGCCGTCGGCAATCAGCTTCTTGATGGTGGGCAGAGCAGCCACAATACGCTTATCGTTGGTGATCTTGCCGTCCTTCATTGGCACGTTGAAATCGCAGCGTACCAGAACTTTTTTGCCTTTAACCTGAATGTCCTCGATGGTCTTCTTTGCCATAACGCACACTCCTTAGCATTGTTTTGATCATTGTATTGCAAAGCCCGTACCGGGCAAGGCAAGCATTGTTTACTGGGGCAGAGCCAGAATGGCTTTGGCGGCCCCTTCGTCGGTAACCAGCATGGCATGCTTTCGGCCTGCCATCACCGCGTCGATGGCCTGTGCCTTGCGCGCGCCCGCCGCCACGGCGATCATTGCGCAGTCAGGCTTCAGCGCGCCCAGGTTGTGGGCCACGGTGGATGCGGAGAAAACGATCTTCCCCTTCTGGTTGAAGTAGCACCCGTAGGCCTCGGCCACCGCGCCCTTGCGGACGATTTCCGCTTCCACATTGGCGGGCAGCTGCCGCTTTTTGGTCATGTCGTCCGCCCGTCCGATGCCGTGGAGGACAACGTCGGCCCGCTCCAGCAGGGCCAGGGTTTCGTCGATTTCGCTGAGTTTGCGCATCTCCTGCAAGGCCTGCTCGTCCATATGGTCCGGCAGATGCATCATGCGGTGATGGCCGCCCAGCCGCTTGGCGATTTCCACCGCCAGGGTGTTGGCCTGGGTTTCCAGGCTCCGGCCGATGCCGCCCCGGGCAGGAACCACCATGACGTTCATGGGGCTGCCGGTGGAAAGGGTCTGGGCCACCTTGGAGATGGTGGTACCGCCGGTTACTGCCAGCGTGGAGCCGCTTTGCAGAAAACTGCGCAGCCGGAGGGCCGCATTGCGCCCAACCTCGCCGAGCACATGGGAATCCTCGTCCGCGTCGCCGGCCACCACACAGATCTTCACGCCGGGATAGCGCTGGTTCAGGGCCGTTTCCAGGCCCGTCAGGCCGCGCAGATCGCGGCTGAACATCCGCGCCATGGGCAGAATCTGGGCTGCATC
Organism: Clostridia bacterium; assembly: GCA_017937655.1. GTDB lineage: Bacteria > Bacillota > Clostridia > Christensenellales > Aristaeellaceae > Limiplasma. Next base: position 6,783 of record JAGBDE010000030.1, on the reverse strand, counting down.
TTCCGTCAGGCACATGCCTGCCGCGTCCAGCGTGATCAGGCCGTGATCCTTCAGCAGCGAAGCCACCGTGCGAACCTCCCGCTCCGGAAGGTTCAGCCGCTGGGCCAGCAGCCGTCTGCCAACAGGCTGCAACGCGCCGATTCGTTCCAGCACCAGCGCCCTGCGCTCAATTTCCTGCGCCAGGTCCGGCGCAAGCCGCTCGATGAGCGTAAAATAGTTATCCTGCATGTTTCCACCTCTGCGGGTCAATTTGCGTCCCACATGACCAAATTTATCCCACCCAGGATTATACAGGAAAAGCGCCAAATCTGCAAGCCTTTCTGACAGTTTTTTCACAAACTTCCCTGCATCCCCCAAGGGCCGCCGGCATAGGCTGAACCAAAGGAGAGATGCATATGCTGTCAAGACTCTGGCTGATTCTGTTCTTCGCCCTGATGCTGCTGCTTCTGTGGCAGGCAGTCCGGGGAAGCCGGCCCCACCGGGGGCTTCACGCCGCCCTGGAAACCGTCTGCCTGGGAGCCCTCCTCTGCCTGGGCCTCAGCCTTCTGGCAAAGCCTTTCGGGGCCAGCCTTCCCAGCGGGCCGCTGCCGTCGTTGTTTGCAGGCACGCTGGGCCTGCCCGGCGCGGCGCTGGCCTTCTGGGTCGGCAAAGGGCTGTGATTACAGCTCGTAAATCTCGGTGTTGTCCAAAGCCGCCTGGATCAACGCTTCGCTGTCCAGCTTGGCCTCGCCCTCCAGGATGATTTCCATCTTGGGCTTGGTGGCGGGGTGGCGGGGCGTGAACACGGTGCAGCAGTCCTCAAAGGGCAGGGAGGAGGTCTCCATCGTGCCGATCTTCTCGGCGATGTCAATGATCTCCTGCTTGTCAAAGCCAATCAGGGGGCGATACACAGGCATGTCCACCACTTCGTCGGTGCAGGTCAGGGCGTACATGGTCTGGCTTGCCACCTGGCCGATGCTCTCGCCGGTGACCAGGCCCAGGGCCCGCTCCTTCCTGGCGATGGCGTTGGCAATACGCATCATATAGCGGCGCATGATGATGGTGGTGTAGTCCTCGTGGCACTTTTCGTGAATCTGCATCTGGATTTCCGTGAAGGGCACCACATGTACGCGGATGCCGCAAAGGCTCTCGGACAGGATGCGGGCCAGATCCAACACCTTTTCCTTGGCGCGGTCGCTGGTGTAGGGGAAGGAATGGAAGTGCACCGCGCTCATGCTGACGCCACGCTTGGCGATCATCCATCCGGCCACGGGGCTGTCGATGCCGCCGGAAAGCAGCAGAGTGGCCCGTCCGCCGGTGCCCACGGGCATGCCGCCCACGGCCATGACCGGTTTGGTGTACAGGTAGGCCTTGTCGCGGATTTCCACGGACAGGGTCAATTCAGGCTTCTTCACGTCCACCTTCAGCTCCGGACGGCGCTGGAGGATGTATCCGCCCATCTCGATGTTGATGGTGGGAGAATCCATGGGATAGCGCTTGTCGCTGCGGCGTGCGTTGACCTTGAAGGTGCCGGTGTGGCCCTCCAGAAGGCGCAGGCCCTCGGCGCAGATGCCCTCAAAATCGTCCTTTTCCATTTCCACGGCCTTGCAAACGCTGTGCACGCCAAACACCTTGGTCACCCGGCGCAGCGCCTCGTCAATATCGGTCATGTCGCTGACAAACACGCGGCCGTCGTTGAGCCAGACATGGCCCTTCACTTCCTTGACGGCGTTCTTGACCCGTTCCACCAGCATCCGCATGAAATACGGACGGTTCAGGCCCTTCAAATGAATTTCGCCGAAGCGAACCAGCAAAATTTCCCGCAACTTTGGTTACTCCCTTCCCTTATCTGCGCGCAAAACGGCGCAGCACATTCACATGTGCGATGATTCTTTCCGCAGCCAAGCGGATCTCTTCCTCGGTATTTTCCGGGCAAAGGCTGATGCGGATGGCTCCGTCCATTAGCTCGTTTTTGAGGCCCATGGCGGTCAGAACCGCAGAGTGCTTTCCCTTCTTGGACGAGCAGGCCGACCCGGTTCCCACGTAGATCTTGTCGCCCTCCAGGGCATGGAGCAGCGTCTCCGCCCGAACTGGCGGGAACGCCACGCTGAGGATGTGGCCCGCGCTGCGAGGGTCGTCCTCCGGCAGGCCGATGACCGTGGTCTCCGGCAGCTGCTCCTTCAGCAGGCCGACCAGCAGCTGCTTCAGAGCAAGCATCTTTTCATATCCATCCGCCGGATACACCCGCACGGCCTCCGCCATTCCGACGATGCCGCAGGTGTTTTCCGTGCCGCTGCGCAGGTCGCCCTGCTGGCCGCCGCCCACCATCTGGGGCTTGAAGCGGAAGCCGTCCTTCCATACCAGCGCGCCCACGCCCTTGGGGCCGTGGAACTTGTGGCTGGAGATGGCATAGCTCTGCACGCCGGACTTTTTCAGGGAAAAAGGCACTCTGAGAAAGCCCTGCACGCCGTCCACATGGATGGCAGCCTGAGGAGCCAGCCGGTCACGCAGGGCGCAGATATCGTCCAAAGGCATGATGACGCCAGTCTCGTTGCAGACCTGCATCACGCAGATCATCAGGGTTTCCGGGCCAAGCAGCCCTTCCAGGGCCACCATGTCCACCAGGCCCTCCCGGGTCAGGGGAATTTCCACCGCCTGGCAGCCGTAGCGGCTTTCTGCTTCCTGGCAGGCCTTCTTCACCGCGGAATGCTCCGCAGCGGAGTAGAGAATCTGCCCCTTGCCCCGGCTGGCCTGCGCACAGCCGAAAATGGCCAGGTTGTCGCTCTCGGTGCCGCCGGAGGTGAAAAGCACGTTCTTGGGGTTGGCGTCCACCGCTTTTGCCAGCGTTTCCCGGGCTTCCTTCAGTTCCTTCTCGGACTGCATGGCCGGGCCGTAAAGGGCGGACGGGTTGTAGAAATCCTCCCGCATGGAGCGGGTCATGGCGTCGATGGCCTCCTCCGCCGTGCGGGTGGTGGCGCTGTTATCCAGATAAACCGTCATTGTTCCGGTCTCCTTATGCACGCCATGCGCCCACGGGCAGGTACTTCTTGATCAGGCCCACCATTTCCTCGGAAGGCTCCAGCACGATGATGGTGCGGTTATTTTCCTTCTGGAAATAGAAGTAGTGCAGGTTGGCGCCACGATTGAGGAACCAATTCTTGCGCTTGAGGTCAGGCATGTTGATCAGCTTGCGGAATCCCTCGGAATCCACCGGGCCGAAAGCTTCCACGTTCTTCACCCGCATGGTGCCCAAGGTCTTGCGCTTCTGGTTGTTGTAGACGATGGCAAAGTCCAGATCGCCATTGGTGAAGGTGTACTCGTATTCCATGCGGAACCGGTCACGGTAGAAAAACAGGCCCACGGCAATGCCGGCCATCACCAGCAGGGTGATCACGGTCATCCAGCTGAAACCTGCATTCAGCAGCACATTGAGCCAGAAAATGGCCAGAATGGCGCAAACCACCATCAGCACATTGCACAGCATGTACAGAATGTTTTCCAGCGTACGGTTTCTCTTGATGACAACTTCTTCCAGAAAATGATCCATCATAGTTTGTATCCTCCTTCATATGCGGGGTTCCCGCACAAATCAAAACAAAATCAGGCAATAGACAACGGCGACGGTCAATCCCGTCAGCGCGCCGCCCAGCACTTCCAAGGGCGTGTGACCCACCAGTTCCTTCAGTTCCTCGTCGGAGATCTTCTTTCCGTTGATGAGAACGTCCTTCAGGATCTGGTTGATGACGGCGGCCTGCACGCCCGTCTCCCGACGAACGCCCGCCGCGTCATACATGACGATCGTGGCCAGCACCGTGGCGATGGCAAAGGCCACGGAGTCAAACCCAGCGGTCGCGCCGGTCATGACGGCGGTGGCCACCACCATGCTGGAGTGGGAGCTGGGCATGCCGCCGGAGCCAAAGAACCTGCCAAAATCCCATTTTTTCTCAATGTGACGATAGATGGGAATTTTTAGCGCCTGGGCCACAAACCAGCCCAGCAGGCCGGCAAAAAGAACATGATTGGAGAAAAGTCCAAGGATAGGCTGCACTTGCGTGTCCTCCGCTTTGAATCAGAATTTTCGGCCGATGATCCCCGCTGCCAGGGCTTGGAGCTTGTCCGCCTTTTTGCCAAAGCAGCCGAGGGCGTCGATGGCCTTGTCAACGCAGCGCTTTGCGTCCTCCCGGGCCTTTTCCACCCCGAAGACGGCAGGCCAGGTCATCTTGCCCCGCTGGGCGTCCATGCCGGCTTCCTTGCCCATCAGGGCAACGTCGCCCTCCAGGTCCAGCAGGTCGTCGGTGATCTGGAACGCCAGGCCCAGATTCAGGCCATACAGGCGGCCTGCTTCCAGCTGCTCCTCCGTGGCTCCGGCCAGCTTGAGGCCCGCCACGATGGGCGCGGTAAGCAGGTCGGCGGTTTTATGCTCGTGGATGTACTCCACGTACTCCGCCCGGGGCGGCTGGCCCTCCAGCGTCACGTCCAGCACCTGCCCGGCAATCATCCCGCGGACGCCTGCCCGCCGGGCGATTTCCTCCATAGCAGCCACCGCTTCCCCGGGCCTCTCAAGGGTCACCGGAGCGGAAAGCATGGTCTCGTAGGCCATATTCAGCAGGCCGTCGCCCGCAAGGATGGCCAGTCCCTCGCCGTAAACCCGGTGATTGGTGGGCTTTCCCCGGCGGAAGGCGTCGTCGTCCATGGCGGGAAGGTCGTCATGAATAAGGGAGTAGGTGTGGATCATCTCCAGGGCACAGGCGTAGGGAATGGCGGTATGCCAGTCCTCCTGGGCCAGGTGATAAGCCATCAAAAGAAGCACCGGGCGGATGCGCTTGCCCGGCAACAGCAGGCTGTAGCGCATGGCGCTGCGCAGGGGCTGGGGTACCTGTCCAGGGGCAGGGGCCGCTTCCTCCGGCATGGTCACGGGCTCGGCTGGGTTGGGAAGCAGCAGATCCATGGTTTCCAGGGCGTTTTGCACCGCATCCAGATATTGCTTCATTCTTCCGTGCCTCCCATCAGATCCGTCAGGGATAGCTGGCTGTCCTCGGGCTTGTTGTTTTCGGAGGAAAGGGGCACCGTTTCCAGCGCTGCCTTCATGGTTTCCAGCTTGCCGGTCAGTTCGCCCGCCAGCTTCATGCCTTCCTCGTAGCGCTTGAGCAGCTCCTCCAGAGGCAGCTGGGAGGTTTCCATCTCCTGGGCCATTTCCTCCAGTCGGTTCAGGCCATCCTCAAAGGACTCCGTTTTCTTGGTTCTGGCCGCCATGGCTCTCCTCCCTTTCTATCCGTTCCACCCGCACGCCAAGCGTGCCGTCCGCCAGGCGGATATCCATCTCCTGGCCGATTTCCACGCCTTCCACGCTGCGGATGAGGTGTTTGTCACGAAGCAGCAGGGCGTATCCCCTGCGCAGGGTTTCCTCCGGGCCGGCGGCCCTGAGGCGAAGCACCGCCTGACTGAGCCGGTGCTCTTTCTGAACCAGCTGATGCCTTACGGCGTTTTGCAGCCGGATTTTCAGCGCATTCAGCCGGAGGGCGTCGTTTTCTAAGCGCCGGGCGGGATTGAGCCGTTCCAGCCGGAGGACGCTCTCGCTAAGCCGCATCTCCATCTGCCCGATGACGCCCCGGATGTGCTGCCCCATGCGCTCCGTCTGCTGATGGACCGCCTGGAGCAACGCTTCCCGCTGCTGCACGCACAGCTCTGCCGCCGCCGAGGGCGTAGCTGCCCGGACGTCGGCCACAAAATCAGCGATGGTATAGTCGGTCTCATGGCCCACGGCGCTGACCACCGGCGTTTTGCACGCGGCGATGGCCCGTGCCACGCATTCCTCGTTGAAGGGCCACAGATCCTCCATGCTGCCGCCGCCCCGGCCCACGATGAGCACCTCTGCCTCAGGCAGCTTGTCCATCCGGCGGATGGCCGCGGCAATTTCCTGGGCCGCACCTTCGCCCTGCACCTTCACCGGGCACAGATACAGCGGCATGCCCGGGTTTCTGCGCCAGCTGACGGTGCAGATATCATGCAGCACCGCGCCGGTGGAGCTGGTGATAATACCCACGCCCCGGGGCAAAAGCGGCAGCGGCTTTTTCAGGGAGGAATCGAACAGGCCCTCCCCCATCAGCCGCTCCTTGAGGGCTTCAAATTTCAGGTAAAGCTCGCCCATTCCGGCCTGTTCCATGCGGTCGGCATAGAACTGATAGGCGCCGGTTTTGGTGTACATGCCCACGCTGCCAAGCAGCCGCACGCTCATGCCGTTTTCCGGGCGGAAACGCACCGTCATGGCCGACTGGCGGAACATGACGCAGGCGATGGCCGCCCCCTCGTCCTTCAGGGTGAAGTACAGGTGGCCCGATACATGGGCCTTGAAATTGCTGATCTCGCCCGTGAGGACGATGCTCTGCAGCATGGGGTCCGATGCCAGGGAACGGCGCACGTACTCGTTGAGCTGGGAAACGCTCAGGGCAATCTCGTCGTATTTCACAGCGTCTTTTCAGCAGCAGATACGGTGTTGTCCATCAGCATGGCGATGGTCATCTTGCCCACGCCGCCGGGCACGGGGGTGATGTAGGAAGCCTTTTCCTTCACAGCGTCGAAGTCCACGTCGCCGCAGAGTTTGCCGTCCACCCGGTTGATGCCTACGTCGATGACGGCGGCGCCTTCCTTGACCATATCGGCGGTCACGAAGCGGGGCTTGCCGATGGCAGCCACCAGAATGTCGGCCCGGCGGGTGTGTTCCGCCAGGTTGGCGGTGCGGCTGTGGCAGACGGTGACGGTGGCGTTTTCCTGAAGCAGCAGCAGGGCCATGGGCTTGCCCACGAT
>JAGBDE010000029.1 GCA_017937655.1 Clostridia bacterium | reverse complement strand
TTAGCCATTTGAATGTTCCTCCTTGTTTTTGTGAGTTGAATGTGATAGCAACGAATGCTTAGTTACAAGTTCAATCAGGCGTTGGTCTTACCGCCCGTGACCTTCTCAGCAATGTTCTTGGGCACTTCTTCGTAGTGGTCGAACTGCATGGAGAACAGGCCGCGGCCCTGGGTGCGGCTGCGCAGGTCGGTAGCATAACCGAACATTTCGCTCAGCGGCACAAAGGCGTGAATGGTCTGCTCGCCAACGCGGGCGTCCATGCCCTCGATGCGGCCACGACGGCTGGAGATATCGCCAACGACATCGCCCATGTACTGATCGGGGATGATGACTTCCACCTTCATCATGGGCTCCAGCAGGCAGGGATCAGCCTTGGCCATAGCCTCTTTGAAGGCCATAGAACCGGCGATCTTGAACGCCATTTCAGAGGAGTCCACATCGTGGTAGCTGCCGTCGAACACGGAAGCCTTGAAGTCCACAACCTCGAATCCAGCCAGAGGACCAGCCTGAGCGGCCTCGCGGATACCGTTGTCGATGGGGGAGATGAATTCCTTGGGGATCACGCCGCCGACGATCTTGCTCTCGAAAGAGTAACCGACGCCGGGTTCCACAGGCTCGATCTCGATCCAGCAGTGACCAAACTGGCCGTGACCACCGGTCTGGCGGACGTAGCGGCCTTCGCCCTTGGCGGCCTTGCGAATGGTTTCGCGGTAGGCAACCTGGGGCTTACCAACGGTGGCTTCCACCTTGAATTCACGCAGAAGACGATCCACGATGATTTCCAGGTGCAGCTCGCCCATACCGGAGATAATGGTCTGACCGGTCTGCTGATCAGTAAAGGTCTTGAAGGTGGGGTCTTCTTCCGCCAGCTTCACCAGAGCCATGGTCATCTTGTCCTGACCAGCCTTGGTCTTGGGCTCGATGGCAACCTGGATAACGGGATCCGGGAATTCCATGCTCTCCAGAACGATGGGGTTCTTCTCGTCGCACAGGGTATCGGCGGTGGTGGTGTCCTTCAGGCCCACGATGCCGCAGATATCGCCGGTGTACACGGTGTCAACCTCTTCACGATGGTTGGCGTGCATCATCACCAGACGGCCGACGCGTTCACGCTTGCCCTTGGTGGAGTTGTAGGCGTAGCTGCCGGAATCCAGCTTACCGCTGTACACACGGCAGAAGGCCAGCTTGCCAACGAAGGGGTCGGTCATGATCTTGAAGGCCAGTGCTGCGAGGGGTTCTTCATCGGAAGCGTGACGTTCCAGTTCCTGCTCGGGATCGTCGGGGTTAATGCCCTTGATGGCGGGAATGTCCAGCGGAGAGGGCATGTATTCCACGATGGCGTCCAGCAGGGGCTGTACGCCCTTGTTGCGGTAAGAGGTGCCGCACAGGACGGGGGTCATGATGCAGTCGATGGTAGCCTTGCGGATGGCGGCGTTGATTTCCTGTTCGGACAGCTCTTCGCCTTCGAAGAACTTCTCCAGCAGGGCTTCGTCGCTCTCGGCAACGGCTTCGATCATCTTCTGGTGGTATTCTTCCGCCAGATCCTGGAGATCAGCGGGGATGTCCTCTTCACGGACGTCCTTGCCTTCATCATCGTAGTAGATTTCGGCTTTCATGCGGACCAGGTCGATGATGCCCTTAAAGTCGGATTCTTTGCCGATGGGCAGCTGAATCGGTACGGCGTTGGCACCCAGCCGTTCCTTCATCATGTCCAGTACGCGGAAGAAGTCCGCGCCCATGATGTCCATTTTGTTGACGTAAGCCATACGGGGTACGCTGTACTTGTTGGCCTGACGCCAAACGGTTTCACTCTGGGGTTCTACGCCGCCTTTGGCGCAAAACACGGAAACTGCACCGTCCAGAACACGCAGACTGCGTTCTACTTCGACAGTAAAGTCAACGTGGCCGGGAGTGTCGATGATGTTGATCCGGTGATTTTTCCACTGGCAGGTGGTAGCAGCGGAGGTAATGGTGATACCGCGCTCCTGCTCCTGCTCCATCCAGTCCATGGTGGCCGAACCTTCATGCGTCTCACCCAGACGATGCGTGCGTCCCGTGTAAAACAGGATGCGCTCGGTCGTGGTGGTCTTGCCGGCATCAATGTGAGCCATGATGCCGATGTTGCGCACCTTCTCCAAAGGGTGACTTCTAGGCATATAAGAGGGTCTCCTTTCGAATACACATCAATTCTTTCGCCGCATAATCCCTTTGATTATGCGACCTTCCGCCGCTCCTTGGGAGCGAACGGGAACAATCGCTTACCAGCGATAGTGAGCGAAAGCCTTGTTGGCTTCGGCCATGCGGTGCATTTCTTCCTTGCGCTTCACGGCTGCGCCGGTGTTGTTGGCAGCATCCATGATTTCGCCGGCAAGACGCTCAGCCATGGTCTTCTCGCCGCGCTTACGGCTGAATTCAACCAGCCAGCGCAGGGCCAGAGTCTGGCGACGCTCGGGACGGATTTCGATAGGCACCTGGTAGGTGGCGCCGCCCACACGGCGGGCCTTGACTTCCAGCTGGGGAGCAACGTTGCTCAGAGCGGCGTTGAACATTTCGTCAGCGGTCTTGCCGGTCTTCTCGGCAACGGTCTCGAATGCGGTATAGCAGATGCGCTGAGCGGTGCCGCGCTTGCCATCCAGCATGATCTGGTTAATGAGCTTGGTCACAACCGTGGTCCCGTATACGGGATCCGGCAGAACCTCACGCTTGGGAATAAATCCACGACGGGGCATTTGATTTCCTCCTTCGTTGAGGCGATTTTTTTCTCGCCGCAAGTGTGCGTTGGCACAACGTAAGATGAGATGGGTCCAGATGCGTTAGTGCGATGTGTTGGGTACAGACTTTTGACGGCTGTCAGCATCAGCCGCTCCCTGCGGGCAAAAGCTACTCAATCCGGCTTACCCCTACCTGGTGGGAAAGTCACGCGGTGTCCCTGTGAAAGGCGTGTGGGTTGTGCGCCTCAAGGTTCCTGCGCCCACTCCAAAGTGAACTGCAAACCCTAATCGCAATATCGGCTTACTTCTTGGGCCGCTTTGCGCCGTAGAGAGAGCGGGACTGCATACGCTTGGCAACGCCGGCGGTATCCAGAGCGCCGCGGATGATGTGGTAACGAACGCCGGGCAGGTCGCGAACACGGCCGCCGCGGATCAGAACCACGCTGTGCTCCTGCAGGTTATGGCCGATGCCAGGGATGTAGCACGTACCTTCAATCTGATTGGTCAGACGGATACGGGCAATCTTACGCAGGGCGGAGTTAGGCTTTTTGGGGGTCGTGGTCTTCACGCTGAGGCATACGCCGCGCTTCTGCGGGCAGCCCTGCAGGATAGGAGCCGTAGACCGGTTTTCCATCTTCTGCCGTCCCTTGCGGATCAACTGATTGATCGTGGGCATGGAAACACCTCCGAATTTTTTTCTGCCGGTTCAATTTTGAAACCGGCAAGCGCGTTATCCTTCGCCGCTTGAGCGGTGGAGAAGCACGCTTCTTTTGTTTCTATAAAATCGCCGCAACCCCCGGCGTTTTATAGCTGCTGTGTGGCGTGCCGTGTTACTTGAGCACGGCAGCGACGGCGGTTTTCACGCTGACGCCGCAGAGCTTGCCAAGCTCCTGCATGGTGTCCACAAACGCAACGGGAATGGCCGTCTCACTGCACAGGTTTTGCACCCTGTGGTAGATAAAGCCGTCGGCGTCCTTGGCCAGGAAGACCTTGGCGGCCGTGCCGCCGTTCAGCGCACGGAGGACCTGCTTGGTTCCTGCGATGCGTTTTTCTGCGCTCTGAAGCTCATGCTCCATTTGGGTCGCCTCCTTCCGGGTGGTGGATGCCGTCTCCAGTCGTTTCTGCGTACGCTTTTGTACCTTTATCGCACAAAATGGGCACACAAAAACACGGATTGCGGACAACTATCAAATCATAGCATGTTTTGCAAGCCGTGTCAAAGGGTTTTTATGAAATTTCCATTGCGTTTTGCGCTATTTTTTATATATTTTTTGGGGCTTTATCCAATCTGTCCAAAAAGAGGGCAGATGATACAGCTTACCCCTGGGCGACCCACTCTTTCCAGACGGATTCGTCGGCGCCCACGGTGATCTTGCTGCCGTTGCGCACGATGGGGCTGATCAGGGCGGCGGGGTCGCTCAGCAGCTCCGCCACGATGAGGCTGTCCGTGGACATGTGGGCCACGGGGCGCTCCAGGGCCTTCTTGCCTTCCCGGTCCACCAAAGCCTTGGCGCCAACCGCATTGACGAACACGTCCAGCTCCTTCTTGCCCAGCTTGTGCTTTTTCAGGTCAAGAAGCTGGTAGGGGATGCGCCGCTCCTTGAAGAAGCGCTCGGCCTTGAGCACATCCGGGTTCTTTTTGCTCAGATAAATCTGGATGTTCAAAACGTTCAGCTCCTTTTCATGCGGGTGCGCACGTCTCCGCCGATGAAGCTGAGCCTGCGCCAGCAGGATGCGTCCATCAGCCGGGAGGAGATGCGCTCGGTGTAGCGATCCTTCAGCTCGGACATGCTCAGGTTGGTGGAGATGACGGTGTGCAGGCCGCGCAGCTGCCGCTCGTTGAGCAGGTTGAACAGCTGGGTCACGGTGATGTTCTGCATCAGGGGCTCGGTGCCCAGGTCGTCAATGAGCAGAAGGGGCGCTTCCATCAGGGGGGCCAGGGGCGCGGAGCTGTTTTCCATGTAGCCTTTCCGGGCCAGCTCCAGCAGGTGGTACGCGCTGGTATACATGGGCTGGAAGCCCCGTTCGGCAGTGCGGTGGGCAATGCACCGGAGCATGTAGGTCTTGCCCAGGCCGCTCTGGCCCATCAAAAGCAGGTTCTGCCATTGAGTGACAGGGAAGGTATCGGCAAAATTCTGGCAGGTTTTGCGGATGAATTCCGCCATCTGCCGCTGGGTGGTGCCGCCCACCTCGTCCTTGTCGGAAAAGACTTCCGGGTCGTAGTTCTCGAAGGTCTGGGTATCGCCCGCAAGGCCCGCTTCCTCCAGAAGGCGGCGGTTCAGCTCCCGGTTCAGGCAGTCGCACATGCGGCGGGAGGGGTCGAACACGTAGCCCTCGTCCTTGCAAACGGGGCAGGTGTAGATGGGCTGCAGATAGTCCTCCGGATAGCCGGCGGAAACCAGCTGTTCCTTGATCTGCCGGTTCATGTCCGCCATGAGGGAGGGCAGGCTTTGCTGGGCGTTCTGATCCCGGCCGGCCTTGAGAAGCCCCTGGCGGATGGTGCCCATGACCAGCGCGTGACGCTGCGCCATCAGCTGGCCCAGGGCGGGCAGTTTGGCGGAGACCTCGTCCACCCGGGCCTCGTATTTGCGGAGGTTCATTTCCTGCCGGTGGCGGTATTCCTGCTGCAGATCCAGCAAAATCTGTTCTCTGGTCACAGCTCTCTGGCCTCCTTCAAATCCTCTGCGCTGGGGCCGTCCACCTCAGCGGGGTCGTAGTCGCGCTGGGAATAATTCTGTTCGATGACCCGCTTTTCGCCGGACTTGGCCGGAGCCTTGGCGGATTTTTCCGTGAACTGGCGATGCTCCTCCTCGGCCTGGGCCACGGTGGAGATGTCCTTCTCCCGCCAGCCGGAAAGCAGCTTGTCCATATAAAGCATGGGTTTGTCCGTGTTGCGGGCGTAGCTGGCAGCCAGATCCAGCAGGGGATCGGTCACCTTCCACTCGGTGCGCCATTTGCGCAGAAGCTCCCGGTTCTGCTGGGTGCAGCTGGCGTCCTTGCCCATGAGGGCAAACAGGGCGCGAAGCCGCTTGTTTTCGCTGCGGACAATTTTCAGATAGGCGTTCACGTCGTCGGCAGTGGTCAGGCCCCGCTCCCGCCAGGCTTCCAGCATCTGGATGACCTTCTCGATGGAGTGGTTCTCGCCCCGCTGCTTGCCCACTTCCTTGGCGGCAAGCAGGATCACGTCTTCCGCCGCGATCTCCTCCATGGAGCGGTACAGGCTGCGGATGCTTTCGTCCACCACGGAGGCCTTGGAACCAAAGGCGGCCAGCATGGCGCGCACCTTGTCGTTGATGGTCTGCTCGCCCTGGAGGTGTTTTTCCACCTGGGCCGCGGTCAGGGCTTTGCCGCCGCTGCGCTCCCGGATGCCGGAAAGCACGCTGTCCAAGTACTTGAAGGAAGGCTCCCGGGCCTTGGTGGTCTCGCTGCAGGCCACCTCCACCGCCTTGGGCGCATAGCCCCATTCGGCGGTCCATTTGGTGAACATTTCAATCTCGTCCAGGGTGGGATCCCGGCGGATGGACAGCCGGGTCAGCACCTTCCGGGCGCCCTTCCAGGCGGCCTCGGAGTGGCTGAACACCGCCTCGGCGGCCTCCATGGTGCGCACGTTGCGGTCGCAAAGTTCGTTGACCAGCTTCTGGGCCTCCCGGAAGCTGAAATGGATGCCCCGGGTGGAGATCATATGCCGGATGAGCATAATGACCACGTTGATGGGCAGCTTCTGCTGCTCCACCCACTCGTAGGCCATGACGGTCTCGCCGCCGTGGAGCTGCCGCCTGGAACCGAATACATCGTTCAGGGCCCGGGCAAATTCCTCGTACTGGCCGTCCTGGGGCATGGCCTGCTTGAGCAGCATCATCTGCTGCACGCTGGCAAAGCGGTACACGGGCGGCGTATCCTGGATGCGGCTCACCAGCCGGCAACGCTCCCAGTAGCGCAGGGCGCGCTCCACCTCGTCAGTAGTCATTTCCAGCGCCTTGGCGATGTCCGCCAGCATGGCATCGTCCTCCCGGGCGCCGCCGTGGGCGTACATCAGCGCGTACAGGTAGACCTTCACATAGCCCTCCGGAGCCAGAGGCATGAATTCGCACAGAAATGCGTTGGACACCGCGGTGGCGTCCCAGATCATGGCGGATGGATCGTTAATGAAAGTGGGCATAAGCGAAGGCCTCCTTTCTGGCATAATTACACACAGTATAGCATAACCGGCGGAAATATCCAAAGAAAAAACGGAGAAAGAATCGCCCCGGTTTTGCGCGTGAAAACCGGGGCGATGAAAAGCGCTATGTCAGGGCTCTACGTAGAAGCTTTCGCCGTAGATGAAGGTGTGCAGGGTATCAATGGTGTACTTCAGGTTCTTGTTGCTCAGGTACAACAAAGCAGCACCGTTAAACTCTTTCCAGCTGTATTTTTTGTTCATGGGAATGCGCATCTGCTCAAACAGGACGCCGCCGTTCTGAACTTTTTCTACCATGTCACCGTTGATGACCGCGTTGCCCAGAACAAGCAACTCGTCAATGGTCAGATTGGTGTCCACGTAGGGCAGGGCGATGGAGATCAAGTTCAGCATCTTGTCCAGGGTCATATCCTGCATCACCGTAGAGAACAGGGTTTCAAGCAGCTGACGCTGGCGGCGGGTACGCTCCAGGTCGCTGTCGATGCCGCGGATACGGGCGAAGGTGACGGCCTGCATGCCGTCCAGGTGCTGCACGCCGTTGACGGCGGGAACCTTCTCGCGCTTGACGTCGTCCATGGGTTCCTTGCGCAGCTCAAAGTTGATGCGACCGGCTTCCTTGCTGGTCATCTCGATGTCCACGCCGCCCAGGGCGTCGATGATGGTGGCCAGACCATGAATGTTTACCAGCACGTAACGATCCACGTTCATTTGGTAGTTCTGGTTAATGGTTTTCATAGCCAATTCTGCACCACCAAAAGCGTATGCGGCGTTAATACGGGTGGTTGAATGACCATCGATTTTCACGGCAGTATCGCGTGCAAAGGAGGTAAGGCGAATATCGCCGGTCTCGGTGTTAATGGAACAAAGGATGATAGCATCGGTGCGGCCGCGCTTGAGTTCAGTGGAGCGGTTATCCACACCCAGCAGTAGGATGTTGAACACGGTGTCCGGAAGTTTTTCGTTTTTGCTGAGGTCGCTGAGATCCACCTCGTCCACATGGATAGATTCATCCAGGGTAGATGCCAGATCGTCCAGCACGGCTTCTTCTTCAGGGGTCAGCTCAATGGCGCCGGCCTGCAAGGACATGTCCTTGACTTCTTCCTCGGAAGCCCATTCTTCCCACTGGGCGCGTTCTTCTTCGGTCAGGTCTTCTTCAACACTAAATTCGATGGTCTCGGCAAGACAGGACAAACAGAGACTCAGCATCATCATCAGGCAGAGTATGAAAGCAAGCAGTTTTTTTCCCTGGTTCATCATCAATCGTTACCTCCTGAGTATGGGTTGAAAAATCAACGGAGTATCCTATTCAGTATAGGACGGTGGCGGTCCGGTGTCAAGAAGGAAAGCGGGGTAAGCTTAGCGGAAAAGGGGCAATTTTTGTAAACCTTTTACCAGCGGAATGCCTGCGCCGAAGCAGACCACGGCCTCGCCCAGGGCCACGGTGAGCATGTTGAGCCACAGGGTGGGTAGCTGGTAGCAGTAGGTCAGCACCAGGCCCACGATCACGCCGTTGAAAACCACGGGCATCAAGGCGGCCAGCCAGACGTTTTTGCGCAAAAGGCGGCTGGAGATGGCGGCCAGAAGCGTGGCCATGGTGCCGAAAACTACGTCCGGGGGCAGCGCGCCGCTGATCAGGTTGGCCACAAGGCAGCCCACAGCCAGGCCGGGCACGGCTTCCACGCAAAGGACGGGCAGAAGGCACAGGGCCTCGGAGATGCGGAATTGGATCTGCCCAAAGCTGATGGCCTGGAAAACAAAGGTAAGGGTAATGTACAGCGCGGCAATGATGCCGCCCATGCACAGCCGGGTGGCGGTGCTTTGACGGTTCACGGAAACATCCTCCTTGAGGGAAAAGTACCGGGATAGTATAGCACAATCTCCTCCCGGGGTCGATAAGCATTTTGGACAAAAAAGGATGCATGCTCCGGCAAGGACGGGGGAAAACTGATGCTATCACGAAGGGGAGGTGAAACGAAATGTCCTTTTCCGACAAGCATCAGTGCATTCTTTGCGACGTGGTGAGCTGCAAGTTCCATGACCAGAGCGGCCACTGCCAGCTGGACTCCATTAAGGTGAAGCCCCGCAAGAACTGCCACGACGGCAGCTGCGACGAAAGCGAATGCGGCAGCTACATCAACAAGTAAATCCAGCAGCCCAAAAAGGATCTCCGGCGGGAGATCCTTTTTGCATTTGCGAAAAACCTGCCGCATAGGCTTTGCCAAAAAGGAGGCGGATTCTATGAGCGATATTGGTGCAATCACAGTTCCGGCGGCCCAGGCGGCGGGCAATGCAGGAGGCTTCCGGCAGCTGCTGGAATTGAACCTGGGCCGGCGGGTGACGGCGGAGTTTCTGATAGGCCTGGACGAGACGGCGGTAAAGACCGGCACCCTGTACGCGGTGGAAAATGACTATTTTGTTCTCAATGACGACTATGGCAACTACGTGGCGGCGGATCTGTATTCGCTGAAGTTCCTGACTTTCTGTCCCAATTGCGTTCCGGCAGGCGCCGGGGGCGACGCCCAGCCCGCCGATCAGCCCGCCACAGACCCGGAATCCCCGGAGAAAGCGGGGGAATCCGCCGGGGCGACGGTCAGCCCGTCGGCCAGGGTGCAGAACCCGGCTTCCATGGCCGCGCTGAACTACGCCAAGCGCAAAGCCCGGCGGCTGGACTGACGTGAAAAAACCTCCCGCAGAATAGGCCTCTGCGGGAGGTTTGCTGTGTTTAGTCTTCGTAGCCGTTGGGGTTGTTCTTCTGCCAGCGCCAGCTGTCCCGGCACATATCGTCCAGAGTCTTTTCCGTCTGCCAGCCCAGCAGGTTCTTGGCTTTGGTGGGGTCGGAATAGTAGCTGGCCATGTCGCCGGGCCGCCGGGGGGCGATGACTTTTTCCAGCGTAAGCTCGTTGACCCGCTCAAAGGTATTCACCACGTCCATCACGCTGTAACCCACGCCGGTGCCCAGGTTGATGACCTCGCAGCCGGTGTGGTCAAACAGATAGTCGCAGGCGGCCACATGGCCCCGGGCCAGATCCACCACGTGGATGTAGTCCCGTACGCCGGTGCCGTCAGGGGTGGGGAAGTCGGTGCCGTTGATGTTGAGATGGGGCAGCTTGCCCACGGCCACCTGGGTCACGTAGGGCATCAGGTTGTTGGGAATGCCCAGGGGATTCTCGCCGATGAGGCCGCTTTCGTGGGCGCCGATGGGGTTGAAATACCTGAGCAGCGCCACGGACCAGCCGGGGTTGGACACGACGGCATCCCGGAGGATGACCTCGTTCATGTACTTGCTCCAGGCGTAGGGGTTGGTGGGGCCTGCGGAGGGCATGGTCTCCACCAGGGGGCTTTCCTCGATGGGGCCGTACACCGTGGCGGAGGAGCTGAACACGATGCGGGTCACACCATGCCGCTGCATGCATTCCAGCAACGTGAGGGTGGTGTCCAGGTTGTTGCGATAGTACTTCACGGACTCCCGCACGCTTTCCGGCACGGCCTTGTAGCCTGCAAACTGGATCACCGCATCAAAATGCTCCCGGGCGAAAATATCGTCCATGGCCTGCGCGTCGCACACGTCGGCCTCATAGAAGCAAACATCCTTGCCGGTAATGGCTTTCAGCCGCTCAAATACCTTGCGGTTGGAATTGTAGAGATTGTCTACCACCACAGGCTCGTGGCCCGCCTGAATCAGCTCCACCACCGTATGGGAGCCAATGAATCCTGCGCCGCCTGCCAAGAGAATCTTCATGTGACTTTCCTCCGTTGTCAGAAAAGTTGTTCCGGATAGATTCCGGCGTCGTGCATCTTTTTCAGCTCGCCCTGCACGTAGGGTTTGTCTTCCTTGTAGGTCACGCCGAACCAGACCGCGTCGGTGGTGAGCATATCCACCTTCAGGTCTTCTTCTTTCATCAGCCGGTCAACCAGCACGGGCAGCACGAACTCCGCTTTCATTTCGTCGGCGGAAAGACCCTGCAGGAACTGAACGAAGTACTCCTCGGCCCGCTCAAGGAACCAGGGGGTGAAGCCAAAGAAGTTCATGCTCACCAGGCATTCCGGGTCAAGCAGCACGCCGGCGGGATCCTTTTCCGTGTCCCGGATGGTGCCGTCGGGGAAAACCTGGATCTTGTAGGTTTCGGTGACGCTGACCAACTGGTTGTTTTCGTCGGTGGCGCAAACACCCCGGGTCACGTGGCCGTTTTCGCTGACGGTGTTCTTCAGATAATAACCCACCATGCAGGCGTGCTTCTCGGCCCGGAGGTTTTCCAGGTGCCGGATCATGGTGGCGTAGGCGGGCACGCCGTAGTAGTCGTCCGCATTGATGACGGCAAAAGGCTCATTGATCAGCCCCTTAGCGGACAGAAGGGCGTGGACGGTGCCCAGAGGCTTGGTGCGCTCCGGGTTGACGGTGCAGCCCGGGGGCAGATCGTCTATCTCCTGGTAAGCATATTCCACATGGACCTTCTTTGCCACAACATCGCCGATCTGAGCCTTGAACTTATCCTCAAAGCTGTGCTTGATGATGAACACCACCTTGTTGAAGCCGGCCTTGACCGCGTCAAAGATGGAGTAGAGCATCAGGGCTTCGTTGTTGGGGCCCATGCCGTCGATTTGCTTGTCGCCGCCGTAGCGGGAGCCCATGCCGGCTGCCATGATGACCAGAGTCTTATCCATGGTGAAATCCCTCCTGTGCGTTAATAATGGAAAGAACGGTTACTGTGCTTTTTCCAGGGGCATGGCGGATGCAACCTGGGGAACGGTTTCGGCGGAGGACGCTGCATCCTCCCGGGCCGATGTGCGCATCACGGGGCAGGGGCTCTTCTTGGCGCCGAAGCCCTCGGTGCTGTCCCGGCGGAAGAACACCGTCAGGGTGCGCAGCATCAGCTTGAAGTCATAGCTCAGGGAAAAGTTCTCAATGTAGAGAAGATCCAGCATGGCCTTATCCCTGGGAGTGGTGTTGTACTTGCCGTCAATCTGGGCCAGGCCGGTCAGGCCCGCCTTCATCCGCTGGCGATAGCGGAACTCCGGCACTTCCTCCGTGTAGCGGTAGACGTTTTCCAGCATCTCCGGCCGGGGACCCACGATGCTCATCTCGCCCCGGAGTACGTTGATCAGCTGGGGCAGCTCGTCAATGCGGAACTTGCGCAGATACTTGCCCACGGGGGTGATGCGGGAGTCGTTTTTCCGGGCAGAGAGCTTGTCCGCCTGGATTTTCTCAGCATCCACGTACATTGTGCGGAATTTGATGATCTCGAATACATCCCCGTCGATGGTGGCCCGCTTCTGGCGGAAGAACACCGGGCCCTTGTCCGTCAGTTTGATGAGGGCGCAGGTGATCAGCAAAATGGGGCTGGTCACGATCAGGCCCACCAGGCTGATAAAAATGTCCAGGGCCCGCTTCACAAAACGCTGCATGGGGCTCATGCCTGTGGGGGCGATGTGCAGGAAGGGAGTATCGTCCAAGACAGCGCTTTCTGCGGAAGAAGCAATCACGTCCTCCAGCTCCGCCATGAGGTAGAT
This sequence comes from Clostridia bacterium, assembly GCA_017937655.1. Classification (GTDB taxonomy): domain Bacteria; phylum Bacillota; class Clostridia; order Christensenellales; family Aristaeellaceae; genus Limiplasma. The sequence goes on along the minus strand of JAGBDE010000029.1, from coordinate 17,450 downwards.
ATTCTTGTTTTGATTGTAGCAGAAGGCTTCCAGTTGAACCTCTTCCGTGTCCGGCACACCGGCGATGAAAATGGTATGGTAATCCAGAATGGTTTCCTGCAGGTCGGGACAGGTGTAATGCACCACTTCGCTAAGGCGGAAGCGTTGGCGGAAGGATGCGATTTTTTCGGCGATATGCTGGGCCAGCTCCTGGCCGGAGGTGATCAGCAGGCACTGCTTAGGGGGATTGGCCTTGAAATAGAGGTAGTCGCCCACAAAGAGAAGAAGGATCGTCGTGGCGATTTGAAAGCAAAAAGCAGCCATCAGCAACAGAAAGTCCTCGCCAAAAAGGATGAGCGTTTTATTGGCTTCCGGGTTGCTGGGGTTAACGTTCATGATCTGCAAAAACAGGTAAGTAACCGCGTCGGTAAAGAAGACGATAAGCGCTTGATTGAAAAAGATGGTGCGTTTGGTGTTGCGGCCAATGTCAAATCCACCGTAGATAGTGGTAAAGAAAAACAGACATGCCACAAAAACGCCCATGGTGGTAACGGCGGTACGGCTCAAGTTCAGCAATTGGGGGTTGGATATAGCCAACATCCCAAAGAAGAGGACAAACAGTGAAAAATAAAACAGCGATTGATACACGAAACGCAAAATCTTGTTGGCTGACGAGCGCTTTTTTTGCATAGGAGCCTCCGAAAAGGGTGGATTGATCCATATGTAGGATAGCACTCCCGGCGGGATTCGTCAAGAAAAAAGCTGTTTTGGAAAAAAGACATATATTTAGGAAGAAAAACACGGCAGGCGCAGAAAATGCAGCCTGCCGGGGGAAAAGGGTCAGCCGTTGTTGATCTGGTCAACGATGGCCTGAAGCTGGTCGTAGGTCAGCTTGCCGTCGGAGAAGCTGACGGCGGAGCGCAGGGGGGAGTAGCGCATCATGGCCTCGGCCATGTCAGCGGTGATGGCCTCGTTGGCCACGTCACTGTCGGAGTCACTGGTGCCGGCGTTGGCGGCCCGCATGAGGGGCTCCAGCACGGCCATGGCCTTGGGATTTTTCCTCAGATCCATGAAAATGCTGTTGACGCTGACTTCCATGGGCACAGTCGCGGTGCTCTCCACGGTCACGTCGGCGCTGAGGACGATGTCCCGGCTGCTGCGGCCGATCTCGATGCGGAACAGGCCTGTCTCCACATGCCAGTCGGACAGCTGCACGTTCCAGTAGGCAAAGGCCCGCTTGGACAGGGTAAAGGTGACGGTCTTGGTCTGACCGGGCTCCAGGGCGATCTTCTCAAAGCCCTTCAGCTCCCGGACAGGGCGGAACACGGAGCTTTCCACGTCGCCCACGTACAGCTGGACAACCTCCTTGCCGGCCAGGCTGCCGGTGTTGGTCACGTCCACCTGGACGGTGAGGGCGTCGGTATCCTGAATGGAATCCGCGCTGAGCCGCAGGTTGGAGTAGGCAAAAGTGGTGTAGCTCAGGCCGTGGCCAAAGGGGAACAGCACATCCATGGCCTTCTTGTCATAGTAGCGGTAGCCCACGAACACGCCCTCGTTGTAGACGGCGGTGTTGCCCTCGCCGCCGTAGCTAAGGTAGCTGGGGTTATGCTCCAGCTTCAGGGGGAAGCTTTCCGGCAGACGGCCGCAGGGGTTCACGTCGCCGAAGAGCACGTCCTTGGTGGCGCCGCCCACAGCCTGGCCGCCCAGGTAGCCCTCCACCACGGCCTTCACCTGGCCGATCCAGGGCATCTCTACGGGAGAACCGTTGTACAGAACCACGATGGTGTTGGGGTTGACGGCGGCCACACGCTGGATCAGCTCCACCTGGCAGCGGGGCATGCGCATGTGGGTGCGGTCGTAACCCTCGGATTCAAAGGAATCGGGCAGGCCTGCCACGATGACGGCCTTTCCGGCCTTGGAAGCGGCGTCCACCGCCTGGGCGATAAGGCTTTCGTCCGGCTCCTCGCCCTGGATGTCATAGCCCTGGGCGTAGGTGATGCCGGGCACACCCTCCAGCGCGTCCAGCAGGCTTTCCACCTTGAAGCAGTTGATGTGGCTGCTGCCGCCGCCCTGGAACCGGGGCGTTTTGGCAAACTTGCCGATGACTGCCACCGTTTCGCCCTGCTGAAGGGGGAGGACGGAATCCTCGTTTTTGAGCAGCACCATGCACTCGGCGGCCATCTTCCGGGCCAGCTGGTGCTGGGCTTCCTTGTCCCAGACGGTGTCCGGCTTTTTGTTGTCCAGATAACGCTGATGCACCGTCAGGATCCGCTCCACGGCCAGATCCACGTCCTTTTCGTCCAGGCGGCCATCACGGACGGCCTGCACCACCCGCAGGTCATTGCTGCCGCCGGAGGAAGGCATTTCCAGATCCAGGCCTGCGTGCACGCCCTTGACCCGATCGCTGACGGCGCCCCAGTCGCTGACCACATAGCCGTCAAAGCCCCACTCGCCCCGGAGCAGGTCCGTCAGCAGGCCTCGGTGCTGGGAGGCGAACTCGCCGTTGAGGCGGTTGTAGGAGCACATGACCGTCCAGGCCTTGCCCTTCTTGACGGCGCTTTCAAACGCAGGGTAGTAGATCTCCCGCAGGGTGCGCTCGTCCACCACGCTGTCCGAGGACATGCGGCGGTGTTCCTGGCTGTTGGCGGCAAAGTGTTTCACGCTCACGCCCACGTTCCGGCTCTGGGTGCCCAGGATTTGGCTGGTGGACAGCTCCGCCGCCAGATAGGGATCCTCGCTGAAATACTCAAAGTTGCGGCCGCAGAGGGGCGAGCGCTTGATGTTCACCGCAGGGCCCAGGTTCACGGCCACTTCCTCGTGCTGGCAGGCATCGCCGATGGCCTCGCCCAGCTGATAAAGCATGTCCCGGTCAAAGCTGGCGGCGGTGGCGCAGGCGGTGGGCAGGCACACGGCCTTGATGCTGTCGTTGATGCCCAGATGGTCGCCCTTCAAGTCCTGCTTGCGCAGGCCGTGAGGGCCGTCGGAGACCATGACGGCGGGAACGCCAAGCCGCTCCACGGCTTTGGTGTGCCAGAAATCCTGGCCGCTGAGCAGGGAGCATTTTTCCTCCAGGGTCATTTCGGAAATCACCTTTTTGATGTCCATAGTCGTCACCTCGTTGTATCTGTTGACGGAATTGTTTTGATTGGCTGATAGTGCTATGTATTCGCTTTTTCGTCGGAAAACCCTTCCGGAAGAAAAGGCCGGAAAAAAGATTGACAGATTTTTGTCACGGCGTCTGTTTGCCAAGGAATTCCCTTGCAAAAAAAGTATGTTTGGCCTATAATATTTGAATGAGGCGTTTCGGCGTTTTGCCTGCCTGCGCAGGTTTGCGCCTGTCAAAAAACGAAAAACACAAAGGAGGCTTTTCCATGGGAAAGGTGCACATTTTCGACCATCCGCTGATCCAGCATAAGCTGACCATCATGCGTGACAAAAACACGGGTGCCAAGGAGTTCCGGGAGCTGCTCAACGAAATCAGCATGCTGATGGTTTACGAGGTGACCCGTGACCTGCCCACCGAGGAGATCTCCGTGGAGACCCCCATCTGTGTAACCAAGGCCAAGGTTTTGAGCGGCAAGAAGCTGGGCATCGTGCCCATCCTGCGTGCCGGCCTGGGCATGGTGGACGGCGTCCTGAACATGGTTCCCGCCGCCAAGGTGGGCCACATCGGCCTGTACCGCGACCCGGAAACCAAGCAGCCTGTGGAATACTACTGCAAGCTGCCCGAGGACAGCCAGAACCGCGAACTGCTGGTGCTGGATCCCATGTTGGCCACCGGCGGCAGCGCCTCTGCTGCCATCGGCTTTTTGAAGGACCGCGGCTGCCATAACATCCGCCTGGTGAACCTGATTGCCGCTCCCGAAGGCATCGAGCGGGTGCAGAAGGATCACCCCGACGTGGACATCTTCGTTGCCGCCTGCGACGAGCGCCTCAACGACCACGCATACATCATCCCCGGCCTGGGCGATGCCGGCGACCGTCTGTTCGGCACCAAGTAATCAAGAATTTTCCGGCGGTTCCGGAAGGAGGACTCTGCTGATGCGCGTTGAACCCGCAGTCAAAAAGGAAACCCTGTATATCCTCGGCATGTCACTGATTCTGAGCGTAGTGATGGAGCTGATTTTCTGGGCGGTGGGCCATATGGACTACACCGTGCCGCTGGGAAACCTGCTGGGGGTTGTGATCGCGGTTCTCAATTTCTTCCTGATGGGACTGACCGTACAGAACTCCATTGGTTTGGACGAGAAGGCCGCCTCCGAAAAGCTGAAGCTGTCCCAGAAGCTGCGCATGCTGATGGTGATTGCTCTGGCGGCGGTGGGCGTGGGCCTTCCCTGCTTCAACTCCCTGGCGGTGGTCATCCCCCTGTTCTTCCCCAGAATTGCGATTGCCCTCTGGCCGCTTTTCAACAAGGAACAATCCCCCGCCCAGGACGACCAGACCGTGGACTGACAAAGAGGTGAAACCTATGAACAACAAATCGCTGAGGTTCAAAGTGGTGGACTGGCTGCTCATCGCGCTGATGATCCTGCCGCTGGTTGCCGGCATTGCCCTCAAGGTGCTGACCACCCCGGGCAGCGACGGCATTGCGATTACCGGCGCACGGGTCTACTGCGTGATCCCCATGCCCCTGCAGGACCTGCCCATTACCGAATCTCAGGTCAACTCCTGGCTGATCATGCTGACCATCGTGGGTGCGGTGCTGTACCTGACCCATGGCCTGGCTCTCAAGCCCCAGACCAAGCGCCAGCTTCTGGTGGAGTGGGCGGTGGAAAAGGCGGAATACCTGGTCAGCGACAATATGGGCGCCCGGTTCAAGGCCTTTGTGCCCTTCATTGCCGCCATCATGGTCATCAGCGCCTCGTCCAGCCTGATGAGCCTGGTGGGCCTCAGACCGCCCACGGCGGACATCAACGTGGTGGCCGGATGGGCTGTGGTGGTCTTCATCATCATTACCTATTATAAGCTCAAGGGCGGCCTGTTCCCCTACGTGAAGGGCTTCTTCGAGCCGGTGCCCATCTTCGCCCCCTTCAACATCATCGGCGAGCTGTCCACCCCGGTATCCATGAGCTTCCGTCACTACGGCAACGTGCTCTCCGGCGTGGTCATCTCCACCCTGATCGCCACCGCGCTGCAGGGACTGAGCAAGCTGCTGCTGGGATGGATTCCCGTCATCGGAAACATTCCCTTCCTGCAGGCCGGTCTGCCTGCCATCCTGTCCCTTTACTTCGATATCTTCAGCGGTCTGATGCAGGCCTTCATCTTCGCCATGCTGACCATGCTCTACATCGCCACCGGCTTCCCGGAGGAGGATTACGAGCGCCGCATGGCCAAGAAGCGGGCCCGGGCTGCTGCCAGAGCTTAACAAAAACACAAAAATCGTTTAGGAGGAACTCATTATGGAACTTGCTATCGGTATCATTCTCGCTGGTTGCGCCATCGGCGCTGGTCTCGCCCTGATCGCTGGTATCGGCCCTGGTATCGGTGAAGGTAATGCTGTTGCCAAGGCTTGCGAAGCCATCGGCCGTCAGCCCGAATCCAAGGGCGCCGTCACCTCCACCATGATCATGGGCTGCGCCATCGCAGAAACCACCGGTCTGTACGGCCTGGTCATCGGCATTCTGCTGATTTTCGTTGCTCCCAACCTGTTTGTGAACATCCTGAAGAATGCCGTGAAGTAAGCTGACCGCTTACCGGCAGAGGAAGGAAAGACAACATCATGTTACAAACTTTGGACATCATATCGGTCAATATTTGGCAGATTCTGCTTTCGCTGGCAAACCTGCTGATTATGTACCTGATTTTGAAAAAGTTCCTGTTCAAGCCCGTGCAGAACATTCTTGCCACCCGCAAGCAGCAGGTGGAGGACATCTACGGCGAGGCCCAGCAGAAGCGGGACAGCGCCGAGAGCATGCGCCAGGAATACGAGGAAAAGCTGGCTTCTGCCCGTGACGAGGCGGACGGTATCGTTCGCAGCGCCCAGCAGACCGCCCAGCGCCGGAGCGACGCCATGGTTTCCGAGGCGGCAGAGCAGGTCAGCCACATGAAGCAGAAGGCTGCCAACGAGATCGCCCAGGAAAAGAAGCAGATGCTCAGCGATGTGCGCAGCGAGATTTCCGATATTGCGGTGGAGATTGCCACCCGCATCGTCGGCCGCGAAGTGCGCAAGGAAGACCACGAATCCTTTGTAGATGAATTCATCAGGAACGTTGGTGAGCAGCAGTGACGGAGCTTAGCAGAGAATACGGCGAGGGCCTGTACGCCCTGTGCGTGGAGGAAAACCTTTCCGGCGAGGCTTTGGAGCAGCTGACCCAGCTGAAGGCCCTGTTCCGTGAAAACCCGGACTTCTGCCGCCTGCTTGGAAACCTTTCCCTCAGCAAGGCAGAGCGTGTGGGCATTCTGGACGGCGCCCTGCGGGATCAGGTGCACATTTATGTGCTCAACTTCCTGAAAATACTGTGTGAGCGTGGCATTATCAGCGAATTTGAAGGCTGCGTGGAAGCCTTCCGCACCTTCTACAACCGGGACAACGCCGTGGTGGAGGCTGTGGTCACCACCAGCGTGCCTCTGGACGAAAACCGCCGCCAGCAGCTGCTTGAAAAGCTGCGCACCATGACCGCCAGGAAGCTCCAGCTTGTGGAAAAGGTGGACCCTGCCGTGATGGGCGGCGTGCTTCTTGAAATGGAAGGCAAGCGTTATGACAATACCCTGCGGCATCGCCTGAAGGAGATGCGGCAGATGCTTACCAGCGAGAACTGAACCGGATCAACCCGGCATCATCTACGGAAAGCGGTGATACTATGCAACTGAAGCCTGAAGAAATTTCCAAGCTCATTAAAGAGCAGATCAAAACATACGAAAACAAAATCACCCAGACCGATACCGGCACCATCATCATGATCGGCGACGGTATTGCCCGCGTGTCCGGCCTGGATAACTGCATGGCCAACGAGCTGGTTCGCTTCCCCAACGGCGAGTACGGCATGGCGCTGAACCTGGAGGAAAACTCCGTGGCCATCGTTATGCTGGGCAGCGACGAGGGCATCAAGGAAGGCGACGTGGTGGAACGCACCGGTCAGGTTGTGTCCGTGCCTGTGGGCGACGGACTCATCGGCCGCGTGGTCAACGCCCTGGGCCAGCCTGTGGACGGCAAGGGCCCCATTGAGAGCGTGGAAAGCCGTCCCATCGAGCGCAATGCCCCCGGCATCATCCAGCGCAAGAGCGTGTCCGTGCCCCTGCAGACCGGTATCAAGGCCATCGACAGCATGATCCCCATTGGACGGGGCCAGCGCGAGCTGATCATCGGCGACCGCCAGACCGGTAAGACCGTCATCGCTCTGGACACCATTATCAACCAGAAGGGCAAGGACGTGATCTGCGTTTACGTGGCTATCGGCCAGAAGCGCTCCACCGTGGCCCAGCTGGTGGATACCCTGACCGCCGCCGGCGCCATGGACTACACCATCGTGGTCAGCGCCACCGCCAGCGAGCTGTCTCCCCTGCAGTACATTTCTCCCTATTCCGGCTGCGCCATGGCGGAGTACTTCATGGATCAGGGCAAGGACGTGCTCATCGTGTACGACGATCTGAGCAAGCACGCCGTTGCTTACCGCGCCCTGTCTTTGCTGATCCGCCGTCCTCCGGGACGTGAAGCCTACCCCGGCGACGTGTTCTACCTGCACAGCCGCCTGCTGGAGCGCGCTGCCCGCGTGGCTCCCGAATACGGCGGAGGATCCATCACCGCCCTGCCCATCATCGAGACCCAGGCCGGCGACGTTTCCGCCTACATTCCCACCAACGTCATTTCCATCACCGACGGCCAGATCTTCCTGGAGACCGAGCTGTTCCACTCCGGCATCATGCCCGCTGTGAACCCGGGTATCTCCGTCAGCCGCGTGGGCGGCAACGCCCAGATCAAGGCCATGAAGAAGGTTGCCGGCAGCCTGAAGCTGCTCTACAGCCAGTACCGCGAGCTGCAGGGCTTTGCCCAGTTCGGCTCCGACCTGGATGCGGACACCAAGGCCCGTCTGGCCCAGGGCGCACGCATTGTGGAGGTGCTCAAGCAGAACCGCAGCCATCCCATCAATGTGGAGGATCAGGTGTGCATCTTCTACGCCGTCACCCACGACTACCTCAAGGAGGTAGAGGTGGAGCATGTGGCCGACTATGAAGAAGGCCTCTACGCCCGCATGGCCGCCCAGCATGGCGATGTGCTGGAACAAATCCGCACCACCGGCCAGCTCAGCGCCGAGACCGAGGAAGCCCTGAAGGCCGCGCTGGATGAATACACCCGCGATTTTCTCAAGGCAAAGTAAGCGAAGGGAGGAGCTAACATGGCAGGAGCGTCCATGAAGGACATCAAGCTGCGCATCCGCAGTGTGGAAAGCACGATGCAGATCACCAAAGCCATGCAGCTTGTGGCCACCTCCAAGCTTCGCCGTGCCAAGGAGCGCATGGAGAACAGCAAGCCCTACGGCAAGATCGCCCGGGAGGCCATCTCCGCCGCTGTGGCCCGCTGTGAAGACCCCAACATCCCCTTCCTCACCCCGCGTGAAGGAAACCGCCGCTGCTATGTGGTCATTGCCGGCGAGCGCGGACTGGCAGGAGGATACAATTCCAACATTTTCAAGGCCCTGGACGCCCACGCGGGGGACGCGGATTACTGCGTGCTTCCCATCGGGCGCAAGGCCATCGACAAGTACCAGCGCATGCACAAGGAACTGCTGGAGGATACCCAGGCCCGGGTGGAGGGCGCCAGCGTGGATGACTGCTACCGCATGGCAGGAATGCTGGCCGAGGGCTATGAAGCCGGACGCTTTGACGAGGTGTACCTGGTGTACACCAGCTTCCGCACCATGATGGATCAGGAAGCCAAGGTGGAACAACTTTTGCCCATCCAGAAGGCACATCTGCCCGAGGACGCTACCCCCGTTTCCACCGTGTATGAACTGGAACCCGCAGAAACCCTGCGCAGGGTGGTGCCGGACTACCTGGCAGGCAAGCTGTACAGCTCCATTTGCGACAGCTTTGCCAGCGAGGTATCCATGCGCCGCAACGCCATGGATTCCGCCACCAAAAACGCAGACGCCATGATCAGCGATCTCCGCCTCAAGTTCAACCGTGCCCGTCAGGGCGCCATTACCCAGGAGATCACGGAAATTGTGGCAGGCGCAGAAGAATAAGCATCGGGAAAGGAGTAACCCATTGTGAGCAATCAAAACATTGGCAAAGTGGTTCAGGTCATCGGCCCGGTGCTGGACATCCGCTTCGAGGACGGTCATCTGCCGGAACTGCTTTCCGCTGTTGAAATTCAGAACGGAGACCGCAAGGTGGTTGCCGAGGTTGCCCAGCACGTTGGCGACAACGTGGTGCGCTGCATCGCCATGAACGCCACCGACGGTATGGTTCGCGGCCTGGACGCCGTGGATACCGGCAGCCCCATCACCGTGCCCGTGGGCAACGAGTGCCTGGGACGCATCTTCAACCTGCTGGGCGACGCCATCGACGACCAGCCCCAGCCCGAAAACGCCGAGCGTTGGCCCATCCATCGCCCCGCTCCCTCCTTTGAGGAGCAGGAGACCTCCACCGAGATCCTGGAAACCGGTATCAAGGTGGTTGACCTGATCGCCCCCTATGCCAAGGGCGGCAAGATCGGCCTGTTTGGCGGCGCAGGCGTTGGCAAGACGGTTCTGATCATGGAGCTGATCAACAACGTGGCAAAGCAGCACGGCGGTCTGTCCGTGTTTGCCGGCGTTGGCGAGCGTACCCGCGAGGGCAACGACCTGTACAACGAAATGAAGGAAAGCGGCGTTATTTCCAAGACCGCGCTGGTCTACGGCCAGATGAACGAGCCTCCGGGAGCCCGTATGCGCGTGGGCCTCAGCGGCCTGACCATGGCAGAGTACTTCCGCGACAAGGAAAACCAGGACGTGCTTCTGTTCATTGACAACATTTTCCGTTTCACCCAGGCAGGCTCCGAGGTGTCCGCTTTGCTGGGCCGTATGCCCAGCGCCGTGGGCTATCAGCCTACCCTGGCCACCGAGATGGGCGCGCTGCAGGAGCGCATTACTTCCACCAAGCAGGGCTCCATCACCTCCGTGCAGGCCGTCTACGTTCCCGCAGACGACCTGACTGACCCCGCCCCCGCCACCACCTTCGCTCACCTGGACGCCACCACGGTTCTGAGCCGTTCCATCGCTTCGCTGGGTATCTACCCCGCCGTGGATCCGCTGGATTCCACCAGCCGCATCCTCAGCCCCGAAGTGGTGGGCCATGAGCACTATGAAGTGGCCCGTCAGGTGCAGGGCATCCTCCAGCGCTATAAGGAACTGCAGGACATCATCGCCATTATGGGCATGGACGAACTCAGCGACGAAGACAAGCTGATCGTGTCCCGCGCCCGTAAGGTGCAGCGCTTCCTGAGCCAGCCCTTCAGCGTGGCCGAGCAGTTCACCGGCATGGAGGGCAAGTACGTGCCCCTGAAGGAAACCATCCGCGGCTTCCGCGAGATCATCGAAGGCAAGCACGACGACCTGCCGGAAAGCGCCTTCCTGTTCGTGGGAACCATCGACGAGGCTGTAGCCAAGGCACAGAAGGGTGAATAAGCATGGCAACCTTTCATTTGCAGATCGTAACCCCGGACCGGATGATCTTTGACGGTCAGGTGGAGCGCTTTGTGGCCCGTACCGCAGGCGGCGACGTTTGCATCCTGGCCAAGCACATCGACTATGCGGCCCCGCTGGGCGTGGGCCAGGCCCACATTGTGGACGAAAACGGCAAGACCCGCACCGCAGCCTGCAACAGCGGCCTCTTGACCGTCTACAACGGCGAGGCCATGGTCATGGCCACCACCTTTGAGTGGTCCGACGAAATTGACCGGGACCGCGCCGAGAGATCCCGCCAGGCGGCTGAGGAAGCCCTCAAGGCCCTCAAGCGGGAAGACGTGGAGTACGCCGTGAACAGCGCCAAGCTGAAGCGTGCCATCGCCCGCATTAACGCGGCGGAGTAATTTCGACCCAAAAAATGCATATTTTGGACATGAAAACCGGGGGAAAGCGACATGGAGCGCTTTCCTCCGGTTTTGGTTTGTGGTAGGATGTTATCGTCCGGAGGAGAGGCCTTCGGGGAAAAGAAAGAGGAGGATCACCATGATTACCTTTGAAAATGTGACCAAGGTCTACGGCGAAAAGCGGGCGGTGGATAACCTGACCATGCAGGTGGAAGACGGAAAGGTCTTCGGTTTTATCGGCCCCAACGGCGCAGGCAAGACCACCACCATCAAGCTGATGACCGGCATCATCCAGCCCGACGAAGGCCGGGTGGAGATGAACGGCATTGATATGAAGAAAAGCCCCCTGGAGGCCAAGCGCACCTTCGGCTTTGTGCCCGACGCCTTTGACATGTACGGCCGCCTGACCGGCATGGAATACCTGCGCTTTATGGGCGATATGTACGGAGTGGGCAAGGAAGAGCGCAACCGCCTGAGCGAGATGTACCTGGAGCAGTTTGCCCTGAAGGACGCTGCCAACCAGCAGATCCGCAGCTACAGCCGCGGCATGAAGCAGAAGATTGCTGTGATTGGCGCGCTGCTGCATGATCCCAGCATCTGGATCCTGGATGAGCCCATGACCGGCCTGGATCCCCAGAGCATGCACCTGCTCAAGGAGCAGATGCGCGCCCATGCGGACAGCGGCCGCACCGTGTTTTTCTCCACCCACGTTCTGGACGTGGCGGAGCGGCTTTGCGATGAGATCGGCATTATCAGCCAGGGCAAGCTGATTGCCAAGGGCAGCCTGGACGATCTGCGCGGCAGCCAGAAGAACGACACCCTGGAAGAACTCTTCCTGGAACTGGTCGAGAAGGGAGAATAACATGCTTGCTTATTTGCGGGTGCAGCTTCTGCACAAAATCCGCGGTCTGGATCCCAGAAACCATAACGAAGGCAAGAAACAGTCCAAGGGCGTCTGGGCGTTTATCGGCATCGGCGTTCTGATGCTGTATCTTTTCGGCATTCTGGTTTTCATGGAGTACATGCTCTTTGACACCCTGACCAAAACCCCCATCATTTCCGCCATGCAGCCGGAGTACATCCTGCTGATGGCCGCCTTCCTGGCCAGCACCTTCATCACGCTGATCTACGGCTTTTTCTCCGTCAACAGCACGCTGTTCTTCTCCCAGGATATCAGCTCCATTGCGGCCATGCCCATCTCCGGCCGCAGCGTCCTGACGGTCAGGATGGCCTCCACCTGGGCGGGCGACGCTCTGCTGACTTTGCTGGTGGTGCTGCCCCTGTCCATCATGATCAGCCTGAAAAGCGGCTTTGACGCATTACTGCTTCTGAAAGTGCTGATCATCAGCCTGTGCGTGCCCATGATCCCCCTGGCCATTGACATGGTGCTCAGCTTCCTGTTGATCCGGGTCAGCGCCCTGTGGAAGCGCCGGGAAGGCATGACGGTGGTTGCCACCTTCGTGCTGATGTTTGCGGTGATTTTTTTCAACCTGAAGATCACCGAGTTCTCCGACGAAGAGATCAGCCAGATGCTCATCAAGCTGCTGGTGGGCGAGCAGTCCATCCTGAACCTGATTTTGCGCAACTATCCGCCGCTGCAGTGGGCGGCTGACGGCCTGATGCAGTCCGGCCTGGCCGGCTGGGCCAGCGTTGGCCTGTTTGCGGCAGTGAGCGTTGGTGTTATTGCGCTGGTGATCTGGCTGTTTGGCAAGGATTACCTGAACCTGGCTGTGAAGCAGAGCGAGATCCGCACCGTGATGGATAAGGGCGAGCGGAAGCTCCGGGGCAGCGGCGACGTTCGCTCTCCCAGAAAGAGCCTGTTCATGCAGGAACTGCGGGAATTGTTCACCGTGCCCGCCTACGCCTCCAACGGCCTGGCCGGCATGATCATGATCCCGCTGATGATCGGCGCGATGGCCTTTGCCCTGTCAAGCGACGGCATGCTGGGTGAGGCTCTGGAGGGCCTTCAGTCCATCCTCACCGGCGAGATCGTCTACGCCATCATGCTGGGCCTGGGTATGTTCGGCAGCTGCGTCAGCGTTGCCAGCACCGGCGTTTCCCGGGAAGGCATCACCCACGAGCAGCGGAAAACCTTCCCTGTGACCGGCCTGGATCATTTGCTGCCCAAGCTGTGGATCGGCATGCTGATGAACGGCTTCAGTATTCTGCTGTTGGCTGTGGTGGCCTGCGTGATTTTGCCCAAGTTCATTCCCTGGATCGTGATGGGCTTCCTGGCTTCCCAGCTGGCCAGCTTCATCCTCAATGCCATCGGTCTGTGCTATGACGCGGCCCATCCCAAGCTGAACTGGCGCACCGAGCAGGAAGCCATGAAGAACAATTTCAACAGCATGATCGTCTTCCTGGGCTCCCTGGCCATGCTGGGCATCGGCGTGGGCGTGGTGTTCCTGGTGATCTGGCTGGGCGGCACCTTCCTGCACGGCCTCCTGGCGCTGACGGCGCTGCTGATCATCGGCGCGCTGGCCTGCTGGAGACTGCTGACCAGAACCGGCGTCAAGTCCTACTACCTGCATTGAGGAAGAAATATTTATAAATTATTACAAAAATGTGTGCATTTTTGAAGAAAGTGTGTTATAATCTCCTTGCCATTGAAACAAATGGCAAGGAGGAAACCAATGATCACGAAGGCTGGCAGCAGGACATACGAGGCAGTCGCATATCCGTCCATGCGTCCGCGGCTGAGCGCCATGGAGCGTGGCCTGCTGAAATGGGCAGTCATTGACCGGGACGACCGTGTGCTGGACGTGGGTCTGGGCAACGGCCTGATGGTGGACTACCTGCGCAGGAACATGGAATGCGAGGTCTGCGGTGTTTCCGATAATATGGAACTGGTGCGTCAGACCCGTTCGCTGGTTTGCAGCGCGGATCTGGTGTATGCAGCCCCCGGCGATATTCCCTGGCGGGACGGCGCATTTCATTCTGTTTTGATGCGCTCCCGGCGGATGGAGGCGGAAAGCTTCCAGCTGCAGATGGAGGAAGTAAAGCGGGTGCTGAAGGACGGCGGACAGCTGGTGCTGGGCATCGAATGTCTGCCCCGGCCCCTGAGGGCGGTCAAAAAGCTTCTGGGCGACGGCATGAGCGCCGACGCGGACGCCATCTCCCGCAGGCAGGCGGAGGATATCCTTGCGCAGCTTGGGTTTGAGCATTTTTCCTGGGAACGGGTCAGCTTTGACTGCGGCGTCCTGATCTGCTGGAAGCACAACCGGAGCCAGGTTCCTATGGAAGCCTGATAAATGCACATTTGAAACAAAAACTCCCGCAACGCCGGGAGTTTTTGTTTGTAAAGATTGCAGGAAGATGTGTCGCAAATGTTACGTTTATATCGAATATCTTGTCATTTTCCTTCATATTTGCTATACTGAAACCGAAAAAGCAAGCAAACAAAGGAGGTTCGGAAGATGGATGTAGCAATTGTGGGCAAGGGGCCGGCTGGATGGTCCTGCGCCATGACCGCCCGGATGCGGGGGTTGAGCACGGTGATTATCGCCCCTAAGGACGACGCCAGCATGCTGCGCAAGGCGGAAAGAGTGGACAACTATCCCGGACTTCCCCAGGTGGGCGGCGAAAAAATGCTGGACATTTTCCGGCAGCAGGCCCTTTCCCTGGGCGTGGAGGAACAGTTTGGGCTGGTGCGGAACATCATGCCCACCGGCGAAGGCTTTATGCTGCTGGTGGAAAACGAAGTGATTGAGGCCCGCACCGTTGTGCTGTGCATGGGCGCAGGCAAACCCGTCCTCCTTCCCGGCGAGGAAGAGCTGGTGGGCCGGGGCGTCAGCTACTGCGCCACCTGCGACGGCATGTTCTACCGGGGCAAGCGGGTCGCCATGATCTCCTCCACGGAGCAGGGCGCGGAAGAAACCCAGTTCCTGGGCAGCGTCGTGGGCCAGCTGGACTACTATATAGGAAAGAACCACCGCACGGACGGCCTGTCGCAAAAGGCGCAGGTCATCGGCGAAAAGGTGAAGGCCCTGGCACCGGACGAAAACGGCATCCGCCTGACCACCGACCAGGGCGAGCGCGTTTATGACGGCGTGTTCATCTACCGCTCCGCCGTGGCCCTGGATATGCTCCTGCCGGATCTGAAGGTGGAGGGCGGGGCCATTGTCACGGACAGAACCATGGCCACCAGCATTCCCGGGGTGTTCGCCGCGGGCGACTGCACCGGCAAGCCCTTGCAGATTCCCAAGGCTGTGGGCGAAGGAAATATCGCCGCTCTGAGCGCAGCAGAATATCTGACAAAGCTTGGATGATTTTGGCCGGGAAAATCGTTACTATTGATGAAGCACCCCGCGGGGAAAGAAATAAGGAAGTTATTTTTGGGAGGAAGAAGTACATGAAGCAGATCATTCGGAAGATTTCCGCCATCCTGCTGGCCGCCTGCCTGCTGCTGGGCACCGCCTTTGCAGAATCCGGCGCCGCCGACCTGGAGGCCCTCTACCCCCTGATGGACCTGGTCAGCGCAGCCTGCCTGGACGCTCAGGGCGATGATGAATACGCCCTCGTCATCCCGGATTCTGAGGGCGTGCTGACGGAGCAGTTTGTGGCATCCTTTGTGCGCATCGGCCAGACCTACGGCCAGAACCTGGGTATCACCCCTGAAATGATGGAGGATACCAAGGCCCGCATGGAGCTGCTCAGCACCATCTTTGACGCGCAGATCCCCGAAACCGGCGCTATTCTGCCCGAAGAAGGCGGCATCAGCTACATCGGCTTCTACCCCGCCAATGTCTACAATGTGGACGAAAACGGCACCATCCAGATCGTGGGCATGATCTACGTGGCCCCGGCTCCCATCGACCAGCTCAGCGGCACTTTGCTCAACGAGGTTTCCTGGTGGGATCGCGGCATTTTCACCTTCCAGGCCGACGAGCGCGCCCTGAACGGCTATCGGCTGATGGGCTTCTCCTCCGGCATGGACCTGAACATGGAGGAGGCCTTCATGCAGTACGACGCAGACATCATCCAGGAGTACGTGGACACCAACCTGGGCTATCGCCTGTGCTATCCCACCATTTTTGCGGATGATGTGCTGGTGGAGGACGAAAGCGGCGTGAAGGCGGAAATGCCGGACGGCAGCGCGTCTTTCTTCGCCCGCCGCATCGACAATGCCGACGGCAGCGACCTGGAGAGCTACGTGAACCTGATCGCCAGCGGCCTCAACGGCGCCAAGGTGACCATCAGCGAATACAACGCCACCATTCTCTACACCAAGGACAACTATACCGTGTTCGACGTGTATATCGTCACGGAAAGCTATATTTATCAGGCCGAGCTACAGTTCCTGACGGAAATGAGCAGCGAGTTCGGCATGTACTGCAACTTCCTGGAAAACAGCTTTGGCACCGATGAGGGCGCTCAGGGCTAAGGAGTGAAATATGAAACGGCTGATGGTTTTTAGCTGGATACTGATGATGTGCCTGCTGCCCCTGTCTGCCTTTGGGGAGGACTGGGGCCTGGCAGAGGATTTGACGGGAACCTGGACGATATCGTCCGAGGGGGAACCCGGCTGCTTGATTCAGTATGTGCTGCCGCAATTTGTGGCGGCCGATCCTGCCGATGAAGCCATCAGCCGTTTTTTTGCAAATCTGGCTGAAACCGGGCCGACGGAGGAACTGCTGGTCATGGCAGAGGGGGCGGACGCGCTGCGGCTGAGTTATCAGCTGACCCATATGGACGACCGGTATCTGGGCCTGGTGCTTCTGGCGGACGATGGCTTTGGCGGGGGCGGCATGCTGCCCATAGTGTTTGCCCGGGATGGAATCTATGCCGGGGAGAGGATCGGGCTGTCGCAATTGCTGGGCTTGGAATCCGACGAGGGAAACATGCAGCTGAACCGAATGGTGACGGGGCTGATCTGGGAGATTGTGCAGAAGGATCAGCAGAACCTGGACAGGAGCTATCTGGAGGGGCTGAGCCTGGAAACGGTGGAAGCGTCGCTGAACCCGGAGTGGGACTTTCTGCTGGATGATGGCGGAAACTTGGTGTTTCTGATCGCGCCGGGGGAGATCGCTGCGGAGGTTGACGGATGGCTGGAGTTTCCGTTTTCGCCGGAAGAACTGATCAATGGCATGAAATAAGGGTTTCGTAAGGGAAGCGGCAGCGGATGGGCTGCTGCTTCCTTTTATATGGAAAAAAGACGCGACAGAAAAAAGAAATTCAAAAAAGTTTGCTGAAATCAGGGAAAAAGGACGAAAAAGGGGTCTCAAACCCTTGCAAATCAAAGGATAGAGAAAAATGAAAATTTTTTCAAAAAAAGTGTTGACACGGAGGCCAAAAGGTGATATTCTATACAAGCTCGCTTGAGAGCAACGAACCTTGAAAACGATACAGAGATAAGAAAGAACGCAAACGACAGTCAATGAATTTTGAGTAAATCGTGCTTGGAGGAGACGAACAGTCTTCGAAATCGAGAGCGATGAACGGATTAAACATAAGAGTTTGATCC
>JAGBDE010000028.1 GCA_017937655.1 Clostridia bacterium | reverse complement strand
TGTCAAGGAACAAGTTATCCAGCAACAAGAAAAGACGTGCATCCGGTGATATGCCGGATGCACGTTTACTTATATGTACCTGTATAAACGCAATGCACTGGTACAGTGCGTATAATTGCGCCCTCTTGAAATGATGGGAAAGAAGAGTTTCGTCTGCTCGGCAAATTGGAATTGGTCGAAGTCTTTTATTTGAAAAACAACTATATTCCGCTTACAACTTTTCTTTTGAAGTAGCCTTCTTTTTCCAATAAACCCCTATTCCAATGCCACATAGGGACACAATAACGCCTATCACCATATACCCAAAATTGGGAAAACGAAAAGAAAAAGTTGCTGTGCCCAATTCTTCAGCAAATTCCGTATACGGAACTGTAAGAAATGTTATGGCTGCGCCTAAAATACATAACCAATTTCCTTTCCCCCAATAGTCATTCTTGGCAACAGTTACTGTTGATATAAGTAAAAGAAGCGGCAACAAAATCCACCGAAAAGTAATATTAAGTCCTGCAGTTATAGGCCCTTTGATGTTCCAAAAAACAATCATTGCAACAACCCAAATAACAAAGTAGGTAGAAAGTAAAATAATCTTTTCTAAATTTCTTTTTGCTTTTACTGTGTTTGTGCTCTCTTCCAAAAAATCTTGATAAGTCTGCTTCATCGATTTTTCCTCCTTGAGTAGATGGTCAAGACTTACAGAAAAGATATCACTCATTTTTATAACACTAATAATATCAGGATAAGACTTATTATTTTCCCAATTTGAGATTGTCTGTCTGCTAACACCAAGTAACTCGGCCGCTTGTTCTTGTGTTATTCCTTTTTCGTTTCGTGCCGTTCTGAGTTTGCTACCTATTTCCATATTCTGTCCACCTCATTAATTTCGCTTCGTTTGAAGCATATTCAGCATACAAAATTTCCGAATGTATTTCAATCAAAGTGCTTTTACATCATGGAAAATACATGTAAAAATCCTTTTACAATGTTCTAAAAAAGAAATATCGTAATCCGTCAGATTCAAGTTTGTCGCTTTTATTCTATCACAGCAGTACACAAAACCGCAAGCCAACAAAGGCTTGCGGTTTCGTTATTTACAAGATGCAAAGTGTAGGATAACTCCTTCCTTTACATCATACCTTCTGGCAGGAGGGGTTTTGTTATTCCGCAATGATCTTTGCCATGGTGGCAATGTCCTCTGCTGCCATGGCAACTTTGGATTTTTCAATCAGGATGTTGCCGCCGGTCATGATGTAGGAGGGCATGACCCGGATATGGCCAAAGAAAAACTCCGTGGCCCGGAGCCGGTACGTGGCCCCGGAGGGAATCACATTGCGCCTGGTTGTTTTTCGGACGATCTGGTTGACCATCTTTTTGGCAACGTCGCCCATGAGCATGATCACCCGCAGGTTGGGGAACAGGCTCAGCTCTTTTTCCAGCCAGGGCAGGCTTTCCTCCATGGCGCTCTTTTCCACGGCGTAGCCGCACTTGGGCGTCTTCACCGCGTTGGTGATGTACACGCCCATGTTCAGGATATCGCCGATGGACTGCACTTCCAGCCCCGCTTTCTGAAACAGGGGGATGGTGGTGGAAAGGTACATTTCGCCGCTGGCGCCGTAGAAATCCTGAGTGGGATCCTCCGGCACCACCTCGTTGATCATGATGGCCCGGATGCTTTCCGGGTCGATTTCCACGTCGTTGAGGCGGAGGAGGCCCGGGTCGCCCAGGGCGCGCTCAAGTTCCTGTTTGATATTCATAAGGGCTCCTTTCCGGCTGTCACTTCATCCGCAGGGTTTCAAACATTTCGTCCGCATCGCACTTGGCCCCGGCAAAGGGCGGCCAGGCTTCCACGCCGTCGCCCATTTTGCGGGGGATCAGGTGGATGTGGAAGTGGAACACGGACTGGTCGGCGGCCTTGCCGCTGGCGCTGATCAGGTTCACGCCGCCGTAGCCGCAGTTGTCCACGATGTGATTGGCCACCTTTTTTACCGCCGCCATCAGGTGGCCGAGGGTGGCTTCGTCGCAGTCCAGGATGTTTTCCACATGCTTTTTGGGCACGGCCACCATGTGACCGTCCTCAAAGCCCCGGTCGGACAGAAATACCAAAGCGTGGTCGTTTTCATAAATGACGCGGGTAGGCGTTTCACCGCTGGCCCGCCGGCAGAAGGGACAGTCCATGTTGCACCCTCGCTTTCCAAAAGATCAGCCGTTGGAGAGGAAATCCACGGGAACCTCGCTTTTCATTTCCCGGCCAAGCAGCGCGTTGACCGCGTCCTTGGGGCGCATGCCGCCGTGAACCACCGCGTTCACCGTCTGGATGATGGGCAGCTCCACCTGGTACTTTTCCGCCATGGCAACGGCGGCGGGCAGCGTGTTCACGCCTTCCACCACCATGCCCACCTGGCGGATGGCCTCTTCCGGGGCGACGCCCTGACCCATCAGGAAACCGGCCCGGTTGTTGCGGCTGTGGCGGCTGGTGCAGGTGACCACCAGATCGCCCAGGCCGGTGAGGCCGCTGAAGGTGGCGCTGGTGCAGCCTGCGGCGGTGCCCAGCCGGGCGATTTCCGCAATGCCCCGGGTGATGAGAGCGGCCTTGGCGTTATCGCCGTAGCCCAGTCCGGCGGAAATGCCGGTGGCCAGAGCGATGACGTTCTTCAGCGATCCGCAGATCTCCACGCCCTTCACGTCCGTGTTGGTGTAGACGCGCAGGAAGTTGTTGGAAAACACCTGCTGCACGTACTGGGCCACGCCGTGATCCTCACAGGCGGACACGATGGCCGTGGGCATGTCCATGGAGACCTCTTCGGCGTGGGTGGGGCCGGAAAGGGCCACCAGCCGGGGCTCCAGGCCGGACAGCTCGTCCGCGATGATCTCCGTCATGGTCAGCAGCGTGCCGTCCTCAATGCCCTTGGCCACGTCCACGACGATCTGCCCCTTTGCAATATGCGGGCGGATCTTCCGGGCCGTCTCGCGGACAAACACGGAGGGCACGGCCATCACCAGGATGTCCTTGTCCTGGCAGGCCAGGGACAGGTCGGTGGTGTAGAGGATGCCCTCGGGCAGAGCCACATCGGGCAGCTTGGGGTGGCGACGGGTAGCGGTCAGGGTTTCAATTTCCTCGGCCAGGGCGGACCATACGGTGACCGCGCAGCCGTTCATTTGCAGCATTCGCGCCAGCGCAATGCCCCAGGTGCCTGCGCCCAGCATGCCGATGGAAGGGTGTTCCAGCTTAAACATGGCGGTGATATCCTTTCGTCGGGAAAAATGGTATTCCTATTATAACATGTTTTTCTTTTGGCGCAAACAGGGCCGAAAACTATGCAGATTCGGAAAATTGTGATATACTTATTCTTTAAGTATACCCACGCCATTCTAAGCCCGTTGGGAGGAAGCCCTGTGACCCATGATAAACCTCAGATGAACCGCGGTATGCGCACGTTCCTGTGGATCCTTTTGGACATCGTCCTGGTGAATGCGGCGATGATCTTTGCCCAGTTCCTGCGCTATTCCACCGGCAATCTGAACCACTTCTATGCTTTCTATTTCCGCCTGGCCCCTGCCATGACGGTGATCAACATCATCGTGTATGCGCTGTTTGGCATGTACCGCATCATGTGGCAGTACGCCTCCGCGGAAGACCTGATCCGTCTGGCCTTTGCGGCACTGGTGGGCGCCATCAGCACCTTTGTGTTTTCCCTGGTGGCCAATACCTTCGTGAAGGTAAACCTGTTCCGCCTCCACCGCATGATCTACCTCTTGTTCTGGCTCACTTCCCTTCTGTTTGTGGGCGCATCCAGGTTGATTTACCGCTATTTTGTGACCCGGGAGCATTTCTCCCTGATCCGCCATTCCCACAAGGAAATGCGCCGCACCATGATCATCGGCGCGGGATGGCTGGGCGCCAGCGTGGTGCACGAGATGCGCCGCGGCAACTACGGCAGCCGCATTCCCATCCTGGTGGTGGACGATAACGTGTCCCGGGCCGGTTCCAACCTGAACGGCGTGCCCGTCCGCGGCGGCACCGGAAGCATCCTGAAGCTGGCCAGCGATTACAGCATTGACGATATCATCATTGCCGTTTCCACCCCCCAGAGCGATATGAACCCGGTGATGGAAAAGTGCCTGGCCACCGGCTGCCGTGTCAAGCGGGTTATGCCCATTCAGGATCTGGAAAAGAACGTGCACAGCGCGGGTAAGCTGCGGGACATCAACATTGGCGACCTGCTCAGCCGCCCGGAGGAAGAGCTGAACATGACCCAGGTGGCGGCTTTCGTCCGGGACAAGACGGTGCTGATCACCGGCGGCGGCGGAAGCATTGGCGGCGAGCTTTGCCGCAAGCTGCTGCTCCTTGAACCCAAGCTGCTGGTGCTGTACGATATCAGCGAAAACTACATGTACGACCTGATGAGCCAGCTTCAGGTGGAATACCGCCGGAATCTGGACGACCGCATCGTGCTGTGCGTGGGAAGCATTCTGGATGAAAAGCGGCTGGACGAAGTCTTTGGCCGCTATAAGCCCCAGGTGGTGCTGCATGCGGCAGCCCACAAGCACGTGCCCCTCATGGAGGACTGCCCGGAGCAGGCGGTGAAGAACAACGTCTTCGGTACCGATATGACCGCCCGGGCCGCCATGAACCACGGCACGGAACGCTTTGTGATGATCTCCACGGACAAGGCTGTCAACCCCACCAACATCATGGGCGCCACAAAGCGCCTGGCGGAAATGGTGGTGGAGGCCCGGAACACCCAGTCCGATACAGTTTTCTCCGCCGTGCGCTTCGGCAATGTGCTGGGCTCCCACGGCAGCGTCATTCCCAAGTTTGAGCAGCAGATCCGCGCCGGCGGCCCGGTGACCCTGACCCACCCGGACATCATCCGCTACTTCATGACCATCCCTGAGGCGGCCAGCCTGGTATTGCAGGCGGCCAGCATCGCCAAGGGCGGCGAGATCTTCCTGCTGGATATGGGCCGTCCCGTCAAGATTTACGACCTGGCCAAGCGGATGATCCAGCTCTATGCTCCGGAAAATGAGGACATCGAGATAGTGTTCACCGGCCTGCGCAAGGGAGAGAAGCTCTACGAAGAGTTGCTCATGGCCAACGAGGGCATCATCCGCACCCAGAATGACAAGATCGCCGTGGCCCAGCCCGAGGTGATCGAGGTGGAGAAGGTGGAGGCGATGCTTGCGCAGCTCCGGCAGTGCATCGACGAAAGCGGCGATATGCGCGCCTGCCTGCACCGGCTGGTGCCCACCTTCCGGGAGCCTGCCCAGGTGAACGGCGCCAAGGCCCAGATTCCCGCCGGAGGGATCCAGGGATGAAGGTGCATCAGCAGATGATGGCCCTGGCCCTGGAGGAAGCCCGGCTGGCCGCAGAAAAGGGCGAGGTGCCCGTGGGCGCGGTCATCGCCCGGGGGCAAGAGATCATCGCCCGGAGCCATAACCTGCGGGAGACGTTGCAGGATCCCACCGCCCATGCGGAGGTGCTGGCCATCCGCGCCGCAGCGGAAGTCACGGGCAGCCGCCACCTGGAGGATATGACTCTCTACGTCACCCTGGAGCCTTGCCCCATGTGCGCCGGCGCCATGATGATGGCCCGGCTTGGCAAGTGCTACTTTGCCGCCAAAGACCCGCGACAGGGCTGCTGTGAAAGCGTCTACGCCCTGACCGGCGATCCGGCGTTTTTTCATCGGGTGCCCTGCGTGGGCGGTCTGATGGAGCAGGAAGCCGCAGAACGATTGACTACATTTTTTAAGGATAAGCGCCATGAACACACCCACCTTTGACCCCAGACAGATCCGCGCCATTGTGTCCGACCTGGACGACACCTTGGTGGACGAAGCCGGAAAGCTGACCCCCTATACCGTGCAGGTGCTGAAAAGGTGCATCGCCCGGGGGATTCACGTGATCCCCGCCAGCGGCCGTACCCAGACCAGCCTGGCTCCCTATGCGGAACAGATCGGCGTGGATTGCCCCTACATTGCCTGCAACGGCGCCCAGCTGATCTCTCCGGACCATCAGGTGCTGGAGGAGGCCGCCATGGAGCCTGAACTTGCCAAGGACATCGTCCGGTATTTGCAGGCCCGGGACATCTACGTGCAGGTATACCGGGGGGAATACTTCTATTACGCGGAGGAATGCGCCCCCTCCCAGAAGTACAAGCACGCCTCCGGCATGAAGGGCCAGGCCGTGGGCGACCTGCTGGGATTTATTGACTACCCGGTGCCCAAGGTGCTGGCCGTGACCGACCCGGTCATCGTCCAGCAGGTGATGCCGGAGATCCGCAAGCAGTTTGCCGGCCAGGCCGAGTTCACCATGTCCAAGCCCTTCTTCATTGAAGCCATCAGCTGCGGCGTGTCCAAGGGCAATATGCTTTCCCGCCTCAGCCAGCGGCTTCATTTGACCCCGGACAACACGCTGGTTTTCGGGGACAGCCTCAACGATATCAGCATGATCCAGTTCTCCCGCCACGGCGTGGCCATGGGCAATGCCCGGGCGGAGACCAAGGCCGCAGCCGCCTACGTTTGCGGCCCCAATACGGAGGACGGGCTGGCCCGATTCCTGGAGCAATATGTGCTAAATCCCCTGGAAAAGGAGGAAAATTCATGATTTCCATCGAAGATTTTCGGACAAAGCTGGAGCTTGAACTGGTCAATCCCGTCAAACGCACGGAGATGGACATCAACGTTACCGACCTGAACCGTCCCGGCATGCAGTTCTGCGGCTTTTACGAGTATTTTGCCAGCGAGCGGCCCCAGGTGATCGGCAAGGTGGAAATGACTTACCTTTCCTCCCTTCCCTCGGAGGAGCGGTGCAAGACCCTGGAAAGGTACATGAGCTACAACATCCCCTGCATCGTGTGCTGCTGGGGCATGCAGCCTCCCCAGGAGCTGATTGACTTGGCCAAGGAGCGGGATATTCCCGTGTTCATCAGCAAGGTCAAGACCACCAAGTTCTCCCTGGCGGCCATTATGTACTTAAACCGGATGCTGGCCCCCCACGTCACCCGCCACGGCGTGCTGGTGGACGTTTACGGCGTGGGCGTGCTGCTCACCGGCGAAAGCGGCGTTGGCAAGAGCGAGGCCGCCCTGGAGCTGATCAAGCGCGGCCACCAGCTGGCAGCGGACGACGTGGTGGACATCTGCCGGGTGGCGGACGACCGGCTCATCGGCGAAAGCCCGGAGACCATCCGCCACTTTATGGAGATCCGCGGCATCGGCATCATTGACATCCGGGCCATGTACGGCGTTGGCGCGGTGGTGCTCTCCAAGTCCATCGACATGGTCATCCACCTGGAAAAGTGGGATTCCGCCAAGGAATACGACCGCCTGGGCCTGACTGAGGAAAAGGAAACCATTCTGGGTGTGGAAGTGCCCTATCAGGTCATGCCGGTGAAGCCCGGCCGGAACCTGGCCATCATCATCGAGGTGGCGGCCCGGAACCTGAGCTTGAAGCGCATGGGCTACAGCGCCGCCCACGAGCTGGATCGCAGACTGAACGAAATGATCGCCCGGCAGGACTGATCCCCCGGGCCTTGAAAGCAAAACAAGTCCCTCAGGGGGACAGGATGGAGGAAAACTATGGTATATATCGGCATCGACCTTGGTGGAACCGGTATCAAAATCGGCCTGGTGGACGAAACCGGCAAGATCCTCTGCAAGGGCGAAACCCCCACCGGCGTGGGCCGTCCCTATGAAGAAATAATCGGCGATATGGGCCAGTGCATGCTCAAGGTCATGGGCGATAACGGCTACAAGGCCGACGACATCGCCGCCATCGGCATCGGTATTCCCGGCATTGCCGACACGGACGGCAACGTGATTTTCTGCACCAATATGGGCTGGAAGAACGTGCCCCTGAGCGCCGAGCTGCGCAAGTACCTGGATAAGCCCGTTTACATTGACAACGACGCCACCGTGGCCGGCTTTGCAGAATACATCTGCGGCGTGAGCGCAGGCACCCACTCCAGCGTGTTCCTGACTTTGGGCACCGGCGTGGGCGGCGGCATCGTCATCGGCGGACGGCCCTGGAGCGGCTTCCACGGCATTGGCTCCGAGGTGGGCCACATCCCCATGGACATCGGCGGCGTGCCCTGCACCTGCGGCAACGACGGCTGCCTGGAGCGCTACACCAGCGCCACCGCCATCATCCGCATGGGCAAGGAGCGCATGAGCCAGTATCCGGACAGCCTGCTGAATCAGCTGTGCGAAAACAACCCCGACAAGCTGACTGCCAAGATGGTTTTTGACGCGGCCAAGGTGAACGACGAAGCCGGCCTGCGCGTGTTCAACGAGTACGTGGACTACCTGGCCCGCGCCTGCTACACCGTGATCACCTTCCTGGATCCTGAGGTGATCGTGCTGGGCGGCGGCGTCAGCAAAGCGGGCGACTTCCTGCTGGACGCCGTGCGCGCCCGCATCCCCAGCTATCTGATCTTCAAGGATCTTCCCTATTCCCGTATTGAAATTGCAAGCCTGGGCAACGACGCCGGCATCATCGGCGCCGCCATGCTGGGCAGACCTGCTAAGGAGGCGTAATTCCCATGAAAGACATGAGCATCCGGGAGCTGTACCGCTCCCAGCTGACGGAAGGCATTGCCGAAATCAGTGTATCCGGTTGGGTTCGTACCGTTCGTGACAGCAAGGCCTTTGGCTTTATTGAGCTCAACGACGGCACCTTCTTCAAGAACCTGCAGATTGTTCTGGAGGACGGCCTGACCGAGAACTTTGCCGACGCCGTGAAGATCACCCTGGGCAGCGCCATCCGCGCCACCGGCGAGCTGGTCCTGACCCCCGGCATGAAGCAGCCCTTCGAGCTGAAGGCAAAGAAGGTGGAAGTGGTGGGTCCCTGCGCCGCCGACTATCCCCTGCAGAAGAAGCGCCACTCTTTTGAGTTCCTGCGCACCATTGCCCACCTGCGTCCCCGCACCAACACCTTCTACGCGGTGTTCCGCATCCGCTCCCTGGCAGCACAGCTGATCCACTCCTTCTTTGCGGAGCGCGGCTTTGTGTACGTGCACACTCCCCTCATCACCACCAGCGACTGCGAAGGCGCCGGCGAAATGTTCCAGGTGACCACGC